>CAXMNA010000026.1:0-4283 GCA_964194715.1 uncultured Gammaproteobacteria bacterium
TTACTGGGCAATGCTTGCCGATCCGATCTGGCAATATCGATGGCACTAAACCTGACGAACTGAATCAGGCCCTTTGTTCAACTCCCTGTTCAATTTCAGCTAGATCTCGGTCCGGATAAGGGGGCCATATAGCTGATTTACCCCGGATCGCGTTTTAGTGCCTGGCACATGCAATGCACACCGCCACCACCGGGCGTAATCATCGAAACATCCGGATCGTAAATTTCAAGCCCAAGGGCGCGCGCCTTTTCCTTTAGTACAAGGCTTTTTTCGGGTAATAAAACCCTGTCGTTGCCAAGCGCAACAACATTGCAGCCGAGGTCGAGCGTGTCTTTGAATGGCACCGCAACTATCTCAATCGATTTCGACTTTAACCATTCGACCAGGTCCGGATCGGTTGATTCCAGGCATACCGCTGCCAGCTTTGGTGCCAGCATCACTACCATTAAATCGATATGCACGTAGAAGGGGTCGATATCGGTTAATTTGACCTCCCATCCTTCGGCCTCAAACCAGGTCTTCAATTGTAGGGCCGATGACTCCTGGCTGCGGCCCTCATCACCTTCCCAGCCGATCAGCACCGTACCGGGTTCGATCACATTAAAATCGCCACCCTCGAAAGTTCCGGCCGTGACATAGTCATAAACAGGGATTCCGAGTCTTTCGTAAGTTTCTATTGCGCGATAGGTTTCACCACGCCGCCACCAGTTGGCCATGCTGGTAATTATCGCCCCGAACGGCGTCATCACCGACGAGTCGCGCGCAAATATCTGATAGGGTAAGGCAGGGTCGGGCGCATGCAAGTGTACTGTGACCCCGGCTGAATCATAGGCAGCCACCATTTCCGCGTGTTGTGCGCGGGCGACCTCGCCATCGAACTGGTAATTTCTACGAATACTCTTTTTTGAAACCGAACTGGTTTCTAACCACTGATAGTGATCTGCCGGTCCAAGCAACACATCCCTGAGAACCCCATATTCGCAGTCGACTCCCCATTCCTTGAGTGGAGGTGTACCACCCTTCTCCTGCCTTGTGCGTAAACTGAATGTCGGATTCATGCTGAATACCTGTATAAATTTATGTGATCACCTTTGATCGGTAAAATCTATCACAGGCGAGATTAAACTGTCAATTGGCAGTCTCGTTAAGCCTTATTTTATATAGCCAATTGCCGGTGTTGACTTCTCGATCTTTTGTGATCACAATATAGCAATAACGTTGAAATTTACCCCATTCCACGTGCTTCATTACTCTGAAATAGTCGGTCTAAACAGGAGACAATCATGAACCAGCAATCCGCAACCCTGTCTGCCAATAACACCGAGAGATGGCAGGGTCTCGACAGTGCTCATCACCTCCATCCCTTCACCAATCCGAAGGATTTGAAGGATAATGCCGCACGTATCATCGAATCGGCACAGGGTATTTATCTAACCGATTCCGACGGCAACGAATACCTCGACGCGATGGCGGGTCTATGGTGTGTGAACATGGGTTACGGTCGACAGGAATTGATCGATGCCGCGCATAAGCAGATCAAGCAGTTACCCTTTTACAATGCGTTTTTTAAAACCTCTCACCCACCCGTGGCAGAGCTGGGCGCATTACTCGCCGAAGTGACTCCCGCGCACATGAATCATACGTTTTTTACCAGCTCCGGTTCCGAAGCCAACGACACCGTGCTTCGCGTGGTCTGGCGTTACTGGGATATCCTTGGTAAACCTGAAAAGCGCGTCATCATCAGCCGCAAGAACGCCTACCATGGCAGCACAATCGCCGCTTCGAGCCTCGGCGGTATGGCCGATATGCACAAGCAAGGCGGCATAATTCCGAATATTGTCCACGTTGAGCAGCCATACTGGTTCGGTAAACGCTGCGAACTGGGTAAAGACCTGGACAGCGAAGCGTTCGGCCGCGAGGTGGCACAGTCGCTCGCCGACAAAATCGAAGAGCTTGGGGAAGACCGGGTTGCGGCATTCATCGCCGAACCTATTCAGGGCGCTGGTGGCGTGATAGTACCGCCCGACAGTTACTGGAGCGAAGTGAAGAAAATCTGCGCCCAATACGAAATACTGTTCATCGCAGACGAAGTGATATGTGGTTTCGGCCGCACCGGCCACTGGTTTGGCAGCGACCTGCTGGATCTCAAACCCGACCTGATGCCGATGGCCAAGGGTATGTCTTCGGGTTACCTGCCGATTGGTGGTGTGATGGTTTCTGACCGAATCGCCGACGTACTGGTTAACCAGGGTGGTGAGTTCAACCACGGCTATACCTATTCCGGTCATCCGGTTTGCGCAGCCGTAGCTGCAGCCAATATCCGCCTGATGCAACGTGAAAATATCGTCGAAATCGTGCGCGAATCAACCGCCCCCTATTTCCAGAAACGCCTGCGCGAACTGGGCGACCACCCACTGGTGGGCGAAGCTCGTGGCGTCGGCATGCTGGGTGCACTCGAATTGGTTGAAAACAAGGACAACTACGTTAAATTTAATAAGGACAGGGGCGCCGGCTTAATTTGTCGGACACATTGCTTCGATAATGGTCTAGTCATGCGAGCAGTTGGCGATACGATGATTGTTTCGCCGCCGTTGGTGATGCAAAAATCGGATATTGATGTTTTCTTCGAGCGTGCCTGGAAGAGCCTGGATCAGACCCAAAAAGACCTGAAATAATTGTGACCGATGATTCATGGCATTTAAACTCACGCAAGATAGAAGCGATACGGCCGACTATCCGAATTCCTATTATCATGCAAGTCGGAATCGAGGTCCCGACACTAACCCGCTAGACGGATCCAGTCGTGCCGATGTTTGCGTGATTGGTGGGGGCTACACCGGGCTGTCCACCGCGCTGCACCTGTCAAAAAATGGCTATAAAGTTATACTGCTCGAGGCCCGCAAGGTAGGCTGGGGAGCCTCGGGTCGAAACGGCGGGCAGCTTGGCAGCGGGCAGCGTAAAAAACAGATTGAACTGGAAAAGTTGCTCGGAAAAACCACCGCGCGAGCGCTCTGGGACCTGGCACAGGACGCCAAGGCAATCGCCCGGAGTTTGATCGCCGACTATGAAATTGACTGCGATCTGAAACCAGGCGTTGCACATCCCGATCATAAACCGGGCTACGCCGGCCATACACGCGCCAATGTCGACCACCTCCGCGAGCATTATCAATACGATTCGATTGAATATCTTGAGCGCGCGGAAATGGCAGCACTGGTCGGCAGCGACAACTATTACGGGGGCAGCCTCGACCTGGGCGCCAGCCATTTGCATCCACTTAACTACGCACTTGGAATAGCCGAAGCGGCGATAAAAAATGGCGCGATCCTGCACGAAAACACCGTGGTGGAGAGCTATCAGGAAGGCAAAATCACACGCGTACTGACCAACCGCGGCACGGTGGAAGCCGATTCGATTGTACTGGCCTGTAATGGATATCTTGGCGGGCTGGACAAGCGTTTATCCGGTAAAATCATGCCAATTAATAATTTCATCGTCGCCACCGAACCATTGAGTGAGGAACGTGTGAATGAAATTAATCCGCAGGATATTGCATTCGCCGATTCCCGCTTCGTGGTCAATTACTACCGCCTGTCCGCGGACAAAAGATTACTGTTTGGCGGGGGTGAAAACTACAGTTCCAGGTTCCCCCGCGATATCGAATCATTTGTACGCAAGCCTTTGCTGAAAATTTACCCCCAGCTGGCCGATACACCGATCGAATACGCCTGGGGAGGCACCCTAGCGGTGACACTCAACCGCATGCCACACTTTGGCCGCCTGGGCAGGCACAACACCTATTTTGCACAGGGCTACTCCGGGCATGGTATCGCGTTATCGACTCTGGCCGGAAAGCTCATCGCCGATGCAATTGCCGGTGAAACCGAGAAATTTGACCTGTTTGGCAAACTGCCGACGCGATCTTTTCCAGGCGGCGACTGGCTACGCTGGCCCGGACTGGTGCTAGGTATGAGTTACTACGCCCTGCGTGATCGTCTCTGAGACGGCAGTCGTCCTCAGTTAACCGATTTCATCGCCAGCATCTGCTCTACCAGTACATCACTTTGTAATTGCAGGTGATAACCCTGCGACTTCAGATTCTCCAGTACCTCAGCCGTGTCCTCCCTTGCCAGTTTTTTATCGACTGCCAGTTCGAAGCTGAAGCTGAATTCGGGATCACCGAACAGGCTAAGCAGGTTATCCGGCAAGATCGAAAAATCGTCCTTGTCTACCAGGTATAAATAGGTATCGACTTTACGGCTGCTGCGATAAATATGACAAAA
>CAXMNA010000027.1:0-27149 GCA_964194715.1 uncultured Gammaproteobacteria bacterium
TGCATATGTAGCAATACTGTACCAGCACACCACTAATTAAGGCTCAATTACACTGCTTATTGCTACATTTCGCCGCGCTTTAACGCGGCCCCGGAGATTGGCCGTAGGCCAGCCGCAGGAGTGCCGGGCTGGATGCTCGGCACAATCTCTCCAGTGCATTATCTTCTAACCTTTATATATCAAAAATTTATGAGAGATTATTAATGTAAATTCTAAGATTTCATTTTTTTAGGTGTAGCTAAATAATGTACCACTTACCCCTTTGAAGTCGCTTATAGTGCCTTGCATTAATTTGGTATAGTATTCCCAAAATAAAGATTTCATTTACTAGAGGATTCTCATGACACAGTTCATCCAGCGTTTAGCAGTGCTATTTCTTGGCGCAAGCCTAGTTGTAAGCTTAGTCTCTTGTGGTGGTAGTGGTAATGGTGATTCAAATGATACCGCCAACCAGGGAAAAGGTACGGTCGGCATCTTGCTAACCGATATGCCGGCTGATCCCGCGCTGTTTGATTCAATTAATGCTTCAATAATAAAGGTCGAGCTGCTGGGATCGGAGGATAATGGTCGTGTATCTCTGTACTCGGGTGAAGCACAGACATTTGATTTACTCAGACTCAGGAATGAGTCTATTCCTCTGGCTTTCAATGATAATGTGCCGGCTGGCGAGTACTGCAAGATACGGCTGATACTGAGTGATCTTGAGCTGGTTTTGGCTGACGATAACGAAACTTACCACCCTAATTTACCCGGTAATGGCAAGCTCGACCTGGTTGTACGAGATTGCTTCCACGTGGTCGCCGATGAGGTAGTAACCCTGCAAGTGGATATGGATATGGGTAACTCCTTTCATATCGTCGGAAATAATAATGGGTTCAACTTCCGCCCCGTCATTTTTGTTGATGTTCTTAACGAAGCTTTCGATAGCAAGCTGGTTCGCCTGACCGGGGTAATCGCTAAGATTAATGTCAATACGCAATCGCTGTTACTTTGCAATGCGATCCCAAGTAAAGATATGGATAACCAGGGTTGTGTCAAAGTTCATTTTGGCATTGACTCAGCCTATTTTGATAATCAGGAATTCGGTGGTGCAGAAGGTGCACCTCGCTCGCTTGCCGAATTATTGTCCGAGGACAAGCTGGGCCTCGAGGTTACCGTCGTGGGGTGGCCAAGGTCTTGGAGTGATTCTGATTATGATGATTTTGAACCTGATGAGTATCACCCGTTGATGCAGCTGGATGCCCTGGTTGCTGAATTAGGTGGTTTCCTTCAAGTTGAAGGTATTGTGGATGCCAATCCAGTTGAAACCGGTTTTGATATGACTGTTTTGTCAGGCGGCCCGATTCTTACCGATGGTGTCCTCGCAGTGATGTACCAGCAAGGCGATGTTGATGTTAACGGAAAACCTTTCAACGGAACCCGGATCGTATCCAAAGCTGGTGAAATACTAGGTCCGCTTGACGTAATAGAAACCTTGCCGGTAAAGGTGGATGGTGTATTGAATCTTGTCGGTGATCCTGTATTGAAAGCCGCACTAGTGATCGTCGATAAAAGCGCGTTAAATTCCGAGCAGGTGACAGGCTTGATACTGTTAGTTGACACGGACACTCTGACTTTAGACCCGGATGCTACTGCCGTTTGCGGTGTTGCAACCGATCAGCTCAAGGTTGGTTTAGCAGATAATTTGGAAATTTTAACAGTAACTATAGATAATGACGGCAGTATAATAGCACCTGGCGGAACACTGGCTGACGGTCAGATAGTAGGTATGAGTGGCA
This sequence comes from uncultured Gammaproteobacteria bacterium, assembly GCA_964194715.1. Taxonomy (GTDB): domain Bacteria; phylum Pseudomonadota; class Gammaproteobacteria. The sequence goes on from CAXMNA010000027.1 coordinate 1,779, forward strand.
CTTGCGAAACTAACGGCTACGAAACCGATAACGTGGTCATCGTCGATGATCAAAGAGTCTAGTTTTTTGATTACTCTAGTGCAGTAATGTTGAGCCAGAGAAAGACAAGAATTTACTTTCGAAAGATACCATAAGCACTTAATTAAAAAGGGTTTAAATTCAATTATTTTCCTGCAGTAGTGATTGCAGATTCGGGCTTTTACGAGCTATAAATCCTCCAGGCGAACGATCCTGTTATTCAAGATAACTCTGCTATGCTCACTAGCATGATGCGAAGTGCCGAACTCGATATTCAACAACCCGTTACCCTGGAGCAGCTGATTGGTAAGGGCCAGGATTTGCCCAGCCTGCCCGAAATCTACCTGCGTGTTTCCGAGCAGCTCGAAGACGAATCCAGCAGCGTTCAGCAGATTGGCGGTACCGTACAAAACGACCCCGCGATTGCCACCCGCGTGTTGAAAATGGTCAACAGCGCATACTATGGGATGCCCAACGAGGTTTCCTCGGTTGCCCAGGCGGTTTCATTGCTGGGCCGCGAAAGATTGAAGCATATTTTGATTGGCTCGGTTCTCCGAGGCGTGTTTAGCGTACAAGACAATCCCGCTTTCTCGATGCAGGTTTTTTGGCAGCACAGTATCAAGACCGCGATAATCGCGCGTCAGCTGGCAACACATGTTAGTGCCATTCAAGAACCAGAATCGATGTTTACCGCGGGCTTACTGCATGATATCGGCAAGCTGTTGCTGATTAATAAATTTCCGGAGCGCATGCTTGCAGCAGAAGAATACGCGATTCAAAAACGGATCGATGTGTTGAGTGCGGAATTGAGCCAGGTTGGTGTTACCCATACAGCGGTGGGTGAAGCGCTAATGCAACACTGGGGTCTGCCCCAGCTGTTGATTGATTGCGCCCGCAATCACCACGAGGTGGTTCACGATGGCCCGAATCGCGATGCTACGCACCTGATATACCTGGCGAACAGTCTCAGCACTTATGTGCCACCCCTCGATGATCAGGAAACACAAAATATACTCGATGACATCGATAATTGGGATATGGGTCACGCTACTTTCGACCAGATAGCATTCTCTTGTCAGCATGCCGATGACATGGTGTTTGAAGTTATGGAGTCGCTCGGCATGATCACGCTTGAGATTAGCAGCGACTAAAAATCGAACAAAGATTAGTGGGCCTGTTTAACTCGACCCATCTCGGACAACCCGATACCTCCAAGCACCAGTATTAATGAAAGTGCGTGGTGCGTCTGGAAAGATTCACGCAGGAAAACCACGGCCATTATCGATGCAAATACCGGCACCAGGTTGACAAAGACGCCAGCTCTGCCGGGGCCGATCAGGGTGACGCTTTTGATAAAAAAGGTTTGCGCTACCAACGAAGGTAATAAGGTTGTCAACAACGCGATGGTCCAACCGATGGGTGAAGGCATTTGCCAACCCTGCTGATAGGTCTCGATCGCAACCAGCGGAATTGAAACCAACCAGGCCACGGTTGCCATGATTGCGAACAGTCCAAATGCGCTGACATTAGGTTTGCGACTCAACCCGATCGAATAGGCGGCGTATAACAAACAGGCGATCAACATGAACAGATCACCACGATTTACCGACAGGCTTTGCAATTCATTCAAGTCACCACCCGCAGCTACAATAATTACTCCGAGCATGGTTATGAACCAGCCCAGTACTTGCACCCTCGTAACCTGGTGACGCCACAGCAGCCAGCTGCCAAGTAACACGTAAATCGGGATAGAGCCCTGGAGTATTCCGATATTGATCGCCGTAGTATGGTGTCCGGCGACGTAAAACAGGGCGTTGAAGGCGGTAAAGCCGCAGCTGCCCATGACGCAAAGAAACGGCAGGTGGCGCCGCAAAATCGGCCAGTCACGAATAATGTGTTTGCGAGCGAAAATCGCCAGTAAAATGACCACTCCCAGCCAACGAAAAGTAACCAGCTGCATCGGGGAAATCTCGCCAACAGCAAGTTTGCTGAATATCGCGTTAAGTCCCCAGCACCAGGTGGTAACAATCAGCAGCAGATAAGCACGGAGATGATACCCGTCTGTCATGCCCGCATCCTGACGCCGCGAACCAATTCGCGGTGCAGTGTATAAAGCCCGCTTACAATAATTATGCTGATGCCGAATACGCCTTGCAGATCTGGCACTTCATCCCAAACCAGGAAGGCGATGCTGCCACCAAAAACAATCGTCAGGTATTTTAGCGGTGCCACGACTCCAACCGCGAGGTGTTGATAGCTCAGGGTCATCAGGTATTGCGCTATGCCCCCGAACAATCCAACCATGACGAGTAATGCGAGGTCCATCACGGGAGGCTGTTGCCAGCCCTGGATAAAAATGCCAACGGTGCTAACTGCTACCCCGGTGACGGTAAAGTAAAAAGTGATACAGACAGGATCGTCGATCTTTCCGAGATGGCGAATAACAATCGTGGTGCAGCCGATCAAGAATGCGGCAGCCAGCATAAAGAGGCTGCCGCTTGCAAGCATATCGGCACCGGGTCGCACTACCAATAACATACCGATAAACCCGAGGATGATGGCTGACCAGCGACGAATACCGACTGATTCACGTAGCAGGATAACGGATAATGCTGTCATGAACAGCGGTGCGGTGTGCAGAATCGATATCGCTTCCGCCAACGGCATCAATGAAAATGCGTAGAAAGCAAAGCCCATCGCCGCAATGCCCAGCACGCTGCGCAGCAGGTGCAGGTTCTTTTGGTTGGTTCTTAGAATGCTCCAACCTCCGCGCATCAGGATAATGACGAGCACGGGCGCCAGCGCCACGGTGCAACGGAAAAACATAATCTGTGCTGTGGGATAAGTGGCCCCAAGCCATTTTACGCTTGCATCCATGACTGAAAAAAGCAGGATACTCAGTAGCATCGCGCTGAACCCGAGGACCGGATTGTCGATGTTGCGTGCGTCTAATGAAATCTGCTTGCTGGAAACTGTGATGCTCCTGTCAGGCAAGTATCATGTCCGCAGCTTTTTCGGCCACCATTATTACCGGCGCATTGGTATTGCCCGAAATTACGGTCGGGAAAACCGATGCATCGACTACCCTGAGTTGCTGCGTTCCATACACCCGGCACCTGGTATCGACGACAGCGGTTTTTTGATCTGGACCCATCATACAGCTTGAAGTGGGGTGAAACACGGTAGAGCTGCGCGTGCGAATGTCAGCGATCAAATCAGTATCACTTCGAACCTCGGCACCGGGCGTTATTTCTTCCTCGATAATTTCCGCCAGAGCAGGGCAGCTGGCTAGTTTACGTAATAAACCCACGCCTTCGAGCATTTGTTTCACGTCTTCTTCGTGTGATAAATAGTTGGGGTAAATCCTGACCGCTGCGAGCGGGTCAGCCGAATCGATTTGCAGATAGCCGCGGCTCAAGGGGCGAATCTGACCGATCGAATTGACGAATCCCGGGTAAGAGTCGGGTCGCATCAAGGGTCGTTTTCCAGGCGGCGCAGTAGTGTAGGACATCGGGTTAAAATAGATCTGGATGTTCGGGCGTGGACGTGACGGGTGGCTTTTTATAAAACCGCCAGCCTGGTTAATGCTGAGCGACAATAGCCCGTTTCTGAACAGTATATATTGCATCCCGGCCAACAGTTTCCCCCACCAGGGGGAGATCTGATTGTTCAGCGTAGGCAGGCGCGAGCGATAGTAGTAACAGCAATCCAGATGATCCTGAAGATTTTGACCGACGCCAGGTAGCTCAACCAGTGGATCGATGCCATATTTTTTGAGCAAGGCTAGTTCGCCGATGCCCGACAGCTGCAGAATTTGTGGCGAGTTGACAGTGCCGGCGCTGACTATGACTTCTCGTCGCGCCCTGACCTGGCGGCGTTGCCCATCCTGCAGGAATTCAACACCGTCGGCGGTGTTGCCGGTAAACAGGATGCGGGTCACATGGGCATGTGTAATGACGTCACAATTATCGCGCTTGAGCGCCGGGTGCAAGTAGGCACGCGCCGCCGACATGCGGCGTCCATTGCGGGTCGTAATCTGATAGTAGCCGACGCCCTCCTGGGTCTCGCCATTGAAATCCGGATTGAATTCGAAACCACATTGCTGCGCTGCTGCAAAAAAACGCTGGCACAGGGGATGATGCTGGGTGCTAACATTGCTAACGTAGAGCGGACCGTCGGCGCCGCGGTATTGATTGCCACCATCATCGCTGGCCTCCGATTTTTTAAAGTAGGGGAGCACATCGCTCCATCCCCAGCCCTCGTTACCAAGGTCGCGCCAGTCATCATAGTCTGCTGCCTGGCCGCGGATGTAAACCATCGCGTTTATCGAACTTGACCCTCCCAGCACCTTGCCGCGTGGCCAGTAGCTCTGGCGGTCATTGGTGCCCGGGTCCGCTTCGGTCATATACATCCAGTTAACCGCGGGGTCATAAAAGGTCCTGCCGTAGCCGATTGGCGTTTGAATCCAGAAGCGCCTGTCACTACCACCGGCTTCGAGCACCAGCACCCGATGTTTGCCGTTGGCACTGAGACGGTTGGCAAGTACGCATCCGGCGGAACCTGCACCGATAATAACGTAGTCGAATTCGAGTTCCACCTTGCTTCCAGGAAAAAATGATTGTGGATTATAGACGGTACGAGTCTTGGGTAAAGCATAACTTCAGGTTTCGTCCGGGCCCCGGTTGATGCATAATTCGGGCGCTAAACCAAGTGGAGCCAGTTTTGAAATTCAGCATCGAAGAATTCCGTGCCTGGGAAAATAAAACAGTCACCCTGGTCGGTATGTCCGGGGTGGGTAAGTCGTATCTGTCCGCCAAGCTGCGTGGCAGTAACTGGTTCCATTACTCGGGCGACTATCGCATTGGTACGCGTTACCTCGACGAACACATTGTCGACATGATCAAGCACCAGGCAATCAAGATCCCGTTCCTTAAGGAGCTACTGCGTAACGACTGGATTTACATTAAAAACAATATCCGGGTTAATGATCTCGGGCCGGTGTTAAGTTTCGTCGGTAAATTGGGCAACCCCGAACTGGGCGGGGTTGAACTCGGCGAGTTTATCGAACGCCAGGCTATTTATCGCCAGGCGGAGGTCGATGCGATGCACGATATCCCGCATTTCATAGAGAAAGCACAGGAGATTTACGGTTACCCGCATTTTGTCAATGATGTCGGTGGCAGCCTTTGTGAACTCGATGAACCCGGCGTGATGGACATCCTGGTAGATAATACTTTAATTCTATATATCCAGGTCACTAATGCCGCGCAGGAGAAAGTGTTGATTGAGCGCGCGGTATCGGATCCCAAGCCACTCTACTATCGGCCGGAGTTCCTGGAGGAACATTTGCAGTTTTACTACCAGGAAACCGGGCTCGAATACGTGGCCCAGATCGATCCCAACGAGTTTGCACGCTGGGTTTTTCCGCGTCTGTTTCACTCACGCCTGCCTCGCTATGATGCCATCGCAAAACTGGGCTATACGGTCACCTCCGAGGAAATCGATCGTGTGCAAAGCGATACTGATTTCCACAACATGCTGGAAATGGCCATCGAGAGACAACAAGGGGACGACGCCTAATGCCATTGGTTGCTCATAATGATTTGCCCACTTTTACCAAGCTACAGCAGGATGGGTTGCAGGTATTGACGCCGGGCCTGGCCAATCAGCAGGATATTCGAGAACTTCATATCGGTTTACTGAACATGATGCCTGACGCAGCACTTGCTGCCACTGAAAGGCAATTCTTGCGACTAATCGGTGAAAGTAACCCGATCGCCCAGTTTTTTGTGCACCCGTTTACGCTTGATGCTTTACCGCGTGAAGACTCGGCTCGTGATCATATCGAAAATTATTACGACAGTTTTGAGCAGATTAAACAACAGGGCCTCGATGCATTGATAATAACCGGTGCCAATGTAATTGGTGCCGATCTTTCTAAAGAGGTTTTCTGGGATCAGTTGATCGAGGTTGCCGATTGGGCCCACGAAAATGTGACTTCGACACTGTGTTCCTGTCTCGCGACCCACGCCGTACTGGATTTTCGCTATGGACAGAAACGCGAGATGCAACGTCGGAAAAAGTGGGGCGTTTTTCGCCACGACGTTATAGCTACTTCGCATCCACTAGTCGACGATATTAACTCGGAATTCGACGTGCCGCATTCACGCTGGAATAGTGTTTACCCACAACAGTTTGCCGCCGCCGGGTTGAAAATTCTGGTGACCGGGGACGATGGATGCGTCCATCTGGCGACCAGTCCGGACGGTTTTCGTACCATTTTTTTCCAGGGTCATCCGGAATATGATACCGTTTCGTTGCTTAAGGAATACAAGCGTGATGTGAACCTGTACATTGCCGGAGATTTAAAAAATTACCCTCCGATGCCGGAAAATTATCTTAGTGAGTTTAACGCGGCTGTTCTTCGCGAATTCCAGCGGCGGATTGATAACAGCCTGGTAAGGCAGTCGGCGGTACCTGAATTTCCGGAACACCTGGTGTTGAAAAATCTAAAAAATACCTGGCAAGATACTGCTAGCGCCGTTATTGGCACCTGGCTAGGGTTGATTTACCAGGTAACCAATGTTGATCGCCGTAAACCCTTCATGGACGAGGTGGACGCCAACAATCCGTTAGGATTGTGACGGGAGCCATTTTTCTGTAGGGGGAATATACCTTCGTATTCAATAGGATCCCCAGGAATCCTGTTTTTTCCAGCGGATCCGCGTTACTACGATACCGAATACGAATGCAATCAGGATAACCGCTCCACCCTGCACAAACCAGTCGAGCCGGGTGCTGTCATTAAGCTCGGCGTTGATTTCACTGAGATCTGTCTTTTCCTGTCGCAGTTGGTCTACTACCGTTTGCAAACGCTTGTTTTGCTCGAGGATGCTCAGGGCTTCTTGCGAGGCAGTGCGAACCTCCGATAATTCCCGCTCCGAGGCACGTAGGGTGGAGGTGAGTGTGCTATTGTCAGACTTTTCCTGGCCCAGCACTTTTTTTAGTTCGCCGATCTCGGATGACTGTTCGTTGAGATGGGTTTGTTGCTTGCCAAAGCGGGCCTCGAGTTCTTCTAATCTTTGTTTTGCGGAAGGGATTGCCATCAGCTGACGGGTCAATATATACCCGGTCTTGCCGTCGTCGGTTTCAACCAGCGAGTACTCCGAAGTTACGTCCTCCTCCACCAATGTTACGGCAGCGCCACTACGCAACTGGGCGATGATTTTGTTGGTCGTACTGGTTCCTGTGCGCATCATGACAAAGGATTCGTCGGTTATATACCTTGTTTCAGCATACAAAAGACTCGTCGTAAAAAAATAAACTAGCACTAATAGGACAATTCGTGTCATGAACCTTTCCTCTGACATTTTTTCGTCTGGTTGATGTGGTCGTGAACGTTCATTATTGTCAGGCTTGCAAAGAGTTGCAACTGCATTTGCATATTAATTATTGGGGTCTGCCAGGGAACTTCAGCGAGTCAAGAGATTATAGTCGCGATGGATAGAATTCATCTACTCGCTTATGTTGGTTTCTGTTTCCACTGGAGCCTCTTCGAAATTTTCAGGCACCTTGTAGGGCGTTATCAGGATTAGTAGCGCAAATTCGGGATTGTCCAGGTAGTGCAGGTTTTTGCTGCGCATACGGCGATGTTCCTTGAGGCTGTGATTGTTCAATATGCGCGTATCTGCGGAATAGGCAGCCAGTGCGCGGTCCTGGACAGAACTATTCAACACAGGGTCAACCGATAGACGCGGCCGTCTTAAAACAAGGTCGGTATAAGTATGCAGGTAACGCGACAACGCGATCGTGATTTTACCTTCGAGCTCATAAAGTCCCTGATGGCGCAGTGCCTTTTGTTGTTCCAGCAGTTCTAGTTCAAGCGATTTCAGGGTTTGCTCATCAAATTCGTAAGCGTTACCTTCGATTTGAGCATTGCTACCGGTTTTTGACCCACTCTCGAGATATTCAAGCTTATCGTCAATTGACGTGTACTCGTTGCCATATATGCGTCCACCCTTGATCCAGACCGGTAATGCCTGTTCTCGTTCCAGCCCGGGTTGGCGCCATGCGAGGTGCAGAAGCAATTCATAGCGGGATGACTCAGCCAGCTTGTTGACGACTTCGACCAGCCGAAACTGTTTATCTGGGAGTATTTTGTAGCCTAGCTTGCCCGCGGCCGCTACGCTGCTGGCAGAGGACAGATCCAGAATTTTCTCATCCTTGCTGGGAGAAGTGACTGGCAGTATGAACTCCCTGCTTTTAGGGGCCTGGATATTCTTGAAAATAACCACTTCTACGTCGTAATGAGGAATGACCTTGGCTTCAGTCTCGGATTGGGCTGATACGGCACCGGAAAGAAGGGTTGCAAGCGCCAGAAAGGTTAGTGATTGTTGGTACATATTATTCAGCAGTCAGCTTCTTGAGCAGGTTCTCTATCTGGTTAAATCTAGGTTCAAGTTCAACATTTTGACAGGCAATACGCAAGGTTTGTTTCCCATCGAAGCGGTACCGTTGTGAATCGGTTTGTATCAACTCGATTATCTTGAGCGGGTCGATATTGGGATTGTGATTGAACACAATTTTGCCGTTTTGCTCGCCCACATCTATCTTTTCGACACCCAGTGCTACGGTTTGTAACTTGATCTGTGTAATCCTGAACAAGTGTTTGAGAGGGTCAGGCAACAGGCCGAAACGATCTATCAACTCCATCTGAATTTCCCGCAAGCTGGCATCATCCGACGCGGAAGCGATACGTTTATATTCGATCAGGCGGCGATGTATATCCGGGATATAGGTTTCCGGAATTAGGGCAGGGATATGAAAATCGACCTCTGAGGCACGCATGATTGGTTGATCGAAATCGATCGGTAGATCTGATTTAAGCGATTGTACGGCGCGTTCCAGGAGTTCCGAGTACAAGGTAAAACCGATTTCGATAATTTGTCCACTTTGCTCCTCACCGAGGATTTCGCCTGCTCCACGAATCTCAAGGTCGTGAGTTGCGAGGGTAAACCCGACGCCGAGGTCTTCCAGTGATTCAATTGCTAACAGACGCTTACGTGCATCACTGGTCATCGCGCGTTCCGGTGGTACGATCAGGTAGGCATAGGCACGGTGGTGTGAGCGGCCTACACGACCTCGAATTTGGTGCAATTGGGCAAGTCCGAGCTTATCGGCACGGTTGATGAAAATTGTGTTGGCGGTCGGTACATCGATACCGCTTTCGATGATGGTGGTACACACCAGCAGATTGCAGCGATGGTGATAGAAATCCAGCATCACAGATTCCAGTTCTTTTTCTTTCATACGCCCGTGGACGATTCCGATACGCGCATCGGGCAATAGTTGTTGCAATTCTTGAGCGGTCCTTTCAATGGATTTAATTTCATTGTGCAAAAAGTAAATCTGGCCCCCGCGTTTAAGTTCACGTTGACAGCCTTCGACAATAGTGTCCGTATTCCAGCGCGACACAAAGGTCTTGATCGCATGTCGTTGCATCGGTGGGGTGGCGATAATCGACAGGTCGCGCATGCCGGACAATGACATGTTCAGGGTTCGCGGTATAGGCGTCGCCGTCATCGTCAGTAAATCGACACTGGCCCTTAATGCCTTGAGCTTTTCCTTGTGACGAACCCCAAATCGATGTTCTTCGTCGATAATGACCAGGCCAAGGCTGCGGTACTTGATAGCATCGGACAGGAGTTTATGGGTGCCAATCACGATATCGATTTTACCGGCTTGAATATGCGCCAGGTCATTATCAAGACCCTTCTTCGAAGTGAACCTGGTCAGGCAAGTAATCCGAACCGGCCAGTTGGCAAATCGATCGAGGAAATTTTGATAATGCTGTTGCGCCAGTAAGGTTGTGGGTACCAGTACCGCCACCTGTGAACCCGATATGGCGGCGACAAACGCTGCCCGCATACAGACTTCGGTTTTGCCGAAACCGACGTCCCCGCAAACGATGCGGTCCATTGGACGCTGCGCCTGCATATCTTCTATTACCGATTCAATCGATGTTTCCTGGTCGGGAGTTTCCTCGAATGGGAACTCGCTCGCAAATTGCTGGTATTCATCAAGTGCTACCTGGTGGGCAAATCCCTGTAGGGCTTCACGTCTTGCCTGGATATCGAGCAATTCAACAGCGATATCATGAATCTTCTGTTGTGCTTTCTTGCGTGTGCGTTGCCAATGATCACTGCCGAGACGGTGTAGCGGCGCATTCTCTTCACTGGCACCGGCATAACGGTTGATCAGATGTAATGAAGATACCGGTACGTATAGCTTGTCCTGGTTGGCGTACTCGATACAGAGAAACTCGGTAGCTATGCCTGACACAGTTAAGGTCTTTAAACCCTGATAGCGACCAACTCCGTGGTCTTCGTGAACAACCGGTGCGCCCTGCTGCAAGTCTTCGAGGCTTTGAATAGTCGATTCGGCATCGCGGGTTCTGCGATATTTGCGGCGCCGTCGTTGCATCGCGCGTTCACCGAAAATCTGATTTTCTGCAATGACGGCAATACCTTGATTCAGCAGCGTCATGCCGTTTTGCAAAGCCGATGCGATGATGTAATAGCGGTGGTCTTCGTCGCGTAAAAATTCATCCCAGGTATCAACCTGATGCGCCTGAATTGAATAGTGGCGCAGAATTTCATGCAAAAATTCCCGCCGTCCCGCAGATTCGGCGCTGAACAGGATCTTTTTAAAGCCGGGCTTTGATATAAATGCCCGCAATGCTTTGTCTGGCTGCTCGGTGTTTGCTTGTAGTGTTAATTGTGGTATCGCCTGAGAATCACAGTTGACGATCGAATGACTCAGTTGCTCCAGTTTGAACGCTGAAAAAAACAGGCACGAAAAATCTTCTATTTTTACGGCCAGGGTGTCGCTGTCCAGAAATAACTCGGCCGGGGGCAATAGTGGCCTTTCTAAATTATGGCGACGCGATTCATAGCGATCAGCGACCTGTTCTGCAAACGATGCTGCTTGCGTCAAGGCTGCATCATCAATAAACAAGCGACTGTTGCGAGGCAGGTAGTCAAACAGGCTGACTAAGCGCTCAAAAAACAGGGGCAGGTAGTACTCAACGCCCGGTGACGAAATACCCTCAGAAATATCGACGTATACAGGGCAGCTGTTTGGGTCGATATCAAAGGTTTCACGAAAATTTAGCCTGAAGTATTTTATGCCAACTTCGTCCAGTGGGTATTCCTGTGCAGGTAATAGTTTGATCTCCCCAATTATTTCGACTGAGCGCTGAGTCTCTGCATCAAAGCTACGGATCGACTCGACCTCTTCATCGAAAAAATCGATACGAAATGGTTTAGAACTACCCATCGGAAATAAATCGAGAATTGAGCCACGCACGCTGAACTCTCCATGTTCTTCTACCTGTGACACGGCTCGATATCCGTAAAGACTCAGTTTCTCACGCAGGGCTACCAGCGAGACTTGATCACCAGGCTTCAGATTAAGCGATCGCTGGTGAATAAACTCAGGGGGTGCAATTTTTTGCAACAACGTGCTGACTGGGAGGATCAAGATTCCTGAATCGGCATTTGTGATTGAAGCGAGACACCGTATTCGCTCCGAAATAATATCCTGGTGCGGTGAAAATTGATCGTATGGCAAGGTTTCGAGGTCCGGGAAGCGATAAACCCGGGGCTGCTCATTACTAAAAAAGCGAATTTCCTGTTCGAGTTGTTCGGCCTCGGTCATATCGCAACAGACAATCACGGATAGCCCCGGATGCTGCGCGATCTGTTCGCTCAGCAGTAAGCTGCGGCTGCTACCATAAAGTTGGCCAATGCGGAGCGTTGGCGCGGTCGTAGGCGCTGGAGTTTCGAGAAGATGTGTGGGCACTTCTGCCTGTTAGGAAATTATTCTTGTATCGGTTTCGCGGTGGTCAGACCAAGAATTTCCCAGTTTTGCATACCGCCTCGGTACCATTTGATCTTATCTGCGGGATATCCAAAACCTAACAAGAGCTTAATATTATTGGGTGACTGGCCACACCACATCCCATTGCAAAACATAACCAGGGTTCGTACGTTTCTGAAATCCCACAAGCCCTCGAGATTCCTGGCATTAAATTGTTCTTCGAGGATTTCGCCGATCGAAATCGGATCAGCGCCCTTGGCAGGATTAAGACTGGTCCAGGGGATATTAATTGCGCCCGGAATCGTGCCCTTGGCTACCCAGTCCGGAGTGCGCGAATCAACGACAACGATACTATCGTCGCCTTCACTCATGCGACTGAGATAGTCGAGCATCTCCAGTTCAGCGATGGTTTCGACGCCGGGTGCGAGAGTGGATGGCTGGATACAAAAAGGTGGGCATTTACGCGAGGTTTTGGCAAATGCCGGATTTACCGTATTTTTCTGATTCTGGTTGCGGATGATATTGACATCATTTTCGCCGTGCCTGACGGAAACGCTTTCAATTTCATTGGTAATGTTTACCTCGGCCGCATGCAAACTCAAGCTCGAAAGGCCAAGTCCCAGTGAAGTTAAAATAATCAAAAACCCTTGGGTATTCATTGTCGCTCTCCCCGGTTTAAACAGGCCCGGTTTAATCAGTAATTCCAGCTTCGATCTTTATATTTTTAGTTGTCTCAGACCGGATAACTAAACTGCAGTTCTATTTTGGCATAATAATAGTGTTCAAGTCGACGGTATGTAGCACGATCTTATATTCGAAATAAACCCTGAATGATCCGTAAACCCACTCCGATATAGGAGGCTCACCGACGGGGCCGAACCTTTCATCAGGTTCTCCAAACTCGCTGAGCACGTCATCCATATTGATCCCGCGATTCGGCACTACCTGTTTGCTGGCAGCCGGGACATGGCCGGGGATGGTTAAAATATCTCCAGCACTCGCAGATTGCAGAATTAAGCCACAACCTAGGAGTAAAATAGTTAGTCCAGTGCGCATGTTGTTCAGTCTCCGTGTTTCATTGTAGTTAACTATAGCATGCCTTTGTTGAGTGACAAGAGCGAAGCATTTCTCTACAGCAGCGGTGGTGGGAGGCTCGTATTCATGGTTTAATCCGCCGCATGAAATTACCGCTCGAAATCTTCGTTGGATTGCGTTACACGCGGGCCAAGCGCCGAAATCATTTTATCTCGTTTATCACGATGATTTCGATGCTCGGAATTGCCCTGGGCGTGATGGCGCTAATCGTAGTTCTGTCGGTAATGAATGGTTTCGAGAATGAGTTGAGGGGACGCATACTAGGGATGGTTTCGCATGTCACGGTATCGAGCTTCCGGGGTCCGTTGCAGGATTGGCAGACCCTGCGTGAACAAACCATGGAGCATCCCGCGGTTATCGGTGGTGCCCCTTATACCGAGGCTGAGGCGATGATTTCAAACTTATCCTCGGTAAGTGGCGCGCTGGTGCGCGGTATTGATCCGGAGTATGAAACCGGAGTGTCAGAGATTCATGAAAATATGGAATTTGGTGAGCTCGGCGACCTGAAAGCGGGAGAGTACGGCATCATTCTAGGCAGCGGGTTGGCAAACACGCTGGATGTAGTCCCCGGAGACCGCGTTACGATGGTGACCCCGCAGGCGACTTCATCACCGTTGGGATTTTTGCCGCGTTTACGCCGTTTCAAGGTTATCGGAATTTTTGAGATCGGTGTTTACGAGTACGATCGAAGTAGTGCGATTATTCATCACCAGGATGCCAGTCGCCTGTTTCGGCTTGACGGGGGAGTTAGTGGCTTGCGCTTGAAGCTCGATGATCTCGACCTGGCCCCGCAGGTAAACCAGGATCTCAAGCAGAGCATTGGCCTTGAGTACTGGGTATCGGACTGGACCCTACGTCATAGCAATTATTTCAAGGCGGTGCAAACCGAGAAAACCGTAATGTTCATTATACTTTCCCTGATCGTTGCGGTTGCGGCGTTTAATATCGTATCGACCCTGGTGATGGTAGTGACGGACAAGCAGTCCGACATTGCAATTTTACGCACCCTGGGGATGTCTCCATTGTCAATCATGTGGGTGTTCATGGTGCAGGGCACATTAATCGGTTTGATAGGCACGCTGTTTGGTCTCGCCAGCGGCATCGTGGTTGCCTCCCATATCGATGTAATCGTACCCGCGCTAGAGCAATTTTTTCAAACCCAATTTTTACCGCGGGGGGTTTACCCGATTACCGATCTACCTTCCGAAATGAAACAGGCAGATGTCATCAAAATTTCGTTGCTGTCTTTCGGCATCTCGATAATCGCAACTTTGTATCCTGCACTTAGGGCTTCCAAAACCAGGCCCGCCGAAGCGCTAAGCTATGAATAGGGGAGAAGATTAGTGGCGGCAGCTGTAATTGAAGCCAGCTCAGTGCGCAAGGTATTCCAGCAGGGTAAACTCAATGTCGAAGTCCTCAAAGGCGTTGATTTCAGTGTGGCTGCAGGAGAAAGTTACGCCATTCTGGGGGCGTCAGGTGCTGGCAAGTCTACCCTGATGCATTTGCTTGGTGGGCTCGATCATGTCAGCGGTGGCGAGATCAAAATTTTTGGTAGCAGTTTGTCGGATTTATCCGAATCCAGTCTGGGCATGTTGCGTAATCGGCATCTAGGATTTATTTATCAGTTTCATCACCTGCTGCCTGAATTTAGCGCAGTCGAAAATATTGCGATGCCACTGCTGGTGCGCCGTGAAACTTTCCCAAAAGCACTCGCCGAGGCGCGTGCCTGGCTTGTAAAAATAGGACTCGAGCAGCGTGCGGATCACAAACCGGGTGAGCTGTCTGGCGGCGAACGCCAACGCGTGGCATTGGCGCGCGCACTGGTGACGCAGCCAGGTTGCCTACTTGCAGATGAACCCACCGGCAACCTCGATCAACATACTGCAACCCAAATGCTGGAGTTGATGCTGGGCTTGAATCAGGAGATGAATACCGCACTGGTTGTCGTAACCCACGACCTTTCTATCGCCGAGCGCATGCAGCATCGCACGTACATGCATGACGGCATACTCACACCGGAAACCTAAAATCCAAAGTTACCTCGGGCGGCTTTGTTAAGACAGTTGCTGTTTGAGGAAGCTGCAGTAAATCAGCATTACCGGGATTTGCAGAACCAGGTATATTGCATCGGATACCAGGCGGATACTGCCCGAGATGGCCAGATGGCTGTCGACCCAACGCGAAATATAGATGCTTGACTCGCGTGTAGCGAAGTATGCCAGTAACATGTAAGCGATTAATTTCAGCATCGTCACAACAGATGGGAATAGCAGGAATGAGTCGGTCGAACCCGCGTACTGCCAGTTAAACACCAATGCTATGGTCAGTAAGCTCTGTATCGGCAATGCAAACACCGGGTGACTAACAAACGGTATGAATGCCAGTAGTAAGCCTGCGAAAAACAGGATATTGATTAAGTTGTTGAATTGCCCCTGCTGACTCAAAACTTGCCAGAAGTCCGAGCTCGTGGAATTGCTGTCGATTGCGGGATAAACCTGGCTGACCACGATTAACAACACGATGATACGAATGATCGGGCATAAAATATGTTCGAGAATCCATATCGTCGAATTCACCGCTTGCGCCTGGTAAAGTAGCCAGAAACAAAGTCCGGTGCCCAACACCACACTCGTGGCGGTGACTAATACTACCCAGAACAGGTTCACAGTTTACCGTGCATTCGTCGACGTCGATTGTGGCGGCGTTTAGCCCGTATTTTAATGTGCCTCAGGATATGCAGATGCCACAGTATGCGAATCAGCAAAAAGGATCCCAGCGCAACAATTGTCCCAATCGCAAAACAACCCAGCAAAAAGGGTTGCCAGATAGAAACAAGACTATTGATTAACCAGTCGAAGCTCAGTTCGAAGTGAAAACCCTGTGGCTCGAGTCCCAGCATTTCGATCCCGATTAGGTAACAGAAATAATACAGGGGTCCCATCGTAAACGGATTACTGATCCAGACGAGGGGTACAGCCACCAGAATGTTAGCCCTGATCCAGATCGCGCACGCAGCCGCGATAACCATTTGAAACGGGACCGGGATAAAGGCACAAAACATTCCCAGCGCAACCGCTAGTGAGCAGGAACGCCGGTTAATGTGCCACAAATACGGATCCTGTAATCGCGGGCCGAGTAGCTTGATCCAGCGATTTCTGGTGATTACGTCAGGATGCGGCAAAAATCTTCTAAAAATCTTCTTTGCCATGATCATTGTATTATCGGCACTATTTCAATATTCTGCAAAGAGTTGAATCACATAACAGGGAAATAAGGCAGGGATCGCATGCCTCAACAAGCACTTGCCATCGTGCTTGGTTCGCTCGTAGCGCTGTATGGCAATGAACTTCCGGATCAATACTGGTTGGCGTTTATGCCGATCACGTTGCTGCTTTGCTATTACTGTCCTGCCTATCGTTTCGTCCTATTATTTGCATCGGCCTATTTATGGAGTAGTGCCGCATTTCATTATCATCTTGAGCATCGGCTTGATGGCAGCTATGACAACCAGGTCACCCTGATTCGTGGAATCGTCGCTGATATTCCTCAACTGGGACAGGGTCGTATCAGCCTGTATTTAAATGCCCTCGAAATTGAGAATTATAGAGGGCCTATGCCGCGCCTGGCACGCCTTAACTGGTACCAGAACGAGGTTGTTCCGCTCGCTGGAGAACTTTGGGAGTTTCAGGTGAAATTGAAACAACCACGGGGAAAGCTGAATCCCGCTGGTTTCGATTCTGAAGCCTGGCAGTTTGCCAGGGGCGTTGATGTAACGGGATACGTTCGTGGCTCGAGCCTAAATAGAAAACTGACATCCGCAAGCTGGTTATCTGCTGATTATTGGCGTATGCGCCTGGCTCTTGATATCGATCGCAGTTGCAATCGATGCGAGCACCGCGGATTGATCAAGGCATTGGCGTTAGGATTTCGTGGCGATATACCTGTAACCCAAAAGCGATTGCTCCAGTCTAGTGGTACGGCGCACTTGCTTGCCATTTCCGGTCTGCATATCGGCATGGTGTCACTGTTGTTTTATGGTGTTGGACGATTCTGCTGGCGTCTGGGTCTTTATCGCAGTGGATTGAATCGCTCCCAGACGGCGTCGCTACTGGCGATTCTTGGGGCGTTGAGTTACGCGGCCCTGGCCGGATTCAGCCTCCCAACGGTACGTGCATTGATAATGTTTAGCGTACTCTGGTTTGCGTTACAGGCCAGAAACCGTATCAACCTGCTGCAGTCTCTCGCGTTGACGGTTGTGGTGATTCTTGTCGTTGATCCACGGGCTGTAGGTTCATCTTCCTTCTGGTTGAGTTTTGGTGCATTACTGGTGATAGCCTTTGTTCAGTTCCGACTGCCCGGGAAAATGCGATGGTGGCAACAGTTGCTGGCTTTGCAGTGTTGTTTTTCACTGTTGTTCGCACCACTGGGCCTCCTGATATTCGGCCAGTTTAACCCGGCAGGATTGCTTGCAAATATCGTGGCAATACCCATGATCAGCTTTGCGGTTTTGCCGTTGGTGTTAGGTGGCTGTCTGCTTGCATTGCTGGGGTATGGTGGGGCGCAGCCATTGTTTTATCTGGCAAACAAGTTACTCGAAGTATTGTTGGATTATCTCGATTTGCTGATCAGCTCCGGTTTACAATCCATCGCGATTACCTATCCTGCACCATTGCTCGTGACGGCGCTTATCTCAATAACGGCCTTGTTGCTGCCGCTCGTCCCGGGTGGTCGAAAATTTGCGCTGATAACGCTCGTTGTCTTGGTCTTGTGGCAACCCTCCAGGCTTAAGCACGGTGCTTACGAACTTGTTTTTCTCGATGTTGGTATGGGTACATCGCTGTTATTGCGCACCCGTAACCATAACCTGGTTTATGACCTGGGTCCGGGCAAAGCTGGCGCTCTCAACGCTGCCGACTGGGCATTGCTGCCAGTCTTGCGGCGCAAAGGAATTCATATTCCTGATTTGCTAATTATCAGCCATGTAGACCAGGACCACAGTGGCGGTATGAATTCTTTCCTCGGTACCTACCGGGAATCAAGCCTTTTGTCCGGAACTCCGGGGGAACTGAGATCAAGATTCGAGCTACCGCATGCGGTGCGATCATGCCATGAATATCCTGACTGGCGTTGGGACGGCGTTGCCTTCAGATTTCTTGTCGCGGGTCAGCAGACCGGCACCTCGAGTAGCAACAATCGTTCATGCGTCCTGGCTATTAAGGGTTATCACAGTGCCTTGATACCGGGAGATGTAGAATCCTCACAGGAATCCAGGTTACTACTAAAGTACGGTAAAGCACTGCATGCCGATATATTGCTGGCACCTCATCACGGGAGCAATACGTCCTCAAGCCTGCCCTTTGTCAAGCGGGTAAATCCAAAACATGTGGTTTTTACCCAGGCATGGAACAATCGATGGGGTTTTCCCAGAACTGAGATAGTTTTGCGTTATGATGCGCTGGGTTCTCGTATGTATCGCAGTGATCGAGATGGAGCGATCAGTATGATTAGTAGCGTCGAAGGCCTGGTGGTGAAGGTCATGCGTAACCCGATTCGACGCATTTGGCAGCGATGGTAAAAAGGTGCCTGTCACAGTATGATGTGCGGCATTTATTTCTGAGGAATTAAGCGTGTTCGAACTGGTTCAGGCAGGGGGCTGGTTGATGATCCCGATACTGTTGTGCTCGGTACTTGCCGCCGCCATCATTATCGAAAGATTGTGGACCCTACGTCAAAAGAAAGTTATCCCGGAAAAACTGCTTACCGGTATCTGGAACCTGTTGAGTAGCGATGCCTTGACCGAGCAACATATCAACGAAATCGAAAATGGCTCTCCGCTTGGCAGGGTGCTGGCAGCCGGTTTAATCAACAGGCATCTGTCGCGTGATCTAATTCGTGAAAGCATCGAAGAAAATGGTCGGCATGTCGTGCATGAAATGGAAAGATTTATGAATACCTTGGGCACAATTTCCACGATTACGCCACTGTTGGGCCTGCTGGGTACGGTAATCGGAATGATTCGCGTGTTCACGGCGATTACCGTTATCGGCGTGGGTGATCCGGGTCAGCTGGCAGGAGGAATTTCCGAGGCTCTGATCACCACGGCTGCAGGTTTGACGGTCGCGATCCCAAGTCTTATTTTCCACCGCCACTTGAAGCGCAAAATAGATGAACTGGTAGTAGCGATGGAGCAGGAAGCGATGAAATTAGTCGAATTTCTGCACGGTGATCGCAAGAAGCTGGCCTGATACATGAACTTCCACAGCAGAGATGCCGAAGAAGACGTCAATATAAATTTGACACCTTTGATCGATGTCGTATTTTTATTGTTGATTTTCTTCATGGTCTCGACAACTTTTGATACGACCTCGCAGCTGAAGATCAAATTGCCCGAGGCAAACTCCGACCAGGCCATTTTGCATCCGCAGAAATTGAATTTGATGATCGACGCCCGGGGTAACTTCTTTCTAAATTCACGTGAGTTGACCAATAATAAAAGTGCAACCCTGAAAGCTGCCCTGGAGCGTACTATGGCAGGTGCCAAGTTACCGATCGTGATCCAATCCGATGCCGATTCCCCGGTTCAGTCTCTGGTAACCGCGATGGATGTTATCGGTCAACTTGGGCTCTCGCAGGTTTCAATCGCTACTACCCGTCCGATCGAGTAATCGTGAAATTACAGAGATCCAGGCAGTGAAGCCAATCGAAGGAAACCTAACCGGCGCCAGGGCCTATCGAGCGCTGTTATCACTGGCTTTCGAGCATAAGGTATATTTTCTCGTGGCGGTGATCGGCATGGCTATATTTGCCGCCTCGGATGCCGCCTTCGCCTACCTGATGAAACCACTCATGGATGATGGATTTATCGATCGTGAT
This sequence comes from uncultured Gammaproteobacteria bacterium, assembly GCA_964194715.1. Lineage (GTDB taxonomy): Bacteria > Pseudomonadota > Gammaproteobacteria. Next base: position 21,645 of record CAXMNA010000027.1, read on the forward strand.
CCTTTGACAATTAAACTCATACCGGTGGCGATAATCCTGATTTTCCTGGTGCGGATGGCGGCAATCTTCATGCGCGGCTACTGCATGAATTTCATCGGGCGCAGTGTCATCAATTCGCTGCGTAAAATGATGTTTGAAAAATTGCTGACCCTGACCAGCGATGAGTACGATCAATCTTCTACTGCAGCCATCATTACGCGCTTCTCCTACGATGTCGAGCAGGTGTCCAGAGCGGTTTCATCGTCATTAACGGCTTTCATTCAGGACAGCCTGCGAATCATTGTATTGCTCGGTTACATGATCTGGCTGAACTGGCAACTAACTGCGATATTTCTGATCGCAGGACCGATCGTGTTCTTGATCGTTGTACGAATTTCTGGTCGCTTCCGCAGCATCAGCAAGAATATTCAGCAGTCGATGGGTGGAGTCACCCAGGTAGCGCAGGAAGTTGTCGATGCTAACCGTATCGTTAAAATTTTTGGCGGTGATGAATTTGAGCGTAACAAGTTTAATAAAGTTAACAAAACCAATCTCAAATTACATTTGAAGATGGCAGTCGTGCAGTCGGTCAGTATGCCGCTGATTCAGCTGGTTGTTGCCATCTCATTCGCTGCGATTGTCGCCTTCGCGACATCTGAGTCGATGCGCAACGTTATCAGTACCGGGGATTTTGTTTCGTTTATTTTTGCGATGACCATGCTGCTGGCGCCGATGCGAGTTCTGTCTTCGATCAACGCCAGTATCCAGAAAGGCATTGCTGCGGGTGAAAGTGTGTTCGAGTTTACCTCGCTCGAAAGCGAGCATAACCAGGGTGATTTAGAGCTCGGTCGCGCTGAGGGTCGGCTTAGCTTCGATAAGGTAGTGTTATGTTATCGACGTAGCGATCAACGCGTTCTTGACGAAATCAGCTTCGAGATCAGGCCCAATCAAACCGTTGCGATAGTAGGTCGTTCTGGAAGCGGCAAGTCTAGCCTGGTCAATCTTATTCCGCGACTTTACGAATACGATAGCGGTGAAGTACGTCTCGATGGTGAGCGACTCGATCAATATCGTATCTCGGATTTGCGGCGCCAGATTGCCTATGTCGGACAGGATGTACGCCTATTCAATGACTCTATCCGTAATAACATCGCCTATGGTGTTACCCATATGGTAGAAGAAGATCATATTATCGAAGCTGCAAAACAGGCTTATGCCTGGGAGTTTATTGCAGATATGCCGGATCAATTAGATACCGAGGTCGGAGAACGTGGTGTACTGTTATCGGGTGGTCAACGACAACGTATCGCGATTGCCCGCGCGTTGTTGAAAGATGCGCCGATTTTGATTCTGGATGAGGCCACTTCGGCGCTCGATACCGAATCTGAACGCTATATCCAGTATGCGATGGAACTCTTGATGCAAAACCGTACTACCCTGGTGATCGCACATAGGCTCTCCACGATTGAGCATGCTGATCATATTCTCGTCATGGATCAGGGGAAAATTGTTGAGCAGGGTGCCCATGCCAAATTACTCGTTAATGAGGGTATTTATTCAAAACTGCACTCGATGCAATTTAGTGACACAGTGGATGGAGGGTTACAGCCAAGTTCCCGGCCGAAAATTATTCGCTCCTCGGTACTCAACAAGTCCCTGATGCAACATTGGGTAAGTTTATCGACCCAAAGGAGGCAAGGCTGGTGGTTATGGTCCATGAACCCGCTCTCCATATTACTAACGCCGCTTTCTCTGATCTATTTTCTATCTACCAGTATACGTCGGCTAGGATATCGACTGCGCTTGTTGAAATCGGAAAAACTTCCCGTCACGACCATTGTCGTCGGTAATATCACGCTGGGTGGCACTGGTAAGACACCTATCGTGATTGCCTTGTACCGGTTGCTAAAAGACAAGGGTTATCAACCCGCGATTATTACGCGTGGCTATAAAAGCGGCAATGAAGATAACGTGCAGATTCTGCACGATGGACTCACCCTAAATGCTGTTGGCGATGAAGCCAATATGATGTCGGAAATATGTCGCTGCCCGATTGGCGTCGGTTCCCAAAGGGTTGCTGCGGCGACCCTTATACTCGGGCGTTATCCTGATACGGATATCATTCTTTCTGATGACGGCCTGCAACACTACGCGCTTAAACGTGATATCGAGATTGCAGTCTGTCGGTACCTTTCTCTTGGCAATGGATTAATGTTGCCAGCCGGACCATTACGTGAACCGCACAGTCGTTTGAAAAGAGTTGACGTTACCATTAACCGCGATAGCGACCAGGTTATAGAATCTCTGGGTGAAGTGTGGAACCTGTCGCAACCTGAGCGAAAGAAGTATATTAGTGAATTCCATGGGCGACAGGTGCATGCGCTGGCGGGCATTGGTTTCCCCGAAATATTTTTTGCCAGTCTTTCGCAAATGGGTATCGATGTCATTGAACACGAATTCCCGGACCATCATGAGTTCAGCGCTCAGGATTTGAATTTGAAACCCGATCTGCCAATACTGGTAACGCATAAGGATGCGGTAAAATTAAAAGGCATCGCCCGCGACAATTTATGGGTAGTACCGCTCAACATTGAGTTGAGCGAAGAATTGAGCAATCAGATTTTACAGCTACTGGAGAGCCATCATCATGGATAAGCATTTACTGGACATACTGGTAGATCCGGTTACCAAGGGACCGTTGATATATGACAAAAGCCGGCAGGAATTGATTTCGCGAGCTTCGAGGCTTGCCTATCCGATCCGGGACGGGATTCCGGTGATGTTGCCCGAGGAAGCGCGCGAACTCAGTAGCGACGAGGTCGAGGCGCTGGGTTAGGCGGATGGCCGTCGACTTCCGCATCGTGATACCGGCGCGCTTTGCGTCATCGCGCCTGCCTGGCAAGCCCTTGCGCATTATTCACGGGAAATCGATGATCGAATGGGTTTATCGAGCCGCGCAACAGGCAGATGCGACCGAGGTCGTGGTCGCAACCGACGATCAACGTATTGTCGATGTCGTCGAAGGGTTTGGCGGCGAAGCCTGTATGACCGATAATTCGCATCGTAGCGGTACTGATCGTATTCTCGAAGTTACGCGTAGCCTGAATTGGGACAAGGACTGTATCGTAGTTAATTTACAGGGCGATGAGCCCTTGATGCCTGCGGTCAATATAACCCAGGTTGCTGCAAACCTGGCGGCAAAGGAATGCGCCATGGCAACCCTGCATAAAGAAATCGATGCGTCCCAGGCGCAAGATCCGAACCTCGTTAAACTGGTCCACGATCACCAGAGTCGCGCACTTTATTTCAGCCGCTCAGTCATTCCATATAATCGCTGCGGTGAGGATCGACGATACTTTGGGCATATCGGTATTTATGCTTACCGGGTAGGATTTATCGAAACCTTTAGCGGGCTTGCACCTGGTGATCTGGAAATGGCCGAGGCGCTGGAACAATTACGCGCGCTTTGCAACGGCTACTCGATCCATAGTGAAATCGCGCAGGCACTGCCGGGCCCAGGAATCGATACCGAGGAAGACCTGGCGCGAGTCGAAAAACTGATGGAGTCGATGTCAGCGTGAAATACCAATGGAAGTTGGATAAACACCTCACGTTGTTCGAAAAATACTTCAAACTGGATGAATACAGCATCACGCACGAATTGTTTGGTGGCGGTTTCAGCCCGGTATTTACGCGTGAAATTTTTGAACGCGGGACCGTGGTCGCGGTGCTGCCTTACGACCCCCTGCGAGCTAAAGTGGTATTGATCGAGCAGTTTCGGGCCGGGGCGATCGACGATACCGACGGTCCCTGGTTAGTCGAATGTGTGGCTGGTGTCATCGAAAGCGGAGAGTCTGAACCAGAAGTAGCATTGCGTGAATGCGAGGAAGAGGCGGGCTGCGCGATCAGTGACCTGGAAACGATCAGCCGCTATTACGTGAGTCCCGGTGGCACTACCGAACACTGCAGTCTATTCTGCGGCATCGTTGACAGTGAAGGCGTGGGTGGCATCCATGGGCTTCCCCATGAACATGAAGACATCCGTGTCATGGTCATCGATTCAGCACAGGCTTACGCGTGGCTGCGCGAGGGTAAAATCAGGTCATCCGCGACCATTATCGCGTTGCAGTGGCTCGAACTAAACGAAGCCAGAATAATCGAGCGCTATACGAGCTAGAAAGCGGTAACGATCGCAATCATACCGACGCAGCTGAGAACGATGGTATAGGGCAGGGCCATCCATAGCATCTTGACATAGGACAGGCGAATCAGTGGGGCCAGGGCAGAAGTCAGCAGGAATAAGAATGCGGCCTGACCATTCGGTGTGGCAACACTCGGCAGATTGGTGCCGGTGTTGATAGCGATGGCAAGCATATCAAATTGCCCACGATCGATGGCACCCTCATTGAATGCCGTGACAACCTCATTTATGTAAACCGTAGCTACGAATACGTTATCGGAAATCATCGTTAACACACCGTTGGCGATAAAAAACATGAGCGGTTGCAGGTCCCGATCCATCGCCAGTACCAAGTTGATTACAGGTGTAAATAAATGCTGTTCATGTATTACAGCGACAATTGCAAAAAATACTACCAGCAGCGCGGTGAAGGGCAAAGCCTCTTCGAATGCATGACCAATTTGATGCTCCTCGACAATGCCGTTAAACGCGGTTAACAGGACGATTACCATCAAGCCTACCAGCCCTACCGAGGCCACGTGGAACGCTAGCGAAAAGATCAGGATTATGCCGACAGTGGCCTGCACTACCAGGGTTGCCGTCATTCTATGATCGCGCTCGGCTTCCTGTTCGTCGTTGTAATCGGAGAGGGTTCCGCCTACCGTTTCAGACAATGTCGCACCATAAGAAAACCAACCGGTTTTCTCCGCCAGACAATCTGGCCCTATCCCCCGATTTCTGAAAAACTTCCGAAAAGTCTTTATATTTCAAATGGATAGGGCTTTTATTTTGGCCTGATTCAGTCTCTACAGTAGTCAAAATTCTCGAACCTGGTTCAAAAATCCCCACTTTTCTCTAATGCCGAATAGCGAGTTCACTTTCGTGGTTCTGTTTTAAAAATTGATCGTATCCCTTGATGTGAGTCTATAGGTCGACGTCTTCCCTGACTGAACAGCGATCTTTCACAGGGCAAAACTTGCAGACATCATCATTAGATTGCAACCTGTGTCTTCAGGAACCATATCTTCAATTATTACGTCAATTCCATTCTTTGCGGTCTGGTAGGAACGAGATATTGGATCATTATTTTCCACTGCTCATTTCAATGTCAAAATCCATATGCCGAGAGCCCTTCCACCAATGCGGCTTCGGAGATGAGTGCCTTGGTGGTAAATCCGGGCGTCAGCAGAAATCTTGAGATGGACAGAGCGCCGATGATGCTGCACACACAGGGGAGCGGCGCCGGCTTCGATTGAGTCGGGCAATAATATAGTCTGACTCAGAAATGTTTAATAAATAAAACTAAGAAATAAATAGCCAGCAAGAAATATCGCTACCCACATCGC
>CAXMNA010000028.1:0-2520 GCA_964194715.1 uncultured Gammaproteobacteria bacterium
TTTGCGGCCTGAATGATTTCAAAGGTTGATTTCGAAGACTACGCACCAGGTTCTTTGCCAACGGAATGCCCTGGCGCACAGCAAAAACACCCGATTTCGGGCGTGGGTAGCGATCGACCGAGGCGATATCGCCGGTGGCGAACACCTGTGGGTGCGAACAACTTTGTAAACGGTCATTGACCGCAATAAATCCGTCACTATCGAGTTTTAAGCCTGTTGTCGATAACCAGTCCGGGGCCGATGCCGAGCTTACCCAGATCACCGCGTCAGACTCGATTGGATCCCTGTTTTCAACATCAAGAAAACCATCATTGAATTGTTCCACACGCGAATTGCAATGCACCTCGATATTGCGGGACTTGAGCACGCGCAGAAAACGCCGTCTCAGCCGTTCGCTAAAGGTTGATAGTATCTGGTCGTCATCGGTAACCAGGCTGATTGTTAGTTGCTGATCGACTTTAGGTGATGACGTCAGCGCCTGCCCTATGCGATATTGTAGCGAAAGGGCCAGCTCGATGCCGCCTGCGCCAGCTCCGATGATTGCCAGTTTAATCGGCTTCGGCGATGCAAGTATTCGCGCTTCCAGTTTCTGCCAGTGATTCAGAAAGTAGTCGATGGGTTTCACTGCAAACTGGTTTTCGCCTGCCTCCACGAACCCGGGCATTGAGGGTCTCGAACCAATATTAATCGATAGCAGGTCGTAAGCGACTGGTGGCCGATCAGCCATCATTATCACCTTCTGCTCGACATCGATAGCATTCACCTCGGCACGAATAAGGCGAGCCCGCGCATAGACGGACAGTGGTCTCAAGTCTATATGCGCTTCGTCATATTCATAGTGCCCAGCAATAAAGCCGGGCAGCATGCCCGAGTAAGGGGTATGCAGATCTCGCGTGATCAGGGTCAGGCGCATCCCCGGGACCGGATTCATGGCCAGGTATTTCAGTACAAACAGGTGGCTGTGTCCGCCCCCGATGAGTACCAGGTCGGAATTGATTGGCGTCGAATCAACCTGCATTGCGATAAAAACGAAACTTGTATTCAGGTTTATTCAATACACACAGTCCAATGGCGTTATAATTTGGCTTTGAAACCCGTATTTTTGCAGCTTTCACCTGGGGAGTCTCTGATTAATTCATGAACGATCTGCTGGTGTTCAATAAAATCAACTGCTATGTCCTAATCCCGGTATTAGCGTTAATCCTGGTATTTTGCTCACTACAGGTACAGGCAAACGGTGCCAAGGTAATCAATCAGCCCAACCCGGGTTTTAAACTGGAGCAGGTTGCCCAGGGGCTTGGCGTGCCATGGGGCATGGCCTTTCTCAGCGACCAGGAACTGATATTTACCGATCGCGGGGGCGACATCAAGATCCTGGATCTTGATAGCCTGGAAATCACCACCTTGAAAGGTGCCGCCGAGGTAGACGCCGGAGGACAGGGTGGCATGCTCGATGTTGCAACAGGTCCAGACTATGCGACACAGGACTGGATATACTTCACCTATAGCAAAAGCACCATTTCAGGTGCGGTAACCACGCTGGCACGGGCCAGGCGCAGGGGAATCCAGCTCTCTGACTGGCAGGACTTGCTGGTAACTGCTTCGGCTACCAGCTCCTATCGACACTTCGGCAGTCGCATTGCCTTTGATCAACAGGGACATGTATTTTTTGGTATCGGTGATCGGGGCGAACGCGACAATGCGCAAATCCTGAGCAACCATGCGGGCACTATTTTACGCCTCATGCTAGATGGCAGCGTTCCGCATGATAATCCCTTTTTATTGCAGAGGAACGTGTTGCCGGAAATCTGGAGTTATGGTCACCGCAATCCACAGGGACTTTTATTCGATTCCAGCAGTGGCAAATTGTGGTCGATAGAGCATGGTCCGCGTGGTGGAGACGAAATAAACCTGGTTCATAAAGGCGCCAATTATGGCTGGCCGGTGATCAGTTATGGCAAGGAGTACTGGGGCCCGGTGAGTATTGGAGAAGGCACTGAAAAAGCGGGTATGGAACAGCCAATCAAGGTTTATATTCCTTCCATTGCACCAGGCAGCTTGATGTTGTATTCCGCCACCGCATTCCCGCAATGGCAGGGCAACCTGTTTTCCGGCGCACTGAAACTCAGGCATCTGAATCGCGTTTTGATTTCAGCGGATAATAAAGCGATTGCCGAGGAGCGTTTGTTGGGTGATTTAAACGAACGCATAAGAGCACTCGCACAAAGTCCCGAAGGCTGGATTTATTTCTCTACCGACAGCGGCAAGATAATGCGAATGAGACCCCGGGAATGACCGCAAACCGGCTTGAGGAGATCAATACCCAATGCCCGTATTGCTGGCAATCTATTCAGGTACTAATCGATTGCTCGGTAGAGGCGCAGGAATATATCGAAGATTGCCAGGTCTGTTGCCGACCCATCGTTTTTGACGTACTCGTCGATGATAGCGGTAGTCCAACTGTTAATCTGAGTAGTGATGGTAGCTAAACCTCAATGCCGGGCTAATCCGGGAGATTCA
>CAXMNA010000029.1:0-21329 GCA_964194715.1 uncultured Gammaproteobacteria bacterium
CCCGGTAAAATTCGCCGCGATCGTGCTGGGACTTGAGACCGACGGCATCCTGATACGTGTCGGCCGCTATGATGTGCATAGCAAGGAAGTTTCGACCTTTGAATCGGTGGTTTCCAAGGCAGCGCTACAACCGCGCACCGTACCCTGTAGCTATGAAGATGAATTGCAGGGACAGGCATAAAACCCGGTGATTACAACCCTCAATGCCATCGCCCCGATCTTCCTGATTATCGCTACCGGTTACCTGCTGTTCAGAACACGGATAGTTGACGAGTCGGTTTGGTCCGCGATCGAGCACATCTGTTTCTACCTGCTGTTCCCCTTTCTGATTATCCGCACGCTGAGTCGCGCCAATCTTGGCAGCGTACCGGTGATCGATTTCATGGCCGTCATCGTGGTTGCGATCCTCGGCATGTCGGCACTGTTAATCCTGATTCAGGCATTTATCTGGAAACGTTTTCCGGAAAGTGGGCCCAGTTTCAGCAGCATATTCCAAGGCGCAACCCGATTTCACGGTTTCGTAGCAATTGCGGTTATCGGTCCACTCTATGGCGATGCCGGGGTAACCCTGGCGGCGCTGGCGCTCGCCATCATGGTGCCATTGCTGAACGTCATTTCGGTCGTTGTATTATCGGTCTATGGACACAGCGATACCCGGCCGCAAGTGGTCGCGGTTGCCAAAAAAATCGCCACCAACCCGTTGATCATCGCCTGTATCGTGGGGCTCTTATTCAACTGGTTCGGCGTGCCTGACATCCTGTTCGAGGCGATCGATATTATCGGTGCCGGCGGGCTGGGGCTGGGACTGCTCGCGGTCGGCGCCAGCCTGAAGCTCGGCCATGCGGCACAACATAAATTGTTGCTGGCAACAGGCGTATTGACCCGACTGATTGGAATGCCGGCCATCGTCATCGCTATGTCGTGGGTGGTTGGACTGGACGGGGTCGCGCGTACCGTCGCGATTATCGCAGGCGCGGTACCCACCGCAGCTTCGGCTTATGTCATGGCACGCAAAATGGGAGGTAATGCGGAGTTGATGTCGAGTATCGTAACTTTCCAGGTCATCGTCGCCTTCTTTACCTTGCCGCTTTTCATTTATATCGCCGAACAACTCTAGATTTACCTAACGTCATTGCGGCCTGCTCGTCGATAGTGTCATTGCGACCCCCCGAGTCGATAGCGTCATTGCGGCCCCGAGCCGATAGCGTCATTGCGGCTCCGAGCCGCAATCTATTACAGAGCCTTTACTGACCCCAATCTGGAAAGCCTGACCGGCTTTCCAAGCGTGATCGCGAACCGTCGAAATGGATGCCGCGGTCCGACGTATCGGGTCAAGCCCGGCATGACGAACTCAGGTTATTGCGGGGGGATCAGGACGAAGTTGCCGAAATGCTGTTTTTTGAGGAATTCTTGTTGCGCGCTGGCGATATCTTCAAGGGGGAAGGTTTTTGCGACCAATGGGACAATTTCATTTCTTTCGATATAACCGACCAGGTTCGGAAACACCGGTTCATCCCAGGCGGTGCAGCCGATAAGTCTTAAATCCTTGAGATAAAAATCGCGCATATCCATGTTGACCATCGGCCCCGCGATGGCACCGGATGACGCGTAACGACCGCCACGGCTGAGGAGTTTTAGCAGGGGGGTAAATCCGGTACCGGCAACATTGTCGATGATCACATCCACGCTCGACTCACCCAGTTCGGTGACCAGATCGGTGTCGCGCTCGATTACCCGGTCCATTTCCAGACTCGCCACCGCTTCTATCTTGGATTTTCCGACAACCGCGATAACTTTTGCGCCGCGGCGTTTTGCCAGTTGTATCACGGCGGAGCCTACGCCACCCGAGGCCCCGGTTACCAGCACCTGATCACTCGCGCCAACGCCAGCACGATGCACCATGTTTTCGGCCGTTCCATAGGCGCAGGGGATCGTCGCCAGTTCGACATCGCTCCAGTTACAGTCCACCTTGAAAACTTCGCTTGCCGGCACTTTCACATACTGGGCAAAGGCGCCGTCGAAATCCGAGGCCATCCAGATGTGTTCGAGCGAACCGAAACCGTTCAAACGCATACAGGCCCGCACCAGCACTCGCTGACCAGTCCATGAGGTGCCGACATCACTTCCCTGGCCCACCACTTCAGCGCAGCAATCCGTGCCCTGGATAAATGGGAACGGTGTGCCAGCGTTCCACCCGCCATCAGCGAGTTTGCCACTGTCACGATCGCCATCAGCGAATTGCTCGGTACCACTTGTGACCGAAGATGAATACCAGCCCAGTCGGGTATTGATCTCGGTGTTGTTAACCCCGGCGGCGAGTACCTTGAGCAATAGTTCGCCGGGTTCAACTGTCGGTATCGGCACATCACGATAATCGAGCTTGTCGTAATCGCCGTTGCCGATCGTCGCCACTGCTTTCATGCTTTCCTGACCGGCATTCAGGTCGAGACGATCAGGTTTGCAGCGGGTTAAATAATTTAAATCCGGCATTCGGTTTTCCACGTTTTATGAGCCTGCAGCATAATCGTCGGTTACTAGATTGTCCAACGGCGCGATAGTAATCTAGCTCATAAAAAGCAACACACCGGAGAACAAAATCGTTACCGCCTGGCTGATAAATCACTATAATCATTAAGGTTTTATTAGCGGTAACACATGGGCGATTACTTCAATCTCGGCAACTACAATCGATCAATAACCACTTCCGTGGAAGCGGCACAGACGTGGTTTATGCGCGGTTTGATGTGGTGCTACGGATTCAACCAGGAAGAAGCCGTGCGCTGCTTTACGCGAGTTGTCGAACTCGATCCTGAATGCGCAATGGGCTACTGGGGTATCGCCTATGCCGCTGGCCCATTTTATAACAAGCCCTGGGCCTGGTACGGCTTTCAGGAGCGAGATGACGCAATTGCCCACTGCCACGAATACGCGTCCAGGGCATCCGCGTTAAGACAAAATGCCAGTCCGGTTGAGCAGGCGCTGATCGATGCGCTCTGTGCAAAGCATCCCGCTGCCGTTGCCAGTGACCTCGCCGAACTTGATAACTGGACACAGGATTACGCCGATGCAATGCGGGGGGTGTACGATGATTTCGTCGAAGACCTCGATGTTGTCTGTCTCTGTGCCGAGGCGGTTATGAATCTGACGCCATGGAAGCTGTGGGATTTGCAACATGGTATCCCGGCCAAAGATGCCTGTACCAAAGAGGCGATCGCTATTCTCGAACACGGCCTTCACCTCGTCGAACGCGACAAGCTCGAGCCACACCCGGGAATCCTGCATTTCTATATTCACGTTTATGAAATGTCGCCGACCCCTGAGAAAGCGCTAACTTACGCCGATCAATTGCGCAATCTATGCCCCGAGGCCGGGCACCTGGTGCATATGGCCAGCCATATCGACAGCCTCTGTGGGCATTGGCAGGATGCTGCCGAGGCCAATCGCCGCGCGATTAATGTCGACCAGGAATATGTCAAGTTACGTGGCAAAAATGAGTTTTACATGATCTCGGTAGTACACAACCATGACTTTAACATCTGGGCATCGATGTTTCTCGGTCAGTTCCAAGAGGCGCTGAAAAGCGCCGATGATATTTGCGACCTGGTCAGGAACAAAAGACACCTGGGTGACAAGTGGTATCTTGCGTCTACGCTGGACGGCTACTACGCCGGTCGTGCCCACGTACTGGTGCGATTCGGATTCTGGCAACAAATCTGTGATGAAGATATGCCGGATAATCCCGATGCGGTGCCGATTACGACGATATTGCTGGTTTACGCCAAAGCGATTGCGCATTCGGCACTTGGCGACCTGGAAATGGGTCGCGCTTACCAGCAGCAATTTGATGAGCATTATCAAGAGGTGCCTGAATGGCACATCATGGCTAACAATCCGAGTCGCGATATCCTGGCGGTTGCGCAGGCGATGATGAATGGTGAAGTCGAATATCACGCCGGTAATCACGAGCTCGGGTTTCGCTATTTACGCGAAGCGATCGTGCTCTGCGATCACCTCGAGTACTCGGAGCCCTGGCCCTGGATGCATCCACCCCGTCATGCGCTCGGCGCCCTGTTAATCGAACAGGGGCGAGTCGAAGAAGCGGTAATGCATTACGAAGACGATCTTGGAATAGGGAATCGGTTGCCGCGTTGCGCTCAACATCCCGACAACATCTGGGCCTTGCACGGCTACCATGAGGGCCTGACCAAACTCGGGCGTATCGACGAAGCCACCGCCATCAAACCCCGGCTCGATGAATTGATGCGGCAATCCGATATCGAAATCAAGTCTTCCTGCTGTTGCCGCGGTATGAAAGCCAGCTGACACCAACAATTCCTCATCGGCCTCGACAACGCAATTCTACAATAGTGCACGGGGATGACGTGTTAGTTAGCGGCCCTTCACCTGGACTTCGTAGCCCGGTTCCTCGGGTTCGTCATCGAACATTTCCGCGGGGAAGCCAGGTGCGAGCACTTCGACCCCGGCTGCTTCCTCGAGACGTTTGATAATGTTCGGAGAAAGTTCGCGCGGCCCATAACGCTCCTGGCCTTCCTCGAAAATCCGCTGCATCATAGACGCGAGTTCGAGCTCCAGCCCGCCCCGTTTTGCGACATCGTTGAACAGGCCGATATCCTTGCAAACCAGGTCCATGGTGAAGCTGATATCGCGACTGCCATTCAATATCACCTGGCTTTCGGTTTCATGCACAAAGGAGTTGCCTGATGAAATACGAATCGCCTCGTAGGTCGTGTTTAGGTCCATACCGGCGATTTCGGAAGTCACCAGCGCTTCGCACAGGCTCAGCAGATTCGCAGTCGCGAGATAATTGGTGACGACCTTTAACACCGAGGCTGAACCGAGTTCCCCAGTGTGCAGGATTCGCCGCCCCATGGTGGTTAACAGTGGCAACATTGTTTCAAAGGTCGCGCGTTCGCAGCCGGCGAAGATTGCAATATTTCCGGTGGCCGCGCGATGGCATCCCCCGGAAACCGGGCAATCCACCGGCTCGGCGCCGACCGCCCTGACCTTCTCACCCAGGCGTAGCACTTCGTCCTTGTCGGTGGTACTCATTTCCGCCCAGATTTTGCCGGGGCCGAGTCCCACTAGAGCACCGTCTTCAGCTTCCATCACCATCGCGCTGGCTGCAGGATTCGGCAGGCAGGTGATTATGATATCGACGTTTTGCGCCATCTCTCTGGGACTATCTGCCCACTTTGCGCCGCCATCGAGGAACGGTTGCGCGATGTCGCTATCCAGGTCCCTGACCGTCAAGTCGATACCATTGCGTAACAGGCTGCTAGCGAGCTTCCCGCCGACGTTACCAAGGCCAATGAAACCCACTTTAAGCATTTAAATTTCCTCCGTTCCCGAATCAAAACTGCGCGGAATTCTACGCTTGATTCCGCGGCGTGGTAAACAATAATTTTAGTCCATGGCCATCGCTAAACTTGGTGCTGGATTTGGACCTCGCGCATCTTTATACTCGCGTTGCTCAATCACGCTCTTACATTACTCGAGACTTGTCAGATGGCTAAACTCACAACCGTATACTGGCGCGACATCCCGGCCCAGGTAATTGCCAGGGAGCGCCGCGACACGGCCAAAATCGTGCTCACCGAACGTTTCGCCGAAGCAATCGACAAGGCCGCAATGCGCGCGAAAATGGCGGGCACCGACGCTTACCTGGAACAGTGGCGACGCGAAGTCGCTAATTGCGGCAAGGATTTACAGGCAGCGGTCGATGAAGCCGCCGAAGCGCTTGAAACAGCCTTTGATGACACGCGCCTTGAAACTTTGATCAGCAATGGTGGCAACGACGCCTGATTGGCACTAACGATTCCTCGACGCCCGCCCCGGGGTACGGTACAGGGGGAGCGCGGAAAACATTTTTAACGGGCAAAAATGTATTCCACGCACTGGAACTACCGAGCCGGCGTTGCGAGGGTCGGGAACACCGGTTAATGTTCCCCGTAGTGTCAGGAAAATAGCGGAATTTCACCAGGTCAGCAGCCGGGGGATTTGTTTTCGAAGGCAAAGACCACCCAGTAGTTGTGATCGGCTTTCCTAGCCCTTTCAAAGCTGGATCGCTGGTCGCAGTGGGTGAAATACATTTTTGCTCGTTAAAAATGTTTTTCACCCAACTCCGTAGCAATGCGCCCCAATCGTCAAATATCGTCGAAGTTACCATTGACGTTAGCAGTACCCTGCAAGAACTCCGTTTGCGCGGGGATGACGGGTACTATTCAACTGGCTTGATCAGGTCGGGGCCTTCGTTGCGCGAATTGCTCACCGCGCTACTCACCGTGTAGTACTGGTAATCCGGTGCCGTGTCACGCAGCAGCCGGTCAGCCGCGTCGGTTTTATCCAATTTACAATCAAGCCACGCGTCATAGTCCCCCGGCGCGATATAAACCGGCATGCGTTGGTGGAGTTCCTGCATCCTGCCTTTGGCATCGGTGGTCAGGACAGCGCAAGTCTGAATTTCATTTCCCTCGGCATCCTGCCAGTGCTCCCAGATGCCAGCCATCGAGAACAGCTGGTTATCGATATGGCAGCAATAGGGTTGCTTGCGGCCATTCTCGAGGCGCCATTCGTAAAATCCACTGGCCGGTACCAGGCAGCGACGCCGTTTGTAGGCATTACGGAAAGAAGGTTTTTCGGCGACAGTTTCTGCTCGCGCGTTGAACATGCGATTACCCAGGGTTACGTCCTTCGCCCAGGACGGAATCAAACCCCAGCGATACAGATTGAGTTTCCCATCGCTTAGCGCCAGCACCGGTGTGGTCGGGGCGATGTTGTAACGCGCCGTGAACATGTCGGGTGGTGGCACATTGTAATGCTCGATGATATCGCCCGCCTGGGCATCGAGAAAAAACCGTCCACACATAGCGCCCCCCGAATCAACTTTCAAATCTACGCGAAAGCCGCATAATAGCGCAGTTTTAATCACTCTAAACAGATGTCGTTGCTACAGGCTAAAAATCTCCACCACAGCTTTGGTGACCGGGCGCTGCTCGATAACGTCAACCTGACATTCGAAGCCGGTGAACGGGTGTGCCTGGTGGGTCGCAATGGCAGTGGTAAATCGACCCTGTTAAATATTGTTACCGGCGGCACCAAGGCTGACGAAGGTGAAATCATCCATGCGGCTGAGCTGCGTATCGCCGAGCTTAATCAGGAAGTACCAGCGAACTTTGCAGGCAGCGTCTACGACTGTGTCGCCCAGGGTATCGGTAAACTCGCCGGGGTCATCACCAACTGGCATCATGCGGCCGTTGAGGCTACCACAGACCACGATGCCCTAGGTCGCATGCAAGGCTATCAGGATCAAATCGAGGCGCACAACGCCTGGAATCTTGAAACCCGGATCTCAAGCACGATTTCGCGCCTCTCACTGCCCGCTGACCAGCCTTTTGACGAACTTTCCGGTGGCATGAAACGCCGCGTTCTGCTCGGCCAGGCTTTAGTCGCCGAACCCGATTTATTGTTACTTGACGAACCCACCAATCATCTCGACATCGATTCGATCCTGTGGCTCGAAAATCTGTTGCTGGGATTTAACGGTACCCTGGTATTTATCACCCACGATCGTAGTTTCCTGCAGCGACTCGCCACCCGCATCATCGATCTCGACCGGGGTCAACTGACAAGCTGGCCCGGCGACTATCACAAGTACCTGGAGTCGCGCGCAGCTCAACTCGAAACCGAGGCTCGACATAACGCGCTGTTCGACAAGAAGCTGGCACAGGAAGAAAGCTGGATCAGGCAGGGTATCAAGGCGCGCCGGACCCGCAATGAAGGTCGCGTTCGGGCGTTGGAAAAAATGCGTGCAACTCGCGCACAACGACGCGAATTCGGTGGGACTGCAAGATTAACCGCACAACAGGCCGAGGCCTCGGGTAAGATCGTTATCGAGGCCGAGAATCTCGGCTTCTCCTGGGACGACAAGCCCATCGTCAGTAATTTCAGTTGCAAGATCCTGCGTGGCGAAAAAATTGGCATTCTCGGCCCCAACGGCTGTGGCAAGTCGACGCTGATTCAGCTATTGCTCGGTCAGCTGACACCCCAAACGGGTTGGGTTAAAACCGGCACCCGGCTCGAAGTCGCGTATTTCGATCAGCACCGCGAAGCTCTGGATCCACAAAAATCGGTACGCGACAATCTCGCAACAGCGGGCGACCAGGTTACTATCAATGGTCGCTCAAAGCATATTGTCGGTTATCTAAAGGATTTTCTGTTTACCGAGAAATCGATCCATATGCCGGTCAAGGCACTGTCGGGCGGCGAACGCAATCGCCTGCTGTTGGCGCGCATGTTTACCCGCTCGTTTAATTTTTTGATCATGGATGAACCCACCAATGACCTCGATATCGAGACTCTGGAATTGCTCGAGGCATTAATCATCGAGTACAGCGGTACCTTGTTACTGGTCAGCCACGACCGCGAGTTCATCGACAATACGGTAACCAGCACGCTGGTATTTGAAGGCCCCAGTGTGGTCAACGAATACGTTGGTGGCTACCAGGACTGGTTACGGCAACGTTCGCCGCAGGAACCTGCGATCAAAAAATCGGTGACAAAACAAAAGCCCGTACGTAGCGTCGATAAAGGCAGTTCGGATCAAAAAGAATTACGCGTCCTACCCGGCAAAATCGAAAAACTGGAAGCCGAAATCGAAGCCCTGCACCTCAAAGCCAGCGCGCCGGATTATTTCCAGCACGACGCCGAAGTCATTCGCGGTGAACAACAACAACTGCAGGGACTGGAGACGGAGTTACAGGATTTATACCGGCGCTGGGAAGAACTCGAAGCTAGATAGTTTCAAACCTGCGCAATATCGAGCCAGGTACCGGCGGTAATCTGCTGCAATTGCTGCGGGCTCATGCGGAACACCGATTCCGGGGTGCCGGCAGCGGCCCAGATTTCAGCATGACGCAGTAACGAGTTATCAAGCAGGGTGTACAAGGATTTGGCATGCGCCACCGGCGCTACCCCGCCAATCGCAAATCCGGTTTGTTGCCTGACAAATTCTGCATCGGCCTTTGCTAACTCTATTCCGGTTTCAAGTTGCACTTTTTTGATGTCGACCCGGCGATCACCCGCGCACATAACCAGCACCGCCTGGTCGTTAATCTGATCTCTGAAAATCAACGAATTAGCAATCTGCCCTGCTTCGCAACCGAGCGCATCGGCGGCCAGTTGCGCGGTCCGTACCGCGCTCGGCAAGATCCTGATCTGGGCCTCTAATCCGGCTCGTTCAAGACAGGTTTTTACCTTGATGTTGGCGGGTTTCATTGAAAACTAACGCTACTTTCGCGATCTGAAATGCTATGATGCCGATATTCTACAGGATCAAACAACCGAGTGAAGAACAGAGAGGCGAGCTCAGATAAGTTAATCGTCATATCCCGAAACCAACACACCATTTCAAGGAAATCGATATCCGAATCCGCACTCAAGGTGCTGTATAGGCTGTCTAAATCAGGCCATCGGGCCTGCCTGGTTGGTGGGGGTGTACGTGACTTATTGCTCAAATTACAACCCAAGGATTTTGACGTGGCTACCGATGCCACGCCCGAAGAAGTGCGTGGCCTGTTTAAAAACAGCCGCATCATCGGGCGTCGTTTTCGCCTGGTCCACATCCGCTTTGGGAGGGACATCATCGAAGTCGCCACTTTTCGAGCGCATGATGAGGATTCTCCGAAAACCGAACTCGATACCCACGGGCGCATTTTGCGCGATAACACTTTCGGTGAAATCGAGGAAGACGCGATCCGCCGCGACTTCACTGTCAATGCGCTCTACTACGATATTCATGACTATTCCGTGCTTGATTATGTCGGCGGATTAGAGGACATAGAGAACAGGCAATTGCGACTGATCGGGGACGCGGCAACGCGTTATCAGGAAGATCCGGTACGAATGCTGCGTGCGGTGCGATTTGCCGCCAAACTCGATTTTGAAATCGAAGCGTCCGCCGCGAGCGCAATCCATGAATTTGGTCATTTGCTGGCGGTAATCCCACCAGCACGCATGTTCGATGAAGTGATCAAGCTGTTTCACTCGGGCAAGGCAGCGCGCGTGTTCGAGCTATTACGCGAATATAGATTGTTAAAATACCTGGTACCTGCGCTGGACGAATGGTTGCAGGTGGAACCATCCGAAATGATGCTCGATTTTATCGACCAGGCGCTGGTCAATACCGACACCCGGGTCAACACCGGTCAGCCGGTGTCACCAGCCTTCATATTTGCGGTTTTGCTGTGGCCAGTGGTACAGGAACAGGCACACAAGATACAGCCGGATCGACAAAAAATGATTCCGGCACTGGCCCAGGTTGGTGAAACCATAATGAAGCGGCAGGTACGCCATATTTCGATCCCGCGGCGCTTCAGCCAGATGGCCCGGGAAATCTGGACCTCGCAACCGCGCTTTCATCGCACCCAGGGTAAGCAGCCACTGCGCCTGATGGGTTATCCGGTGTTTCGGGCAGCCTATGACTTCATGTGCATCCAGGCAATGGTCGGTTTGATCCCGCACAATCTAGGCCACTGGTGGACTGATTTTCAAAGCACCCACGAAGTTGTCCCTGAGCCGGAACGAAAAAGAACACAACGGCCACGGCGTCGGCCGAGACGCAATGCCAACTGAAGACATATTCATCGGGCTTGGCGGCAATATCGGTGATTCAACAACCATCGTCGGGGAGGCCCAGACCGCGCTCGGCAATATCACTCAGTGCAGCCTGCGCGCAAGCTCGTCACTGTATCGCAGCCAGGCGCTCGGCGATATTCCACAGGACGACTACATCAACGCCGTTGCGAAAATAGATACCAGTCTGGAACCAATGGCTTTGTTGCTCGAATTGCAAGCAATCGAGCAAGCCTATTACCGTCGGCGCGATCAGGAAAAGCGCTGGGCACCGCGTACCCTGGATCTCGATATCATCCTGTTTGGTGATCGTACTATCGACGACAGTCACCTGACTGTACCGCATCCGGAATTCTCCCAGCGATTATTCGTTCTCGAACCGATGTTCGAAATCGATGGTGATCGTTTCATACCCGGGTACGGTAGCCTGCGCTATCTTATCGATAACGCACCGGCGATTCGGCTGGAAAAGCTGGCACAGCCTGATGACTGAAGGTTTTCGTTACATCGTAGTCGAAGGTCCAATCGGGGTTGGCAAAACCAGCCTCGCCAGTAAACTGGCTGATGAATTCGGCAGCATGTTGATGTTGGAAAAAGCCGAGGAGAATCCGTTTCTCGCGAATTTTTATCAAAATCCTCGTCAATACGCGCTGTCGGCGCAGTTACATTTCCTGCTGCAGCGTGCGCAACAGGTGCAGGATTTTCGCCAGGCGGATATTTTTCATCGCGCCTATATCGCTGATTTCATGGTCGATAAGGACCGCCTGTTTGCGCAGATGACGCTCAATAGCGACGAGCTCGCGCTCTACGAACAAATTTATACCCACCTGACCCTGGATGCACCAAAACCGGACCTGGTAATCTACCTGCAAGCACCGATTGAGACACTGCGCCAGCGTATTACGCGACGCGGTATCGATTATGAACAGCAAATCCGTGATGATTATCTGCTGCGTTTATCCGAATCATATACCCGCTTTTTCTACGATTATGACGACGGCGCCCTGCTCACCGTCAACACCCAATCGGTGGATTTGATTAATAATGCCGATGATTACCAGGCAATTCTCGAAAAAATCAATAACATCCATTCTGGACGGCACTATTTCAATCGGTCATCATTCGCCCTCTAACAGGCCCTGGCATCATGTATATCCCCAAACCACTCGAGGACAAAGTCACCATCCCTCACCTGAAAAAGCTGAAACAGCAGGGTGAGAAGTTCGCGTGCCTGACTGCTTATGATTATAGTTTCGCGCGCCTGGTCGAGGAATGCGGTATCGAGGTAGTGCTGGTTGGTGATTCTTTGGGAATGGTGATTCAGGGGCACGACACGACCATTCCGGTAACCCTGGACGACATTCGCTATCACGGCAAGGCGGTCGCCGCAGGCCTGGAAAATGCGATGCTGATGCTCGACATGCCTTTCGGTTCGCTCAATTCGCCACAACAGGCGCTCGACAACGCGAGCGAGCTTATCAAGCAAACCGAAGCCCAGGTGGTAAAACTCGAGGGTTGGGAATCACAGCTCCAGACCGTGGAAACCCTGGCGCATTTCGGTATTGCAACTTGTGCGCACCTCGGTCTGCAGCCGCAAATGGTGCACAAGATGGGCGGTTACAGTGTACAGGGCAAGGCGAAAAATGCAGCTGAGCGAATGCTTGCAACCGCAATCGATCTGCAGGGCGCCGGTGCCGACATTCTGCTGCTCGAATGCGTGCCAGCGAGCCTGGCAGCGAAAATCACCACGGAGCTCGAGATTCCTGTGATCGGCATCGGTGCCGGAGTTGACGTCGACGGACAAATCCTGGTCCTGCACGATGTGCTCAATGTTACCGCGGGGAAGAAGCCGAAATTCTCCAAAAATTTCATGCAGGGACAGTCAAATATCCAGGGCGCTATCAGTCGCTATGTTCAGGAAGTTAAGCGTGGTCAATTTCCAGATAAAACGCATATTTTTTCCTGAGACTTAAAACATGTACCAGGCCACCAGCGTGATCGAATTGCGCCAATACGTGCAGCACTGGAAAGACCACGGCCAGTCGATTGCTTTCATTCCGACGATGGGCAATCTACACGCCGGGCACATGTCGTTGTTCGAAAAGGGACAGTCTCTGTGCGATCGCAGCATCTGCAGTATTTTCGTCAACCCGATGCAGTTTGGACCCAACGAGGACTGGGACCACTATCCACGCTCACTTGACAAGGACATCGCCCAGCTCGAGGCGACCGGCTGCGACCTGCTTTATCTACCGACGGCATCCGAACTATTCCCCGAGGGACTCGACCAGATCAGCCATGTGCAAGTTACCGACCTAACCGATCACTACGAAGGCGCCCACCGTTCCGGGCATTTCACCGGAGTCGCGACTGTCGTATTGAAACTGTTTAACATCGTCAAACCCGACGTCTCGGTGTTTGGCAAGAAGGATTATCAGCAGTACCGCGTGATCAGCAAGATGGTTGAAGACTTTAATCTCGATGTGCAAATCATCGGACAGGAAACCACGCGCGCCGTTTCTGGTCTTGCTACCAGTTCGCGTAATCAGTACCTCGACGATTCGCAAAAGGAAAAGGCGGCGCAGATTTACCAGCTGCTGCAGCAAACCGCGCGCCAAATCAACGAGGGTGAACGCGACTACGAAATGTTGCAGCTGCGCGCGATCGAAAGTCTCGACGAGGCGGGTTTCAAAACCGATTATTTCTCTATCTGTAACGCCGAAACCCTGCATCCCGCAACACCCGAAGACCGTGATCTGGTGATCCTGGTTACGGCGGCCATTGGGCAAACCCGACTGCTCGACAATATCGAACTTTCGCTCTGGTAAGCACTTCAGTTCCTGGCGTATAAAGCCTGCATTCCAACGATGCGCTGCTTCACCCGTTCGCGCAACTCGGCCGGTTCGAGTACTTCGACTTCGGCCCCATGCTTGAGGATATCCATTACCAGTTCGGTATCCTGGCTGTAGGGCACGCGCAATAAATAGTAACCCTGGTCGTCGTATTCGCTTTCCTGGTCCGGGTGCCAGCTTTCACGCGATACCCAGCGCGCAATCTCGGGGTTGAAACGTAGCATCGCCTTGCGCGTCGTGGCGCCGGAAAAAATGCCATAGCCACTTTCGAGCTCGCGATTCAATTCCTCCGCGTCAACTTCGATCGCAGCCTCACTGGTGATATCCAGCGCCTGGATCGCATCGATCGAAAAGCTGCGTAAGCCACTGCGTAAATGGCACCAGGCATCGAGATACCAGTTATCGCGATAGTAAATCAGCCGTTGTGGTGACACGCGCCGCTCACTGCTGCTGTCGGCAGGCCGACTGTAGTAAGTCATATCAACACATTTACGCGACAACAACGCCTGGCAGAGCGCCTGAAAGTTTTCACTGCGGTATGCCTTCGCCGCAAGCGGAATGATGCGAATTCGGCGCGCTATTTCATCGACGCTGTGATCGCCATCGTCGAGCAGCATACGAATGCGCGAGCGCAGCGGTTCGACATGATCAGACAGTACCCCGGGCTGCAGGTTTTCCAGCAACGCATCCATGCTTAACAATGCCTGGATTTCGCTGGTGTTAAACCATAACCCGGGCAGCTGAAACTGTTCGCTACCCTCAGCTTGCTCATAGCAATAACCACGACGTTCACGATCCCAGACGATTGGCGCCGCGAGTCTGTCGCGCAAGTATTCAAGATCGCGCTTGAACGTCGCTGGTGATACTTCGAGCGCATCGAGAAACTGGGTACGGCTGACTACGCGCTGGTTGCACAACATCTGGTCGATCAGGTGAAAACGTTCGGTACGGTCCATAAAATATACCTTTTTTATCGATGGCTCACCTTATGAGCCACATACTTCGGGATAATAGCACGATCGATACGAAGGGGAACGAAATGTCCTGGTTAAAATATGTACTTTACAAGTTATCCGCCTATTGCCGCTGCCGCGTGATTAACGGGCCAGATCATCAACCCTACCTTGAGCGTTACCACCTGCTGCGCCTGCCGTTCGGCTATCAGGTTTATTTACATCGCTTTGTCGCCAGTGATCCCGGCCGGGGTCTGCATAACCACCCGTGGAAGCACGCACTGTCACTGGTGCTCTGTGGTTTTTACGAGGAGACTCGTATGCTTGATGCACGTGCTGATAATACGCTTTACAGTCGCTGGCTGCGCCCGGGGCGTTTCAATTTTATATCGGGCGAAGTCTTTCACCGCGTTAATATCTCGCAGGACACCGAGTGCTGGAGCCTGTTTATTCATGCGCCCAAAGCCAAGGACTGGGGATTTATTCAGCAACGGGAATATCACGACCACAATGAAATTGTCGCGCAGGCGAGCAATCCCCTCTGGTGGCAACAGGCAAGGCGCCCGATCCACTACCCACAGATGCGCCTACCCTGCTCGATCTGACTACTAACGGCGTTAATTCGTCGCATATTTTGCCTCAAAGAAGGGCGGAAGAAACCAGTTGAAACTTGACGAGTGCAATCATCTGATTTTCCTGCCACAGGACAAAGTGCTCGACCAAAACCCGAGTGAATTTTTACTATAAGCTCCCTGAGAAGCAGATGCATTGTTTTCAGTTTTAATTGATTTGCGTCGGGTTTTTAGCATGTGATAATAAGGCTCAAATCTCTTGCCGTGGAAACTATGACCGATAATCCAGTTTGGCGCTGGTTCGACGACACCTTTCTCGATCTTGGACGGCAATTCCGCTGGTCCTATCTACCTCCGCTAATGGTATATCTGGCCGCAGGGGTCTCTGGCCTGACCTCGATCGTCGGCGCTTTCTTTATCAAGGAGTACCTCGATTTATCTGCGGCCTTTCTCGCCGGGCTGGCATTCTGGGCTGGCATCCCATGGACTTTGAAAATGCCGATCGGCCACCTGGTTGATCTGATCTGGCGCCGTAAGGCGCTCCTGGTTTACCTCGGCGCCAGCCTGATCGCGCTCAGTATTTTAATCATGTACGGCATCATCGCGCACACCGCCACGATGGCTGAGATCTTGAAGGTCGAAGCCTGGTTCGTGATCGCAACAATTCTGGCACCGACTGGCTACGTAGTGCAGGATGTAGTGGCGGACGCGATGACCGTGGAAGCCGTGCCGACGATAGATGAGGACGGTCATCCTTATCCGGATAGTGATATCAAGATCATGCACACCACGATGCAAACCCTCGGTCGGGTCGCAATCATCGGTGGTCTAGTTGCAGTTGCTGCGTTGAACATCACCATGTTCGAAGGGGTAGAGAACATGTCCGAAGAGATGAAGGTTGCGATCTATGCCGACATCTACCTGCTCGCGCTAATCATCCCGGTGATCTCGATCATGGGCGTTATCCTGGGTGGGATATTGTTACGCCGACGCGCCCGGCAGATGGAACAACAGGGCCATGACCATACCAGCATCGACAAACTGCTGTTCGCCCCCGCGGGTGAAACCAAACCGAATTGGTGGATTCTTGGCGGTAGCCTGTTTTTTGCCGTGTTCACTGTAACCATGGGCGTCAGCGAGGTGCCGTTCGCGCAGGAAATTATTTTCGCGGGTTCGATGGCAATCGTCTTGTTCCTGATGTATCGATTGCTGCTAGAGCTCGAACCCGGGCAGCGCAACATGCTGATGGGTACCGCGGTCATCATCTTCGTGTTCCGCGCGGTGCCACTGCCCGGGCCCGGAGCTGGTTGGTTTGAAATGGATGTACTCAATTTTGATCAACAATTTTTTTCTGTATTGTCTCTGATCGCCTCTATGCTCACACTCGTCGGCATGGTGGTGTTGCGCCCGATGATGGCGAGACGCTCGATTGCCTTTGTGGTGGTCCTGCTGACCATCGCCGCGGGCATCCTGTCGCTACCGAATATCGGTCTTTACTATGGCTTGCACGAATGGACCGCGTCACACTCCGGGGGCGTCGTCGATGCGCACTTTATCGCGATTATCGACACCGCAATTGAATCGCCGCTGGGCCAGATTGCAATGATTCCGATGTTGGCCTGGATCGCCAAAAACGCGCCCGCGCATCTAAAGGCCACTTTTTTCGCGGTCATGGCCTCCTTTACCAACCTTGCGCTTTCGGCTGCCAGCCTTGGTACCCGGTACATGAACGAAATTTATACTGTCACCCGTGAAGTACGCGACCGCGTAACCGATGCGATTCAAACCACGGCCGATTATGGCGAATTGGGCTGGCTCTTGATCACCGTAGCAACGATCGGCGTGGCAGCGCCGCTGCTGACAGTTGTGTTGATCCAGAGTTCGAGGTTACAGACCCAACAATAGCCAAACTATCATTCATGAAATTTCCGGGGAGGAATTGAAATGCAAAAGATAATGGTCACAGCTACCCTGGTGTTGCTTTCAACTCCAGCGCTTGCCCACCACCCACTCGCCGGGATGCCGATGGAAACCTTGAGTCACGGCATACTGTCCGGTTTTGGGCATCCGTTACTCGGTTTTGATCATTTATTCTTTGTCATGCTGGTCGGCATTGCAGCGATCTTTACGCGCCGTCGAATGATGGCACCGCTGGCCTATATCGTCGCCATGCTCGGCGGCTGCCTGGTCACCGCGCTATGGACTTCGGTACCGGCAACGGAGCTGATGATTGCGCTATCGCTACTGGTGCTCGGCTCGATGCTACTGAGCGGACACCGGTTTGGCCTGTTGACTGCCTTGATAACTTTCGCCGGGTTTGGATTATTCCACGGCGCCGCATTCGGCGTAACACTCGCATCACAGGAGGCGGGGTTTGGCGGCCAGGTATTGATTGGGTACCTGTTGGGGCTCGGCACAACCCAGTATGCAATTGCAGTGGCTGCTGGCTGGACAGGTGTAAGGCTATGGAAGATTTCCAGTGCGAACGCGATTCAGCCGCGCCTGGCGGGCGCCATGGTAGCCGGTGCTGGACTTTACCTGACGCTGGAACATATCGAGGCCCATTGTTGCAGGCTATTTACGGCTAGGCTTGCTGATCGGTTTTAAGTTTCACCGGTTGCCCATGAGGTGTCGACAGATAGGCTTGCTCCCAATCCTTGCGTTTACCAGTCATCGCCTGCTGATCGATTCCACTGTGCCTGGCAACCAGCCCTTCGAGCGCGCTCAAAACGCATTGATAATAGGTTCCCTGGTCATCGGCAGCGCCGCAGGATTCGGCTTTATTTAAAGCCGCACCAAGTGCATCAGACCAGGCACTTGCGGTAAACATGCCATTTTGTACCAGGGTATCGGCAATCGCCAGAACTTCTGCCTGCCAGGGTTCATCGAACGCTGGTTGCCCATCTACACTGGCAAGGGGCTTGAGCAACGTCGATTTCGAGTCATCCATAGTCAGACCTCGGCAAGATAACTTTCCCACAGATCAAGGTAGACCTTATCCTGGCTCCATTGTGCTTCCGGCCATAACTCAGAAGCCTCGAACATCACGTTATAGCAATGCTGATGGACTTCCTGACCCTGTGCGGACAGATCCGGGAACACGTGTGCTCCGTTATAGGCGTGCACGGTTCCCTGTCGGCCTCGCGCATACTGCGGTAAGCGGGTATGGCCGCTATTTCCGTGACGCGAAGCAATCACTGCTTGCCCAACTGCGAATACAGGTGGAGTTTCAACTTCTGCATCGAAGCGAACGGCATGTGCGTGGTCGTCCTGCAGTACCTGTTTCAGCGTCATCGCGGCCGCGGGCTCGCCATAATCGACATCTGCAGAGAGCGACTTACCGGCAGTTACTTCTTCCGGAGAAATCCAGCCTGCCTCGATATAAGTCGAAAAATCAGTCTGCGCCCAGGAATCGAAATAAGGGCGACCAAGGTAATCCTCGGGCATGATCAGTTCGCGGCAATGGCGCCACCAGTCGATGGTGATTCCCGGGGTGCGTGCACATTGTGCGATTCCCCATTCGCGACCTTCCCAGTCCTCGTGAAAAGGACTTTCGTCATTATCGACTTCGATCGGGCCATAACCTTCTTTGCCGCCAAGATCATGAATGCCATCCATCAGCCATCACCCTCGACTTTTACACCCAGATCGCGATCGGTGCCAATCATCGAATTGCGCGACACCAGTCCGGCCAAATCATCCTCGCTCATATCCTCGGTGTCCGGGGGTCGTTGCGGCAGTACCAGGTAGCGCAGCTCCGCGGTGCTGTCCCATACGTGCACCTCGATATCGACATCGAGGTCGAGACCAAATTCTGCCAGCACGCCGCGCGGGTCGCGCACGGCACGGGAACGATAAGCTGCCGCCTTGTACCAGGGAGGCGCGATGCCCAGAATCGAGAATGGATAACAGGAGCACAGGGTGCAAACCACCAGGTTGTGTACTTCGTCGGTATTTTCAACAACTTTCAAATGCGCGGTAGCTTTGCCGAGAAACCCCAGCTCATCGATCGCGGCTGGTGCATCGCGCAGCAACCTGGATTTGTAATCTGGATCGCACCAGGCCTTTGCCACTACGCTGGCGCCGCGCTTGGGACCAATTTCCTCGGTATAGGCGTCGATCCAGGCGTCGATGGTCTTGGGATTAACCAGGCCCTTGTCTACCAGTAGCGTTTCGAGCGCCTTGACACGTAGTGCCGATTCGGAAGGCAGGTGACTGTGCAGGTGCTGGTGAATTTCGGCTACTTTTTTGGCATCGAAGTCAGGCAGGGGTCTGGTATCGGTAGTCATGAACGCCAGTTTACTTAATCTGATCTCGAATATCAGCTACTGCTTATTTCAGGAATTTGGCGTGGTAATCGAAGTGATCTTCGATGAAGCTCGCGATGAAATGATAACTATGGTCGTAGCCTGGCTGCATACGGATATTCACCGACTGACCGACTGCATCGCAAGTCGCCTGAAAATTATCCGGTAACAGCTGCCCTTCGTGCAGAAATTCGTCAGCATCCCCTTGATCGATCAGGATATCGGCGATCCGCGCACCGCCTTGCACCAGGCAAGTCGCATCATAGGTCTCCCAGGCAGACTTATCATTGCCCAGGTAAGCCCCGAAGCAACCCTTGCCCCAGGCGCAGTCCACCGGGTTTGCGATCGGCGCAAACGCCGATACCGAACGAAAAGCATCGGGAATTTTCAGTGCACAAATCAGTGCACCATGCCCGCCCATCGAATGTCCAGTTATCGATTTCACCCCTGGAAGCAGCGGCAGGTTAGCTTCGATCAATGACGGCAGCTCACTGGTCACATAGTCAAACATCTGGTAATGCGGGGTCCAGGGGCTTTGCGTCGCGTTGACATAAAAACCGGCTGCCTGGCCCAGGTCATAGCGCTCGGGTTCATCGGCGACATCCTCGCCACGCGGGCTGGTGTCCGGGAACACGATTGCGATGCCGTGTTTAGCGGCAAAACGCTGAAACCCACCCTTGGTGCGGGCATTATCATCGCTACAGGTCAGCCCGGATAGCCAATACAACGCGGGTACCTTTTCATCCCTCGACCTCGGCGGTAGATAAACGGAGAACGTCATTTCGCACTGACAACTTTTTGATTCGTGGGTATAGCGATTCAAGTAACCACCGCTTTCCTTGATGCTTTCGATCTCTTTCATATCGAACGCGTTAGAACATGATCACTGATTTAATGCTCTTGCCTTCATGCATCAGATCAAACGCGGTGTTTATTTCTTCTAATGGCATGGTATGTGTCACCAGGCTGTCGAGTTCGATCGTCCCATCCAAATACTGATCCACCATGCCCGGCAATTCGGTGCGTCCCTTGACACCGCCAAACGCGGTTCCGATCCAACGGCGACCGACAACCAGGTTAAAAGGGCGCGTCTTGATTTCTTCGCCTGCACCGGCGACACCGATAATGGTCGATGTCCCCCAACCCATGTGGGTACATTCGAGTGCGTCGCGCATCACATTGACGTTACCAATACATTCGAAGGAGTAATCAACGCCACCGCCGGTCAATTCCTGGATATATTCGGGTAAAGAGCCATCGACATCTTGCGGATTGACAAAATCGGTCGCACCCAGCGACTTCGCTATTTCCCATTTGTCGGGATTGATATCGACTGCGAGTATACGTTCGGCCTTTGCCATCACCGCACCCTGGACTGCCGACAGGCCCACCGTTCCAAGACCAAAGACCGCAACCGTTGAACCGGGTTGTACTTTTGCAGTGTTCAACACCGCACCGATGCCGGTCGTTACCCCGCAACCGAGCAGGCAGGCCTTGTCCAGCGGTGCCGACTTGTTGATTTTAGCGAGCGCAATTTCGGGCACCACGGTGTATTCGGAAAAGGTTGAGCAGCCCATGTAGTGGTAGAGATCTTTGCCATTCTGTGAAAATCGACGGGTACCGTCGGGCATGAATCCGGTCCACACGGTGCCGGCAATCGACTGGCACAGGTTGGTTTTATCCGAACTGCAGGACGAACAGCTGGGCTCACCGCATTCGGGAATGTAGAGCGGAATAACATGATCGCCGACACTCAAACTTTTAACGCCCGGTCCACATTCCACTACCTCGCAACCACCCTCATGGCCCAGGATCGCCGGGAAAGCGCCTTCGGGATCTTCACCCGATAACGTGAACGCATCGGTATGACAGACACCACTTGCATGCACCTTTAACAGTACTTCGCCCTCGCGTGGGCCTTCGACTTCAACTTCTTCTATTTCAAGGGGTTTTTTCGGTTCCCACGCGACCGCGGCTCTCGATTTCATGGTTGCT
>CAXMNA010000030.1:0-2470 GCA_964194715.1 uncultured Gammaproteobacteria bacterium
TCAGTTCGACAGCCTGCTAAGCCAGGCGGAACCTTCCAGCATACTCACAAAACTGGCCCTCGATTCGATAGCATTCACCGAACACGAAGCGGTAATCACCCTTGCAGGGGGTAAGGCAATTATTGCCAATTACAGCATTTATCCGTTCGAGGGGCAGCCATCGGATGGCGAGCTCATACTCGAAATTCGCCAACTCGAGCATCAGGCACAGTTTGCACAGGATGAACTCAATCAACTCCAACAGCAGGCCACCCAGCAGCTCGCGCGTGGACTCGCGCATGAAATCAACAACCCGCTTGGCGGCATTCGTGGCGCAGCGCAATTGTTGCAGAGGGCACTCGACCGTCCCGAGTGGACTGAGTATACCGAGATTATCATCAGCGAAGTTGATCGCCTGCAGTCGCTGACCAGCAAGATGCTCGTGCCGGGAAGCAAAATGCAGCGTAAGCAAGTTAACATCCTCGAGGTGCTCGAGCATATCCGCAAGATAGTGATTGCCGCCGAACCCGAGCGCATAAAAATAAACCGTGACTATGACCCCAGCATTCCGGAAATTAAGGCGGATCGTGACATGCTAATCCAGGCTTTCCTGAATATTGCTCGAAACGCGGTACAGGCGATCCATGGGAGCGGCGAGATTACCTTAAAGACTCGTGTGGGCCGTCAATTCACTATTGGCCAGAACACCCATCCGCTGGTGGTACAGGTCGACATTACCGACAGCGGTCGCGGTATTCCGCGTGATCTCGGAGAAACTATTTTTCTGCCGATGATTACTGACAAGCCCGACGGCAGTGGTCTCGGCCTGCCGATCGCCCAGGAAATAGTTTCCCGGCACGGTGGCACCATCCACCTGCACAGCACTGATTCGGGAACCACCTTCAGCACTATTCTGCCCATGGAAAAAACATGACTCTAGCGACTAACAATCCGACAACTACAATCTGGATAATCGACGACGATCAATCAATGCGCTGGGTACTGGAAAAGACACTGTCCAATGACGGCTACCAGGTAACTGCCTTCGAATCCGGTTCGGTGGCGCTGGCGAATTTCAAGCGCACGGAGCCCGAGGCACGACCACGCCTGATCATCACTGATGTGCGCATGCCCGGGATCAACGGTTTTGAATTGCTCAAACAGATTAAAAATATTTCACCACAAACGCCGATCATCGTGATGACAGCCTATACCGACCTTGATACCACGGTGCAGGCCTTTCAAGAAGGAGCCTTTGAATACCTGCCCAAACCCTTCGATATCGACGACGCGCTCGAGCTGGTTGCACGCGCCTGTGAGCCCGTAACAGAAGCCAGCTCGGGTCAGCAGCGGCTTCCGGCAGAAATCGGTGACTGGCAGGCGCAGCTGCGCCTATGGGCGAAGCAGCAACTGTCACAGGGTGAAACCGACATTCTCAAGAGCGCTGCCAGGACCTTTGAAAAAACCCTGCTCGACTGCGCGTTGGAAGCCACACGCGGGCGTAAACAGGATGCGGCAAGACTGCTTGGTTGGGGCAGGAACACGTTGACCCGAAAATTGAAGGAACTGGGTTGACGGTCACCTCTTTGACGTCGCACCCACCCTGCTATCTGTTTTGGGAGCCGAAGCAGAAGATTATAATCTCGGGGTCAATTTGCTCGGCGACGACAAGACCATGATGGAAAGGATTGAAGATCCGAATCTAGCCTTGCGGCTGTGGTCGGGTAAACTCGGGGAATTGTTTTATTGAGTTGGCGCCTGCGAGATACAGTTCATGTAGGCTTTTTCCAGGGTATCTGCCTGGTACTGTTCGAGACAGCTTGCGGGAGTGCCGATAAACCTGATTTCACCATCGTGCAGTATCCCGAACTGATCACAAATTTCCTCCGCGTCGGAGAGCATATGCGTGCTGTAAAACAGCGTTCGGTCATCCGTTTTTGTATTTTTTAAATATTCCTTGAAGTGGTACCTCGCCTTGGGATCCAGTCCGCTCAACGGTTCATCGAGGATGAGCAACTTTCGACCCAGCATGAAACAGCTGATCAATCCGAGTTTCTGGATCATCCCCTTGGAGTATTCCGACACCCTCGATTTCAAACGGTCGGGCGCAAAATCAAATTGAGTCGATAGTTCAGCGATCGATTCTCGGTCGATACTAACCCCGTAAACCGATGCCACAAATTGCAGATACTGCCAGCCGCTAACCAGTTTCTTCAGATCAAACTTTTCCGGTAAGTACGAGATTTGCGCGCGACAACCCGGTGCCCGGTTTGATTCGCCAAACAGTTCGATTATGGCCGATTCTCGCGGGCGGATTAAATCGAGCATCAGCTTGATCAGGGTCGATTTCCCGGCACCGTTGACCCCGGCAATCGCAAAATAACGCCCCTGGTCAAGGTGAAACGCCAGGGAGTTCAGAACTTCGACCTGTCCAAAAGAATACGACAGATTATGTATCGAAATGACCGGGGACATGATAAAAAAAGCCTAC
>CAXMNA010000031.1:0-5276 GCA_964194715.1 uncultured Gammaproteobacteria bacterium
CTCATCGATGCGGATGATTCGGAATTTGGCTGGCAGAATTTTCTAAAAAAATACAGTGAACCGGTAATTCGTCCAGTCGGGGTGAATACTGGATGGAGTATTTCGATTCCTTTTGTTGGTGACACCAAAATAATTAACTGGATGCCAGATGAGCAGGAAGCGACACCAATTATTAGCGATGTATTTGAAAATATACGGGCCGCTTTTATTGAAAAAGCGCCGGGTAGCCTTTCGCGGGCGCTGGGTGAGACGACTAGTTCAAATCAGGTAGACGTTTTGCAACAGGAACTGGCGAAACTTTTTTCACCGAGGGTTATCGGCGGTGGGGGAACCAGTTCAGTGCAGTCATTTTATGATATGAAGATCGATAGCACGCGGGAGCTGGATAACCCGGATGGTTTTAGCGCAACCATCAGTGGATCTGCCGATATCAGCGCAAAACATTGGGGCCATATCGATCGCCGCCAGTTATATTTTCAGCTGCTGATTGATTTGATCGAAGTTAACCGACAGTGGCGCCTGGCTGATCTTACCGTGATCGATATTAAAGAAGTCAAATAGTGTTCTCTCGATTTCGTCATATTACCTGGTTATATTTATTCATTACCCTGTCGCTGCTTTGCGTGACAACAGCATCGGCGCACTTCAAACTCAATTTAAACGTGCGCATTGTGCATGTCGAACATTTAGCCGATGGTTTGAAGGTTTACATGCGTTTGCCGATGCCCTACCTGGTAGCCCATTTATTGGGAGAAGTAGATGAGACCGGGTTACCATCGCCTGCACCCTATACCCGCAATCGACTCGAAGACGGAAAACTTGTTCATTACGTTGATGTTGCGCAGCTAAAACAATCAACCGAAGGTTTGGCATTGCTTGCCGGGCAAGGCCTTAGCCTCTCTGTCGACGGGAAGATCGTTAATCTTGAAGTTGATCGAGTCAATATATACCGCAATGGCACCCAGCCGGATTTTGCCACGCTGGACGATGCCAGGCTGGCATTTCAGAGAAAACAAGCATTCGAAGAGTTTGAGCAAGGTACCTACGTCGGTGACACTACAGTCGATGTCCTGTTGCACTACACCAGCCAGGGGGCGGTGTACCAGTATGCGTTATCAAGCAGTTTAAATCCCGGGCTACCAGATCAGGATGAGACCGCTAATCTTGTACTGGATTACAGCCCCAGCGGGGTACAGGTGTTTCGAGCTCGCGGTTTATTGCAGAAGCCTGTTGTGGTTACCCGTTCGCTGCTCGATGCGGTGGTGACGTTTATCAAGGAAGGGGTGATACATATCCTGGAGGGTCTGGATCACGTGCTGTTTGTGATCTGTCTGGTACTGGGCGCGATGCGTCTCAAGCCCCTGCTCTGGCGGGTGACCGGTTTTACCATCGGGCATAGCATTACGCTTTCCCTGGGATTCTATGGATTCGTACCTTCGGCTGCCTGGTTTGTGCCAGCCGTCGAGACTGGCATCGCACTGTCGATTATCTATGTTGCAGTGGTAGCAGT
Organism: uncultured Gammaproteobacteria bacterium; assembly: GCA_964194715.1. Taxonomy (GTDB): domain Bacteria; phylum Pseudomonadota; class Gammaproteobacteria. The sequence goes on from CAXMNA010000031.1 coordinate 1,511, forward strand.
GACTCCGCGACTGCAGCAGAAAAAAGGGGATTGGACCGTGGTCGGCGTGACCGGATTAATCGGTTTACTGCATGGTCTCGGTTTTTCGTTTGTTTTGCAGAACATCCTCCAGGTTACCTCACCGAATATCTGGCAAAGCCTTTTAGCGTTTAATCTTGGTGTAGAGGCAGGCCAGGTGATGATCGTAATAGGCGCATGGTTCGCGTTTTATTTAATCGGTCTTTTAGGTGAACGGGCAGCCAAAATAAATCGATACCTTGTGGCGAGCCTTTGTGCTTTTACCGCCCTGTTTTGGGTAATCGAACGTGGTAACAATATTTTGGCTAACATATGACAAGGAGACCACAACTGTTTCATTGACCTGTTAACACATGAACAACTTTGATTACTCCGTTGGTGCTACATTGTACCTGACGGGTGATGCGCCGATTGATCAAACCTCACAGGGTGTGCGTGGGGCGGGTAAATTTGACAATAACATATTGCTGTTTTTCGGTGGCAGCTTGCGCTACATTTTCTGATTAGTATTGCTATTGCGAAGTAAGCACTCGGTTACTGAAGGAGATCCTTATGACTTGCAAGTTAAAGTTGATCGTCGCGGCGTTCTTGTTCTCGATCATCATGATAGAGCCCGCTTTCGCCTACGGCTCGATGCGCTGTGGCTCCCACGTTATCACCGCCGGCGGGGATAATGCCCCGGGCAAGTACGAAGTATTGAAGAGATGTGGCGACCCGGACGTGCGTTACGGCCACACCTGGATTTATGAGAGATCGAACACGGTCACTCACATCGTCAGATTTAACAGCGACGGTCAGCTCTCGAGCATAAATTAGGGATGCCAAAGTAAAAACACGTTGGAAATTTGTGTAACCATCTGCACAAGCGAATCGACGCCTTGTGGAAAGGATTCATCAATGAAAAAAACCTGGCGGAATTGAAGCAGACTCTTTAAATGGGTTTCGAAGTCTTCAAAAGCGCCCCGATATCACGAGGCAACTATCAGAAATTACCAGATCAACAGCTAAAGGTGTTGGTTCCTTCTATACTTTGCTACTATCGTTGTAATCAGTCGCATACTACTTAGCAAAAGGGGATTATTTCCTTCAAAGCATAGCCGGTAATTTGGTAGAGTTTGGGCCAGGCTGATGAACTGGATTCAGTTGTTCAAAGAACAGGAGACTAAGTAATGACCGTAAAGCGAATCTATCTGGCACCGGTGGTGGCAATTCTGCTGCTGGCCCTTTCACCGGCCAGAGCGGCCGAGCAAGGCACCGTTCAGGCGGCTATTCCCTGGGATGGCGAAGGCCAGGTGTTCCGGGTGAGTGCCAGCACCATGATGTTTCTCGGTTCATTGAAGGGCATCATGTATGTCGAGAACTCGCGTGGCGAAATGCACGAGGGCTTCGTCGTCTGCCCGATCATGCAGGAACTCGATTTAAAAACAGGCTCGTCGCAAGCGACCGGTCATTGCCAGATCACCGCATCCTCTGAGAATGTCTTGTACGCGAAACTATCCTGCAAGGGTAAGGTCGGCGTCTGCGAAGGCGAGTTTACACTCACCGATGGCGAAGGTAAGTTCGCCGGTGTCTCTGGCTCAGGCAAACTCAAGGTTCGATCGCCGATACGAGCTTTGATCGGCGACCTGGCCAATGGATCGGTGCTACGCGTTGCCTCCGGTCTGGCCACCATCAGCGATTTGAAATATAGCATTCCGTAGACAAAGAACGTTCTGCGAAGTAAGCACTTAGTTACTGAAGGAGTTTCTAATGACTAACAAATTAAAATTGATCATCGCGGCGTTTATTTTATCGATCATTATAATAGAACCCGTTCTGGCCAGCGGCTCGATGCGCTGCGGCACCCATATTATTACCTCCAGCCAGCGAGATTCCCCCGGTATGTATGAGGTATTGAAGCGATGTGGCGAGCCGGACGTGCGTTACGGCAAGACCTGGATTTACGAGAAATCGAGTTCAGTCACCCGCGTCGTCAGATTTACCGGCGACGGTCAGGTCCTGAGCATAGAGTAGGCATGCCAGAGTAATAGCCGACTGTCCTTTTTCACGACGCCCAGGTCTGTGGATTCGCGACTACGCGCGTGATGCCTGACCTGTTAGCCACCGAGCCAACGCTCAATAGATTACCCCCAGATTGTTATGAACTCGGAATCCGTTTCATCAGAATGGTGCCCCGACAAACGGATTCTCTATCCGGATTTTCACCGGGCAAATACAGAAGATACCGATGACCAATAATGAAATAAAAGCACAACAGGGAAATGACAGCGCCGCAGTGATCAGTCAAAAATCTGCTTTTGCGAGCCCCTTGCTGATCATCGCGCTTGCCATCACCAGTGCGATCGCGATTTGGGGATTGGTCGATGCCGGCGGACTCGCGGCCAAAGCGGCTTTGTTGGTGCACATCCAGTTTACCAGCCGGGCATGGTTTATCATGTTGGCGGTATCCTTCATGCTGATCGTAAGCATCTGGCTCGCACTGTCGCGCTACGGCCGTATTAAGCTCGGCGCGGACGACGATGAGCCGGAGTTTTCAACGATTTCATGGCTAACGATGTTGTTCGCGGCCGGCATGGGGGTTGGTTTGCTGTTCTGGGGGACGGCTGAACCACTCACGCATTTTGACCTGATAAGTAAATATGAAAACCCGGGCGAATCAGCAAACCTGGCATTGTTCGTCACCAATTTTCACTGGGGTATTCACGCCTGGGCGATCTACGCGCTCACCGGACTGGTGATCGCTTACTTTGGTTTCAGACGAGGTTGCCCCAGTCTTATTGGCGCACCGATCCTCGATACCTTTGGCCGTAACCGCATCACCAACCTGGTCAGCTGGTTGAGCAATTTGCTTGCGATCGTCGCGATTGCAATTGGTGTTGGCGGTTCGATCGCGATGGGCGTGTTCCAGGTCAAGGACGGCATCGATACGCTGTTTAGCTTGAGCGATACCGGGCTCGGGTTAACTACCGTGGTGTTCTTTGTGCTCTGCGCGTCCTATTTTCCGCCGCTGGTGGTTGATTTAAGTACCGGCATGGCAAAGTTATCCAATGCTGCGATGGCGGTCGCCGGCACGCTGATGATATTTGTGTTGCTCGCCGGACCCACGCACTATCTGATGGGCGGCATTACTCAGGCAGTCGGGGAATATTTTACTGGCGCGCTGGTGCATGGATTTCGGACTTTTACTTTCCTGGATGAAAATGTCGGCAACTGGTTCGAGTCCTGGACCCTGACCTACATGGTCTGGTGGATCGCGTGGGCGCCTTTTGTCGGGGTATTTATCGCACGCATATCAAAAGGACGCACCATTCGCGAGTTTATCTGCGGTGTGATTCTCGGGCCGACCCTGTTTTCTATCTTGTGGTTCGGAGTATTTGGCGGCGCCGGATTCTACGAAGTGTTGCGCAGCGGCTCGGCGATCATGGACGTGGTCAGAAACAACGTCAGCGGCGTCACGTTTTTCATGCTGGAGAATTTCCCGCTACCGTTGCTTACCATTTCCCTGGTCATCGTGGCCGCGTTTCTGTTTATCGTCACCAGTGTTGTCAGCGCGGCTTTTGTACTGGGGATGTTTTCCACGCAGGGCGACCTGAATCCGAGCGTCAAAATCAAACTGATCTGGGGCGTGATCCTGGGCGCGTTGGGATTTGTCATGATCCTGTCGGGCAACATGAGCGCGATTAAATCGATTATTGCATTAGGCTCGCTGCCATTTGTGTTTGTCGTGCTGCTACTAGTCGTTTGCCTG
>CAXMNA010000032.1:0-17016 GCA_964194715.1 uncultured Gammaproteobacteria bacterium
CTGGGACCGGTGACGGGACTGGTGAACAATGCCGGTATCAACGGTGGCGGTACCCGTGTCGATGAAATGGATGCAACCGTGTCGGGGAGGGTGTTCGAGGTCAACGTGCTAGGTGCTTTTATTTGCGCCAAACACGCAATCAGGCGTATGGCCAAACGTCATGGCGGTAACGGCGGCGTAATAGTCAACGTTTCTTCCGCCGCATCCAGGCACGGTGGACCCTTTACCTACGTCGACTACGCTGCCTCCAAGGCGGCAATCGACACCTTTACTATCGGCCTCGCAAAAGAGCAGGCCGACCAGGGAATTCGGGTTAACTGCCTGCGACCGGGCGTAACGATGACCGAAATCAGTGTTGACTATGCCAAGGAACACCCCGAGTGGCTCGACTGGGTGCTGCCGCAAGTGCCGTTGGGCCGCCCGGCGGAGGTTGCTGAAATCGCCAATGGTGCAATGTTTTTACTGTCCGATAAATCATCCTATGCCACCGGCGCCATTCTCGACGTCTGCGGCGGTTGGGTCAGCCCCTAGTTCAGTCTCCCCGAGGCGGTTTCGGTGAGTGCTATATATTAAAGAGTGATTCGGCGTTGCGATTGAGGGTGGCGGCGAGATCTTCGACCGAGCAGTTGCGTAATTCGGCCATGGTTTGCAAGTGATCGTCGATGAAAGCCGGCTCATTGAGCTGCCCGCGGTGTGCGGCGCCGGGCTGATCGGGCGCGTCTGACTCGATCAACAAGGCTTCATTCGGCATCGCGGCGACTACTCCACGCAGTTTTTGTGCGCGCTCGAAGCTTAAGGTTGCCGCGATACCCAGCTTGAATCCAATGTCATGTAATTGCCGCGCCTGTTGCTGGCTACCCGAAAAACTATGCACAACCCCACCGTGCTTTGCCTGCTTGCGCAACAGGCTGATGACTTCGTCCATCGCTTTGCGCACATGCACGATTAACGGCAGGCGGTGGTTATTGGCGAGCTGCAGTTGTTCCCTGAATAATTGCAACTGCCATTTCTCATCAACTCGCGAATCATAGAAGTCGACACCACATTCGCCGACAGCGACCGGTTTTTCTCGCTCGAGCCATTCGTCTAGCTCACGCAAGTGGCTCACGTGGTGCTGTTCGATAAACATAGGGTGTAGACCATAGGCAGGATAAAGCCCGTCATGGTCAGTACATACCTGCTTCACTTTTTCCCAGCGATTAGCGGTAGTCGCAGGAATCACCATGCGCGTCACCCCGGCCGCGGCTGCCCGCTCAATCACGTCCTGGCGCCGCTCGTCAAAGCGGTCATCGTCCAGATGGCAATGACTGTCAATCAGTTCCATACGGCGGCTCCAACCTAATGGGTTCAAATCCCAGCTTGATATAGTCGGCGAGCTGAGCACTGCCACTTACGGCAACATCGACAAATTCAAGAAAGTCCTGCGGCCCGAGACGTTTTCGCCGGGCATACTCACCACAGACATGGATATCAACACCCTCTTCACTGAGGCTGGCAAGCTGTCGAATCGCGGCTGTGTCCTGCAATGCGGCGCTACGGGCCAGGTCGAACAGTTCTGCGCCGTGTGAAATCAGCGCAATATCGAGGTCTGGATATTTTCGATGCAGTTGATCGACGTAGCTACGCAGCATCGGTGCCGCCCAGTCCCAACTGTTATCCTCCCAGGCCATGATTTCAAAAACCACGCCATCAGGTGCCCGTTTTGCAGCAAGCAGCTGCGCCAGTTGTGCATTATTAAAATCGGCTGCAACCAGTTGTGAAATTGACAACAGCAGCCCTGCGACCAGTGCGGTAAATTTCATGCTTCGTGTCGGCGCTTGACCAAATCACTGATAATCGGAGTGAGAATAATCTCCATTGCCATCCCCATTTTGCCACCGGGCACGACGATGGTGTTGCGCCTGGACATGAAGGCACCGCTTATCATGGACAACAGGTTGGTGAAATCGGTATTACGAATATCGGGCTTGCGGAAGCGTATCACGACAAAACTTTCATCGAGCGTCGGGATATCGCGTGCAATAAACGGATTCGACGTATCTACCGTCGCGACGCGCTGGAAGTTAATGTCGGTTTCGGAAAACTGCGGAGTTATATGTTTCACGTAGTCGGGCATGCGGCGCAAGATTCTGTCTACGACTTCCTCCTGGCTATAACCGCGTTCAGCACTGTCGCGATGTATCTTCTGGATCCACTCCAGGTTAACGACAGGAACCACACCTACCTTGAGATCGACATAGCGTGTCATGTCAACGGTTGCAGTTTTAACGAGCCCGTGCAGTCCCTCGTAAAAAAGTAAATCGGTGTCAGGCTCGATATCTTCCCAGGGGGTAAATTGCCCGGCACTAAGCTCTCGGCCCAGGCGCTTTTCGTGCTGCTGCGCCTCTTCGTCGTTGTGCAGATAAAACCGCTTTTGCCCGCTACCGGTTTCGCCGTAGCTGCGAAATGTGTTTTCCAGTTTTTCGAACTGGTTTGCCGACTCCCCGAAATGACTGAAGTTAACGCCGGCATTGATAGCTGCAGTCATTTTTTGTTGCATACCTTCGCGATCGTAACGATGGAAACTATCGCCTTCAATCACCACTGGCTTTATCTTTTGGCGATAAAAAATTGCCTCCAGCGCTTTTTTAACGGTCGAGGTTCCGGCGCCGGAAGAACCGGTTATGACGACAACGGGGTGTTTTCTCGACATGGATTGAGTCCTGGTTTCCTGAAGCGCAAATTTTAGCCTCTATTATACTCGACCGCGATGCCAGACAAACCATGCATAACCGGGTTTGGCTTTGTAGCAGGTCGCAATATTGTGTACACTCGTTGGCATATTCCTGTCTCATCTTGTCAGCGCTAAAATTCTTTGGCACTACTAGGTTTAAACAGATTTGCAGCACAAAATTTGGAACCAGCGGGAAACTGGGCCCCGGCTGGTAATGCTATATTGAGGATTCGACCAACACTTGAGCAGATTATCAAGAATACTCAGGGTCAGGCTTAAAAAAGTCAAACTCAAAAAACTGCGCAGCATAAAATGGATTGCCGGAATAATTTTTGTCGAGTTCGGCTGGTTCGTCACCGGGCTTGCCCCCAGCACTGAAATCGCCTGGGTCACGGGCATACTCCTATTTACCATTTACCTCTTTATATTCGAAATTGTCAACGTCGATGAAACCGCGATTACGATCATGGTTTTACTCGGACTGACCTCACTGCTGGCTCCATTCATGGGCCTGCAACAGGGATTAGTCGATTCGCAACACCTGTTCGATGGATTCGCCAGTAATGCGGTGATGTCGATCATCGCGGTCATGATCATCGGTGCCGGACTCGATAAGACCGGTATGATGAGCACGGTCGCCGGATTCATTCTAAAGGTGGGCGGGACTTCCGAGAAACGCATTATTCCAATCGTTTCGAGTACCGTCGGAATCATTTCTTCGTTCATGCAAAACGTCGGTGCGACAGCACTATTTCTACCAGTTGTGAGCCGGATTTCCGCGCGTTCGGGCCTGCCGATGTCACGCTTACTAATGCCGATGGGCTTTACCGCGATCCTGGGTGGCACGGTGACCATGGTAGGATCATCGCCATTGATCCTGCTCAATGATTTGATCCTGACTTCGAACGTGGCATTGCCGCAAGATCAGCAAATGCAGACCTGGAGCCTGTTTTCGGTCACCCCGGTCGGCCTGGCGCTGATGGCAACCGGCATTATTTACTTCATGCTGGCCGGTAAGTACGTATTACCAACAATCTCCCACGAATCCTCCACTGCCGTAGCCGGCAGCACCAAGTATCTTGAAGAAGTCTACGGGGTCGATTACCTCACCTTCGAAGTCAATGTCCCCGAGGATAGCCCTTTGGTTGGAGAGACACTCAACGACATCGAGTCGAGCAACAAGATCCGTATCATCGCGATCAAGGCTGTCGGTGCCGGTATGCGCGCAAGTCGAGGCGATTTATCGCGAGATCTTGATATCGCCCCCAACTCCGTGCTCGCAATACTTTGTTCACCGGCCCATTTAAAGGATTTCGTCGATAGTTACGGCTTGACCATTCAGAAGGGCTTACGGGTATTTTCAGAGGTTTTGGCATCCACGCAGGCCGGTATCGCCGAAATCGTAATCCCGCCTGGATCGGCGCTGATCGGCAAATCAGCACTCGAAGTCTGGATGCGCAAGACCTACGGGATTGCGATGGTGGCTTTGCACCGCGATGGTGAAACCATGGTCGAAGGTGAAAATATTCGCGACATGCCACTTGAAGTCGGCGACACGATTCTCGCGCACACCACCTGGAGAGCCCTGGCGCACCTCGAGCGTGATCGCAATTTCGTTATCGTGACTGCGGAGTACCCACGTGAAGAAAGTCGTCCCCACAAGGTGGGTTGGGCCGTGTTTTTTTTCTCGCTAGCCATATTCATGGTGTTATCTACCGACTTAAGGCTATCGGTAGCACTCATGACCGGCGCCATCGGTATGATCATATCAGGGGTGCTAAAAATCGAAGAAGCCTATGAGTCGGTTTCCTGGAGTACCGTCTTCCTGCTGGCCAGCCTGATTCCACTCGGCCTCGCGGTCGAAACCAGTGGCACCGCAAAATGGATCGCCGACCAAACCCTGCTGGTCGTAGGCGACATGCCGATCTGGGTAATCCAGGCTGCGGTAGCCATTCTGGCGACCTTCTTCACCCTGGTAATGTCAAACGTAGGGGCCACGGTATTGCTGGTGCCTTTGGCCATTAACATCGCAATCGGCGCCGGCGCCAGCCCCGCCGTATTTGCATTGACCGTGGCACTTGCCACATCCAATTCCTTTTTGATACCCACTCACCAGGTCAATGCAATGATCAAGGGCCCTGGCGGCTACCGGGTGCCCGATTTTATGCGTGCCGGTATTTTTATGAGTATCTTGTTCATCCTCGTCATGCTGCTGATGATGAATCTAATTTTTTAGTAAACACCAGGTCCCATACCCCATGTCCGAGCCTACGGCCACGTTGTTCGAAGCGCGTCAGCGATCGGTAAGCCAGAGGTTCGCTGTAGCCGCTGGCATCCCCTTCATTGGTAAAGCGCGCATCGTTAAGAAACTGTGCCGCGATGGATTCGGCATAATCCTGCCAGTCGGTAGCGATGTGTATCGATGCGCCTGGTTTAAGGGCCTGACCGGCCAGGTCGCGGAAATGTTGATTGACGATGCGGCGCTTATGATGGCGTTTCTTGTGCCAGGGATCAGGAAAGAACAGCAGGATCCGGTCGAGACTCCCTGGCGCAATCATATACTCCAGTACTTCAACCGCGTCGTGCTTAATCAGCCGTACGTTGGCCAATTCCTGTTGATGAATAATATTCAGACAACGCCCGATACCGGGTTCATGCACTTCGACTCCAAGATACAGGCTAGAAGGGTCCGCAGTGGCCATATTGATTATTGCATCGCCGTTACCAATACCGATTTCGAGCTTCAATGCCTCGAATTCTGACGGGAAATCTGGCTGATTTTGACTAAACTCAATACCATAAATGGGCCAGTAAGTTTTTAGCGCATTTTTCTGCGCTGGTGTCATGCGCCCGCTACGGCGCACAAAGCTTTTGATAGAACGTGTAATTTGATCGTGACCGGACATTATGTGACGCGTTTCTCAACTCGTAGGTTATTGATTTCAGCGGTTTTTAGCGCTGAGTACCGTTTATCGGTGCTTTTTAATATCCTATCTTGTTTAAGCAGACATTTCCCCCATTTGAATTAGGATACAAGCATGAAAAAGAATTTAGGTTTTACATTGCTGGAGTTATTAATCACGGTAGCGTTGATATCCATCGTTACCGCATTGGCGGTTCCGTCGATGAGGTCTTTTAGCCAAAACGATCGGTTGACCACGAACATCAACACGATGGTCGGTCACCTGGCTTACGCTCGCAGCGAGGCAGTCAAACGCCATGCGCAGGTCTCTATCTGCATCAGTAACGATACCCTAGGCTGCACCGGTGGTAGCTGGGAAGACGGCTGGATGGTTTACGTCGACGTCAATGCCAATGGCACCTTTGACCCTGCCACCTTGGGCGAGGATATCCTGCGCGTGAATCAGGCAATGGACGGCAACAACACGTTGACCCCGACCGGTTACGTAGCCCAGGTTACCTACGACAATCGCGGTTTTGTAACTTCAACCGGCAGCTTTTTGCTGTGCGACGCTCGTACCGGCGCTTTCGGCAAAACTATCACAATTACCAATACCGGCCGAGTCCGATTACAGGTTGATTCAGCATGCTAATTAAAAATAAAATCCAGCAGGGCGTAACCCTGATCGAAGCAATGATTGCGCTGCTCGTAATTTCGGTTGGCTTACTGGGCATCGCGTCATTACAGATTACCGCGATGAGCCAGAATGCCAGCTCGCTTAACCACAGCCAGGCGGTTTGGTATGCCTATAACATGTCGGACCGTATTCGCGCCAATACTCCCGCCCAGTTCAATAATTACACCGGTATCGACACCAACACCGGTTATGGCCAGGATTGCATGACGTTGAATTGTACCGACGCGCAGATGCTCGTTGCTGACGCCGCCGACTGGGAAATCATGGTCGAGAGTCTTCCCGCCGGACGCGGAATGATCACCAGTACTCCCGAAATTTTGCTGGGGACCGTTTTGCAGGTGACCGTGATGTGGGACGATGACGGCACCGGGGCGACCGGTACCGCTTGCAGTGGAAATCCGGCTGCCGATTTAACCTGTTACACATTGACGGTGGCGCCATGAAACTTTTAAGCAAACAAATGGGTATTTCCCTGGTCGAGGTCCTGGTTGCGCTGGTCATCAGCCTGTTCCTGCTGGGTGGTATCGTGCAAGTGTACGTTGGCAACAAGGTCACTTTTAAATTTACCAGTGCACTCGCGGAAGTTCAGGAAAATGGACGCTTCGCACTCGATTTGATGAGCCAGGACTTGCGCCTTGCCAATCAATGGGGGTGTGTCGCATTCAATCCGACCAACACTACTAATATCAACGACACGTTGAACGGCACACATCCTGGCTACGACGCCGACTTCCATGATTTTCTTAGCCCGTTTGTTACTCTCCCAGGAGCAATTGCGGGTACCAACAATGCCGGTCTTAATGGTTCGGACATGTTGGTCGTTCGTGGCGGCAAGCCGGGCCAGACCAATGTCGAGGGTCCATTTACCGCGGCAGCTACTCAATCTCTAAATACCAACCCCATCGGCTCTATCAGTGCTGGCGACATTATACTGGTTGCGCGCTGCGGCGAGAACGATCTGCTGAACGCACCCGACGCCGATATCCTGTCAGTCAGCAGTGTTGACACTACCAACCCGGTGCAAACGGTAATTAATGTTGCCGCGAACAAGAGCCAGCAGTTCGAAAACGACGCCATGGTCATCGAACTGCAAACCGTGACCTATACGATCGGCCTGGCCGCCAGCGGTAATGGTGAGCTCGCGCTGTTTCGCCAGGAGTTTAACGGCGTTGTCGAGGAACTGGTCGAGGGCGTCGGAGACATGCAGATCCTGTACGGCATAGACAGCGACAATGATCAATTTCCAAATCAGTACGTTACCTCTAATCTCGTCCCTAATTTCAACGCCGTGGTTTCGCTCAGAATTATGCTGCTGATCCACTCAATCGATGATTTCGTGACCGAGGCGCCCCAGACTTACACTTTTAACGCCGTGACAACCACTGCGACCGACCGTCGGCTGCGCCAGGTTTTTACGACCACTATCGCACTGCGTAATCGCATAGGTTAATCATGATGATTTCTAACAGACAAAAACAGCAAGGCGTCGCACTGGTAATCAGCTTGATCATACTGGTCAGTCTTACCATGCTCGGCCTGACTTCAATCCAGCGCACGACTACCGACCTGGCAATGGCGGGTAACCAGCGCGAGACCGGGCTGATGTTTCAGGCGGCCGAAGTTGGACTTTCGAGCGCCGAAGTTTTTATCGGCAATTCAACCACGAATGCGGACTTCAACAACGCTGGGCTCGGATTGATTACCGTTCCGGACAATAATCCGGCCTTTAACGGCCCGAATTATTTCAGACCCAACTGGGGCACTTCATCGCAACAGACTGCAACTGCGCTAGATGCCTGGGAGCAGCCGCGCTTCATGGTTGAGTACCTGGGAGACCGGTCACAGAACCCCCTGGCTGCAGTCAATATCGGCGGCTATGGCACGCAACAATCCGGTGACATCGTATCCATATATCGCTCGACCGCGCGTGGCGTAGGTCTGACCGTTAATTCATTTAGATTCGTACAGTCGTATTTCGGCAAAACCAAGCCGTAACATTTATTTATTAATTAGGATGATTACCATGTTTAGTAAAAAACTTATTAAGAGACTCGCAATTTTCGCGTCAAGCGCGATATTCAGCCTGTCGACGATCCAGTCGGCCTATGCCGCACCCGGCACGCTGGCGACTGCACCCCTGTTTCTTTCCTCCATCGTGGAACCCAACGTATTCCTAACCCTGGACGACTCGGGTAGTATGGACTGGGGTCCGATGGTCGCCGAAGGTACTGGCGACGATAGTGTTACCCTTACGGGCGGATTTACCACCGCGGGTGGCCTGCCCTGGGTTGGAGCCAGCGGGTGTACACCCGGATGCGATGAACGCCGTGGGCATTACACACCAGGCTTCGCCGGTACGCGCTCCGTGCTGCCACCGGCAGACGGAACCGATTCCGAGTGGGACAAGACCTGGATCGTGCGCAACCACATTGGTAACCGTAACTACTACAACCCCAGTGTCAATTATGGCCCCTGGGTCGGAACCCAATCGGATGGCTTCACACCGATGTATATCGACGCGGTTGAAACCGCGGCCCTTAAAGATGCCGAAAACCCGGGCGGTCCCAGTGTCGACCTGACGGCCATGCAAACCTTCACTGATGACGGTTTAACTTCGACTACGATGTGGATTCCGACCTACTTCACCTGGACCGACGATGGGGATGGCGTGATCGAGCTAACCGATACCCATACCGAGGTGACCATTGCAGCCGGTACTCCTGAAATGCAGAATTTCGCCAACTGGTTCCAGTACTACCGCAAGCGCATGGACGGTACCAAGCGAATAATCGGTGGCGCGATCAATACCACCGACGCCTCGCGCATGGGATTGCGATGGTTCAATGACGGTCATAGATTGGATGTTGAAACCATGAGTGACCCTGCCAAGAAGCGTGACCTGCTGGAAGAGCTTTATGAGCTTGATCCCGGTGGTGGTACGCCCGCCAGAAATGCGCTCAAATCTACCGGTCAATACTTTGATAACACCGGTGGCAGCGCACCAATTTTATCGGCGGCCCTCGGTGGTGAATGTCAACAGAACTTCAATATCCTGATGTCGGATGGTTTCTGGAACGGCAGCGATCCGTCTGGCATTGGTAACCGCGACAACGATGGTGGCAGTGGCGGTGACAACAGCATTTTCGACGGCGACGCGTCGCAATCGAATGATGGCGGCAACTATGCCGACAATTTCCAAAGAACGCTGGCCGATGTCGCGATGATGGACTACGAGCGCGATTTACGCGGCGACCTGGCGAACAACGTGCCGACGCAGCCCGGCATCGACGAGGCCGACCACCAGCACCTGGTGACTTATACGATTGCGTTTGGCCTCACGGGAACACTCGATCCATTGGTCGATGATCCGCTCGCGGTCGGCTTTACCTGGCCTGAACCGGTAAGAAACACTCCTACCACGATCGATGACATGTGGCATGCTGCCTATAATGCACGCGGCAAGTACCTGAGTGCCCAGAATCCAGGACAACTCCAGGCTTCGCTGAGTGCTGCACTCACGAATATCGCCGAACGCACCGCAACTTCATCAGCGGTAGCATTCAGCTCCGCCAAGTTGACGACTGATACGACTGTTTATCTGGCGGAGTTTAACACCAACCGCTGGCAGGGTGACTTGTTTGCATTCAAAATCGACCCGCTTACCGGTGATCTTGCCGCAACCGCAGATTGGTCCGCAGGGAGTGAACTCCTTAGCCGTAACCTTACCGCCAATCCTCGGGAAATCATAACTCATGATGGAACCAATGGGGTACCGTTTCGATGGGCCAACTTAAGCACTGCACAAAAAGACGACCTCAAAACCAACCCGGTTGGGGGTGTCGATGCTGATGCGGTTGGCATGGCCCGCCTGGATTACCTGCGTGGCGATCGTTCCGACGAAGGTATCGGCAACTTTTTCCGTGAGCGCCTGTCGATACTTGGCGACCTGGTGAACTCGGGGCCGGTATACGTTGGAGCCCCCGCCCTGGGCTGGCCGGATACCGCGCCTTTCCCGGACACCAGCGGTTCGCTTTATTCAGAATTTAAAAATGGCTCGGCGGCCTCTCGTGACGGCATGGTCTATGCGGCGGCCAACGATGGCATGCTGCATGCTTTTGCCGAAACCGACGGCGTTGAAAGAATGGCTTATATCCCGAATATGATATTTTCTTCTGGAACTAGCCAGGGTATGCACTACCTCACCGATCAAAACTACGGCCACAAGTACTATAACGATTTAACCCCGAGCGTGTCAGACGTTTATGCAGACCTGGGGGCTGGTACCAAATGGCAAACCATACTGATAGGCGGTTTGCGCGGTGGTGAGCGCGGCATTTATGCACTTAATGTCAATAACCCAAGTGCATTTGATGAATCTAATGCGACTGATCTCGTGCTGTGGGAATTCACCAGTAACGATGATGTCGATCTCGGCTTTACCTATAGCCAACCACAAATCGCTATGGCGAACAATGGTCAATGGGTCGCAATATTTGGTAACGGTTATAACGATACCGGCGATGGTGAAGCCAAACTGTTCATCCTCGATATCGAAGCGGGTGTTGATGGCGCCTGGACTGCTGGTGATTACAAGGTGATCACAACGGGTTCCGGCACGGCGGCCGATCGCAACGGCCTCGCCACTCCGCGACTGGCTGATATCGATGGTGACGGTGACGTTGACCGTGTTTACGCTGGTGACCTGAAAGGCCAAATGTGGGCATTCGACATGAGCGATACCAGCTCGTCCTTGTGGAGTATTCCGGGAGGTACAGTACCGCTGTTTACCACTGTTGGCGGCCTCCCTATCACCTCTAAACCCGTTCTTGCCAAGCATCCGACCGAATCGGATTCGGGCACCAACTATCCGAATGTAATGGTGTTCTTCGGTTCAGGCCAATACCTGACTAATGGCGATAAATCCACCACGGATGTTAATCACTTCTATGGTGTGTGGGACAAGGGCGATGATGGCCTTGACGTTGCTACTAATAACTTTGTGCGTCAGAACTACGACAACAGCTTCAACCCGTTTCGCGTATTGACTAATAATCCTGTCAACTACGCGGGTGGAGATTATGGTTGGTATTTTGATCTTCGCGATAGCGGTGAACGCTCCGTGGTAGCACCAGCGGTTCGAGGTGACCTCGTATTCTTTAATACCTTCGTACCGGAAACTGATCCTTGTTCCAGTGGTGGATTTGGATGGCGAATGGCGGTTGACATAGTGACCGGCGGCTCTCCCCTGGAAGCGGCCAGCGACGTCAACGGTGATGGCGTCATAGACGCAAGTGATGTCGCCAATAACGGTTCAACAGATGCCTTCGTGGCCGGGTCAAGAGAAGATGGCTTTTTGTCCGATGACGCATATATCGAACAATTTGCATATGCATCGGATAAGAAAAAGCTGGTTAAGGAATATCCGAATATCCCAACTGGCCGCTTCGGGTGGCAGGAGTTAATCCAATGAAACAGTTCAAATCTATTCTGACACAGTTGCTGCTAGTGACGACTCTGATGCTTCCGTGGGCAACCACGGAAGCGCTGGAAACCTTCAAAAAATCGGGGGTTATTTCCGAGCTGGGTTACGATGCCTTTACCATATCCGGGAAGAAGTACCGTATCAGTTCCGGTGCAAAGCTGAAAAGCACCGACCTGTCGCGTCAAAAGTTCACGGATTTCAAAGAAGGTGACGAGATTTTAGTAGGCGGGAAAGTATTGGACGGTGTTCATTACGTCGACATCATCATTTACTATACCCCCGATCCATCTTAGCTGGCGATAGTTTACTATGAATAAATCTAAAGGCTTTACCTTGATCGAATTGATGATCGTCGTGGCGTTGGTTGGCATTCTCTCCGCCATCGCCGTCAACATGTACGCTGACAACGTGATAGCATCGAAACGCTCCGAGGGGCGTGCCGGGTTAACCGCAACCGCGGCATCGCTCGAGAAATGCAGGAGCCTGTATGGGGCTTACGATAACGCCAATTGTACCGTGCTCCCGACAATTATGACCGAGACGAACATTTACTCGATAGACACGACGGGAACAACGCCAACCACGTTTACGTTGGTGGCAACCGCGATCGGGTCCCAGGTAAGAGATGGCGATTGCACCAGCTTGTCGCTGACCAATACCGGAATAAAAACCGCGGCGGGCGGTGACCCCACTGTTTGCTGGTAAGCACAAAATAAACTGATTACCCGGCGGAGTCGATTTATCGACACCGCCGGTTATTGCTATACTCCCCGTTTTAAAACCTGAACCAACCGCATGACCAGAAAAGCAGTCGCGCTGATCTCCGGCGGCCTCGATTCATTGCTGGCCGCCAAGTTGATCCAGCAACAGGGCATCGAGGTTGAAGGCATCAATTTCTTTACCGGCTTTTGCGTGGAAGGGCATACTCACGCCATTCGCAAACAGGACCGCAACAAGGTTAAACGCAACAACGCGCTCTGGGTTGCAGAGCAGCTCGGCATCAAGCTGCACATCATCGACATCGTCGATGAGTACAAGGATGTCGTGATAAACCCAAAACATGGCTATGGCGCTAATTTGAATCCATGCCTCGATTGCAAGATTTTCATGGTGCACAAGGCGCAGGAATGGCTAAAGCAGCATGATTTCGATTTCATTATCACCGGTGAAGTGATCGGGCAACGCCCGAAATCACAGCGTAAACGGTTGATGCCGGTGGTCGCCGAGGAATCGGGCGCCGATGACCTGCTGTTGCGCCCACTATGCGCCAAAAGCCTGCCCGCAACCCTCCCTGAAAATGAGGGCTGGGTCGATCGAGAACAACTGAAAAACTTTAGCGGACGTTCACGTAAACCACAGATGGCGCTGGCTGCTGAATTTGGATTCGAAGACTATGCCCAGCCTGCCGGAGGTTGTTGTTTCCTGACCGACCAGAGTTACTCGGTCAAACTGCAGGATCTCTGGGACAACCGCGGTAAACGAGATTACGAACTCGACGACATCATGCTGCTCAAGGTTGGGCGCCACATCCGCCCGAGTAAGGCGTTTAAACTGATCATCGCGCGTGAAGAAGGCGAGAACCGGTTCCTGAGCGGCTATAAGCGACAATTCCAGACCATTAGCACCGTAAGCCATCCGGGCCCACTGACGCTGATTGAGGGCGAACAACTCGACCCGCAACAACTCGAACTCGCCTGCGCGATCACCGCGCGTTACAGCAAGGGGCGTGACGCCGACTCGGTCGAGCTGCGCTTTAGCGATCGCGAACAGGGGTCACGCACGATCCACGTCAAGCCACTACCGCCAGCACAGATCAAGCAGGATTGGGTCATCGTATGAGCGATATTATCGAGCTCGACGCGCGTCGTTTGCTGTGCCCGATGCCGGTGATTCGCCTGCAGGATTGTGTCGAAAAACAAATTCAAGGTGCCAGGGTCAGGATTACCTGCACCGATCCGGGTACCATGAGTGATATTCCAACCTGGTGTCGAATTAACGGACACCAGGTGCTCGCAACTGACCAACAGGACCACGAATACATCTTCCTGGTGCAAAAAGACATCAATGGAAATTGAACAGCGGTATAAAATTACCCAACGGGTAACACTGACCGGAGCCGCGGTAAATTGTGCCCTCGCTTCGTTGCAGATTTTTTTCGGCCTGTTTGGTAAGTCCCAGGCGCTGCTTGCCGACGGTTTTCATACCCTGTCGGATCTTAGCACCGACTTTATCGTTCTATATGCATCGAGACGCGCCGCCAAGGCAGCGGATGATGATCACCCTTACGGCCATGGTCGTATCGAAACCCTCGCATCAATGCTGCTTGGCGGCATTCTCGTCATGGTCGGGGTTGGCATCGGCATGCGCGGCCTGGAGAGCGTCTTAAATCCACCGAGTACCAATCCTGAAGTGATTACTATCCTGTGCGCCGGTCTTGCCATAGTCGCCAAGGAGGGTTTGTGTCGCTATACGCTGCGCGCCGCGCGTGCCACGCATTCAAGCCTGCTTGAATCGAACGCCTGGCACCATCGTTCGGACGCACTGTCTTCGGTCGTTGTGGTCATCGGTATTTCGACCCAGCTGCTTGGGGTTCCCTACATGGATGCTCTGGCCGCAATTGTCGTCGCGGTCATGATTGCGCTGATGGGTTTTCGGCTCGGTCGTAAAGCCCTGTATGAATTGATCGATACCGGACTTGATATCGAAGTGGTCGACAATGTGCGCCAGGCAATGCTCAACAACGCCAGCGTAGTTGGCATCCACAACCTGCGCTCGCGTTCGATGGGTGGTTTGGGATACATCGACGCCCACATCGAGGTCGATCCTGACCTGACTGTTTCGGAAGCACACTACATCGCACATACAATAGAGTACCTGGTGAAAAAACAATTCCCGCAGGTAATCGATGTGCAGATTCATATCGACCCGCTGGACGATGCAATCAAGGAGGCAGTGCTGGCCGGACTTCCGGGGCGCAAAGTGATCGAGCAAGATCTGCAGCATGCCTGGGAGGGAGTCGTCGAAAGCACGCAAGTCATCCAGACCAGGCTGCACTACCTCGATCGGTTGATAGAAATCGACCTGGTGCTGCCGGCGTCGATGGGTTCGCCTGAACACGAAGCGGGCATCAGCCGGCTCCAGAATGGGGCTAACAGCCTCGACTATGTCGGCAAGGTGAATATCTACTACGTCGAATAGTTTGCACACATATAGTGCATTTCAATTAAAATGGACTTAAAATCTTGCTGTTTTGCACGATAAATTGGCATCACGCTATTAATCGGTACAATTCCTTCTGTTTTTGACCCCCGATTCTGGAGAATTAAGTCATGTCTGCGTCTGATGTGTTGAACAAGATTAACGAGTACGGCGTGAAATTCGTCGATTTCCGCTTTACTGATACCAAGGGAAAGGAGCAGCATGTTTCGGTTCCGGCGAGTACCCTCGGGGAAGATACCTTCACCGAAGGCAAAATGTTTGATGGCTCTTCAGTCGCCGGCTGGAAAGGTATTAATGAGTCCGACATGATCCTGATGCCCGATCCTGCGACCGCGGTACTCGATCCGTTTACCGACGAGCCCACCATCAACATCACCTGTAACGTGGTCGAGCCGGCCACCGGCGAAGGCTACGAACGCGATCCGCGCTCTATTGCCGAGCGCGCCGAAGCCTACCTGAAGGCATCGGGTATCGCCGACACTGCTTACTTCGGCCCGGAAAATGAATTTTTCGTTTTCGACGACGTCAAGTGGTCCACTGAAATGGGACATTGCTCTTACCAGATCGAATCCGAGGAAGCGGCCTGGAGCTCGATCAAGATATACGAGGACGGTAATATCGGACACCGCCCCGGCGTCAAGGGTGGGTATTTCCCGGTGCCGCCGGTTGACTCCTTGCACGACATTCGCTCGGCGATGTGTCTGGCGATGGAAGAAATGGGGCTCAAGGTCGAGGTACATCATCACGAAGTGGCCACCGCAGGTCAGTGTGAAATCGGGGTTGAATTCAATACCCTGGTGCGCAAAGCCGACGAGGTACAGGTCTTGAAGTATTGCGTGCATAACGTCGCCCACAGCTATGGCAAAACCGCAACCTTCATGCCCAAGCCGCTGGTGGGTGACAACGGCAACGGTATGCACGTCCACATGTCACTCTTCAAAGACGGGGATAACCTGTTTTCCGGCGAAGGTTATGGCGGCTTGTCCGACAGCGCGTTGTTCTATATCGGCGGGGTGATCAAGCACGCGCCCGCCATCAACGCCTTTGCCAATGCTGCGACCAACAGTTACAAACGCCTGGTACCGGGTTTCGAAGCACCGGTCATGCTTGCCTACTCGGCGCGCAACCGTTCCGCGTCGATCCGTATCCCCTACGTCAGTAATCCGAAGGCACGGCGCATCGAAGTGCGCTTCCCGGATTCGACCGCCAATCCTTACCTCGCGTTTGCCGCACTGATGATGGCGGGGCTGGATGGTATCAAGAACCAGATTCATCCCGGTGAAGCGATGGACAAGGACCTCTACGACTTGCCGCCTGAAGAAGAGGCCGAAATCCCGCAGGTTGCGTTTTCTCTGGACCAGGCACTTGAAGCGCTCGACCAGGATCGTGAATTCCTCAAGGCTGGTGGCGTCTTCACCGATGATGTCATCGACGGTTATATCGCTCTCAAGAACGAGGAAGTTGACCGTCTGCGCCTGGCGACCAACCCGGTCGAATTCGACCTTTACTACAGCTGCTAGGCTTTCGCTTGCACGATCGACATAAAGGCCCCTCACGGGGCCTTTTTTGTCGGCGATAGCGCTAGCAAGAACCGAATCCACACGATTAAATGCAACAATCAAACACTAACCCGACCCCGCTAAACGACAATGGCTATCGAATTCTAGACACGCTCAATTCGTCGATACTGTGTCTGGATAGCAAGCGCTGCATTACTTACGTCAACGCAGCCGGGGAAGCGCTGTTCGAAAACAGTGCGGCTAGTCTGACAGGGCGTCAATTCGACAGCCTGCTAAGCCAGGTGGAACCTTCCAGCATACTCTCGAAACTGACCCTCGATTCGATAGCATTCACCGAACACGAAGCGGTCATTACGCTTGCCGATGGCAGGGCAATTATTGCCAATTACAGCATTTACCCGCTCGACGGGCAGACAGCAGATGCCGAGATCGTGTTGGAGATTCGTCAGTCTGAACACCAGGCACAGTTTGCGCAGGATGAAC
>CAXMNA010000033.1:0-6060 GCA_964194715.1 uncultured Gammaproteobacteria bacterium
AGGCAACGAAATTCATATTTACCGCTAGCAACATTAATTCAATCGCCATTAATAGTAGAATTACATTTTTTCGATTAAGAAAAATACCTGCGATGCTGATGGAAAAGAGAATTGCGCCGAGCACAAGAAAATGAGTCAAAGTAATCATTATTATTTTTTTAATTAATTGATATTAAATGGTCAATCTTTGTCAAGAGAGACTAAACGCACGCGATCCCTCTTGTTGACGTTAATTTGTTTCGAGGGATTCTGGCGCTTCCCATCCGTGCGCTTGCGCATGGTGAGTATTATCGCAGCGATGATTGCTACTAATAAAATCACGCCGGCAATTTCAAACGGGTACACATATTCAGTAAACAGTAACTCGCCTAACTCTTGCGTGTTGCTGTAATCATTCGGTTTTGGCTGAGGCTTTTGCAAATTAAATGCAGGCCCATTTAATACCACAATCATTTCCACAACCATCATCACACTAACCAAAACACCTATTGGCAAATACTTTGCATAACCAGCACGTATTTTCGCAATATTGATGTCGAGCATCATCACCACAAATAAGAACAACACCATTACCGCGCCGACATAAACCAGCACCAGGGCGATCGCGAGAAACTCGGCTTCCAGCGATAACCAGATCACCGCGCTGGTGAAAAATGTCAACACCAGGGATAGAGCTGCGTGTACCGGGTTTTTCACGGTCACCACCGCTGTTGCGCTGATCACCGTGCCAACCGCAAATACGTAAAATATGGTTGTTTCTATCATGGTTTTTCTGTCAGCGGTAAGGGGCGTCTGCCGATCGGTCCGCGGCGATCTGCGCCTCGTAACGATCCCCGATTTCCAATAGTTTTTCCTTGGTCATGATATTTTCGCCACGATTCTCGAAGTGATACTCGAAAATGTTGGTCTCGATAATCGCGTCGACCGGGCAGGCTTCTTCACAAAAACCACAATATATGCACTTGAATAAATCGATATCGTAGCGCGTGGTGCGTCTGGTTCCATCCTCACGTTGTTCCGATTCGATCGTTATTGCGAGCGCCGGACACACCGCCTCACAGAGTTTACAGGCAATACAACGCTCTTCGCCGTTGGCGTACCGACGCAAGGCATGCAAACCTCGAAAGCGCGGGCTGATTGGCGTTTTTTCTTCCGGATATTGAACCGTTATCTTTTTACGGAAAAAATATCGACCGGTCACGTTCATCCCCTTGAGCAACTCGAGGAACAAAAAACTTTTCAGGTAGCGATGTAATTTTGCAATCATGATATTAAACGAACAGTCCGACTTGAAAATAAATGGCTATCCCTTCTACAAAGAGCCAGAAAATCGTCACCGGTAATAGCACTTTCCAGCCGAGACGCATAATCTGATCGTAACGGTAGCGTGGAAAAGTCGCACGGAACCACAGGAACAGCAACATGAAGACGGCAGTCTTGCCAAACAACCAGCCGATACCATCACCGGCCAGCTCGGGTACGGGACTCAACCATCCGCCAAAAAACAACAGCGCGCATAACATCGCGATCAAAATCATGTTCGCGTATTCGGCGAGGAAAAATACCGCGAAGGTCATGCCTGAGTATTCGACATGAAAACCGGCGACGATTTCGGATTCGCCCTCGGCAACATCGAAGGGTGCACGATTGGTTTCAGCAACGCCCGAGATCAGGTAAACGAAGAATAATGGCAACAATGGGATAAAAAACCAGTGCTCGACACCACCCGCCTGCTTACTGACAATCTCGCCAAGATTAAGACTGCCGCCAACCATCAGCACGCCCACTAAGGCAAAGCCCATTGCTATTTCATAGGCCACAATCTGCGCTGCAGATCGCATCGCACCGATCAAGGCATATTTGGAATTCGATGCCCAGCCGGCAATGATGACGCCATACACTCCGACCGATGTCATGGCGAGGATATAAAGCAGGCCGGCGTTAATGTTACTGAATACCAGCGTGTCATTAAACGGGATTACCGCCCAGGCGGCCATCGCCGGTGCAAAGGTGATCACCGGGGCAATGATAAACAGGTAGCGATTAGAATTGGTCGGGATGATGATTTCCTTGAACATCAACTTGAACATATCTGCAAACGGTTGCAACAGGCCTTTCGGACCAACCCGGTTTGGGCCTTTCCGAGCTTGCATGTAACCGATAACTTTGCGTTCCGCCAGGGTGTAGTAAGCGACCACAATGAACAGCGGCATCAAGATAGCTAGTGCCTTGACACCACTGTAAACCGTGTATTGCACATACTCGTGCAACCATTCCCAAATCGATATCAGGAACTCCATCAAGAAACCTTTTCCAGTTTTACCTTGCCGTAGGCGTCGGCAAGATGTTTAACGGCATCGATACCACTCGGCACATAAACGCAGCCCGCTGGTATACCCTCATCGATACGCAGCGGTAAAACTGCAGTTCCCTTGCCTTGCTTTATCAGAATCTGGTCGCAGTCAATCAGTTTAGTATCTCGTGCCTGTTGCTGATTCATAACCACTGCTGATTGCGCTTTCATTAGCGGGGTTGCTTGCAACGCTGCCGATTGGCGCGCCATTTCATCGCTGGCGTAAATCGGTGTAATACCAATTTTCTGAATAGCTGTGCTGACCTCCGGCAGGGTTTTTACGTTTGCCTCAATGCCGCAGATATTGCTTAACGCGACGTCACTGCACAATGCCCTGAGTTCTTCCTTAACGCTAACCGAATCCTCGTAATCGAAATCCTCCGGGTTCAGCACCTGGCCAAGGGCAGTTAAAATCTTCCAGCCCTGGCGACTTTCACCCCTGGTGCGAACGCAACCATTGAAGCTCTGCCACAGGCCCTCGACATTGACGAAACTACCCGAGGTTTCAACCACCGATGCCAACGGCAACACCAGGTCTGCCTGATGCTGGATAAAGTCGTTGTCAAAACTGCTGATTGCAATGACGTTTTCATTATTGTCGGATAGTGGGGTTATCGAGTTGGTATCGAGAAATGGATTGAGCCCCAGGGTCAACAAAACCTTATGCCTGCCCGACAGGATTTCACCAGCATTTTCACCGGGTTGATCCAGTGCGACACCAGCAGCAGCACGATGCGGGGTGGCCCCGGCGAGGCAGGCACCTGCGCTGTTGGCCGAAACCGACAGGTAACCCAGAGTCGCATCGCAGGCGCTCGTTATCGCTTCGCAAATTTCCTGCAATAACGATAGGTGGGGATTAGACAAGGCCTGGATGCCGACGATAAGCGCCGCATTGTTAGCATTTGCCAGTGAACGGGCGATGGCCTGGTGCTGGGCGGATGGATTACAGCCCTCGACTATTTTTGCAAGATGGTCCGCTAAAGGTTTGCCAGTGGTTTCGGCGAGCGCGACCGCAACCGCGGCAAGATCATTAACCACCTGTGCAGCGGATCCGACTAGTTCGGTTTGCAATGCGTAATTGCACTGATTTCCCACGTGTCCAATCGACGAGACCGCGGCATTATTATTGAGCACCGCCTTGCGCAAGCGATGTGACAACAACGGCTGCTCGTAGCGTAAATTTCCAGCTACGATCAGTGCCGCGTCGAGCGTTTCCACCGATTCCAATGAACGCCCCAACCATGGCATGACCGGCGCTCGCTCCTGTGCTGAAAAATCGATCTGAGTGAGGCGATGATCGATATTGTTAGATCCGAGACTACGGGTTAGTTTTTGCGCAAGGTAATGTTCTTCCAGGGTTGCCTGGGGGCTTACCAGCGTAGCAACACTGCCGGCGGCCTCGGAAAGCATAGCGGCCGCAGCGTTCAGTGCGGTCTCCCAGTCAACCGGTTGGAGTTCGCCATTATCACGCAACATCGGTTGAGTGATGCGCTGTTCGGCCTTGACAGCGGTGTAGCTGAAACGGTCGCGGTCCGAAATCCAGGATTCATTTATCGATTCATTCTCGCGCGGCACAACACGAATGACCTCGTCGCCGCGAGTATGCACGTAGGTATTCGACCCGACGCAGTCGTGCGCCGAAACCGCCGCATGCTGAGTCAGTTCCCAGGGACGAGCAGTATAGCGAGATGGTTTCGCGGTCAACGCCCCTACCGGGCACACATCGATTACATTGCCCGACAATTCCGATACGATCGCTTTTTTAATATAAGTGCCAATCTCCATGTCTTCACCGCGCCCGGTCGCTCCAAGCTCGGGCATACCGGCGATTTCATCGCCAAAGCGCACGCAGCGGGTGCAATGAATGCAGCGCGTGAGATCAGTAGCGATCAGGGGCCCAATATTCTTGTCCATGACCACACGTTTCTGCTCGGTATACTTGGAGACCCCTTCGCCGAATCCCATTGCGACATCCTGTAGTTCGCATTCACCACCCTGGTCGCAGATCGGACAATCCAGCGGATGATTGATTAGCAGAAATTCCATGGTCGACTTTTGCGCAGCCAGCGCGAATTTGGATCTTGTTTGCACAACCATGCCATCCATACAGTGGGTGGCGCAGGCTGGCATCGGCTTGGGAGAGCGTTCTATTTCCACCAGGCACATACGACAGTTAGCGACTACCGACAGGCGTTTGTGATAACAAAAGCGCGGGATCACAATGTTGTTTTCGTCGGCCACATCGATCAACAGACGTCCCGGCTGGGTTTCTATCTCTTGACCATTAATGGTGACTGTAATGTTATCGCTCATTGCTAAACTTCTATCCGATCAGGCCGCGTTGTCGATAATCGAGCGTTTATGCTCGACGTAATATTCAAATTCATGGCGGAAATGCTTGATAAAACTCCATACCGGCATTGCCGCGGCATCACCGAGAGCACAGATGGTGCGCCCTTCGATCTTGTGTGAAACCTCTTCCAACCGCTCAATATCCTCCGGGCGCCCTTTGCCGTCGACGATACGGGTCAGCATGCGGTATAGCCAACCGGTTCCCTCCCGACAGGGTGTACATTGGCCACAGGATTCAGAGTAATAAAATCGAGAGATGCGTCGCAGTGCGACCACCATATCGGTCGATTCATCCATCACGATGACCGCTCCTGAGCCCAGCATCGATCCTGCCTTGGCGATCGAATCGTAATCCATGGTGCACTCCATCATAACGTCACCCGGCAACACCGGAACAGAAGAGCCGCCCGGTATAACCGCTTTCAATTGATGGCCATCCCTGACGCCACCGGCCATCTGTAGCAAGTCCTTGAACGGGGTGCCCATGGGAATTTCGAAGTTCCCCGGTTTATTCAAATGCCCGGACATTGAAAAACATTTGACGCCCCCGTTGTTGGGTATTCCCAGGTCCGCAAACCATTCCGCACCGTTACGAATAATCGATGGGGCAGAAGCCAGGGATTCGGTATTGTTGATCGTGGTAGGCTTGCCATACAATCCAAAATTAGCGGGAAACGGGGGCTTGTAGCGTGGCAGGCCTTTTTTACCCTCAAGCGACTCAAGCAACGCGGTTTCCTCGCCACAGATATAGGCACCGGCACCAAGCGCCGGGTAAAGTTCAAAATCAACCCCGCTGCCCAGAATATTTTTACCCAGGTACCCCGCCTGATAGGCTTCCTTGACCGCGGTTTCAAAACGTTGCGCGGATTCATCCATGAACTCTCCACGCATGTAGTTGTAACCGACGGTAGCGCCGATTGCATAACCGCATATCGCCATCCCTTCGACGAGTGCATGCGGGTTAAAGCGCAGGATATCGCGATCCTTGCAGGTACCGGGTTCCGATTCATCGGAATTGCAAACGACGTATTTCTGCACGGGCGCATTGCGCGGCATAAAGCTCCACTTTAATCCGGTTGGGAATCCGGCGCCGCCACGTCCGCGCAGGCCCGATGCCTTGACTTCTTCGATAACATCTTCGGGCGACATACCATCAACCAGGATCTTTCTCAGGGCCTCGTAACCACCTACTTTCAAATAGGTTTCCATCGACCATGGCTGATCGTATTGCAGGGTTGCAAAACAAACTTCGTTAGCCATTCTTACTCCAACGCATCCAGGATTTCATCAACCATCTCAGGCGTCAGATTTTCGTGATAGACGTGATCAACCTGCATCATTGGGCCACCTGAACA
>CAXMNA010000034.1:0-2219 GCA_964194715.1 uncultured Gammaproteobacteria bacterium
CGCCTGACTTGGTTCGGCAATACCCGAAGGATGGTTATGCGCGAGGATGACAGCGGCCGCGTTATCGGCTAGTGCCTGTTTAACGACCTCTCTTGGATAGACGCTGGCACCGTCGATCGTGCCGCGGAACAATTCGCGAAACGCAATCACGCGATTGCGATTGTCGAGCATCACACAAGCAAACACCTCGTGTTGGCGATCACGCAACTGACGATGCAGGTAGGCCGTAGTGTCGGTGGGGTTGGCCAGGCAGTCGTTGCGTTTTAACGATTCGGCATAGTGTCGTCTGGACATCTCCAGAACGGCCTGTAGCTGGGTGTACTTTGCGTGCCCGAGTCCCTTGTGCCGGCAGAATTCCTCCCGCGACGCGGTTAATATTTCACGCAATGAACCAAAGCTGGTGAGTAGTTTCCGAGCCAGGTCGACAGCCGAGATACCCGGTAGGCCGGTACGTAGAAATATCGCCAGCAATTCAGCATCGGAGAGGGAGGGGGCACCTTTCAGCAATAGTTTTTCACGCGGCCTTTCTGCGCCAGGCCAATCGGTAATCGCCATTTGTAATCCTTTACGTTATTCTGAATGTGTCGGTTCCGGGCTGATATAGAGCTAGTGCACCATGCCACCACGAACCCGGTGATTCAGATTATATCCACTTGCGCTAAAATAGACCATATGGAAGCAATGCTCAAGAAAAAAATTCTGCTCGGCGTGACCGGCGGTATTGCCGCCTACAAATCCGCCGAACTGGTTCGACTGATTGTCAAGTCGGGTGCTGAAGTACGCGTTGTGATGACTACAGCGGCCACAGAATTTGTCCAGCCTCTGACCTTTCAGGCGTTGAGTGGCCACCGCGTTTATTCCGATATATTTGATGCCGAGGCCGATTCGGCAATGGATCATATCGAACTGGCGCGCTGGGCTGACCTGTTGATTGTCGCCCCGGCCTCGGCTGATTTTATCGCCAAGATGCGCGACGGTTATTCCGATAACCTGTTGCTCACCCTGTGCCTGGCGAGTAAACAGCCGGTGGCTATAGCACCGGCGATGAACCAGCAAATGTATGCTAACCAGGCGACGCAGGACAATATAAAACAACTCGCCACGCGAGATGTACGGGTATGGGGTCCCGACGATGGCGAGCAGGCCTGTGGTGATTTTGGCCCGGGTCGAATGCTGGAGCCGACGGCGATTTTCGATCGCATTGTCGAATCCCTGGGTCCCGGAAAATTGAAAGGCAGGAAAGTCCTGATCACGGCCGGACCAACGCGGGAATCCATCGACCCGGTTCGTTATATCAGCAACCGCAGTACTGGCAGGATGGGATTTGCACTCGCGCGGGCGGCCCAGCAGGCAGGTGCCGGGGTTACCCTGGTAAGCGGCCCTGTTAATCTAAACGAACCACCGGGAGTTGAACGCATATCGGTGTCCAGCGCAATCGAGATGCGTGATGCTGTCATCGACAGGGTGGCACAGGTCGATATTTTCATTGCATGTGCTGCTGTTTCCGATTATCGAGTGGAACAGGTAGAAGCGCAAAAAATAAAGAAAAGCAGGCAAAAAATGAAACTGGAATTAGTCCCTAATCCGGATATTGTCAGCGAAGTGACCGGGTTAAAAAACGCGCCCTTTACACTCGGATTCGCGGCCGAAACTGAAAAAGTAGAACAACATGCACGAGAAAAATTGCAGCGTAAAAACCTGGATATGATTGCAGCAAACCTGGTCGACGCCGAGCAAACCGGGTTTGAAACTGATACCAACGAATTGATCGTGATCTGGCCGGGCGGGCAGCAGTTGTTAACTTTAAATAATAAAAATGAAAGCGCGAAACAACTGATCGATCTGGTCGCCGAGCACTATAATGCCCCCGGTTAACCAGTGACTACCTGGATCAGTCGACAATCTGGTATCGAAATTAAAAGGTTTAATTAAATGACAGTAAAAAAGAGCAGCGTTGCCGAAATTCTGATCGAAGCCCTCCCTTATATCCAGGCGCTCGATCAGAAAACCGTTGTGATTAAATTTGGCGGTAACGCAATGGTCGACGAACCACTGAAAAGCAGCTTTGCACAGGACATTGTGCTGCTAAAGCAGGTGGGCGTGAACCCGGTTATCGTCCACGGTGGAGGCCCGCAAATTGGTAAGCTACTTGAGCAAATTGGTAAGAAGAGCGAATTTATTGAAGGCATGCGGGTAACCGACCACGAGACCATGGATGT
>CAXMNA010000035.1:0-3066 GCA_964194715.1 uncultured Gammaproteobacteria bacterium
CTTCGGCTCTAATTCAGGTCAAATAAATCTCAGGCACCTTATAATTATTGAATGACCGTTTAGTGCCGAACGCAGAAGTTAAAAAATAAATTCTAGGCGTCCGCTTCTGGCCGAAGGTCGCCATTCACAGTTATATTATGAGGGTCTGCTTAGGGCACTAAGCCGCCTTCGAGTGATGAAATCTGAACGGCAGCTTTCCCGATAGCAGACGTTCAAAATTCGTAGATTAACTTCGGCTTTCGGCACATAGCAGCCATTCCCGGTTACGAGAAAATCGGCGGAATTCAGCACTTAGCGGTAGTTGATTGTAGTTTCCTGAGTGACTGCTTTGCCCAAAACTATCCTAAAATGATTGCGCATTAATGGTATGGTAATTACTCCAACTCCGATTAGAGTTTAGCCTGCAGGCGCTACATAAATTCTGCTAGGGACAAGTGCCCCTTTATTTCTATTGTGATGTGGTTTAAGAAAAAACAGATAGCTTTACTGGCAACGATTGGTGTAATGATAGTAATCTTGGTTCCAGCGTTGTACTTATATTTATTAGTGAAAACTTCTCTTTCCTTTAAAGAATTGGATTTCGATGACAACGGTATTGTAACTTTCTCAGAGTTAATTCATGCGAATTCAAATTGTTATCGAGTAACACTGAATGGTCAGGTGATATGTAAAGAGTAGTCTTTCTAATACACATTAATTTCCCGATAGCGGACGATCAAAACTCCCAAACTAACTTCGGCTTTCGGCACGAAGCCGACACTGATAATATTTTAGTGGCCAGCCGAGATCGACCTATTCCATACTCTATCTTTCTTAAATTTCATCGGCATCGTTTTAGATGGATTTTCCGCATACTGGATAGCACCGCTTCCTCGACCTGCATGATATCTGAGCATATTGACCATGTCTTGCGCTGACGCTTGGCTGAAGTCGTTCGATTTCGTCGAGCGCTGACTCGCACTACGCGTAATCTCGGTTTTCAGGTATGCTCTGGACATGGCCGAACCTTCCCGACACAAGCTCACCGCGATCCTATACGCAGATGTCGACGGCTACAGTCGACTCACCGGGCAGGACGAAATTGGAACCCACGAACGGGTCATGGCGATGCTCGACTTTGCCAGCCAATCAATAGAAAAGGGCGAAGGCAAAGTCTTGCGTTACGCCGGTGATGCGATCCTGGCTGAGTTTTCGAGCGTACTACAAACCGTCAATACCGCCATCGAGATTCAAAACGGTCTTGCGGGACAAAATACCGGACTCGACGAGGAAGACCGCCTGCAGATTCGCATTGGCATCAATCTTGGCGAAGTCATTCAAGATCGGGGCGAAATCTATGGTGACGGCGTCAACCTTGCGGCACGCCTCGAAGCCGCTGCCGAACCGGGTGGCCTGTGCATTTCGGCAGCAGTCTACGAGCAGATCAAGGGCAAAATCCGGGCCGAGTTCGGCGACGGGGGCATGCAAACTTTCAAGAATATAGCCGACCCGATTTCGGTTTATCACTGGCACCCGAAAGCAGCGGAATCAAACGCGGCGTACGTATCGCGGGAACCATCCGACATTCGCCCGTCGATCCCGGTGCTGCCGTTCGACAACATGTCGGGCGACCCCGAGCAGGAATACTTTGCCGACGGCATCACCGAGGACATCACCACCGCGCTGTCGAAAATCCGCTCTTTCCTGGTGATCGCGCGCAACAGCAGTTTTACTTACAAGCACCAAGCCGTCGATACAAAGACCGTTGCCGGGGAACTTGGCGTGCGTTACCTGCTCGAGGGCAGTGTGCGCAAGGCGGGCAAACGGATCCGGGTAACAGCTCAGCTGATCGATGCCCCGACTGGTCACCACGTCTGGGCCGAACGCTACGACCGCGAGCTCGAGGATATTTTTGACCTGCAGGACGAAATCACGCAAACCATCGCCGCCGCAATCGAACCGGAATTAAGCGCCAAGGAGCGCCAAATGGCGGCGCGCAAGCCGCCCGATAACCTCGGTGCCTGGGAAACATTCCAGCGCGCGATGTGGTACTTCTACAACTTCGAAAGAGAACAGCACCCGGTGGCGATCGAATTGTTCGAAAATGCGATCACAGCCGATCCGGCTTTCGCACCGTCCTATGCCTACAAGTCTTATTGCCACTATGCGGCGGTCATGATGGGCTGGACTGACGATCCCGAACGTCATATGACTACGGGCATGGAATGCGCGAAAAAAGCCCTCGCGCTGGACCCCAGGGATGCAGTCGGTTACTTCGCCATCGGTCGCATCCACATGCTACGCGGCGATCACGACGCCTCCATTGCCGCGCTGGAAAGGGCTATCGAACTGAACCCCAATGCTTTTTATGCCTACCATGGTCTCGCCTTTACGCTGGCGTTGGCCGGTAAAGCGGAAGAAGCGATCGAGATATCGATCCAAGGTGAGCGCGTGAGTCCCCGGGACCCGCTGCTCTGGGCCAGTCTCGTGGTGCGTGCGCTCGCCAGCAATCTACTGGAACGATACGAGGAAGCTATCGACTACGCGGATCAAGCGAGCCAAATACCCGCATCTTCGGGGTTCTGGCCGCATGCGACCAAGGCTTGCGCGCTAGCCCAGATGGGAGAAGTCGACGAGGCTCACGCGATTCTACAGCGGGCAATTGGCGAAAAACCGGACCTGTCGATAGGCTTCATTGCCGATACACTGCCGACAAAACACGAGGGCAGCCTACAGACGTACCTGGACGGCTTGCGCAAAGCGGGCCTGCCAGAAGAGTAGGAACGGCGTGTTATGACAGGGCAATATTAATGTCCGGAAAGGGCACGGAGCCGCCATTGCACGATGAAATCTGAAGGTCAGCTTTTCCATTAGCTGACCTTCAAGATTCCCTGATTAACTTCAGCTTGCGGCACATTGGAGTCATTCATGTGCATCACAAGAACCACCCGGTAAAATTTAAAAAGCATCTGCCGGTGGATTGCTCTACGCTCGATTTCCTCGCTTTGGTCGGACGCTGATCTGTAGCGTCAGGTAAAATACCGAACTTTAATACGTGCATAATGGGCAAAACCGTGAAAGAACTCC
>CAXMNA010000036.1:0-61217 GCA_964194715.1 uncultured Gammaproteobacteria bacterium
TCCCTGGCCGAGCTGGCGTAATACAAACAGGCTCACCAGCAGGGCTGTAATGCTTTCGCTAACCGACATCATCCCGCAACCGATGCCAAGACCGAGCACTATCACGATCGATAATTTTTTCAGATCAAGCCGATCGACCAGCGAACCGGACCATATCATTACGATCGCGCTTAACAGGGTTGCGATTGAATAGATGCCGGCAAACTCACCGTCGCTCAAGGCGAGCTCGGCACGAATCTCCCCGCTGAACAGCGAGATCAGAAAGGTTTGTCCGGGTGATGACCAGAAGGTCATCAGGAATCCGAATAGCAGCAGCTGCCACTCGGATCGAATCAGCTTTAACACGAGGTCGCGGGTTTCTTCCGCAGGATCAACGCATCCACGGCCAGTGTCACCTGTGCGTTAACGAGTACCGGATTGATATCGATCTCGGCGATACTGTCGCTGAATGCGAAGGCGATATTCGACAGGCCGACAATCGCGTCGATCAGTGCCTGCCGGTTGGAGGCCGCTTTGCCGCGGACACCCTGCAATAGTTGGTTCGCCTTCAGCGAGGTAATCATTTCATCGGCCTGTTGCGGGCTGACCGGGCACATCGCGACCGCGCGGTCGGATAGCAGCTCGACCAGCACACCGCCGGCGGCAACCATGATGATAGGGCCGAACTGCGCATCGTTTACCGTCCCCAGTCCAATTTCTATGCCTCCATCGATCATTTGCGAGACCAGCACAGCAGGGCCCAGGCGGTTGCATAAGTCTTCGTAGCGAGCCAACAATTCCTGCTCGGTTTGAATATTTACGAACACAGCTTTGCTGTCGCTTTTATGGTTTATCCCGGGTTCGGCAGTTTTAAGCACCAACGGATAGCCGATGGAATCCGCTGCTGTTACCAGTTCTGACTGGCTCGAAACCGTTTCGTGTCTGACCACCGGTATAAAAAAGTCGGTCAGCAAGGCAAGTGATTCGACTTCGCCCAATGAGTCTGATTGATGATCGGTCAATCGCTGCTTCCAGATCGCAACCTTTTTTACATCGAGACCGGTCGGACTAGGTGAATGCGGACCTGTTCTTTTGAACCTGTGATAATCGAACAGGTGTCTGAATGCCAGCAAAGTTTCACGGGCGCCATCGATGACCGGGATCCCGGCCGCGTGTGCGCGGCGGCAGAGGGTGGAATTAGCGAGATCCGAATAACAGGTCGCCAGTGCGATCGGTTTGTCGGTCTTTTTGCTGACCGCCTCGACCACCCGATAAATGGCCTCGGACAAGTAGTAGCCATCGCGGTAGTTGCTGATAAACGCACCCGCGGCGACGTTGGGATCCTGCATCAGTGCATTCATGCAGGCCTCAAAGCGCTCCTCGAAGCGATCCTGCGAGCCCCACAGGTCGAGTGGATTTTCGGCCTTGAGACCGGGATCGAGATTTTGTCTGAGCGTTTTCCTGGTCGTATCTTCGAGCTTTGCAAACTCAATGCCGAGCTCAAAAGCTTCATCGGTAACCAGCTCCCTGAAACCGCCTGACTCGAATGCGGCTGCGAATCCGCCGTCGGCGGCTTCACGTCCCGACTGCAGTAGCATCAGGATCGACGCCATTTCGTCGAAGTCGTCGACTTCGATCACCCCGTAGCGTTTGAACAAGGCCTGGAACACAGCGTGATTGCCGGCAATTGCGCCGGTATGGGTCAACGCCATCGCCGCACCCAGCGGCGACTTGCCAATTTTCAGGATCACGACCGGGATGTTCTGGGCATTCGCCTTTTCGAGAGCGGCGACGAAGGCCTCGGGATCGCGCACCGTTTCGAGAAAAAGTCCAATCACCCGGGTATCGCTTTGCTCGAGGCTCCAGTCCATGTAATCGGTGACGGTGGTTGTGATTTCGTTTCCGGCGGATACACAGAGATTAAATCCGAGACGGCAACCGTTATGGCAAAGCGTGGTAAACGCGGAACCAGACTGCGCGATATAGCTGATCTCGCCTTTGATGATTTCGGCGGCACGGGGAAAGATACCGGTATACAAATTATGGCTGACGCTGTAAAAGCCCATGCCGTTGACACCACAGATCATGAGTCCGGCCGCTTTGGCCATCGCCGCCATGCGTTGCTGCAGATCAGGCTCGGAGTCCTGCTCGATAACACCGCTGGAGTAAATCGTGGCGGCCCTGGCGCCGTGTTCGATCGTCGCTTGAAGCGCGCTTTCGAGAGCTGCATTGCCGAGTGCGATGACGACGTGATCAACCGTGACCGGCAGTGACTCGAGTGTGGGATAACAGGCCTGGCCGAGTATCTGCGGGTAACGCGGATTCACCGGGTACACTGCGCCCGCGTAATCCGATTCGATCACCATTTTCGCCAGCACCTGTCCGGGACTGTCGGTCCTGTCGGAAACCCCGACCAACGCGATGCTGGCGGGTTTCAGCAAAGGATCTAACCGATGCTTACTCATCCTTGCCCAGTCTTGCCTCACGCCATGCGAGCGCGGCTTTCATGCCCTCGGTACGGAGGATTTGATTGAATTGCTTGCGCAATTCGGTCTCCAGGGTTTCGATTTTGACCGAGGTGTCGGCAGCCATGCGTAAGGCCTTGCCAAGGCCCATGACTTCATAGGTCTGGTTAATTGCCTGCTTGGTCATTCGGACCGAGTCGGGATCCATCAGTGCAACTTCACGCGCCAGTGCGATGCCACGCTGCAGCGCTTCGCCTTCGTCCACGATCTCGTTGACGATGCCGTGTTCGAGTGCCTCGGCAGCGCTCATGCGATCCTGCCCACTGAGCAACATCTTCTTGGCACGCTTGGGATTGACATACCAGGGCAGCAATAGTGCGATGATACTGCTGCCGAAACGCAACTCGGGCTCGCCGAAGAGACAGGCGGTGTCGCACACAGTCATATCGCAGGCGAGTGCAATTTCAAAACCGCCGGCCAGAACATAACCATGCACTGCGGCAATTGTTGGTTTGGGGCTATGCCAGAAGCGCATGATCAACTCGAGGTCGGCATCGATTGCCGCGCGCCAGTCGGCCTCGGTGGTACGATTAGCCGCGACACCGGCCTGTAAATCGAATCCGGAACAGAACGCCCGGCCGTTGCCGCTGACGACGAGCGCGAGCACTGTGTCATTGTTTTCGATCTGATCGAGTGCCCGATTGATTTCCTCGATCATGGTCGCGTTGATCGCGTTTAGCTTGTCCGGGCGATTCAGTGCGAGCAACGCGACCGGACCCTGCTGGGATAGTTTGATGGTTTCGAAAGTCATGTAACAGCCGGCAAGTGGGAATGCGCGAATTATAAGCAGCTTTTGGCTCTAGAAAAATCAAATCGTAAATCTAATTGGGGTAAGCCAGAAAATCTGTCACATTAAGGTCTTTACCTGCAAGGCGACACGGCGCTAGAATCCTTCGATTGTACCCGTTGCGGAGTTTCTGTTATGGCAGCATCACCCTATAACCCAACCGGCGACTACCAGCCCGAATCGACGATCGAGTTGTCTCCGCTTTACGTCTGGCCACCGCGACCCATAGCAGCTTTGAAATGGCTGTTGTTCGATATGTTGTTCCCCTGGGGTCACCTTTTAATCGGCCTCGCTTTTGTTACCTGGTATTTGCTGACGCCATCGCTGGCAACCATGGCCGAATTCGAGCCGGGCTGGATTGCATTGATATGGCTGCGCAACGCGGTCTTGCTAACTCTGATTGTTGGGGGGTTACACTGGTGGCTTTACATGCGCCGCTCCCAGGACCGGCAATACAAATTCAATGACAAGTGGCAGGCGACCGGAAATGAAGCTTTCCTGTGGGGGGATCAGGTCAAGGACAACATGTTTTGGTGTATTGTTTCCGGGGTCTCATTCTGGACTTTCTACGAAGTCATTACTTACTGGATTTACGCCAATGGCATGGTGCCAATACCCGCAATTGCCGAGCATCCGATCTATTTTGTGTTTGGCCTGCTGGCGGTTTTTTTCTGGAGTACTTTCCATTTCTACTTTGTTCATCGCTTGCTGCATTGGCAACCGATTTACAAGGTGGCACATGAATTACACCACCGCAATGTCAATACCGGCCCCTGGACCGGGATCTCGATGCATCCGCTCGAACATGTAATCTACTTTAGCCTGTTCATCCTCTGGTGGTTCGTTCCAGTGCATCCAGTGGTTATCGTATTGACTGGCCTGTTCCAGGGAATCGGACCCGCGTTTTCACATTCGGGTTTCAACTATATCCAGATCACCCGTAATTTTCGTGTCAGCACAGGCGACTGGTACCACCAGCTGCATCACCAGTATTTCAATTTCAACTACGGCAATACCACTACCCCTTTCGATAAGCTGTTTGGCAGTTGGCACGATGGCAGCCGGGAATCGCTTCTGAAACAGAAACAACGTAAGCGTAACCGACGCAAGCAAACTGCCTGAATCAGGCTCTTATGTCTGAATCTGACACAGAACAGCGCGCCAAAAGAAAACGTCGCCGTCGCCCCTCTGCTGCGTCTGGATCAACTCCGGAATCCCGGCAATTAAGTGGCATCGTCGGTGGACGCTATCAACCATTGAATCAGGCTGATCTGCCCGTGATCGATAAGGCGGTACGTAAAATACTGCAGGACGTCGGCATGTCGGAAGCGCCCGGGATCGTTATTGAACATGTCACGGCGGCAGGTGGCAGCCTGGACCAGGATGGCCGCTTGCACTTCTCGGCAGATTTAATTGAACGCGCATTGAACGGGCTGGAGAAGGATTTTAAGCTTTGCGGTCAAAAACCGGAACATGATATGCGGCTCGGGGGCAGGCGCGTACATGTGGGATCCGGCGGGGCCGCACCGCTCATCATGGATCTCGAAACGGGGCGTTACCGGGAGTCAAACTTACGCGATCTCTACGATGCCGCACGTCTCGTCGATAGCCTCGAGCATATCCATTTCTTCAGCCGCTCGCTGGTCGCGCGGGATATGCCCGATCTACATAGTCTCGATATAAATACCGCTTACGCCTGCCTGGCCGGCACCAGCAAACACGTGTTTTCGTCGGTGTCGCTGCCCGAGCATGTCGAGGAAGTCGCCGAAATGTGCTTTACCGTCGCCGGGTCACGCGAGGTATTTTACGAGCGGCCTTTCCTGTCGCTGAATATAAACCCGCCGGTACCGCCGATGCGCTTCGACGCCGATTCCTGCGAAGTTATGGCCGAGGCAGCGCGCCTCGGTATTCCGCTGCATTCGAATACTTTCGGGCAAATGGGCGCTTCGAGCCCGGTGACCATCGCGGGTACCGTTGCGCAAACGATTGCCGAAACCCTGTCAGGAATGATTTTCGCCTGGCTGGTCAATCCAGAGGCAAAAATTATATTCGGTACTCGCCCACTGGTCACCGATTTACGCACCGGCGCAATGAGCGGCGGTAGTGGCGAGGCGGCGATTACAATGGCGGCGAGTGCGCAGATGGCGAACTACTATGATTTGCCCAATTCAACCATTGCCGGTGCCACCGACAGTAAAATCGCCGACGCGCAAAGCGGCTATGAAAAGTGTTTGACCGTCGCGCTCGCTGCCCAGGCCGGTTCCAACCTGATTACCCAGGCTGGCGGAATGCAGGCAAGCCTGATGGGCTGTGCGCTCGAAAGCTATGTTATAGATAACGATATGCTTGGTGGCATCATGAAGTCGTTAACCGGGATCGAGGTTAACGAGACGACGCTTGCGCTAGCGGCGATTGATGAAGTGGTGCATGGTGATGGCCACTTTCTTGGCCAGCCGGAAACCTTGCAACGAATGCAGACAGATTTTGTTTATCCCGCGGTCGGCGACCGGCGCACCATCGAGGAATGGGAAGCCGATGGATCGAAAGATATCCGTGAAGTCGCGCGCGAGCGCACCCGGCAAATACTCAAACAACATTTTCCGCATCATTTATCCGTCGAAACCGACAAAAAACTGCGTGACAATTTCGATATTCGCTTGCCTGAATCGGTCATGGAAGCCCAATGAAAATAGCGATATTCGGGGTAGGCGCGATGGGCTCAGTCTACGCCGGACTCATGGCCGAAGCCGGGCATGAAATCTGGGCGGTCGATATCTGGCAGGAACATATCGAGGCAATCAATCAGACCGGTCTGCGTGTCGAGGGCGCCAGCGGGGATCGCATAGTGCGAGGCATCAATGCAACTACCAATGCGGAAGATGTCGGCAATTGTGATCTGTACGTACTCGCCACCAAGGCTTCGGGCGTCGGCGCGGCAGCAAAAACGATTGCACCACTAATGGGGCCAGAGTCGGTGGTAATTACGATCCAGAATGGTCTCGGGGCAGGGGAACGCATCGCACAGTTTATGGAGACTGATCGGGTGCTGTTGGGCGTCGCCGATGGCTTCGGCGCATCGATGAAGGGGCCGGGACACGTGCATCACAACGCGATGAACCTGATCCGCGTTGGTGAAATGAACGGTGGTGTGACCGAGCGTCTCAAGAGAATTACCGGGGTCTGGCAGGAAGCCGGTTTCAATGCGAAGGCGTTCGAGGATATCGACCAGCTGATCTGGGGCAAGTACATCTGCAATGTTGCCTTCAGCGGACCCTGCACCGTGTTCGACCGTACACTTGGCGAATTGATGGCGGATCCCGTAACCTGGTCTATTGCACAGGGTTGCGCGCTTGAAGTGCTGGCCCTGGGAAATGCTAAAAACGTCGCCTTTACCTTTGACAATCCGATTGAATACATCACTGCGTTTGGCAATAAGATGCCTGACGCACGTCCGTCGATGTTGCTCGATCACCACGCCCGCCGCCCATCGGAAATCGATGCGATCAACGGTATGGCGGTCGAACTCGGCAAGCAACTCGACATACCGACACCTTACAACGAGCTGCTGACCGCCGTGATTCGCCAGCGCGAAGCCGAATTCGGTTAGTCAGATCATGCTCTTGATATCGGCCGCAAAGGTCGGGAAAGCGTACATCTCGTCACCCAACTGATCCGCGGTGATACCGTGGCGCATCGCCAGTGCAAACAGGTGGATTAACTCTTCACCATGGTGGCCCACAAGGTGTGCACCGACCACACGCCGTGACCCCTTTTCGACCAGTATCTTGGCCCAGGCGACGGTTTCAGCATAAAAGCGCGCCGAAAACCAGCTCGACATATCGGATGTAATGGCCTCGATATCGATACCGGCCTGTTTCGCTTCGGCTTCGGTCATGCCGACACTGCTCAGTGCCGGTACTGTGTACACCGCGCTAGGCACAATCGAATAGTCAGGCTTCAAATTTGCATCGTCGACAATATTCTGTCCGACGATGCGACCTTCATAGGTTGCCAGCGGTGATAACTGGGCCGAATGCACCAGCGCATCGCCGGCGACCCAGACTGCCGGGTTGGAAACTGAGCGCAAGTGCGCGTCAACCTCGATACGGATGCCGTCATGTGCGACATTGGCTGCTTCCAGGTTCAAATCGGCAATATTGGCGATACGCCCTGTGCCATTGACGACCCGATTGGCCTCGACATACTGTCGCTTACCATCATGGATAAAATGAACCTGCAGCCTGTCGCCTGATTTTTCGACGGCTTCGACCTGGACACCGGTTTTGATATCGATACCGATACGCTCGCTCTCACCCTGTATCGCTGCAACCGCGTCCTGGTCCAGTCGTGGTAATAACTGCGGCATCATTTCAAGAATCGTAACTTTGGCGCCGGCACGGGCGTACACGTGGCTGAATTCCATCGCGATGACACCACCGCCGATAAACACGACTTCAGCGGGTAATTCGCGTTCGCTCAGTACGTCGTCGGAGGTGACGAGGTGTTCGGCACCCGGAATCGACAGGGGACGGGTCATCGAACCAGTGGCGATGACGAAATTGTCAGCTTCAATACGCTTGCCATCGACCTCGATTGCGTTTGCATCGACGAAGACAGCTTTACCCTTGTAAACGGTACCCCGGCTTTTAGCAGTGTCTTCCATTGCGCCCGGAATGAAATCAATCATGTCACTTTTACGATCGATGAGCTTTGCCCAGTCGAGCCTGGCCGGTCCGACCTCGATGCCGTGCTGCGGGGCCAGCTCGATTTCGTGCAGCGCTTGCGCCGCGGCTACCAGTACCTTCTTCGGCGTACAACCGCGATTAGGGCAGGTGCCACCGAACTGGTCGGATTCGACAAAGGCAATTGACTTGCCGGCGGCATGTGCTATTTGTGAAACACCGAAACCGGCATTGCCGGCGCCGAGAATAACGATATCGTATCGATCGGTCATGTTTTTGAATCTCCTGGTTGAATTATTGACCAATTGGTCATAAACTAGTTGAAAAATATGGCTGGTGACAGCCGATTGCAGTAATATAAGTGTTATTGACCGATCAGTCAATAACTAATTTAAATTTTTATGGAATAAATATGGCGCGACCCAGAGAGTTTGACGAAGGACAGGTTATCGAGAACCTGATGAAGGTATTTTGGGACAAGGGTTACGAGGCAACATCGATGCAGGACCTGGTTGCTGCGTCTGGCTTACACAAGGGCAGCCTTTACGGTGCTTTTGGTGATAAACAGGCGCTGTACCTGACAGCGCTCAGGCATTATGACCGGACCCGCATCCAGGCCGGGATCGACATGCTCAATGGCGAAGGTAGCGCCCGGCAAAAGATCGCGCGCCTGTTCGACAATGTCATTGAATCGACCAAAAAAGGCGTTTTCGCCGGTGGTTGCCTGTTATGCAATGCGAGCCTCGAGAAAGCCGTTACCGACCGGCAAGTCAAGAACGAGATCAAGACGACGATACGGCGTTTGAAGCTGGCGATAATGGATGCGCTAAAAACGCAGATCAAAAACGAGGATCAGGCAGCGTCACTCGCAGCGTTTATCGTCAGCGCCTATTTCGGTACTCGTGTGCTCGCCAAGGCGGGTGCACCGGCTGCAATGATCGGTGATACGCGTGATCATTGCCTGCAACTCCTGCCCTGAGACCAATTCAACGCGCTGCCACGGTAACGACGGTTCGGTAGCCTAAATTCATAAAATACTCTCTATTTTCAAGCGACTGGGGTAAATTACGCCGATAATCGATCCTGGAGCAATCTTTTTCCAATGTCTGATACCAGTAGCAATGGAAGCGTTTACGATTTAGTCGGGCCAGCCGATGCTCCGGTCATCGTTCTTATCCATGGGCTCGGATTAAACCGACACATCTGGGATGATTACGCATCTCGATTCGCGCATCGCTACCGGGTATTGAATTACGATTTATTCGGGCATGGTGAAAGTGCGCCGCCGCCTGGAATACCTTCGCTGACGCTGTTTTCAGAACAACTGCTTGGACTACTGGATGAACTGGCGATAGATAAATGCTCGATAATTGGTTTTTCCCTGGGTGGCATGGTTAATCGTCGTTTTGCGGTGGATCACCCCGAACGCCTACGCGCACTAGCGATATTAAATTCTCCGCACGAACGCGAACCCGAAGCACAAGAGCTGGTAGAGCAACGCGCACTCGACTCGGCCGCTGGCGGTCCCGGTGCCACGCTCGATGCGACCATCGAGCGCTGGTTTACGGCTGAATTCCGCGCCACAAATCCCGAATTCATCGCCAAGATACGAGGCTGGGTATTGGCGAATGATCCCGAATCCTATGCGTTGTCTCGGCAGGTTCTGGCCTTTGGCGTCGTCGAACTCATTCGCCCAAAGCCGCCAATCGCTCATCCCACGCTGATTATGACCTGTGAATACGACAGCGGTAGTACTCCATCGATGAGCCAGTCCATTGCCAGCGAGATCAAAGGATCGCAGGTTATCGTCGTGCCGGGTTTACAACACATGGGGTTAACCGAAAATCCTTCCTTTTTCATCAATGCACTGGTGGAATTTCTGGAAGAGCTTCCGGATACTTAAGGATATTTTTTAAAGGAGCCAGATATGAAAAAAATGTCCGGGGGCCAGGCTGCAGTCGCGTCATTGCAGGTGGAGAAGGTACAGCAAGTATTTGGCCTGATCGGCTCGGCCACGATGGAAATGTTCGATGCTTTGTACGATGCAAGTGATATCGGTTTTATCGGTGTTCACGACGAGCGTACCGGCACTCACATGGCCGATGGCTACGCGCGAGCTTCCGGACGTGCAGGCGTCATTCTAGCTGGGCAGAACGGCCCGGGTGCAACCAATCTGGTAACTGGCCTCGCCCAGGCCTATGCTGCATTTTCTCCAGTCGTATCGATTGCCGGCTCATTATCATCGGCGCATGTTTACCGCGATGCGTTCCAGGAGGTGGATCAACAGGCGCTGTTC
Source organism: uncultured Gammaproteobacteria bacterium (assembly GCA_964194715.1). Taxonomy (GTDB): domain Bacteria; phylum Pseudomonadota; class Gammaproteobacteria. The sequence continues at coordinate 10,270 of CAXMNA010000036.1, forward strand.
AAGCCGATCACCAAGAAAACCTGGACCGTGACGCAAACCAGTCGTGTTCCGGAAATGTTTCGCGAGGCGTTTCGTATCGCGATGACACCACGCAGGGGTCCGGTACAGCTTAATTTGCCGCGCGATGTATTGTCAGACGTCACCGAGTTTCCAGACTTCCAGCAACCCGGAAATTATCGCTCGCAAAATGTACCAACGGCGAGCGATGAGTTGATCAAACAGGCGGCCGAACTGTTAAGTCAGGCCAGACAGCCGGTTATCGTTACCGGTGGTGGCATCAAGAATACAGGAGGGCATGAAGATGCGCTGGCACTCGCCGAGGCCTTGAATGCGCCGATCATTCTCGCACCAGGACATGGCGATGCAATTCCATTTGGACATCCGCTGAATGCCGGGCAGATGGGGCCACGCGGCAACGTCGTGGCATCTCGATTGGCCAAGGAAGCAGACGTGATCCTGGCGCTTGGCACCCGCCTGGGATTCAATTCGACATTTTACTCTTATGACAACATCAATGAGCAGGCTGACATCATCCAGGTTGAACTGGAACCAACCGCGCTAGGGCGCTATTTCCCGATCAAGCTTGGGATCTGGGCCGATGCGCGCGCAACTGCCCGTCAACTTTGTATCGAGCTCGGAAAACTTGAGGCTCGGGCAGAAGTAGAGGCCTGGACACAGGCGTATATCGAGGAGCGGCAAGACTACTTGCAGGATCGCGATGCAAACGCTGATACCGAAGCGTATCCGATTCAACCCTCAGGGCTTTATAAGGCACTGCGAGATGTATTGCCGCAAAGCGCTGCTATTACCATGGATGCTGGAACGCTTTGCCTGCAAGCCACCGATGCGCTGAATTACTGGGAGCCGCCCAGCCTGTTTACGCCACTCGATTTTGGCCTGGTGGGTTTTTCATTTGCCTGTGGTCTCGGTGTCAAGATCGCACGGCCCGATAGACCGGTGGTGAGCTTGATGGGTGACGGCGGTTTTGGTATGACTGTTTCGGAGCTGAGTACCGCGGTTGATCACGGTATCAACACCGTCACTATCGTCATGAACAATCAGTGTTGGGGTGCAGAAAAGGCCTACCAGCGGGACTTTTTCGGTGAACGCTATATTGGTGCCAACATCAGCAGCCCGCCGTTTGACAAAGTAGCCGAACTCTATGGGGCTGCCGGCTTCAAGGTTGAGCGTACCGGCGAGATCGGCGAAGCCGTTCAGGCCGCGCTGGATTGTGGCAGGCCCGCGGTGGTCGACGTTGCCGTCGATCCGGCCGCGCTTTTCAGTTTTCGTCGCGATTCATTCAAGCATCGAGGGGGTTAAGCAGGCATGACTGACGACCACAAGATTTACCCACACACCGAGAACCATAAGGCGAAGGGGGACTGGAATCCGCTGTGGGAGCAATTTCGGGAACTTGATCCGGGTTTTCTCGAAGCCTATCTCGCGTTTCGTAGCGTGCCGCAATCACAGGGACCGCTGGAACAGAAGCACAAGGAATTGATTCTGATCGCGATTAATGCGGCAACGACGCATCTCTATGGTCCTGGCGTGCGTCGTCATATTCAAAATGCACTCAAGGCAGGCGCTAGTATGGAAGAAATTCTCGAAACGATTCAATTGACCACAGTGATGGGCATCCATTCCTGCAACCTGGCGATACCGATTCTGATGGAAGAAGTATCGAAATTTAAAGAATAAGATTAATATCGGCGGTAACGCCTAGCCGGTGGAACCGAGTAACTCGAACTAGTAAGGTAAGTAACATGAAATTTCATTTAGCAATCAATTTAGAGCGCATGACCGACAGCATCGATATGAGCGACGTGGCACGACATACACTTGAAATGGTGCAGATGGCCGACCAGGCTGGTTTTAGTGTCGCCTGGGCTGCGGAACATCATGCACTGGAAATGACGATTGCGCCCAATCCGTTCCAGATCCTGAACTGGTGGGCCAATAACACCGATAATATTCGCCTCGGCACCGCGGTCGCGGTTGCGGCTTACTGGCACCCGATCAACCTGGCTGGAGAAGCGGCATTCCTCGATCTGATCAGCGGCGGGCGTCTTGAGTTTGGTATTGGATCAGGTGCCTACCAGCGAGAGTTCGATCGCATGCACCCTGGCCTTAAGCAATCCGATGCCTATCAGTACATGAATGAAATGTTGCCGGTGCTGAAAGCGTTGTGGGCAGGGGATTACGAACATAATGGCGAATTCTGGTCTTTTCCGACTGCAACTTCGGTGCCAAAGCCGCTGCAAAAACCCCATCCACCGATCTGGATCGCGGCCCGTTCGCCGATCACTTTTGACTATGCGGTTAAAAACAATTGCAACGTAATGTCATGGCCCCTGACGCGCCCGTTTGCCGAGGCTGAGCTTTACAAGTCACAACTCGATGAGTCGATTGCGGCAAACCCGGGTGCGGATCGACCGACCTTTGCCTTGATGCGACATACCGCGCTTTATGAAGATGCCACCGGTCGTGACACCGCGATCACGGCGATACAAACGGTGCTGGGTCAGTTCGAGAATCTGTTTCGTAATCTCGGTGACGTTAACAATGGCTTCCCGAAGCAGATTCCGCTCGAGGAATTAACAGATCGCGAGCAGTACAACGCGGATATGCTCGAGGAAAATCTGATGTTTGGTAGACCTGAGGAAGTGATTGCCAAACTTAAGCGCTACGAAGCGCTAGGCGTCGACGAATTTATCTACTACGCCAGCATGGGACTGGGTCAAAAGGAACAAAAGCGTTCGCTCGAACTATTTTGCTCCGAAGTGATGCCGGCCTTTGCGTAACTGCAGGTCGGGTTTGACCGGTCTCTATTGAGGTACCATGCCGGCAAATTGCGGCACGAGAATTGCTGCGGCGATTCCGAGGACAAAAAATACCGGCAACATCCAACCCAATATCAAAACGCCAAGTGAATTTGCCACAGGAGCTGCCCCGAATTTGTTTGACCCATCGGTGCCGGGAAAGAAAATCAGGTAGATCGCAAGTATCAGGTTCACGATCGGGATGATAAACAGCAAAAACCACCAGCCACTGCGATTCAGGTCGTTGAGTCGGCGTTTCGCGAACATGACTGATACGACGATGGTGATAACGTAAAATACACCGATACCCACCATTCCGATTAATGAAGTGCTCGGATCACCACCCATAAATGCAGTTGCGCTTACCAGTGGAACCATGACCAGCATGAGCAGAAAATTGACGCCGATCCCGTACGCAAGGTAGCGCATGCGACCGATACGACCATTGAAGGAAAAGATTTTCGGTTGGTATAGCTCTTCCTGCCCTGTATCCAGAGACGCATCGGGTGCGTTATACGGATTTACATCGCTCATAGTGGCTTCGCTCATACGAATTCCCCTGTTTTATTTAACCCCAGTTAATTAATATAGGTGAACATACTGACTTATCAATGAATAAATCCTGACTGGCAAGTTTTAGTTTATGACATCGATCCCGACGAATTCGCAGATTTCATCATTCTTGAAAACTCTGCGCTCAATAAAGGGTAAACCTTGCGAGCGTGGGTTTTCGCTTCCTGGTGCTTTTTATACCGATCCATTGTGGACGCAAACCGAATCTAGCGAGTTGTTTGCCAAGGATTGGTTCTGTGTTGGTCGGGTTGAAGAAGTAAAGCAGCCGGGCGACTTCTTTGCTTTCGATCAGATTGGCGAGCCGCTCCTCGTAGTACATGGCCGGGATGGCGTGATTCGTGTGCTTGCCAATGTCTGTCGGCATCGCGGTACCGTGATTGCCGAAGGCAGCGGTAATACGAAGAAATTTCTGTGCCCGTATCATCAATGGGCCTATGACACTACCGGACAACTGCTAAACGCTCCACATCTGGATTCTCACAAGGCATTCAACATGCAGGAATGCCGGCTGCCCGAAATAAAATGCGAGTTTTGGCAGGGATTTATATTTGCTAATTTGAATTCGCGAGCGACTAGTATTGGCAAACAACTCGTAGCGCTTGATAAGGTGATTAATAACTATCATCTGGAGCAGATGTCGCTGCGTTACCTGGCCGATGAAACCTGGGACACTAACTGGAAGTGTCTGCTGGAAAATTTTATGGAGGGCTATCACCTGACGCCGCTGCATAAGGATACCCTGCACAGGGTTAATCCAAGTCGCTTATGTTCCCATCTGACCCCAGGCAAACATCATTTCGCTTATAGCGTCGGTTTTACTTCGCGCGTACCAAAAGGCCGTATCGGACACCCGGACCTGAGCGATGACGAGGGCGATACCTGTGTAATGTTCGCAGTCCCACCCGGGCTTTTGGTTGGTCTCGGCAGCGATTACAGCTCATTTTTGTGCATCCGCCCGGAATTCGCCGACCGGGTCAGGGTTAAGTTGGGCCTGATATTTTTTGGCGACCATTGGTCACAGCAGGATGTCGATATCGCGATCGAATTGTTTCAACATACCATGGATGAAGACAAACAGGTTTTGGTCCGGGTACAACAGGGATTGGGATCTCGCTTTCATGAGCCCGGCCCATTGGCGAAGCGCGATCTGGAAGGTACCATCTGGGACTTCTATCAGTACTTGAGTCGCAGCCTGACCGCAACGAAGAAATCGGCAAGGAATTAAAACCGCATCCGGGAGAATTCATGAACAATCCAACCCCGCATCTTGTTTTGGCAAACTGTAGTGAAGCAGAATGGCAGCTGCGCGTTCAACTCGCAGCCTGCTATCGCGCCTTTGTTCATTATGGCTGGACTGATTTGATATTTACCCATTTAAGCGCCAGAGTTCCGGATCATCCGCAGCAATACCTGATAAATCCCTATGGTTTGCTGTTTCACGAAATATGCGCCAGTAATTTGATCAAGGTGGACTTCGATGGCAATGTCGTCGAGGGAGACCACCCTTACAACGTAGCAGGTCACGCGATCCACACCGCGATGCTGAAGGCACGGCCCGATATCAATGTGACCTTGCATAGTCATACCCGTGCGGGGATGGCGGTTTCGTGCATGGAAGGCGGGCTATTACCGCTGACCCAACAGGCGAACGAGATTCGCGATATGGTTTGCTATCACGAGTATGGAATTGCGCGTACTGATAGCGAAGAGTGTGAGCGACTCGCGGCGGATATCGAAGATAAATGGATCATGATTATGCGAAACCACGGTCTGCTGACAGTAGGCCGCAGCGTTGCCGAAGCATTTTATTACCTGTACACCGTCGAGAGTGCCTGCAAGGTGCAAGTCGACGTGCTGGCATCTGGTCAGGGTATCATCACGCCTGCGTCAGAGGTCGTCGATAAACTAGCGCATGATGGTATAGCGCGCGCCACCGAAACCCAGGCTCATGTCGAGTTCGCCTGGAATGCGGTGATTCGACTGCTCGACGAGAAAGATCCTTCCTATAGAAAATAGCCGCGTTCAATAACGGCTATTGTTTAGTGCCAGGTACATCACCTAGCAAATATCTTGGGCCGGATCCGAGGACTGCCGCCTCGTCTCCGGCGTTATAAAGTGAGCAGTGCGTTAATGACAGGCAGCCGCAACCGATACAACCGCTTAGCCTGTCGCGAAGGTTTTGTAAATCGGCGATGCGACGGTCGAGCTGACTACCCCAGATCGTGGATAGTTTTGCCCAGTCCTTCTTGGTTGGAGTGCGCTTATCCGGCAAGGTCGCGAATGCATCACCGACTTCGCGCAATCTAAGCCCCAGAGTTTGGGCCACACGGATTATCGCGATACGACGCAACATTGCACGATGATAACGACGATGATTGCCCGCGACCCTAATCGAGCTTATCAAACCGCGTGATTCGTAAAAGCGCAGGGTTGAAGTTGCAACGCCACTACGTCGTGCTGCTTCACCAATAGTCAGGAAATCTTGCGAAAGTTTCATGGTTTTGAATCGACTTTAATTTGTGCTTGACTTAAAGTTAACTTTAACTTCTATACTGTTGTCAAATTTTTGTACCGATCAGGGTGATTCTTATGACACAGGCGTTGCAACAAGACGATATTGATGAAAGGAACTGGCAGCGGTTGATGTCATTGACCGAACTGGAATCGCAAGCGGTAAAAATGGTACGCGTGGCGGGCAAACAAATTGCGGTCTTCAGTACGCCCGATGGAATCAGGGCCTGCGACAATCGTTGCCCCCATGAAGGTTATCCGTTGTCGGAGGGCAGCCTGTCGCCGGACTGCATTCTGACTTGCAATTGGCATAATTGGAAATTTAACCTGGACACCGGCGAAAACCTCCTTGGTGGGGATCGACTACGGACTTATCCGACCGAGGTGCGCGGTAGCGAGATCTGGATTGATATCACCGAATTGCCGTACCAGCAAAGATACACAGAGATTAGTAACAGTCTGCATGATGCCTTTGATGATTACAACTATGACCGTATCGCGCGCGAAATTGCGCGCCTGGTGCGCCTCGGTGCTGACCCTTTTGATGTGTTGCGTCTGGCTATTGACTGGTCGTGGCAGAAAATGGAGTTTGGCTGGACCCATGCCTATGCCGGCATGGCAGACTGGTTAACCCTTTACGACGAAAACCAGCAAAACGAGGAGTTGAAGCTGGTCTGCCTGGTAGAAAGCGTCACGCACGTCGCCTACGATGTTTTACGCGAACGCGAATTCCCCTTTACCACGCAAACGTCTGGCTTTGATGAATCGGCATTTGTCGACGATATAGAAGCGGAGAATGAAGATGCGGCGATCGCTGCTATCCGTGGCGGTATTAATGAAGGTCTGGGATTTACCGATTTTGAGCCCGCGCTCTCACGTGCCGCTTTACTGCATTACAATGATTTCGGACATGCGCTGATCTACTTGACCAAGGCTGGTCATTTGATTGAGCGCCTGGGGGATGACGTGATGGAACCCTTGCTACTTTCGCTGGTTCGTGAATTTATTTACGCCTCACGTGAAGACAAGATCCCCGAATTTCGCGCTTACAGTACGCAGTTGGAAAAATGGGGTCAGCACCAGGAACAAAAACCCGTCGCCAGCCTGTGGCGTCATAAGGGTATCAACAAGTCGATGAAAGCCGCGATTGCCTGCAGTGGTAATCCACCCGAAGATATCTATCAAGCGCTGCTAGTCGCAAATGCAATTAACATGCTGAGTTTTGATATTGAACAACAGGAAAAAATTCACGTCTCGGTTTCGGGCAACGTAGGCTGGCTTGATTTTACGCATGGTCTGACTTTCGCCAATGCCGTCAGACAACAATGTTCACGTTTCCCAGAATTATGGCCACAGGCCTTGCTGCAAATGGCCTGCTTCAATGGGCGTAATGCGGGATTTACCACCAGCGAACTCGATCTTGAAAGCTGGAAACCGGACGATCTCGAGGGCAGTTTAAATTTACTACTGGAGAGGGTGTTGGATCATGGCCAGGCTGAACATATCGTATCGGTGCATCTGTTGAAATTGGCCCTTGCGGTGCGTGAAGAAATTGCGATCCTCGACCGTGCGCAGGCCGAGATTCTGCTCGCAGCCTTGACCCGATTCTTTGAGTCTCCGCTCAAGCGTCGCCAGGCTCGCCGCACCGCCTATCAGTCGCTACAATTCGTGGCGAAAGAGTAGATCTGCCCCAGCCCCCCGACTCGTGCTGGCATAGATTGCATTGACTTTGGGCTTGTCCAGAACGATTTCGAGAATTTGCCCACTTAATTGGTTTGAACCCAGGCTGATTAGAAAACGGGGCAAAACACTGTTAGCATATTGGTGATACCCACAGTGCACACCCGGAGCGATCGTTATGAGACTGCTAAAAATAGTTTTACCGATGATTACAGTCCTGGTTTTGTTTTTTCCCTTTATCAGCTCTGGTGATCAGACCGATCAACGTCTCGACGAGCTCTTCCAGACATTACAAAGCAGCCAGGACACGGAGAAATTACTGGAAGCCGAAGCCGCGATATGGGAAATATGGTATGAAAGTGGCAAAGACGGAGTCGATGTCATGATGACGGAAGCTGCCGTGCTGGCGCGTTCGGGTAATCTTGCCGCTGCCGAAGCGGTTTATTCCAGGGTCATCGAAGCAGTACCCGGATTTTCCGAGGGCTGGAATCGTCGCGCCACGGTGCGATTCTATCAACGTAATTACGATGGTTCACTCGAAGACATAGAGCAAACATTAAAACTCGAGCCCCGGCATTTTGGTGCTTTCTGGGGCCTCGGTATGATTCTGGGATCACTGCGTGATTATGAACGCGCAATTACCGCCTTCGAACGCCTTCTGGAAATCAAGCCTAATGCGAGCGACGCACGCCCCCGTATCGAGCTGCTGAAACAGGAACTGGCCAAGCAATCCGTTTAGCAAAGATTGTTGGCCAATCGAATACTACAGGTTTGCTTTGCTTAACAGGCCCGGGCCTTGTTCATCGATAATTTGTTGTGCCTTGGCGACAGAATGATCGATCGCGGCCTGTAATTCCCCGTTTTGATCGGCGCGGATAAACTGGATCCGCTTGATTTCACCGTCAAGTTCGCCGCTGATGAAACCGGCGGTACGGTACTTGCCGTCTTCATTAATTGGTGCGGCCTCGATTGAAAATCCCTTGTAATCAACCGGTTCTGAAGGTTCTGGTTGTGCAGAGCCCGCGCTACCGAAAATTGATTTGAAAAAATTACCGAGCGCCATTGATCTGCCCCTCCGTGCCTGCGGAAATCACATCATAGCAAAGCTGAAAATTACTGCATGTTCCGGTCGTGCCAGACCTGGTATATCTCATCCGGCCACTTCGACTGAAAGTAAGCAATTACCGCGAGGACGTCCTGATCGGAGAGCTGGTCGCCGAATGGGGCATAACGCCGCCCAGTTTTTTGTCACCTTCCTTGATGGAGCGGGCAAGTTGAGGGATTGAATGATGCCAGGCATGAGCGGTGCCATAATGTTGCAGCTCGTCAAGCATAGAAATGAAGTAATACAAATCTTGAGCAGGTGCATATTCTAGATCCAGCAATAATTTAGCCGAAGTTTAAATTCCGATCCCGCTACAGAGTCAGTAAAATATTAATGGTCCACGCGGAAATAACTTGACCCTGTAATTAGTACAAGGTTTAGAATGCAACAATATCATTGGGAGATAGAGATGCCTAATACGACTGAAACCTTACCGGTTTCAAGTTTCTGGGGTAGCCGAGATACCTGGCGCGCCAGCGCCAAAAATACATTTTGGTGCCTGCTGGGCTGTTCGATAGGCGATTTTGGCACGATTGCTTTTTTCCAGGTCAGCGGGATTGCCTGGCCGGTGGCGGTGATTATGGTGCTTGCGATAATAAACGGCTTACTTACCAGTATCGCACTAGAGACTTTTATCCTGTTTAAGAACGGTATGAATTTTGTCGAGTCTTTCAAAACCGCGATCGGCATGAGTATGGTGTCGATGATCAGCATGGAGGCGGTGATGAATGCAACCGACTGGATTCTCACCGGGGGTGCGATACTAACCTGGTGGGTGTTACCGATTATGCTTGCGGCCGGATTTATTACACCCTGGCCCTATAACTACTGGCGACTCAAAAAATGGGGCAAAGCTTGCCACTAGGTATTCGTCAACCCGGGAATTAAAATCGATACCTCCGGTTAAAAGAGATTAACTCGATGGACAAGGGTCGCGATTTTTCCATCCGGATGGAGATTCAGATGACGGTATCCGGGGGCTTCAGTACCAAGCGCAAAATCCCTGCTGCCGGGCTTGAACTGAACACAACTTGACGGGGTCGACATCCATTCGACGCCATCCATTGTCCGGTGTGTCTCCTGGTGTACATGTCCCCACAACACGCACCTGACATTGTCATGTCGAGCAAGCTGTGCTCTCAATTGATCGCTGTCTTTCAGTCCTTTCTGGTCTAACCAAAAACTACCGGTATCAAGCGCCTGATGGTGAAGGCATACTAATGCGTGCCTGTCAGGGTAGGTCCGCAGGCAATCGTCCATGAATTCCAGTTGGGACGCAGACACTCGTCCGTGCACCTCACCTTTGATCGTGGAATCAAGTAATACAATTTGCCAGTCACCGATCAGCACCTGCTTCGCCGCATGAATTCGTTTCCCGGTGAAACGCTCTTGTAACATCTCGATTTCATCGTGATTACCCGGTAACCAGAAGGTTGCAATACTCATCTTGTCGAATTTCTGTGCCAGGTAGATGTAGGACTCGGCAGTTCCGTCCTGCGACAAATCACCGGTCGCAAGCAATAAGTCCAGATGACCGCTATTCTCGATGGCAGCTTTGCTTACCGCTTCAAAACTGCGCCGGGTATTCATACCCCGTAGACATTCTTCCGCTGCTGCAAAGATGTGAGAGTCTGTAATTTGTACGAGGCTGACCACGGTTGACTCAGCGGGCATGATTTGCTGAGGTTTGTTCTTGACGGCGTCGCTCATAGTGACAGTTCCTCAGCTCGATTTTTTGACACACTACGGTCCGTAATTTTCATTGGGTTGCAGGGAATGAATAAGATTCCCCTGGTTGACTGATTGTGAATCGACGATATCAATAATCACTGCTAACGACAATAAATCGTCACAAACGGCACTGAAATATTTTTAGAGACGCTAGCTTTTACGCCACTTAATCATAGATAGAACAAGGCGATGGCAAAGGCGTTTCTTATGGTTCCAGTTACTGGCATCATTAGCGAATGATGCTTATCAACGAAAAGTTCAGATTCATACCCTACCGACGCCAGGATATCGTCGAGATGTGCATGCGTGATTTTAAACTGGTCACGGACGGCGATGATTTTCGCCAGCTTAGTTACATGCTGGACCAGATATCCCATTTCGAGTTTCACCAGGTCATCGAAGCGTTAAAGAATGCCTATGCAGATACCGATCCTGATACCGATACCCGACGTCCGGAATTCGACGAGTTTGCAAATACCGGATCCTTTGTAGCATTGTTAGACGGGTTGCTTGAAAAACCAACTATGAGCGCGTTACCGAATCAGATTTGAACCGGGCACTATCCGAGTCGTCTCTATTCAAAATCCGGTTGCATGTTGATTTTGACGATTTTTCAGAAGTATCTTTATTTGCGCGCGGTCAATCGGTCAGGACCGAGACGATTTCCAGCTGGTTTGGACTCCGCAGTAAAACGATCGAATTTATCAATTTTGAGCGTGTGGTAGTTTACCTACGAATTCGGGAAGACTTTGAACACTCGAAGCAGGATTCTTCTCTTTGTCGGGCAGGCACTACCTTGCTCAAGTTGTTTCGCAATGTACCCAGGGCGGATCTTGAAATGCTGTTTCCAAATACTCGGGTACGAATGCGATTGATGGATAAGCTTTTAATCGGTATCCCGGCGTTGGTCAGTGGTGGCATTGTACTAACCACCAAGCTCGGCGCGTCCCTGGTGGTGCTCGGATCACTGTTCGGCTACTGGCTTGGTGTCAGCAGTCAACCGGTGGAGTTAAACCAGGCTGCTGTCGTGGCTCTGTTGGCCGGCGCTGCCGCGCTGGGTGGCTACCTGTGGAAGCAGTTCAACAATTTCAAGAACAGGAAACTCCGTTTCATGCAGACGTTAACGCAAAATTTGTACTTTAAAAACCTGGACAACAACGCGGGTGTATTTCATCGACTAGCGAACGATGCCGAAGAGGAAGAGTCCAAGGAGGCCACACTTGCGTATTACTTTTTGCTGGTAAGTACCGCACCGTTGACCAGGTCGGAGCTGGATCAAAGTATCGAAAGCTGGTTTGATGCTCAGTGGGATTGCCAAATCGATTTTGAAATCGACGATGACCTGGATAAATTACTTGCCTTAGGTTTGGTGAAAATAGTGGAGGACAAACTAAGTGCCGTGTCGATTGACCAGGGTATTCGAATCCTGGACCAACGTTGGGATAATTATTTCGCTCCGGGAAATTGATTTAAGCTAACATTACTGTAACTGAATTTTGGATAAGGTTCTGTGTACATCTCAATCGCAGCTAACGGCCAACTCTCGCTGGAAGACAGCGACAATATGCGCACTTTTTCTATCGTTGAAGAAGAAAGTGGTTCAGCCGCAACACAGCTTTCTGCAATCGCCAGCGCCGCCGAGGAAGACCATTACTGGCTTGATGCGGAGGCGGTCGTAGAACTCTCAGGGCGAAAGGATGACCCGCACTGGGTTAAAGGATTTTGGGATATGCTCGCAAAAGTGGAAGCTTACGGTTATTCGAACATGGACAAAAAACGCGTCAAAGCGCACGTGGATCAAGCCTGATGCTAAGATCGGTTAGCATTTTATTGATCGTGTTTGTTGTGACGGGTTGCGTCAGTCTCGTAAATTCTGCAACCTCGAGGATGGCAAATAACATCACGCTCGCGATCTTGAACCAGGATGACCCGGCCACCGTTCGCGATGGGGCGCCTGCTTACCTGTTAATGATCGATGGCTTGATCGAGGGTGATCCGAAGAACAGCGACTTGCTGTTAACCGGTGCCAAGCTTTATGGATCTTATAGCTCCACTTTTGTCGATGACGAACCGCGTGCGCAACGCCTGGCGGACAAGTCCCTGTCATATGCACGTCAAGCACTCTGTCTTAAAGCCCGCGAAGTATGCGACGCGACTGCTAACAAGCTGGATCAATTCAAGGACAGCTTTGCAGGGACCGGAGAGAGCGAGCTCAAAGTGCTATACAGCTTTGCAGTCGCATGGGCGGGCTGGATTCAAATCAATTCCGCGGACTGGAACGCTATTGCCGACCTGGCAAAGGTTACCGCACTGTTTGAACACTGCCTGACCATCGATGAGCGCTACGATGGTGGGGGTACACATATTTACCTGGGTGTGATTAAATCACTACGGCCGGCGGCACTCGGCGGGGAACCAGAAATTGCCCGCAGCCATTTCGAACGCGCCATCGAAATTTCTGCTGGCCATAACTTGATGATCAAGGTATTGATGGCAAAACATTACGCCAGGAATGTTTTTGACCAGGAGCTGCATGACGCACTATTAACTTCAGTCATGGCTGCAAATGCCGATTACCCCGGCTATGTGTTGGTCAATTCGCTGGCAATGCTGGAAGCTGATAAGTTACTTGCAGAATCTGCGGATTTCTTCTAAACGAAACTATTCTGTTTTTGTTGGTTCAAATCATCGAGATTGGGAAGATAAAATGCACACACTAGTCAAAATAGTAAGCCTGGCAATCATATCGATAGCATTCAGTGCCAGTGCCGAAGCAAAGACGCTTAAAATAGCTACCCTGGCACCCGACGGCACCACCTGGATGAAGGAAATGAAGGCAGGTGCCAAGCTGATAAAACAGCGTACCGAGGGTCGGGTTAAGTTGAAGTTTTATCCGGGTGGGGTGATGGGCAATGACAAAAGCGTCCATCGTAAAATAAAGATCGGACAGCTTCATGGCGGTGCTTTTACGCCGGGCGGATTGGCGCAGGTGAATAGCAGCGTTCAAACACTTGGCCTGCCAATGATGTTTAAGTCGCTCGACGAAATCGACTACGTGCGCGAAAGAATGGACCCGGTAATAAAACAGGAAATGGAATCAAGCGGATTCGTATTACTGGGTATTTCCGAGGGTGGATTTGTGCGCATTCTTTCGAAGCAGCCGATGCAGAACCTTGAGTCGCTCCGTCGCAGCAAGGTATGGATTCCCGAGGGCGATCGGATTGGACAGATCGTATTCAGGGCGCTTGGAATTGCGCCGATTTCGTTACCCATTTCCGATGTTTTTACCGGCCTGCAAACTGGATTGATTGAAACGGTCGCGGTCAACCCGACCGCGGCAATCGCTTTTCAATGGCATGCCAGCACTTCTTTCATGACCGAGATACCAATTTCATACCTGATCGGCGTGATAGCAGTTCAGAAAAAGGCGTTTGAAATACTATCTGTGAATGACCAGGGAATTGTACGAGAAGAGATTGGCAAAGTATTTAGTCACCTGGATAAGCTGAATCGTAGCGATAACCAGGCGGCAAAGGCAGCATTGAAACAGCAGGGAATTACCTTCGTGACCCCGAACCCTGGTGAAGCGGAGCGTTGGAAATCCATATCCGACCAAGCGATCGAAGAGATGGTCGAATCTGGTGTAATTTCGAAAGAGATAGTCGGTCAGGTCAGGGGACATTTGCAAAGTTTCCACAACGGCCAGTAGTCGTGCAAATCTGGATTAACTGGTTTCATCGCGTCGAAGACGCGTTGCTGGTCATTTTATTGACCGCAATGATTATAATGGCCAGCACCCAGATTTTGCTGCGTAATTTATTTGATACAGGATTCGTCTGGATCGATCCATTACTCCGGGTTTTGGTGCTCTGGCTGGGACTACTCGGTGCCACGGTCGCCACCCGCAACAATAAGCATATCAGTATTGATCTACTGTCTCGGTTTATAAAACCTAATACCTACTGTCTGGTTCAATCGGGGGTAGCGCAAATCAGCGCCTGGACTTGTCTGGTAATCGCCTGGTATGGCTTAAATTGGATTAGACTCGACTATGAGGATGCTGTGACCTCATTCGTGGGAATCCCCGCGTGGATGCTGGAAGTTGTCATCCCGGCAGCATTCGCGTTAATCGGCTTGCGCTATCTTTTAGTATCGGTTTTCTGGGTCAAGCAATGTATTCGGCACCAGAAGGTCGAGGAGAGGACGGCCGAATGAGTTTTGCGGCACCCATTTTACTATTGCTGGCAATTCTGCGCGCACCGTTGTTTGTCGTCATCGCGCTGAGCGCGATGATCGGGTTTTACAGCCAGGAAGTAAATCTATCGGTTATCAGCATTGAAATTTATCGGCTCGCCGAAATGCCGATATTGCTCGCAATCCCATTGTTTACTTTCGCCGGCTACTTATTGGGTGAGAGCAATGCTTCGACGCGCCTGGTAAACGTGACTAACAGTCTGCTGGGCTGGATGCCCGGTGGCCTTGCAATTGTGACGATCTTTGCCTGTGCATTGTTTACTGCATTTACCGGCGCTTCAGGAATAACGATAGTGGCCCTCGGTGGTCTGCTGTACCCGGCTTTAAAGCAGGCTGGGTACCTGGAGAATTTCAACCTGGGGTTGTTGACCAGTTCCGGTAGCCTGGGGCTCCTGTTTGCGCCATCGTTGCCATTGATTTTGTATGGTGTGGTCGCTCAGCAAATGGATCTGGATCAGCCGGTTAGCATCACTGATCTATTCCTGGCTGGTATTTTCCCCGGCTTGTTGATGCTGGTGATGCTCTCGATTTACTCGATGATGCAGCCCCGGGATCGAAGTCGGCGCGAGCCGTTTAACCGACGGGCCGCAATCGACGCGCTTCTCGCGGCCAAGTGGGAAATTCCGTTGCCGTTCCTGGTATTGGGTGGTATTTACGGCGGTTATTTCGCGGTCTCGGAGGCCGCGGCGGTTACTGTCGTCTACGTCTTAATCGTGGAGGTGTTAATCATCAGGGAGATAAAAATATCGGAGCTGCCCGAGATCATGCGCGACTCGATGACGCTGGTCGGCGGCATCATGATTATCATAGGTGTGTCCCTCGCTTCAACCAATTACCTTATCGATGCTGATATCCCGACACGGATGTTCGAGTTTATCCAGTCGCATATCGATGAAAAACTAACCTTTTTGATATTGCTGAATCTGTTTTTACTCGGGCTGGGCATGATGCTCGATATTTTCTCGGCCATTGTTATTATCGTACCAATCATTCTGCCGATCGCCGTGGGTTACGGGATTCATCCGGTTCATCTCGGAATAATCTTCCTCGCCAATATGCAACTGGGATATTTCACTCCACCCGTGGGCATGAACCTGTTTATCGCCAGTTATCGATTTGATAAACCGGTTATGACTTTATATCTAGCCACCATTCCATTTTTCGTGGTGTTATTGATTGCGGTGCTAATCATTACCTACTGGCCGATGCTCAGCCTGGTGCTGATAGCCGACTAGGTTTGCGTATTTACCTACGAGATAGCCATCGCGTAGTTTTAAGTGTTATGTGCGGAAGTATCTGAAGCAGTTTGGTTTTATAATTTCCCATCCCCGGTCCAGTACATCAAGAAGCGACGGGTCCAATGGTGCATGCTTGCAGGCCGCCATGTTTTGGACCAGGTGCTCGACCTTGCTGGCGCCGAGTATGATGCCGTCACCCAACTCGTTGTCGAGCATGGAATGATTCGTCAGCCAGCTCAAAGCGACCTCGACGGGTTTTAAATCAAGTTCCTGGCAGGCCGTTTGAAGCTCCTGCAATACGTCGAAATAATCTTGCTTCCAGTAGCGGTCGAGATAACCGCGTTCGACATTGAACCTGCCGCTGTCGGGAATGTTATCCAAGGACAAGTGTTTGCCGGTCAGCATACCACCCGCCAGCGGATTATAGGCATTAAAGCGGATGCCATAGTTGCGCAGGCACGGAAACAGTTCGCGCTCCACGTCCCGCGTCAGGGCGTTGTACATCCCCTGGTAAACGGTTGGTTCCATCCATCCGTTGTGACGACAGGTTTCGACCACCTCGGCAACTTGCCAAGACGCGTAGTTGCTCAGGCCGAAATGATTGAATTTACCCTGTTGAAACAATTCAAAACAGCATTCCAGCGTTTGCGCGATCGGCGTCTCAAGGTCGGGTGAGTGCAGGTAGAGCAGGTCAATGCTATCGGTACCGAGTCGCTGCAGGACTTCCGACATCTGCTTTCTGACCGCGACTGGTTGCAGTCCGTCGTCATTCCATGGATTCACTTTCGATGCGATGTAGAGCTTGTCCCGTGCTTCGGGTGGCAACATCCTGCCCAGCATTTCCTCGGTGCGACCTTCGCAGTAGATATGGGCGGTATCGATTTCGTAGTTACCAGATTCGGTAAACTGCGCCAGCATTGCCTGGGCAGTTTGTTGGTCGACCTGGTCGCCGAAGGTCATGGTGCCTAGAATTTGTTTCATAATAATTTCCTTTTCGCGCGAGATCCGGGCAGCGGTTAGTTCGCCGCAAAACCACCATCGACCATATAAATCCCGCCGGTACAGTAAGCCGAAGCAGCGGAAGCCAGGTAGACCGCTAGTCCCGCTACGTCATCAGGTTCGCCTATACGCCCTAACGGAATACTCTTTACGAACCGGTCGAGCGTGTTTTCATCGTTCCATAAAGCTTTGCTAAACCTGGTTCTAATCAAGCCGGGGCAGATTGCATTGACGCGAATATTGTCGGCGCCCCAGTCCTGAGCCATAGCCTGGGTCAGGTTGATAATTGCCGCCTTGCTGGCGCTGTAAATGCCGATACCGGCTTCAGGTTTCAGGCCACCGATGGAACTGATGTGAATAATCGATCCACCGCCACGCCCCTTGAGTAACGGGTAGGCTTTTTTACACAGTTCAAACGGACCTTTTAAATTGACATCGATAATCTTGTCGAAGGCCCGTTCATCGGTGTCTTGCAGCGGACCGAAAACCGGATTGGCCGCGGCGTTGTTGATAATGATGTCCAGACCACCATAAACCTCGACCGTCTTGTCGACGAGCGACTGGATATCGTCGATGTTACCCATGTTGGCGGTGATGGCGGTAGCTTCGAGCCCATCGGATTTGAATGATTCCGCGACGGCATCGACCGCTTCCTGCTTGCGACTGCTAACGACCACGCTGGCCCCAAATCCGGCCAGCGCATATGCCATAGCCTCGCCGATGCCCTTACTGGCGCCAGTTACTAGCGCCACCTTTCCATCCAGCTGAAACATTGAACATTTGTCGTTTTGCATTGTTGTTGATTATGCCCAAAATTGCGAGTAAATCACCGTACTGGTCCGATTTGCAACATGTATTTTTAAGGTTCGATATTTTATTCAACCAAAAGGTTGACAATAATTGTTCATCTATATATTCAACTATATGGTTGAATATGTTGATGACGCAAAACTTTCCAGATTGCTTAAAGCAGTGGGCGATAGCACACGTCGCGCTCTTTTAACCCAGCTTTGCCAGCAGGGTTCCAGTCGCGTAACCGACCTGGCGAATCACTACGACATGTCACTAAATGCGATTTCAAAACACATCAAGGTGCTTGAAACCGCGGGACTGGTAACTCGTAAAATGCGCGGCAGAACCCACTGGATCGAAGCCGATTTGAGCCAGGTTGAAATGATGTCAGCCTGGTTTGAATCGCTGAAATCAATCTGGGCGTTAAGCCTGGATAAACTCGATGATGTATTGAACGAAGGAGAAACAGAATGACCGACCTGACCGTAAATTTAAACAAAACCATTAACGCACCAATCGAAAAGGTGTTCGACGCCTGGCTTGATCCCGGGATGCTAACCCGGTTTATCCTGCCGGCGCCGGGCATGCCGCAACCCGATGTCGAAAATGATCCCCGTGAAGGCGGGCGTTTCACAATTATCATGCATGTTGGTGACGACAAGATTCCGCATACCGGCAGTTACCTCACTGTCGATCGCCCCAGACAGCTGGTGTTCAGCTGGGAATCACCGTACTCAACCGATGACAGCACCGTAACCCTGAATTTCAGCGAGATCGATGCAAGTACCACCAATGTCGAACTCACCCATGTAAAATTTTTGGACGAGGAATCGCGTTCAGACCACGAAGGCGGATGGGGTAATATTCTGGATAAGCTGGATGAAGTGATTTAACGACGCTTCATCGGTTTGTACTAGGTCGTTGCAGCGATAGTCGTGATGATCATGTCCTGTGCGCAAGTTCTCGCACAAGCGCAGTATTCCCTGCAGCCACGCTTGAACCAAATTAATGCGCCTGATGCACTGCTAGGTATCTGGGGAACGGCGAGTCAATGTGCAGCGCATAAAACAGGAAAAGAAGACGATCCACGCCTGTTTCCTTACGTCATCGCCCGCGACTGGATCAAACAGGGTTTGCGCGACTACCAGGTTGAGCTGAGATTGCACAATGGCAAATTACGCATACAGTGGTCCGAGGACTTCACCACGCGGGAGCTGGGAGCCTGCCGGTAATACGCCTGTCAGGTCATTTGGTAAAAATATAATGAGTAAAAAATTCTCTGGCGAAAACGTAAAAAAGAGTTCGTCTTACAAGTCTGCAAAAAGCAAGGCATCGGAGTATGCGAATGATCCGGATAAATTAAATGACTTGCTAGATAAGGCGGCGAGAAAGGCAGATTCCAGGAAGGGTCCCTTAGCAGAAGTCTGGGACTCACTAATGGCTAGCCTGAGACTTCTTAGAGCGTATGCCACTGGTCGATACAAGGACATTCCGTGGGGAAGCCTGGTGTCGATTATCGCGACGGTTATTTATTTTGTTATGCCGCTCGATCTAATTCCCGACTTTCTTTTAGGTTTCGGGTTTATTGATGATGCCGCTCTAATCGGGTGGATATTAGGATCCGTTAAAAGCGATATCGATCGTTTTATCGAATGGGAATCGACGAGCTCGTCGCTCGACGAGGACAGCACATAAGCTTGCCGCAATTTAATCTAATAAGCGCAGTACAAAGGTTCAGAAAGGTTATGGAATATGTTTCGATCGCTAAAGTGAAACCCGCGCAGGTCGATGATCTCGGGCATCTCAACCACGTGTTTGCCTTGCAGCTCCTCGAGTATGCGCGTGATGACTGGTACGCCGAGGCCGGGCTCTGGGAAGGGCGTTGCTGGAGCGGGGCCGAAAATCTCGCGACCCTGGTATTGAATATAAACTTTAATTACCGCCTGGAGTGTTTCCTCGATGAAGAGCTTAAAATTATCACCGCGCCGATCGACCGCGGTGGCAAGAGTTTCCGCCTCGCGCAGAAGATCGTAAAGCCCGATGGTGGGATTGCCATTGATGGCACCGCAACCAGCCTGGTGATGGATATGGAACAGCACCGCACGCTGCCGGTGCCGGAATGTCTGGCGCGTTACCTACCTGCGCGAAAATAATTCCGCTTGTTAATCAACCAGGTTGTCGGCGCGCACCCGGTCCTCGGTGTGCACTTCGGTGACCTTGCCGTATAGGTCTTTGACCCTCGCCATGCTGCCGATCATGCCGGGTTTTTCACTGAACGACATGATCAGTAACAGGCGGTCGGTACTACCGCTATTTGCGGTGACCTGGTGCAGTGAAAAACGGCCCAGGAAAAACTGCAGGTCGCCGGCATTTAGTTCGGGCCGCTTGACCCGGCTGCGGTCACCGTCGAGCACCTGTTTAACCTCGTCGTAGCACTCGTCCTCTGCACTACGCAGGTCGGGGATATATTCGAAATGCCCACCACTTTCAGCCGCTTGCAATAGCATGGTGATGGTGAATTCATTGGTGTCGAAGTGCCAGTTGAATTGTTGTCCCGGCTTGCCGACATTAACGATCATGTTTGATACCGGGTCTTCGTAAATGAATAATTCTTTTTTACCCAGGCATTCGGCGAGAAACTGTTTCAGCGGTTCCCAGTAATAGAGCCGATGCGCAGCGGTGTCATCGCCAAACAGATCGGCGGTAATAAAGCCGTTGGTGCGCGGAATATAAATATTGAGCGGATGCTCCTCGGGAAACTCCGGATTGCCATCATTGAGATAAACATTGCAATTTTTACGTTCTGAGTAATAGGTCTGCGATTTACGCTCGCTGGCTTCTGCAAGTAACTGCTCAAGGCCATGAGTACTGAAAAAATTTCGGATGACTGCGCAACCGTCATCGTCGAGCTCGGCCCTGACCTGTTCTATTATTTCCCGGCGTTTGGGATGATCCAGTTCATCGATCGGATAGTGCTCCTGATTGATGATTCCGCTGCAGGCTAAATCCTGTGACATGGCTGATTTCCCCATAAACATAGTCTAGCGTAATTGACTGTCCTTGCTGGCCCGGCGATTGACCCTGCCCTGGTTTTCCTGCAGCTGGTCGAGTTCCTGTTGACAGGTGATGCACAGACGCACTCCCGCGATGGCCTTGCGCCTTGCCTCGGGAATATCGCTGCCACATTCTTCGCAATGGGTCAGACTCTCACCTTTTGGTAGGCGGCTGCGCGCCAGCTCGACCGCGTCTTCGACGCTGGCATCGATCTGATCCTGTACCGCACCGTCACGAGCCCAGCCAGTTGCCATGGTTTACTCCTGCTTCAATATCAGATAGATATTCTGCACCTGTCAATGGCAGTGTTCAATCAAGATCTGCGATTTCGAGCGGCGCATTGCGTGCCTCGATATCGGTCGCAGCAGCGAAAAGCGTGTCTTCGCGGAAGCGAGCCGCGACCAACTGGACCCCCATGGGGACGGAGCCGCTAATGCCGGTGGCAACCGACATAGCCGGCATGCCCATCAGGGGTAATGCAATTTGTGTCATCTGTGCCTCGAGCACGCGCCGGAATGACTCGGGTGATTCTACATCGAGCATATCCGGGAAGGGCGCTTCGGCGGAAACCGGGCATAGCAGGATCGGGTAGCTCGTCAGGAACTGTTGCCATTCGCGCGCGAGCCGTAACCTTTGCTGCAACGCTTCCATCAGGCTCTCATACGTGGGTGTCGGACAGTTTTCACGCAATTGCGCATACACGAAATTGGCATCGGGATCGTCTTCCTGTTTGACCGCAGCACCACCGTTGTAATGATACTCCGACATCCATAACAACAGTTGCAACTGCATGGCTTCGCGCATCGGTGGACTTTCAACTTCAGTCACTTCCCAACCCGCTTCTGCAAGTTGGTTGGCTGCCTCGCGTAGCGCAGTTGTGACTACATCGGTAACTTCAAGACCGTCGGGCGAGATGCATAAGGCTACTCGTTTTGGTGCGGGAGTCTGTTCAAGCGGTGCCGGCACCCACCAGGGGTCGAGCTCACTACTCACCGACATGGCCTCCAGACCGAGCCTGAGATCTTCTATGCTGCGCGCGATAGGTCCCGAAACCGCGGTTAATTGTGCGCCGATGTGGCGGTCCGGTAACGATAGGTTAACCGCTGGAATCCGGCCGAAGCTCGGCCGAATACCGTGTAACCCACAGGCATAGGCGGGATAGCGGATCGAACCGGCGATATCGGTCCCATGCCCGAGCGCGCAGATGCCTGCCGCCACGGCCGCGGCAGCGCCCCCCGAGGATCCGCCCGGGGTAAGCTTCGCATTGCGTGGATTCAGCGTGTGCCCATGTAATGAATTGCGCGTAAACCAGCGCATCGAAAAAGCGGGCGTATTGGTTCTGCCGACAATGATTGCACCGGCTTTACGCAGGTTCGTCACGACCGGACTGTCCTGTTCTGGGATGTGATCCTGCTGTATGCGAATGCCATTGGTGTTGGCAAATCCTTGTTGATCTATATTGACCTTGATCGTGACCGGCACTCCGGCAAGTTTTCCGGGCGGGTTGCCGGTGGCGATAGCGTCGTCGATCGCGCGTGCCGCGGCGAGCGCAGCCTCAGGCATTTGCTGCACTACGGCGTTAATAGCAGGATTTACAGCCTGCAGTCGCTGCAAGCTGTGCTCGATTACCTCGGTCGCTGAAATTTCGCGATTGGCGACCCGGTTTGCAATGTCAGCTGCGCCGAAGCGCCACAGTTCGGTCATCGATCATCCTCGGCTGCAAGTCGAAATAGTATAAAGCAGTTAATTTTTGGAAGTGCCTATATTATGCTTGGCGGCGCCATGCATCGAAACCCGCGCACCAATACACCGCTCGCGACCGTACTGGAAGAATTGCAGTCTGCGGCCGCACTGCCGTTCGATCAAGCGCACCCGATACCGCCGTCGGTCAATCATTCGCTCGAGTTTCTTGATTACGAACGTGAGGCTGTTTTCCAGCAGGAATGGATTTGCGTCGGCCGGGAAGATGAAATTCCTGCTCCTGGCGATTTTCTGACTCATCAGATTGCCGAGGTGCCGGTGCTCGTCGTGCGCCAACCAGATGCGGAGATCAAGGCCTTTGTTAACGCCTGCGCGCACCGATTCGCTTGCCTGGTGCCTGATGACAAGGGTTCGGGAAAACGCTTTACCTGTCGTTACCACGCCTGGACCTACGATCTTTCGGGCGCGCTGGTACGTGCGCCTT
This sequence comes from uncultured Gammaproteobacteria bacterium, assembly GCA_964194715.1. Classification (GTDB taxonomy): domain Bacteria; phylum Pseudomonadota; class Gammaproteobacteria. The sequence continues at coordinate 33,211 of CAXMNA010000036.1, forward strand.
ACATGGAAATGAAAGAAGGGTTTGACGTAACCCGGCATCGGCTCCGTCCCCTGAAGATGAATACCTGGGAAGGCTTTATCTATGTCACGCTGGCGGAAAATCCGTCCACACAGCTTGGCGAAGCGCTCGCACCGTTGCGCGAGCAAGTGGTCGGTCGCTACGACATGGCCTGTTACCAGACCGTGCTGCGCGAAAGCATGGTGTGGAACGCAAACTGGAAAAACCTGATCGAAAATTTCACCGAGAGCTACCATGTGCCGATCGCCCATGGCAAAACTTTCGCGCAGCATAACAAGCCGCCGCATGACTATGTCTGTGGCGAGGACAGCGCCCATTACTGTTATCACCGTGCTCCCCAGGCGGCCGAAACCGGGCTGGGTGCTGCGCATCCGAAAAACGATCGGCTCGAGGGTGAGTGGCGTCGCATGATGATCGATTTCTGTATATTTCCGAATCATCTGGTCACGTTGATGCCGGATTATCTCTGGTATATATCGGTGCAGCCACTAGGGACCGACAAAATGCACGCGACCTGGAGCCTGGCGGTGCCGCCAGAAGTTCTGACCGACGTCAGCGAAGCGGATTTCGATGACTGGTTGGCTCAGTTCAAGCATTATATGGAGGTAGCCAATGGCGAGGATAAAGCCCTGGTCGAGGCCCTGCACCGTGGCAGCGCTTCACCGCTTTTGCCAATCGGCGCTTATCACCCGATCGAACGCAACTTGTGGCAATTTACCAACTACCTGGCCGGGATATGCAAACCATGAACCCAGCATCGCTTGCCCTGCCTGAAGTTGCATTAAATGCGAGCGATCGGAAACTCACAGTCACCTGGGATGATGGTGCGGCGCATTGTTTTCACTATGTCTGGTTACGACATAGTGCGCGTTGCTCAAACGGAATACCGAACGATACCAGCGTCAAGATCGATCTGCTGCCGGATGATCCCGAGTCACTGGCGATTGTCGATTACGCGATCGAAGGTGAATTTCTGGTGATTCACTGGCGTGACGACGCGCTGCAAACCCGGCACAACCTCGAGATCCTGCGCCACTCCGCCTACGACGATGACGCACGTAAGCGACGCAAACATCAACCCGTGCTGTGGAATCGCGATTCGGCCACCGATATTCCCGTTTTCAATTACGACGATACCCAATCCGAAAATGATCAACTCGATCTGTTGCTAGCGGTGCGTGACTATGGTGTCGCGAAGGTACACGGAGTACCGACCGAGCCCGGCAGCATCGCCCGGGTTGCATCTGGTTTCGGACCGTTGCATGTCAATAATTACGGCAGGATCTTCGACGTGAAATCAGACGCTAATCGAAACCTGGGCTCGAATACCGGGGACTACCTGCCGCCACATACCGACGAGAGTTATCGCCACGATGCACCAGGGATCTCTTTCTTTCATTGCCTGGTTGCATCCACTGAGGGTGGCGAGTCGACCCTCGTGGACGGTTTCAAGGCGGCACAAGTATTGCGCCAGACAGACTTTGAGTCGTTCGAGGTTTTGACCAGGGTACCGGTGTTCTTTCAGCGTTATGCAATGCCGCTTGACGATATGCGTAGCCACACGCGGATGCTGGTCACCGATATCGATGGCGACGTGGTTGGCGTGCGCTGGACCGATCGCACCCTGCCGCCACAAGATTTGCCGGACGCGACCATTGAACCGGTTTACAAGGCGATCCGAAAACTCTGGAATATTGTCAATTCGGAAGACATGCAGCATTGCTATCGCATGAATCCTGGGGATCTGCATGTATTCGACAATCACCGCGTTTTGCATGGCAGGCAGGAATTTGATCCGCAGGCAGGCGCGCGGCATTTACAACAGTGCTCGGTGAATCGCGACGAGTTTCACAATAGCCTTCGAACCCTCGCTGCCAGGCTTGAACATCCAGCGGCTGACATGGTAATGGCCGGTGGGGCAGTCGGTTGAGGATTTAGCGTCTGACCTGGCAGGTAATTTCGACTTTACTGCCGCCAAACAGGTGTTTTGATTTGGTCGTAGTTCGCGCCGGGAAAGCATTGTCTTCGAAAAATTCCCGATAGGCGGCATCCATCGCGTTAAAATCATCAAGGTCGGACAGATGCACATCGACCCTGACGATGTGGTCCTTGCGTAATTGTAGCTCGTCGAGGATGCTGCCGATTGTGGCTAGCACCGCGCGGGTTTCAGCAGCCACATCTCCCAGCACTTCAAGGCCGGCCGGGAAGTCGGCTGCTACCAGCCCAGAGAGGAAGGCGTACTGATCATCCAGCACCACCTGGCTGAAGGGAGCCTGTGATTCTGGAACGGCTTTTGGTTGAATCCTGGTTAAGATAACAGCGGCCGGGCCTTAGCCGATAATATTGGCGCCGATGACCAGAATGACGCCGAGCACGAAGAACAAAATGAAGGTGATCAACAAGTGTTTCGCGGTCGTCTTGTCATCCTGATTATGATCCACCATTTGTTCCCCCTCCCACTCTATATCAAGTACTATATAGTGCCGAACCTGAAGCAAAATTACCACCGCGTATGACCGACCAAACCTATGCCACGCTCGTGCTCGAAAACCCGGCTCCCCACGTCTTGCAGGTGACATTGAATCGACCCGAAGTGGCGAATGCATTTAACACGCAGATGGCAACCGACTTGATGCATTGCTTTGAAACCCTGGCACAGGAGCCCGATGACAATCGCTGTGTTATTTTAACCGGTGCCGGCGACAAGGCCTTTTGTGCGGGTGGCGATTTGAAAGAACGCGACGGCATGAACAATGAAACCTGGACTGCGCAACATCTCATTTACGAGCGCATGATACGTGCCATCATCGAATGCCCGATTCCATTGATTGCCGCGGTTAATGGCGCCGCTTTTGGTGGCGGTTGTGAACTCGCCGCAGCGGTCGATTTTGTCTATGCCTCGGAAAATGCGCGTTTCGCGATGACCGAGACCAGCCTTGGAATAATCCCGGGGGCCGGTGGTACCCAAACTCTGGCGCGAGCGCTGGGTGAGCGACGCGCCAAGGAACTGATATTGTCGGCCCGACGTTTCAATGCCGAGGAGGCACACCGCTGGGGCCTCGTGAACGAAGTGTTTGCATCCGAAGTGCTGTTTGAGGAAGCGCTGCAGGCGGCAACACGCATTGCAGCCAATGCGCCAATAGCGGTGTACCAGGCAAAACAGGCGATTCATGGTGGCTTGCAAATGTCGCTGGCCGACGGGCTCGATTTTGAAATTGAAGCCTATAACCACACGGTGCCGACTGATGATCGGCGCGAAGGAGTCAAGGCCTTCAATGAAAAACGAGCACCTCAATTCAAGGGGAAATAAGATTAATGTCTAACGAAGTGATTTTGACCTGTGCGGTTTGCGGCGGGCACAATAACCAGAGTAAGCATCCAAACTACCCGATTACACCCGAACATATAGCGAACGATTGTATCGAAGTTGCAAAGGCGGGTGCGGCTATTGTCCACATCCATGTGCGCGATCCCGAAACGGGAATGCGTTCCGGAGACCCGGCATTGTTTCGCGAGGTGGTCGAACGAATTCGAGATTCCGGCAGTGATGTTTTGATTAATCTCACCACCAGCGAAGGGGCACGCTTCGCACCAGGCGAGGTTGAAGCTGGCGTCGGTGGGCCCGGCACTACGCTGGTCCAGCCGCTCGAGCGGTTGCATCACGTGGAAGAGTTGCGACCCGATATCTGCACGCTCGATGTAGGCACTTTTAATTTCGGTGAAACCATATTCGTGAACACGCCGGAGCATCTGCGCATCATGGCAAAGCGCATCCGTGAACTTGGAGTTAAGCATGAACTCGAAGTATTCGAACCCGGACATATCATGTTCGCGCATAAGCTGATTGAAGAAGGCCTGATCGATGGTGCACCGATGTTTCAGCTCTGTCTCGGTATACCTCACGCGTCGCCAGCCACGCCCGAAATACTCAATGTCATGAAAGGCCTGCTGCCGGTCAACGCAAACTGGAGTGCCTTTGGTATCTCGCGCATGGAATTTTCAATCGTTGCCCAGGCTGCGAGCCAGGGTGGAAACTGCCGCGTCGGCCTCGAGGATAATCTGTATCTCGACAAGGGGGAGTTTGCGAGTAATTTACAATTGGTAGAACGCGCAGTACGCATCATCCGTGAACTTGGCCGCGAACCGGCAACCCCAACGCAAGCGGCGCAGCGCCTCGGCATCGAGCGCTAGCCATGGCAAGGTTGTATCTGATCCGGCACGCACAGTCGGCCAACAACGAAATCTGGGATGGCAGCGACCACATGGATGGACGCAAGCCTGATCCCGAGATTACTGCAATTGGCCACCGCCAGGCGGAGACGCTTGCCGGGCACCTGGCCCACCCGCAGGCAGAACCGCGTCAGCATCCCTTTAACCAGGCAGAAGAATTTCATTTTGGGTTGACGCATGTTTACTGCAGCCTGATGACGCGTTCGATTCTTACCGCCGGGTACATTGCCGCAGCCTGTGATCTTGAGTTGCAGGCACTTCCCGATATTTTTGAAAAGTACGGTATTTACGATGTCGACGGCGATGGCAATCTGCAGGGTTTGCCTGGGCCCGGTCGGGATTATTTCGAGCAGCGTTTCCCGAGACTTAAGCTGCCGAAAGAATTTAATGACGAGGGTTGGTGGAATCGACCGGTCGAAGACGAGTCTGCTTTTATCGTACGTATGCAAAAGGTGGTAAACGATATCAGGCAGCGACTGGGTCAGAGCGACGAATCCATTGCCCTGGTGGCGCATGGAGATTTTATCGATCAATTCGTCAATGAACTCATGGGCGTGGTAAGACACCAGCCCAACTATGATAACCACTGGGTTGCCAACTGGGCCTTTCACAACACCTCGATATCGCGCATCGACTTTGTTAATGACTCGCATAACGTGGTATACATGAATAAAATTGATCATCTGCCGAACGAACTGGTGACCTGGTAATGAGCTACGCGCTTACAGCTGATCAAGTCGATCAATACCAACAGGATGGTTACCGGTTTCCGCTGGATGTTTTCGATGAGAAACGGGTTGCAAACATCCTTGGTGAACTTGAACAGGCACGCACCGTGGCGCGCGAGAAAGGGCTTGGATCTGAATTGGACCTGTTATTGCGCGCCAATACCCACTACCTGCTACCATTTGTAAACGAGGTAGCAAGGTCGCCACAGCTGCTCGACCGGGTCGAATCGATCCTGGGACCGAACATCCTGTTGTGGAGTGCCGAATTTTTTATCAAGGGCGCGCATACCGACAAAATCGTCAGCTGGCACCAGGACCTGACCTATTGGGGTCTTGGTGAAACCGATCAAGAGCTGACTGCCTGGTTGGCCTTGTCCGATGTTAACGTCGAGTCGGGTTGCATGCGGTTTGTCCCGGGTTCGCACCATCAGCAAATAGTGCCACATCGGGATACTTTCGATGCTGCTAACCTGTTGTCACGCGGACAGGAAGTTGCGGTCGATGTTGCGGAAGACGATGCGGTTGACGTTGTTTTAAAGCCGGGGCAGGTCTCTTTTCACCACGGACGAATATTTCACTCTTCGGGACCGAATCGCAGCGCTCACGATCGCATCGGCCTGGCATTTCGATTTCTAACCCCAGAAGTGAAGCAGCTAGTCGCCAAACGCGATTTCGCGATGATGGTTCGTGGCATTGACGAGGGCAAAAACTGGATTCATGTCTCACCGCCCACGCACCTGTTCGATCCCGCCGATCTCCAGCTCCATGCCCGAGTCAGACAGGACCAGGCCGCCGCATTCGCCGAGGGCACGGAACAGGAATTGCATGCGGCCTATTAACGCCGCCGACTAGTTACATATCCATTGCCTCGGCAATCTCGACTGAACCCTCTGCTTTCAGTATTGGGCAGCCTTTTGCCAGTTCGGTAGCTTGTTCGATGCTGCCGGCATTTATCAGGCTGTAACCGCTCAGTGGATTCGATCCCCCGTCGCAGGTTACCGAACTGTCGCTATTGACAGTTGATGACGGGCCTAAAGGATTGCCGCCGTCGACAACTGCTGCGCCCAAAGATTCAAACCAGGCCATCCATTCGGCCATGACCTGTGCGCCTTCTTCCTCGGTTTCCGGCATCTTGCCGCCGTGATAAGCAAAAATAAACTTGGCCATTGTCTTGTCCTCGCTGCTGCTTTGCTGTTCGGACCAAGCAGGATACGCAATCGGCGTCAGAAATTCGACTCTGATTGATTGTAGAGTTCGACTTTATGGTGCCGACACCATCCCATGAGCGTTAGATTATCTGACGATCAGGCAACTGGTCTCAGCATTGTTGGCAACCTTGCGCGAGACACTGCCTAAAATCGTGCCCTTCAGCTTGCCCAGACCACGGGTACCTATCACGATCATGTCGATTTTCGATCGCTCGACAAAGCTGAGGATACTGGTCGCAGGATCACCGGTTCCGATCGCGGTTTGAACTTTGTTAGCCCCGGCTTTTTCCGCTTTTTCCTTAGCGTCTCTTAAGATAGTCTCAGCGATTTTGCGCATAATTTCCTCACGAGCATCGTTGAACGATGCAAACTGGTTGGATTCCAGTTCTGGAATTTCCTTGATTTCATAGGGTATTTGCATATCGCGAATAACGTGAACGATGAGCAATTCAGCGTTGTGTAGTTCGGCAAATTGAGCCGCCATTTTCAATGCGCGGTTCGAAGCCGCCGACGCATCGGTTGCAACTAAAATACGGTTGATCATACGGTTTAGATTCCAAAGGGTATGAGGGATTCGGTATTTAAACTCAATAGTATTCGAGAGTGCAACAATAAAACGTCATCCTTGCTTGTCTGGACGACACTAAGGAGCGGGTACCAAATGGCGCGGGCTTTTGCCGAACCGTTAATGTACCAATTAATGTCTGGCCACCGTACTCGAGCCGTGAAACTGTTCAAATATCGTGTTTTATTGTACCAAAAGTATACCAAAATCCAATTAAATTTACCAATTTGGGCTTAATTGGGCTTTTTTTGTCTAATAACTGTGGTGCAATAAAAATAGTTATCGTAAACTAGGGTTGCATTTAATTGCATAAAAATAATTCAGAGGAGTTTCACTAGTCATACATTGCTGTCGATGCTTAGGCAACAGCCAGGCTACCGGCAGGTAATCTATAGCGGATATAAATTAACACCTTTGAAGTTAAGGCTGGACACATGACTTATGTGTCAGCTGCATTAATAACCAGATCATAATACCCGAGGAGGATAAAATGAATCTTGTAAAACTCAGAAACAATGTGATTGCAGGGGCTTTTGCGATAGTTTTAGCCAGCGTCACAGGTCAGGCAGTGGCCAAAGACTCAAGCAAGCCAATCGTAATCCCGACACATAACTGGTCAAGCCAGGTTGTAATGGCCTACGTCATTGGCGGAATATTTAAAAGCTTGGGCGACAATGTCGAGTACAAACCTGCAGACTCTCAGGCCGTTTACGAAGCCATTCGCCTTGGTGATATCACTATCTCGCACGAAGTCTGGCAATCAACCTTCGGCAAGGCGTTCTACAATGCTATGGCCAAAGGCGGTGTTATCGATGCCGGCACGCATGCTGCAACAACACTTGAAGAAATGGGTGTTCCGCAGTACGTGATTGACAAAAATCTTTGCCCAGGTTTGCCAAACTGGGAGGCGTTGAAAAACTGTAAAGATGTCTTTGCATCTGCCGATTCCGAAGGCAAAGGCCGTTGGTTGGAAGGCCCGCAAAGCTGGCATGGAGACCTGATGCCTGTTCGCCTTAAAGCACTTGGACTGGGCGGCGATTATGTCGTTAAGTTCGCAGGCAGCGCAGATGCAATTTGGGCGGAATTGGCGTCGGCCAAGAAAGAAAACCGCGGCATCATTACCTTTAACTGGACGCCGAACTTTACTGATGCGGAAGGTTTTGTATTCATCGAGTTCCCTGAATATACCGATGGCTGTCGTACGGCAGATGGTGGTGACGGAAGTTGCGGTTCGCCGAAAGGCTGGCTGAAAAAAGCTGCAAACTACAAATTCCCCAAAACGCACCCGGCTGCTTATAAGGCGTTCAGCAAAATGTCTTTCACCACAACGCAGGTAGGTCAAATGGCTGCTCTGGTTGACGTCGATAAACTGAGCCACCAGGACGCTGCCAAAAAATGGCTGGCTGACAATGAAGCTGTCTGGAAACCTTTCACCGAGTAAGGTACGGAATACCGATGCTCCTGTGTTACCTTTCCAGGAGGTAGGAGCATTGTAGAATTTAAATCCCTCCCATGGGCTCTCACAGCCCAGGGAGGGATCTTAGGCACTCTCCCAGGCTCGTGGTAACCAGAATTGCCTGGCTTGTAGCAAGCTTGTTCAGATTTACATTGGTCTTGAAGGGATGCTGAAACGGCCATTATCACTGCAACAGTGCTTTGAGATGTTTCCAAAAGAATCCAAGGGCCATAAAAATGACTGACGAAACCAGCAATAGTACCAATAGTTCTACCGCTAATGATGATCACCCCGTCATCAAGTGCGATGGCGTCTACAAGATATTTGGCGATAACACTGCAGACATGATGGCGAAATCGAATGGTAATATTGATGTCGAAGCATTCAAGGAAGCCGGTTGTATCTTTGGCGTTAACAATGCGTCTTTAGAAGTTCACAAAGGTGAAATGCTCATCGTCATGGGTCTCTCCGGATCCGGAAAATCGACGCTCCTGCGCTGTATTTCGAGATTGACTGACACCACAGACGGAAACATATTTATTGATGGTGAAGATTTACTCGCGATGAACGCAAAGGAGTTGATGGAACTTCGTCGCAACAAGATGGGCATGGTATTTCAGAGCTTTGCCCTGTTGCCCCATAAGACCGTAATCGAAAACATTGCCTTCCCGTTGCAGGTAAAGGGCACAAGCACAGAGGATAGTATGAAAAGAGCCATGGACATGGTTAATCTTGTTGATCTCACAGGACGTGAAAATTACTTCCCGAGGCAACTGTCGGGTGGACAGCAACAACGGGTTGGTATAGCCAGATCACTGGCGGTAGAGCCTGATATCTGGTTCCTGGATGAACCCTTTTCAGCGCTTGATCCGCTGATCAGAAAAGAAATGCAGGATGAATTTTTACGACTTCAGGAAATGCTGAATAAAACCATTCTGTTTGTTACGCATGACTTTGACGAAGCCCTGCGCCTGGCTGACAGAATTGCAATCATGAAAGATGGCGTCATTGAACAGTGCGATACGCCGGCCAATATTGTTCTGCATCCAGCCACCGAATACGTTGCCAAGTTCACCAATGATGTGCCGCGCGAGAGGGTATTGACCTGTGAGAACGTCATGGAAGAAATCGGTATCGATTCCGATCTTAGTGAATTAAAGGTACCCAGAAACGCAGTTATTGAAACGGTTGCAGAGGCTATCCTGAGCGAGGATAAGCCGGTTGCTGTCGTAGACGAGAGTAATGAAATCGTAGGTACTTTACATGCGTCTCACGTGATCCATGTATTGTTTGGCAAGGACGAACCGGAACCAGCGAGCGCCAGTCAAGCAGCTGGCGTTTGACATATGAATAGTTTAGCCAGGCATCCGAAACTCGTACAATTTGCAGCCTTGCTGGTTGTATTTTTCATTTTATGTTTTGCAATCGAGCCATCGGAAAACAACATCCTTTGGCGCTTGCCGGCATTTTTGTCAGCGGTTCCGGAGATGCTGAATAATTCGGTCGAATTCATTATGTTCGAATGGCTACCGATTCAAACCTATAACGTGGAAATCGAAGATTACGAAGAATCGGCACTGATGATAGAAATCACCCGATCCATGTCGCGTTCCGTGCTTTTCTGTATTGAGTTTATTCGTGAAATTCTGGTGGGTGGCCAGAAAACCATCGTCGCTTTCACCAGCTGGGATTTTGTCAGTGAAAATGAGTGGGCATATTGGCCCGCACTGCCCTGGACCGTCGTTGCCGGAGTCGGGATAACCCTGGGTTACGCACTCAGTGGGCGATGGCTCGCAATCCTGGTGGGTTGCGCAACGACCTATATCGCCGTTTTCGGTCAATGGGCACCCGCGATGGAAACGCTCTCTTTCGTATTGATTGCGGCACCGGCATCTGTGTTACTCGGGGTTTTCCTGGCTGTTGTGGCCTTTAAAAGTAAAGCCTTTGAAGCCGCATTGATGCCCTTGCTCAATGTCGCCCAGACCATGCCGCATTTTTCCTACCTGGTGCCGGTGACCGTCTTTTTTGGCGTGGGTGACCATGCCGGCGCCATCGCAACCGTCATTTTTGCAACGCCGCCAATGATTCGCCTGACCTTGTTAGGTCTTAAAGGTGTATCTCCCGAGGTACTTGAAGCGGGCATGATGAATGGTTGCAACAAGGTTCAGCTCATGTTCAAGGTGCTGATACCAACGGCGAGGCACGATATCCTGGTCGGTGTAAACCAGGTCATTATGCAATGCCTGGCGATGGCGGTTATCGCCTCTTTCATCGGGGCAAAAGGCCTGGGGTTCAATTTATTGCTGGCACTGAATCAGCTAAGAATCGGTCAAGCCCTGGAACTGGGTATTTGTATTGTGTTGATTGCCGTGGTTCTGGATAAGCTGTCTCTGGGCTGGGCCAACAAGCAAATTGATTATTTTGCAGACCTTTCCTTTGTTGAACGCCATAAGTATTCCCTCATTATGGGTGGGATCCTGGTGGCAGGCGTGGTATTGGCATCCATTGGGAGTCTTATTTTTAAGGATGGCATCAATTATTTTTACCTCATTCCCCACAACCAGGGATTAACGACTGAAAACTTCTGGCAATCCGGCGTGGACTGGATCGTGGACAATTGGTACTCGAGCCTGCAAGTCTTCAATGTGGGATTAATTGTAAATGTGCTGATACCCATGAAAAATGCCTATCTGAGTATGCCGGTTTCAGCGACTTTTGTATTGGTGATGGGAATTGGCTACATCGTAGGCGGTATTAGATCAGCACTGGTTGTTGGTGGGTTACTGCTATTTATTGCTTCGACAGAATGGTGGGACAGAGCCCTGATAACAGCATATATGGCAACTTTCGGAGTAATAGTGTCGGCTACAATAGGCCTGATTTCTGGTTCTTTGTGCGCTCAGAACAAATTCGCGACAAAAGGAATATTGCTGGTTTGTGATACCTTCCAGACCTTCCCTTCGTTCATCTATTTGATCCCGGTCATCATGCTCTTCGGTGTCACTGATACGTCTGTGTTAATCGCCGTTATTATCTATGCCACTATCCCCGCAACCCGGTACACGGTGGAAGGTCTCAGCAATGTACCAGAGTCACTGCAGGATGCAGGATCGATGTCGGGCGTCAATCGTTTCCAGAGATGGATACAGATTGAATTGCCGCTTGCCTTTCCCCACATCATGCTGGGTATTAATCAAACCGTTGTTTTTGCATTATTTATGGTGATTATCGGGGCGATGATTGGAACCGATGATTTGGGACAATTAATTTTGAAATCCTTATCGGATGAATTTGGGATCGGCAACGGACTCATGCTAGGCCTGTGTGTTGCCTTTATTGGTTTGGCGGTCGACCAAATTTTACGCACCTGGGCCAGTGAACGTAAAAAGGCATTGGGAGTGGCGTAGCATTACTCTCCAAATGGAGCAGAAGTTCTGCAGTATCCGAACGGTTCCACGGGGATATACATTACTGAAGTCTTTCCTGTCACGCGGGACGAGCTGGGCCGGGTTCAACTACATGTTTGGCGGCGTTACTTGTATTCCTGGTAGGATTTCTCTTCGACGATCGTCGAATTCAGGTGCAGGTTGACCTTCTTCTTAGCATTGGCGCGATCGTCGTTGGTGACGTAAACGGTGCGCGCCAGTTCCACGAAGCGCTCACCAAAATGCCGGTTACGTTCCTCGTCACGGATATCATCCTCGATTTCCCAGAGCATCTCATTGATTGACTTGAGTTCGGCACTTAGCGAGGTGATTACATCATCGGGCTCGACCGATTCATCCCATACCTTGTTAAGCAATTCGAGTTCGATTTTGACATTCGCAACCTTGACAGGATCGGCAATGCGTTCCGCCTTGATCTGTAAGATCGTGATCTTGTCCAGTAATTCGCCGGGCGAGATCGGAATCAGGATTTCATTCATGTTAATTCTGACTAGTCGTTTGAGGTCGGCAATACTAACCGCGTTAACGGCCTAGCTCAACCGAAAATGTGCGATCAATATCGGTAACAACATCAGGTTAGCAATCAGCGCAGTCATCATCGCCAATCCGCTCAGCAGGCCAAAATAAATCGTCGGTATGAAATTCGAAAGTGACAGAATCGAAAATCCAAGTACTACAGTTACGGTCGTGTAGTAGAGCGCGCGAGCGATGCTATTATGGCATCGCTTGATCGCTGCCCAGTAGTTTTGATCTTGCAGGAATTCTCCGCGAAAGCGGTGGATATAGTGAATTGAATTATCGACCCCGATGCCGATACTAATAGCGGCGATGGTAATAGTCATAATGTCGAGCGGGATGCCGATCCACCCCATCAGGCCAAGCACCAGGCCAGCCGCAATGATATTAGGAATAATGGCTGCGAGCGAAATCTTGATCGCTCTGAATAAGCCAATAAACATCGCGAGGATCGCAGCGAAAACCGCCCCGATCGTTAAAATCTGCGATTGAAACAGACTTTGTAATAAATTGTTATAGAGCACGGCCATACCGGAAATAGTGACCTGCTCGGGATCAAGACCGAAATCGCTGGTCAGGTCAAAATATATCTTGTCGAGTAACGCCTGTCGCTGTAGCGACTTATTCGATTCGTATATGCGAATACTGAAACGCAACTGGTTGCCGTCGGCAGATAAATAGGGCGTGATCAAAGCCTTTTTCACGTTGTCGGGCAGGCGCTTATAAACCACCGCGAGCTTGAAATCGCTATAGGGCCGGCTGTTGTTAAGTGACTCCAGCATTTTCATACCCGTGTGTACCGACAAAATTTTGCCGGTTTCTGGAAGCTCATCCAGATATTTATGGATCTTGGCCACTTCCGTCAAACCGTCGCGGTTGAACCAGTAGCTATTAGAGGTGATATCACCACCCTCATCGAATTCGTCCTCTTCCAGAACTTCATCTTCCGGAGCATCGATGATCACATCCATCGGGGTAGTACCGCCGAGTTTTTCATCAATCAATGTCATACCCTGGTAAATTTCAGTATTGTCCTTGTAGTAATCGATGAACCGATTCTCGACAGAAAGTCTCGGTAAACCTGTTAAGGCGATCAGCACCATGACCACGAAAATAAGCACTGCTGCGCGCGATTTTTGTTGAATAAAATCGGCGATTCCGGCGGTAATTTTGCCGGTAACGTCGGTCTTGGCATTATTGTCCAGACGCGGCAGCAGCATCAAGGCAGCCGGGAATAGCGTAAACGCAAGCAAGAATGATATGCTGATTCCGATCACCATCATCCAGCCAAAATCGATGACCGGGCGGATGCCGCTGACCAATAAAGAACCGAATGCGACCATGGTCGTCAGCGCGGTATAAAAGCAGGGGATAAATTTACTTTCGACTGTTTTACTTACCAGTTCGAACTGGCTTGCCTCTGGCAATATCTTGCTGAGTTCGCGGTAGCGCACAATCAAATGGATAATTAATGACAGCGTAATGATCAATAGTAGTGAAACGAAATTGGAAGAGACTACTGTAACCGGCCAATGCGCCCATCCGAGATAGCCCATCATAGTCATTGCACTAACCAGGCATGCACCCAAAGGCAACACCACCCAACGAATATGCCGAAAAGACAGGCTAAGGATGATGACAATAAAAACGACCACGCCAACGCCAAACACCTTCAAATCACTACGGATGAATCCAATCGAATCGCTGGCGATCATCGGCACCCCGCCAAGATAAAGCGTGGCTTTATCGCGATAACCATCCATGATTTTCCTTACCTGGACAATGGTTCGTTCCAATTTTAGTTTTCTTGCCAGGTTTTCGATTTTGATCTGCGCTGATAATTCATCCAGTCGAGCCTGCGCGTCTGGAATTGTATCCGCCTTTTCGTAAAGCTTGTCGCGATTGTTAATCAGATCGATCAGGTGTTCATTGGCAACGAGATTTACCTGCATCGCCGTGGTGTCTCCCTGACTGCTGACCAACAGGTTCTGGTACAATGGGCTATTGGTCATTTCCTGTTCGGCAAGCTCGACGTCGACGTCATCGCTTTCCAGTGTGCGTACCTTGCGGGCGATTTCGGCGAGTGTCATCGGTGGACTTTCCACCAGCGGTACATCTAGCAAACTAATTACCGAGTCTACCAATTCGAGCCGGGACAGTTCATCGCGCAAACTGGAAATATCGGCCAAAACTTCGCTACTGAAAAGCCGCTGTTGCGGACCATAGGTGACAATTAAAAAGTCGTCGGAACCGTATTGTTCGCGAATGCTGCGATAGAATTTCAGGCTGGCATCATTTTCCAGTATCAATGAATCGGCTGAGGCATCCAGCTCAAATTCGGGTATGTGCATCAAGAAGAAAACCGAGATTAGCGTGACCACTATCAGCGTTGGTAGCGGTTTTTGTAATATTAAACGGTGATAACCGTTGATAAACTTGGACAGCATGAACCGATTTCCCTATTTGATAGACGCGTAGGCGCTGCTACTAAATCGACGATAGCCCCATAGATATTGCTCCGGGAATTGTCGGACTAAATGTTCAATTTGATCGTTCATATACTGGGCACTGCTGGCTTCGTCAGTCGCCAATTGCTCGTGCTCCAATGGCTGGATGCGCAAGCTAAATTCGCCTGGAGGCGAACTGCGATAAATGGTAGCCAAAAACATATCGCAGTCTACCTTGCAGCTCAGATTCTGTACCAGGGTCGTGGTGGGTGCATCAACACCAAAAAAATCTGATTCGATGCGAACCTTGTTCCCGGTCGGCTTTTGATCGGGCAGGATCAACAAGCTCCCGCCTTCTTTTAATCCAATCAGCAGCTTGCGTAAGCCGTGTTTCTTGGTTGGTATCGGGGTGCCACCGCTGCGCGCCCGGGATTGATTGATAAACCGGTCGAGGTCCTTGTTTTTGCGACGTTTGTAAAGAATCATAGCGTCGCAGGTATTTCCCAACCACAGGCCCAGCGTTTCCCAGCTACCCAAATGAGGTGCCAGTATTATTTTGCCACGAGTGGAATGTTCAAACTCTTCGCAGATATCGACCGAAGTCACTCGGCGCAGAATTTTATCTACCGGCCCGCACCACACCGCGCCCAATTCGGTCATCGCATAACAGGTATGTCGAATCGCTTCACGGTATATACGCTTCTGGTCAGCTGGCTCGAGATCGGTCAGGCAAAGGGTGATATTTTCCCGCGCCTGGCGCGAAAGCTGATTAGTAGTATTGCGCACAAAAAAGGCAATTAAATCCCCAAGTCGATACTGAAATCGCAGTGAAAAATGCGACAGTATCTCGAAACAATGCTGGATGATTGGCTTGCTCAAGTTATTGTGATTGCTCGATCTTGGCCCAGCTATCGCGCAATGTCATGGCGCGATTGAAGACCGGGTTGTCGTTGGTGGAATCATAGTCACTGATGAAATATCCCAGTCGTTCGAACTGGTAGGCGATCGGATTGTCGCTCAATTCGATTGCTGGCTCGAACTTTGCTTGCTCCATCACGATATTGGAGTCGGGGTTGAGCACCTGGTGAAAATCAGCAGCCTCACCCGGATTTGACGAGGTAAACAGGCGATCATAAAGATTGACCCGCGCATCCACAGCGTGACGGGCGCTGACCCAGTGAATCGTGCCCTTGACCTTGCGTCCATCGGGACTGCTGCCACCGCGGCTTTGCGGGTCGTAAGTGCAGACCAGCGATTCGATTTCCCCGGCTTCGTTTTTAATGACTTCTTTGCAAGTGATGTAATAGGCATATCGCAGGCGCACTTCGCGTCCGGGACTCAGGCGAAAGAACTTGCGTGGCGCATCTTCCATGAAATCTTCGCGCTCGATGTATATCTCGCCAGAGAAAGGTACCTCGCGGGTGCCGTAGTCCGGATTTTGCGGATGATTCGCACCGCTAAAAAATTCCTCCTGGTCTGTGGGGTAATTTTCGATAACCACCTTGATAGGATTGACGACCGCCATGCGACGCACGGCTCGGGTATTCAAATCCTCGCGCAGCACATTTTCGAGCACGCCCATTTCGATGGTGCTGTATTTCTTGGTAACACCGATGACGTCGCAGAAGGCAACGATCGATTCAGGCGTGAACCCGCGTCGACGCATGCCCGAGATGGTCAGCATGCGGGGATCATCCCAACCGCTCACATGCCCTTCGCTGACCAGTGTGTTGAGCTTGCGTTTACTGGTTAGTGAGTACTCGAGCTGCAGCCGCGCAAATTCAGTTTGTTCAGGTCTCGACGGGGTTTCGAGATTGTCCAGAATCCAGTCGTAAAGCGGGCGATGGTCTTCGAATTCCAGCGTGCACAGTGAATGGGTTACACCTTCGATCGCGTCCGACAATCCGTGCGTAAAATCATACAGTGGATAGATGCACCAGTCGTCGCCGGTGTTGTGATGAGTTATGTGGCGGATGCGATACAGCACCGGATCGCGCATTTTTATATTCGGTGACTTCATATCTATTTTGGCGCGCAGGACGTGCTCGCCATCTTTAAACTCGTCGTTCTTCATCGCTTCGAACAACTGCAGGTTTTCTTCGGCGTTGCGATTGCGATAGGGGCTATCGACGCCTTTAGCGGTCAAGGTGCCCCGATTCTCGCGTATTTCATCCGCGGTCTGGCTATCGACATAAGCCAGGCCCTGTTTGATTAAATCCACTGCATAGTTGTAAAGCTGGGGGAAATAATCTGACGCAAACGGGTTGCTGTGCCAGGAGAATCCGAGCCACTCGACGTCGAGTCGAATCGAGTTCACGTATTCGACGCTTTCTTTTTCCGGGTTGGTGTCGTCAAAGCGTAGGTTACAGTGACCACCATAGTCGCGCGCGATGCCGAAATTAAGGCAAATCGACTTGGCGTGACCGATATGCAGGTAGCCGTTGGGTTCCGGCGGAAATCGGGTGATTACCTTAGAAACCTTATTTGCGGCAAGGTCGGCGTCAATGATATCGCGGATAAAATTAGAGCTGTCGCTGGCATCAGCGCTGGAATCGGACATTTAATGGGTCTGTATCGAAATCGAGTCGCGGGATTTTAACCGATCCGGGACTAAAGCTGAATTGATTTACAACAGCCGCCGGGTAGCGAAAACTCGCATAGATGCTGGTTTGCCAACAAACCAGCCGATGACTCATAAAACCCGGGCTCGGATCTGGCCGAGATGAGCTACAATATCGGCTGTTTTTTCTACCGGGAGTTAACCATGCCACGTTTCAATCGACTTTTAATTACGGGAGCCGCAGGTAACCTGGGGAGAGAACTGCGTCGCGGTCTGGCACCGCTGGCGGAAACCTTGCGACTCACCGACCGGGATGATATCGGCCAGGTGGCGGACAATGAAGAGGCGATGACCTGCGAACTCGGAGATTTTGATGGCGTGATGCAGGTCGTGGAAGGTTGTGACGCGATCGTACACTTCGGTGCGGCGCCAGTCGAAAGACCCTGGTCTGAAATTCTCGAGAGTTCGATTAAAGGCGGGTACAACGTGTACGAGGCAGCGCGGCGGCACGGGATCAAGCGTATCGTTTATGCCAGTTCAATCCACGCTGTCGGTTATGAACGCCGCGAGGTCGGGGCTGATACCGACACGCCCCATAATCCCGACACACTTTACGGGGTCTCCAAGTGCTTCGTTGAAGATCTTGCGAAACTCTACTTTAACAAGTTTGGCATTGAATCGGCCTGCTTGCGGATTAATTCCTGCTTTCCAAAGCCTGCCGATCGGCGGCACCTGGCGACCTGGCTTAGTTTTGACGATATGATTCAACTGGTGGAGCGCTGCCTGGTATCAGAGCGCATAGGCCACACAGTTGTCTACGGTATTTCCGATAACCGGGAAGTTTTCTTCTCCAATCACAAAGTAGCTCACCTCGGTTATCGGCCCAAAGACAATGCCGAGGATTATCGCGCGGAAGTTGAAGCAAAAGTTGGTGTGGGCGATCCGTTCGATCCCGCGATCGAATATGTCGGCGGTTTTTTATGCGGCTACGGGCATCCCGATGAAGAGGAGCGCATCGAACTCTGAAACCGACTCAGCCGGTTTCAGGCAACAATTGACAGGATCATTCCCAGCCAGTCATCCCCGCGCAAGCGGGGATCTCGTGATGCGCCATTATTTCACGATCCCCACTTGCGGTGGTGGGTCGATACTTCGGGGATGGGCCGCGGGGGAATTTCGATTGCCGGCGTGCCGATATAGATGAAGCCGATGATGCGTTCGTTTTCCTCGAGTCCGAGTTCGTCGAAGATATAGGGGTCGTAGGCATTTGCGCCGGTCAACCAGATCGAGCCGAAGCCGAGCGCGTTAGAGGCCAAAAGCACGTTGTGCGCGGCTGCGCCCGCGGAGAGCATTTGCTCGATCTCTGGAATCTTGGGGCTTTCTATCAAGTGAGCGACGACGACCACGATCAGCGGCGAACGCAATGGCTTGTCTTTCTGTTTTTTCAGGTAGGCGGGCTCGACATCGGGATCGCGCATAAGCGTTGCGTGGCCGAAAATCTCGGACAGCTTGTGACGCGCGTCACCGCGAATGCTGATGAAGCGATAGGGATGCAGGCGTCCGTGATCAGGGCCGCTCAACGCTGTCTTAAGGATGAGCCGCAGCTGCCTGTCGTCCGGCGCAGGCTCGGCGAGGGCAGCGGCCGGAGTCGAGTTGCGGTTTAAGTGTTTGAGCGAATTGGTCATCTATCCAGCTAATTAAATTTGGCGTCAAAGGCGCCAATGATACACTTCGCCCTCGGTTCATGAGTAGTTTTTCTAAATGATCAGATATCAGATTACCAGTCGTAATCCCAGCAGCCATTACTTCGAAGTTTCGATTCGAATCGGCAAACCCGATCCGAAGGGACAGCACTTACGCCTGCCCAACTGGATTCCGGGCAGTTACATGATTCGTGATTTTGCGCGCAACTTGCTCGACCTGCGTGCCTCCGATGAAGACGGAGAGCTCGTGATCAGGCAAATCGATAAATCCAACTGGCAAGTCGCTGCCGCTAAGGGCGAATTGACGATCGAGTACAAGATTTACGCGAAAGATCTTTCGGTGCGTGCGGCGCACCTCGATCACAACCACGGCTACTACAACGGCAGCAGCATATTTCTCGAAGTCCTGGGCCAGGGCGACAAGCCCTGTGAGGTATTGATCGAAAAGCCTGATGCAAAATATTGTGAGAAATGGCAACTCGCTACCTCGCTTAAACGCAAGCATGCGGATGCTTACCAATTTGGTTTGTATGAAGCACTCGATTACGACGACCTGATCGATCACCCGGTCGAAATGGGAAATTTTACTCGCATCGCTTTCGAAGCCTGCGGGGTGCCGCACGACATCATACTGAGCGGCCGCTTCGAATGTGATGAGGCACGTCTCGCCACCGATTTGAAAACGATTTGCGAACACCATATCCGTTTTTTTGGTGAACCGGCGCCGATGGATTATTACCAATTCCAGGTGATGGTCGTCGGTGATGGCTATGGCGGACTCGAGCATCGCGCCAGCACCAGCCTGATCGCGAGCCGCGCCAGTCTGCCAAAACGCGGACAGTCGAAGGTAGACGATGACTATCGTGACTTTCTAGGGCTCTGCAGTCACGAGTATTTCCATACCTGGAACGTCAAGCGTATCAAGCCCGAGGTATATCAACCGTATGATTTGCAGCGCGAGGTTTACACCGATTTACTGTGGGCCTTCGAGGGGATCACCTCCTACTACGACGACCTTGCGCTGCTGCGCTGTGGTCTGATCGAAACGGAAAGCTATCTCGAGCTGCTCGCACAAACCATGACGCGGGTGCAGCGAGGTCCCGGACGACTCCGTCAGTCCGCGGCCGAATCCAGCTTCAACGCCTGGACCAAGTTTTATAAACAGGATGAAAATGCGGCCAACACGATCGTCAGCTACTATGCCAAGGGTTGCCTGATCGCGGCATGCATCGACTTGAAAATTCGTGAGTTGACCGATTCGCAACAAAGCCTTGACGACGTCATGCGCCGCTTGTGGCAGGAATGCCGCGAACAGGGGAAGGGCGTCGAGCCCGACAGCATCCAGCAGATAGTTTGCAAAATTGCCGGCAATGATCTTGGAGCGTTTCTCGACGAGATGATTTACGGTACCGGTGAATTACCATTGCCTGAAGTGCTCGAGTCAGTTGGTATTAACGTGGTGCAGCGTGTCGCGAAAAACGCGCAGGATAAGGGCGGCAAAGACGCCGAGTGTGACTTGCCAGCCGTTGATTTGGGTGCCGTGTTGAAAGATGGCGAAGCCGGGCTCACGATTCAGCGTGTTATCGAAGCCGGGCCCGCGCAGCGCGCCGGATTGTCTGCCGGTGATCAGATCATTGCAATCGATGGTTTGAAACTGAACCTGGGGCAATTTGAAAAAAGGCTACTGCTGGCAAACCCGGGAGATGCCTGGCAGGTGCATGCTTTTCGCCGAGACGAACTAAATCAATTCGAAGTCATCTTGCAGGCTGCTGCGGCAAACACCTGCGTTCTAAAAATTACCGATCAGCAGCAGGCCGCACGCCAGGCCTGGCTCGGAAGCTAATGAGCAGCGAGCCGATTAACGAATCCCTGGTCAGGCAAACGGTTGAACGACACGGCCTCGACTGGCAGTACCGCCATGACACCGAATCCACCAACGCCGACGTTCTACAATATTACGCCGACTACCAGCGCGAAGTGGTTGCCTTCAGCGAGGCGCAGCAGGCAGGGCGGGGCCGGCGGGGTCGACAGTGGCTGTCACCGTTTGCGCGCAATATTTATTGCACTATTGGCATCACTAAGGAAATTCCCGCCAATAGCCAGGGCTTGCTGAGCATCGTCACTGGCCTTGCTTTGTGTCGGGCCTTGAGGCAAAGCGCTGATGCTACGATATCCTTGAAGTGGCCGAATGATGTGCTGTGCGAGGGGCGTAAGCTTGGCGGTATCCTGATCGAATCCCGGCCTCTCGATGATGATCGCTTTTTCTTCGCGATCGGATTTGGGCTGAATATCTTAATGAATGCGGCCGAGCTGGACGAGATCCCCCAGCCTGCCACCAGTCTTGCGCAGATTGCCGCAAGTCAGATCGATCGTACACAGGTATTGATGAACTCGATCGATTCGGTGATCCACTCGATACGAACGTTTGAGCCCGGCTCGGTAGAAAGTTTGATCGTTGAGTTCGAACGCTTCGATGCTTTTCGCGGTCTTCCTGTTGAAGTGACTATTGGTGAAAACATTGTCGCGGGCATAAATCGCGGTATCACGTCGAGCGGGCAGCTACAGCTTGAAACCAAGCATGGCATTGAAATTCATTCCGCAGCTGAAATATCGCTCAGGCTTGTTACTGAATGATTCTGCTCGACTGCGGTAACAGCCATCTTAAGGCGCAATTCTGGAAAACCGGGCAGCTACAGTCCAGTTTTGCCAGTTCATATCGCGCGACCTGGATTAAGCGGTTAAGTCACTGGATAGAGGGTCTTTCTGCGACGCATTGTTATCTTACCTCGGTGCTCGACGTAGCGCGCCAGGCGCAGCTGGATCAATGCCTGAAGCGGCAATTTGAGGCCAGGGTTACTCGCTTTGTATCAGCACCGAGGGCCCTCGAAGTAACGAATGCTTATCGGCAGCCTGAGTGCCTGGGTGTCGACCGCTGGATGGCATTAATCGCTGCCTCCGAACTGGTCGCAGGAGACGTTGTCGTCATCGATGCAGGGAGCGCGCTCACGCTAGACCTGTTGCGGGTTGACGGGCAACACCTCGGTGGCGCGATTTTGCCCGGTATCAATACTTCGATAGACGATTTCAAGCATATATTCAGCTATATCGATTTTAACGATCCGGCGATTGCAGAAACCGCCGAACCGGGCTGTTCAACCGAAGAGGCGATTCATATAAACTACGCGCACAGTTCAATCGAGATATTGCCCGGGCTAGTGAATCGCTGGATCAGTTATTTTGAAAATGATGCGACTATACTGCTCGCGGGTGGCGACGCGGTTCGGGTGCAACGTGAACTTGAACCTCCTGCCCGTGTCGTGCCTGACCTCGTGTTTCGCGGAATGATCCGGCTGGTCAATCAATGAAAATATTTTTCGGCTTACTACTGATCGTCAATTTTGCGTTTGCGGTGTTCCAATGGTTGCTGCCCTATGAGCAATTGTTTGTCGAAAAGAATAAAATCCCGGCAGCCGTGGAGTTGCAAATGCTGCACGAAGCAAATGTCGAAATCGTCAGTGAAACCGAACGCGTAGCCGAGGCTACCGCCGAAGCCGAAGAGCCGGCCCCGGTTAAGCCGGAAATCCTGGTGGTCGAAGATTCAAGTGACAAACGCGTTTGCTATACCATCGGACCGTTCAAGGACAGGGAGCGCGCGGTCGAAATCAGTGGACGTTATAGCGGCAACCGGGCCGACACCTCGCTGAAGTCCAGCCTTGAGAAGGAATACCAGGGCGTAATGGTCTTTATCGAAGGCCATAAAACCCGTGAAGAGGCAATCAGAACTGCCAATAAGCTTGCCGTGAAGGGGGTCAGGGATCACATCATCGTTAATAATCCTGAAAAACCGAACATATTGTCGCTTGGTGTGTTTGAGCTCAAGAAGAATGCAGATCTACACGCGGCCAGGGTTAAAAAGCTGGGTTTCAAGGCCGAGACCGAGGCGCGTTATCGCGAACGCACCATTTACTGGCTTTATGCCGAACAGTCGAGCGAGAACGAATACTTGCAGTTGCTCGACGACGCCGATTTCGATACCGGGATCAGCCAGATTCCGACCCAGTGCTTGCCAACCTAGGGTAATATTTACTGTTCCGAGAAGTTCCACATACTTCCTGAAACCCTTGTAAACTCCTTGTTTGTAATGCCCTAGAGTTCTTCGTGGGTCCGGTAACTTCCATGGTATAATTTCCGTACTTTTTCCGTACGTTTGAAATATGCCTCCTGCGATTGACACGAAAGCCAAACGGGACCGACTTGCGAAGAGGAGGGAACCCTATTGGCGCAAGCTGATTTTAGGAGGCTTTATAGGCTACAGGGTAGGGACTAAGGGCGGGAGATGGATAGCCCGGTTCCGCGGAGAGGATGGGAAACAGCACTACAAGTCCCTGGACTTGCCCCCACACCTTCCTCAGAACGAATACGATTCTGCGGCAGGGGAGGCGCAGAAGTGGTTCGAGAGTCAGAATCAAGGATTTCGAGCAAAGCCCGGAACCGTACGGGAGGCCGCCGATAACTATACCGAGTATTTGGAACTAAAAAAGGGAAAGACTGCTGCCGCTAACGCCAGGTGGCGAGTTAAGCGCCAAATACTTCCAGTGCTTGGAAATATGCCGCTTGATAGACTTAAACTCCAACAGATCAGGAAATGGCTTCATTCATTCGTTGTTGCGGGAAACGACGAAGAAGTACGCAAATCCAAAGCTACTGCGAATCGGAACTTTTCGACACTGAAAGCCACGCTGAATTTGGCTTACAAAGAGGGGCTTGTACATTCCGATCGAGCGTGGAAGGGCGTCGAACGATTTAAAAATTCAGAAGGCTCAAGGAAGGACTATCTTAATTCGGAACAGGTCAAGAAATTACTGGATACCACCGAAGTGTATTTCCATGATTTATTGAAAGCGGCAGTCCTAACCGGAGCCAGATACGGGGAGCTTTGCAGGTTAAAGGCCGGGGATTTGGATAAGGCCAATGGGTTGCTTAATATTCCATACGGAAAGACTGGTTCACGCACTTTCCCGTTGACCAAAAATACAAAAGATTTTTTCTCTAATATGGCAAAGGACAAATTGCCCGATGCCCCCTTACTAACTAAGGATGGTGCAAACTCATGGAGAACCTCAAACCAAACAAGGTTAATGCGGGAAGCTGTAAAAGCAGCGGGCCTTCCGGAGTCTATTGTTTTTTATACCTTGCGCCACAGCTTCATTGCTGACTTGATCGATAAGAATATGAATGTTTTTGATATTGCCAAAATCACGGGCACCAGTATTGATATGATTGAAAAGCATTATGGCAAGTTGTTTAAAGACAGAGTGGTGGAAGTGCTAGAAAAGACATCGCTCGTATGAACAACCAAGCCTAGCCCGACGGGGCGAAAAGCAGCACCTTCACTGCCTGGCTTGGCTCTTATTAGAAGGAATGACACGAGAAGGGTGTTATGGGTTTCAAGCTAGACGATCATTACGAGAAAGACTGTTTCTCATACAGTGAAATTGCTGCTCATTGGGAATGCGAAATCACTGATATCTTGTATTTAATTTATGAAACTCATGAATTACGGAACGCGTACAAATATAAAACTCCCTATTTGGTAAGTTTGTCAAAATGCCAAAATCAAAGCGAAATCGACATACTGGGCATGCATTTTTTACCTAATACCATTTCTGGATATTGTAATAGCGATAGGTCTAATCTGATCGGTAGATTGATTATCTTTAAAGACCCGAAAAATTCCGATTACGAACTTTTCTTACCATTATTCGACTCTGAATTTCCTCGGGAGGTTAGTGAGGAACCAGCATATCTTTATGAAGATCTGGGTAATGATATTCCGGTTTGTGGTTCCAATGATTCTGAATCTTTACCAGCCTATATTTCTGCTAAAAAGTTTGATGGAACATGGCTGCTATTTGCCGAATTTAAACATGAGGAGATAACGTCTTCGTACATATTGAAAAGTAAATTCGACCTTATTACCAGAGAGGAACGAGATAAGTTCGAGTCGAATCAGACCAATGGAGTCGATAATCTATCGAGAGCCAAGTCATCGAAAAAAGGCCGAAGTAGTTACCTTCAAGGATTGCAGCGCCAAGGCGATTTACTGGCAGAAAAATATCCGTCATGGAGTTCATCAGAAAACACTGTCCAGAATACAGGCAATCTCATGGATTGGATCAAAGCAGAAACTTCTTGCACTGAACGCGAAGCGGAAATTTATAAAAAGATTCTTGCGGAAATATTTCCAGAACTAAAAAAACGATAAATTCCTCTGTCACATGACAGAGAATGTGACATATACCCAAATCACTAAAGTTAGAAGCCTAGTTATTCACATAACCCCAAGGAGGGTTTTTTATGGCTTACAGTATCTTTCGTCTACCTCGTGTCAAATCCTACACTGGACTTTCCCGTTCGGCGATCTACCAACGTATCGCAGAAGGTACATTCCCTAAACAAATCAACTTAGGAGGCCGAGCTGTTGGATGGCTCGCTGCCGATATTGAAAATTGGATAAAGCAGCGTGTAGCTGAGTCACGAATGAAGGTGTAGTTATGCAAATGTATGACTGCCCCAAATTCGATCAGTGCAGTGCACCAATATGCCCGCTAGATGCCGATTGGGAACGGAGATCGCATCTCGATGGTGAAAGAGTCTGCTTCTACCTAACGGAGCACTCTAAACAGGCGGCCAGACCGATTCTAAGGGGGGTACTGGCGGCAGAACACTACACGGCGGTAGCAAATCAGTTTTCACGGATAATCGCCGCCCACCCCCTCATAAAAAAGCAATTACTACGTTCGAGTAAGAACAACTCCAGGCTCAAGCAGAAAATTGGGGAAGGGGTGTAATCATGGATATTATTCAACCAGATAGGATTGCGCCGTGTAGAGATTCTCTTCGTGAAAAGATAGTTAAAAGAGAATCGAGTAAACCTGGCTACAAAGGCAAAATTAGAGCCTTTTGTTGTCATTGTATTTACGATCCCTTTCGCCCAGGTACTTGGTTAAAGCAGGTTGAGGAATGTACCTCTCTGAGCTGCCCGTTGTATGAAGTACGCCCAGTCAGGCAGAAGGGGTGATTATGCGGGTTGTTTTCTGTAAATATCGGAAAAAGCTTTATGCCGGAAATTTACCTGCCTGCCTCTCATGGGCGTGTAAGGTCGCGATCGAAAAGAATCAAGTGATTCCCGTGTTTGTTGTTCGGCCAGGTAATAATGAAGCCAGGCTGATATATGAGGTCTGCTCTAACGGAATAAGATTCATTAAATCGCCACAGTACGCAAAAATAATAAAGGGTGCATCGTGGGAAAGCCTTTAGCCAAAACTAAGACAAAGGGAAGGTTTCTAACGATCGAAGCCTATTGGTTTGAAAGTGCCGGGTATCGTGATTTGTCGATGACTGCTCGCTCTCTTCTAACCGAGTTTATAAATATATATAGACCAGGCCGGAATGGTAAATTATCGATATCCGTACGACACGCCTCTGGTCTGTTGTCGGTATCGGAGAATACCTGTATTAAAGCCTTCAAGGAATTGGTTGAACACGGGTTCTTAACACTCACCAATCACGAGAACTGGGTACAAGGCAGAGCTCGCGAATTTGAATTAACAGTGAGATCTGTCGATGGGCGAGTACAAAGTGACAAATGGATGGAATGGGAGCCCGGGAAACCGGTGGCGGAGCTTCCACGCAAGAAAAAATCTCGACCTCAAGTTTTGAAGTTAAGTGCATGATAATTTGAAACACTAGTGCCTCAAATTCTGAGATGGAGTTGAAACTGAAATATGCAACGTCTTCGGAATCAATGACTTATATTGAATGAATTTTCTCGAACTGCCTCAATATTTGATGTACGTATATATTTACCATAACTAAAGGGGATACATACCGAGAATATGAGAGTTTTCATACCTCTCTCCAACAGGTAAACCGTATTAATACTTCTTCATTAACAGTATTAGCGCTTTGCGTTGGTAATTAGGAGACGAATTGAGTAGGTTTGATATAGATCAAAATAGACGGTTAAATAGTCCTCGTTTTGTTCTTGCTCCAGGCAACTCGGCCTATCAATTCGCCGCACATCTCGCCGTATGGAATCATCACCACACACAATGGACCATAAGCCTTATAAAGCTTAGTCTTGCATCACTTAACCATTACCCTGTTAAACCCTTACAACTAACGCTCACAGACTAGTAATTGCTAGCTGTTTATCGTGCAGTGCGAGTGTTCTAAAAGAGAGATATTTAATGTTGGGCAAGAAAACTGGTGACGTAAGAAAGGCGTACCCAACAAATCAACGCAAGCAGTCCAAAACCTTAAAGTTGATGGAGGTATCCAGGAAGAGATATCTAAACTTGAATTGGCCCGGTGGGTCTCAAATATACTGACCAAGGGTGTGAGCAAATCTGACGAGGAAAAACCTGTCACACACTAAAAGAGGGGGGGGGGTGGGGCCGCGAGATATTATATTGTCGCTGAGGGAGAGGGCTACATCAGTTCAAAAAATAAATTTTTAATATTTTTAAAAAAAATACTGAATTTTTCAGGGCTGGCTTTCTCGAAAGCAGACACTCAAATTCAAATTTTGAGGGTCTGTTAACGACCCAACTGAGACACTCAATATGACACGGTAGCGGGCACTTTGTCCGACTGCATGCGTTTGTTATGCGTAAATTGATAATCATTCAATGCTCTTTATTTGTGGCAATTCTGAGCATTTCTTTGCCTCCACTAATTGCCAGATAACGGAGGCCACTAGTCCAGCCAATGCGAAGTAAGACAAATACTCGTTTACGATTAGATACAGGGAAATAAAAAATAGAGCAACGCTAGCAAATGCCAAAATCAAGATATTCAGATTCCTTTGTTTTCGATACGCCAGCAATATTCCAGTGAACGTGACTAGTGCGAAAACCTGGAAGGCAATGAAAAAATAATACTCATACTTTGCTAGAGTACCTAGTCCAATTAATGCTCCTATGAGCGCTAATTTGGGGAAACAAATTGGACAGGCAGCGGCAGCTATTAAAGTCCCGAGCGCACCAAATTTATTGAGTTTTAAATTCATTGCCTTTACGCATAACGCTCCGCATCAGCGGCCCGGCTTTGCCGGGTCCGACTGCAT
>CAXMNA010000037.1:0-5027 GCA_964194715.1 uncultured Gammaproteobacteria bacterium
TAGATACCGGATATGAGCGAAATATTACTCGATGTGAAGGACTTGCTGATCGAAGCGGATATCGACGGTGAATGGAAACCCATCGTCAACCACTTGTCAATGACACTGCATCGAGGAGAAATTCTGGGCTTGATCGGCGAGTCCGGTGCCGGTAAATCAACCTTTGGTTTAACCGCGCTTGGCTATACCAAACCCGGTTGTCGAATCGTATCCGGGTCGATCAAACTCGATGGCGTTGAGCTGGTCGGACAGTCCGATGCCGCACTGCGCGAAATTCGCGGCAATCAGGTAGCCTATGTCGCGCAATCTGCGGCAGCCTCGTTTAATCCCGCACACACACTGGCCGAACAGTTTGCTGAATCACCGGTGCAACACGGCAAAATGAAAATGGCAGAGGCGCGAAAACGCAGTATCGAACTGTTTCGCCAGCTTGATTTACCCGACCCTGAACATATTGGCGAGCGCTACCCGCACCAGGTATCGGGTGGACAGTTACAGCGCGCGATGACCGCGATGGCGCTTGGTTCTGACCCGGACATCATTATTTTTGATGAACCGACCACCGCGCTGGATGTGACCACGCAAATCGAAGTACTGGGCGCAATCAAGGAAGCGGTAAAGGCGCGCAATGTCGCCGCTATTTATATCAGCCATGACCTCGCGGTGGTTGCACAAATGGCCGATCGCATCATGGTGTTGCGATACGGCAACCTGATCGAAGAAGGCAATGCCCGGGAGATGCTGGCCAATCCCAGGGAAGCCTACACACAGAAATTGCTCAATGTGCGTACCGTACGCGAGAGCAGGTATGATCACGATAAGGAAGATATTCAGCTCAAGATAGAGAACATTACCGCGCGCTATCCCGGGACAGGTGTCGATGTCCTGAAGGACATCAATCTCGAGATCATAAAAGGTAAAACAGTTGCCGTGGTGGGTGAATCCGGGAGTGGAAAAAGCACGCTGGCACGGGTGATTACCGGCTTGTTACCACCCAGTCAGGGATCGGTAAAATTTCATGATCGTGAGCTCACCGCCCAACTTCGAGACCGGCCTAAAAAGGATTTGCAATCGATTCAAATGATTTACCAGATGGCAGACGTGGCGATGAACCCGCGCCACAAGATCAAGGATATAATTGGCCGTCCGCTGGAATTTTATCTGGGTATCAAGGGTAAAGCGCGTGAGCAACAAGTACTTGATTTACTACGACACATTGAATTGCCGGAGGAATATGGCGAGCGATACCCGGCACAATTGTCGGGTGGTGAAAAACAGCGTGTTTGTATCGCGCGCGCGCTGGCAGCCGAGCCGGAACTAATAATTTGTGATGAAGTGACCTCGGCACTCGATCAGCTGGTCGCCGAGGGCATTTTGGATTTGCTGCTCAACCTGCAAAAAGAACTTAATGTATCCTACCTGTTCATCACCCATGATCTGGCCACGGTCAAGGCGATCGCCGATGAAATCGTGGTAATGTACCAGGGCGCCGTGGTCGAAAAGGGCACCAAGGCCGAGATTCTGACACCCCCTTACGAGCCCTACACCGAGCTGCTGCTATCATCGGTGCCAGAAATGGATCCCGATTGGCTGGACGACCTGGTTGAACGCCGTAAGCGCGGTGAGGCGCCGACCGCGGAGAGTATTTCTTCTTAATCCCAGAAAACAGGAAATCAACGTGCCGTTACACGGGCTTATAGGCGATGCACTCGATTTCAACCAGTATGTCGATCAGGAAGTCACTCACCAGTGCCGAACGGGTAGGAGGTTGCTGCGGAAAATACTCTGCATAAACCGCATTAAATCCGGGAAAATCCTCACGGTTTTTTAACCAGACCATCGACTTGACGACATCGCTGAGTTCACATCCGGCCTGACCAAGAATATCTTTCAAACAATCCAGGCATGCGCGGGTTTGGTCTTCTATACTGCCACCGGTCATCGGGCTGCCATCCTGCATTGGCACCTGGCCGGTAATAAATACGAAATCGCCGGCTCGAATTGCCCGCGAAAGCGATAATTCCCGTCCACCAATCACCAGGGGGCCTCCGATCACCTGCTTTTTAGTCATGGCCTGTTCTCCCTTATAAGATATTGGTTATGTTAGCTCTAGCCCTTCCAGCATGCGTTGCGAATACCAGTAGGCGAATTTGGCTACGCTCGGTTCCAGCGCGGAAAACCTTCCCTGCTTTGCGAATTTCGACTTTAGCCCAATTTGCTGTTGTAGCAAAAACGGTAAATCTTCATTTAATGCGGTATCGATGCGATCGTAATAATGAATTGCACGGTTTTCGAAGGCACTCAGCGCAACCGTCTCGGCCGGAAAGCAAATAGTTTGCAGCACTCGACAACGATCAGCCGATAGCGGAAGTGCCTGGTACATCCACAATGAATCCTGGGAGGCCGCGAAGGTCAGGTTTGGATATACCCAGGTATAGCGGGTGCCACAACTATCGCGCCCGCTCAGGCCCTTAGCCGCTGGCAATGCCTGGTCCTGGGATTCCGCCATCAATGCCGCTGCCCCCTCGGTAGCGCCGAACTGGGTGGTAAATTGCCCAGACCCTTCGTCAACAGCGTCGGGCTCGGGATAAAGCCAGTTAATCGAATCCGGGTGTACCATCGGTAAATGGTAGTATTCGTTGAACACTTCGATGAAAGTCTTCCAGTTGCAGTCGACTTCGAACTCTCGCACTCGCGTGCTGACCCATTGATCCAGTCCCCAGGGCCTGTGGAAGGATTCGAAATCGCCTAGCCAATCGTCCAGCGGGGGTGGTCGGTTCTCGAGGCTGATGAATGAAAAACCATCCTGGCTCGCGACCGGAAATTCCACCAGCCCGAATTCATCCGGATTAAAGTCGACCGCCTTTTCCATACGAGGATAAACTTTAAGCTTTCCATCCAGGTCGTAAGTCCACCAGTGGAATGGGCATTTGAGCTTGTTGCAATTACCATCACCACTCAGAATCTGGCTGCCGCGGTGCCGACAAGAATTGGCGAAAGCCTTCAATTCACCGGCCTTGTTGCGCACAACAATCACCGGGATACCACCGATATCCATTGCTGAATAATCCCCGGTATTTACCCAACGGTCGCTACGGCCAAGGCAAACCCAGCCACGATGAAATATGGCATTGATTTCCTGTTTCAGGATTTCAGTATCGGCGTAACAGGCTGGAGGTATCCCGAGTGAGCAATCCGGGTCGGGTTTAACCTTTGCAAGCTGTTCCCGTAATTCAATCCAGCAGTTTAATTCGGGTTGTGACTGCATAATTATTATCGAGAATCTAAAGCAGCGAGTATCTAGCAAAGTCTCATACGGAGCAAATCAATGGTGTCAGGCGAAATTTTGATGCTCGAGTTGACAGCTGAAGGGTATATTTATCAGAAATAATTAAACTCGACATAGAGGAGTTAATCGAGCGGCAGGTCCGCACTGGGAGACCGCTGGGCGATAGTCCTGGAAACCGCTGGCGCCGAGAACGAGCCGGGCTGGCCTATAAGTTACAAGTGGTCTTGCAGGGCTCGTCGAACCAATTGCTGAAAGTAAATCGTACCGACCTCTTTGCGAGGTGAAAGATGGCCGAACTGATAGATACCGGCGTCGAGGTTTCTCTGTACCAGCCCGCAAATCTCCATATCTTCATCCATCACATGTTCCGATGCCTCGCGCATACTCACCGGGTCGATATTTCGTTCCGCAGCCTGTGCAACATCGACCCAGAACCATCGGATTAATTTAACCTGATTGTGTGCCAGTGGGAAAACACTCTCGGCGTTGAAAGAGAATTCCGAGAAATGAAGTAATAATCCGGGAAATTTGTAAATCCAGAATCCCTTGCCATCGCGTGTATGGTCGCCGCCAGTGGATTCGTAACTGACGTCAAAACCGATAAATTGGCCATTTTCATAGGGTTTGATTTCCACTGTTTCACGATCGAGGGAACCACCAAGAACCTTATGTACCATGCCAACGTGGTAGCCTTCGCAGGAGTTGTCGCCGTATGCTTTCCAGTTAAGATTGCCGCATTTTTCAACTTCACCCTGGTAGCTCATCGATGTATTGGCTGGGAATCGGGTAGCTATCGAAACGATATCTCCGAGCCAGTCGAATAATTCTGGCGCGGATTCGTCAAGACAGACAAATACCAGTTGGTTCCAGCAGGATACCCGAACTGGGAACAACGAAAACATCGCATAATCGATTTCTTCCTTCGCCCTCAAACCGGGTGTCTTAAGTAAATTGCCAGTGCTGTCGTAGCGCCAACCGTGGTATCGACAGACGAATTGTTTGCACCGCCCGATACCATCGCGAACTAGCGGTCCCGCCCGGTGACGGCAAACATTATGAAATCCACGAAGATCACCCTGTTGGTCGCGAGTAACAACCAGTGGCCACTGCGCCAGAGTAGTCGCAACATAATCACCGGGTTGAGTAAGTTGATCCTCGCGCGCAATCATCCACCAGTGTTTACAAAATATATGGTCGCGTTCGAGTGCGAATATATCGGCGCTGCTATACCAGTTTCGCGGAAGAGTTGTAGGTGCGGTTTCGCCCATGGACGACTCGTGATTTAATCAAGCAGATATATTAATCGAGTGAACCACTATTGAGAATCGATAAATGGAAAATCGGGGGAGGTTCAATCTGACCCCGGTTTTGCACAGTTTCACAGTTTTAAATATTGTATCCCGGATCTTGGGTAATCAGGTGGTTGTAGATCTTCTCCACACCTGGGGTGGATCAGCGGTAATCATTTTTCCACGGCCACACCGATTACGAAAAGAACCGTGTAATCCTGCTTGTTGCAGCCCTCGACAAAGGGCATCAGGCCCCCCGGGGTAACTGGAAATGCAGCCTTGTTGGCCCTGGCCGGCGAACACGAATTATTAGCCGTCGCTGGTGTGTAGCGCGCCGAGCGGCAGCGTAAGTGTGTAACATCGTAGAGATTCGCACCCCGGTCGAGCTGCCAACGTCTGTCACCGTCCTTGTCGGTGGGATGAACGGTTAGCGTGGTCATCACCTCGCG
>CAXMNA010000038.1:0-4326 GCA_964194715.1 uncultured Gammaproteobacteria bacterium
TATTTTCTTAAAGCCAACTATGCCCATTTCCGCCGAGAGATTACGAAAGCCGGCATATTTCAAAACATCATTTTCCAATGTGTCTGCACCGATTGTATAGCCATTCGGTGAGTAGATGATCATGCTTTTCACCGGGCGATGTGCATAACGGGCCTGGATATCTACGATCTCCTGCTTCATTTTCGTAATCAAACTCGCGGCCCTGGCCTGATTTCCGGTCCACTCACCAAAGCCGGTAAGCAGCGTATAGATTTCTTCGATTGTTTTCGGCAGGGTTACCAGTTTGACCTGGTAACCGAGTTGCCTGAGAAATCGCGTGGTATCCCTTGCGGCAAAATGGCTACCCACGATCAGGTCGGGCCGGTACGGAATTATTTCTTCTACCGTGGCATTATTGAGCGGAATGTCACCAACTGCATCGGCCATGTACGACATCTGCAGGCTGGTCGCCGAGCTAGTCAGGGAGGCGATTTGTGATCGCTGCGCCATCATCAACAGCAGCTGATCGGTACACAATCCGATCGAAACAATCCGCTGTGGTCCGACCGCCGCAGCACTTGCGGTCGATGAGTGAGATGACACCATTGCAAGTATAAACATCAGCGCCGACAGAATCGAAGTATAGCTTTGCCGGTTCATCGTCGGATGAAATGATCGGTAAGTGAGTATTTGTAGAGAAACATCAGGAATATCATCTGCACGAATTTCTGGTATGAACCGTTGCTAATACCTGACCATCCTGCCCTGTTTCCAGGCTGCCTCCAAGGGTAAGATGTCACTAGACTGTCAGGCTCGGTGGTTAAGGTAGCCGCAATCTCCTTGCGGTATTCGGCGCTGGCACTGGTGTGTAATTTGAGGCCTTCGACGATATATCTCAGGTACTCAGGCGAGGGTCTCAGGTTCGGGGTAGAGAGGTTGGTCTGGTAAAAATATAGTCTCACTCCATCTTGCTCGACAAAAATGCGCCGGTATCTTTTTAATACCGGGACACACTCGTAAAAATCCATCCGTGCGGCATCCCTGACCGAGAGGGTGTAGAGAAAACCGTGAAGTGATTCACCAGCAGACCGCTCGGCGGAAGCGTATCCACAGCCGACCCATCGCGACGGATGGTCAAAACGCAGGCCATAATCTCTGAGTGTAAAGTGTTTTGCCGCGAACGGGGTAATCCGCCTTTCCCTGAGCACGGCATCGCTCAGATTGGCACCGAAGGCAAGGTACTGGACCTGTGCGGAGCCATGGCCAAAAATCCGCGAAATGTTACAGACTTCGAACATTAGTCGCCAAATTATGCAACGAATCATGGTGTATCCAGTTAATAAGTGATGGTATCAAAATACCCAGTTATGTTAATTGGGTCAATTGCCCGTGCTATTATTCCGCATGGAAAAATATCCGCATACAGGCTGATATGAACTGGCTGCTTGGCAGCGGGAGAGATTTGAGCATGAATATACTTCGCCTGGTTGGTATCGTCGTAATTTTTTTACCGTTTACCTTCTCAACTTATGCGCAAACAGCAGGGAATCTGACAAGGCAAAATATCGAGGGGTATCTCGACTCGATTCGGGATATTCAGAAAATCAGTAAGAAGTACAATACTGAAGAAATCGTGAGTCCGAGTGTTTCCGCAGGCGAATCCATGACACAGGGCAACGACCCTTTCTCTACAGCAATCACACAAATGCAGGGCCACAAGGCTTACGATGAGATGCTTGCAGTGATCGAGCGACATGGGTTCTCCGACATACAACAATGGGGGACAACCGGGGAACGGATTATGAGCGCGTTCGCCGCGAATAGCGTCGAAACCGAAATGCCAGCGATGGATAAACAGATGAAGCAGGCACTGGAAGAGATTGAAAAGAGTGACCTGACCGACGCGCAAAAAGATTCCATGCGGCAGATGATGGAGTCATCGCTGCAAATGATGAACAGTTATACGGATGCTTCGGCATCAGACAGGGCAGCCGTGTTACCTTTCATGTCTGCGATAGAGGCGCTCGGTCAGCAGTAATTATTGATCCTGGTAATCAGGATAAGATTCCCGCTTTCGCGGGAATGACGGGAACTTCGGGAATGACTATTTAAGGGGTGACCATGTCCGAACGCTACCACTATCAATCGCTACTTCAGTTCTCGACGTCACTATTCGAGGCGATGGGCTTATCTGTCGAACGCGCCCGGGTGATGGCATCGGTCTTTCTCGAGGCCGACCTGCTCGGTCTTACCACGCATGGCATGAATCGCGTTGCGAGCAATTTAGGTTGGCTGGAAAGCGGGCAATCGAGAACTAGCGGTGATCCCGTGGTGCTCGCCGACCGTGGCAACCTGTTTAACTGGGATGCTAATTTTCTACCCGGCCCCTGGGTAGTAACCCGGGCGATTGAGCAATGCATTGAACGGGTTGCCTCGCGCGGGATCGTCTGCGCGACAATTCGGCGCAGCCAGCATATCGCCGCTCTCGGTGCCTACTGTACGCGAATTGCCGAAGCGGGATACGTCGCGCTGATCACCTGTTCGTCACCCAACGAAAACTCGGTCTGTGCACACGGGGGAATTAACCCGGTATTCTCCGCCAACCCGTTCGCTTTTGTCGCACCGGGTGACGATTATCCGGTTCTATTCGATATCAGTCTGTGTATTACCGCCGGTGGTTATGTCAGACGGGCAATGCGCGAGGGTAAAAGGTTACCCGGCAAGTATCTGAAAGACAATAAAGGAGAGATCAGCGACGATCCAGCCGTATTTTTTGCCGATCCCGCCGGCAGTATCATGCCAATCGGTGGCGTTTCGCATGGCCATAAGGGCTATGCTATGACATTCATGAGCGAAATTCTGACGACGGCGCTGGGCGGCTATGGCCGTGCCGATGACAGCGCATCAACTGACGGTGAGGCAAATTCGGTATTTATTCAGATGATCGACCCCGGCGCTTTTGGTTCACTAAGCGATTTCAAGAAGCAAACCAATAAAATCAAGACGATGTGCGAAAACAGTGCAACCAGGCCAGGCGATGAATCGGTACGGGTCCCGGGTCAACGCGCCTGGCAAAGACGGCTGGAACAACTGGCAAATGGAGTTGAGCTGTATCCGACCATAATCGAGGATTTGACACCCTGGGCTGAAAAACTGGGCGTAGATATGCCGGAGAAAATGTGACCTGATTTTAGGTCATACCTCACGGTTTTGGAGTCTGGATAATATCGTATTTCTTTTTCATTAGATTCCGGCTCTATCGGCCGGAATGACGGGTCGTTGTAGATTCCGGCTCTATCGGCCGGAATGACGGGTCGTTGTAGATTCCGGCTCTATCGGCCGGAATGACGGGATCTCGCTTTAATTTAATACTGTCATTCCGGCCCACGAGCCGGAATCTATCATTCCAGTCAAATTCGAACAGTGAGATATTAATAACGCCTTAGACCACCTCATGCCAGCACAGATGCAACGCATCCAGGCAGCTGCTGGCAAGTTTCATGCTGCGCTCAGGGCTCCAGCCCTGTTCAATATCAGGGGTATCGAGGGCATCCTTAAATGGCATTTCGAGGGTCATCACCGGGGCACTAAAGTGTTCGGCCAACGCATTCGAGCAATAGCTCATGTTTGCCTTACCGGCGCTATTGGCCGGGTAGCCATGCTCGGTTTGAAAATCAGGATTGATACGCGCTAGCGTTTGTTTATACAGATCGAGCTTTTTCTGGCGCGCCTTGCTCCAGCCCGGAATGCCTTCGGTACCAGCCAGAAAATTGTAGGGCAAGGCTTCGTCACCATGCACATCGAGGCCAAAATCAAGGCCGGTAGATTTCATTTTTTCGAGCACGTGATAGACCTCCGGACTTTTCGCCAGGCTCGAGTCATGCCATTCGCGGTTCAGGTTAATACCGGCAGCGTTGGTACGTAGATGTCCACGCCGACTGCCGTCCGGATTCATGTTTGGTACCAGGTAGATAACCGATTTTTGCAATACCGCCCGTACCACCGGGTCGCTCTCGTCGACCAACCGGGTAATCAGCCCTTCCATCCACCATTCGGCCATGGTTTCGCCCGGGTGCTGTCGTGCCACCATCCACAGGGTTTTTCCTGCCTGGGCGGGATCTCCAAAGCGCAGGCAATCGATAGCCTGTCCATCGAGTGTATGGCCCAGGGTCTCGGCCTGGCATTGTTCACTACCCAGCGCAAACGCAATCAGATCGGCATGGCGTTCCATCGAATAGGGCGCAAAATAGGCGAAATAGACCTGATCCTGTTCGCTGGTATGCTCAATAACGAGCTGCTTGCCGTCAAACGTGGTATCAACGCGGAACCAGTATTCACGGTCATAGG
>CAXMNA010000039.1:0-1755 GCA_964194715.1 uncultured Gammaproteobacteria bacterium
CGAAATCCAATTCCTGCCCGCAGCAATGGCAACATAGTTAACAGATAGCCAAATACGAAGGCAAGGGCGACAGCAAGTGCAACCGTGCTCCAGTTGCCCCAGCCCAGTGCGGTGCCAATAACCATTCCCAGCACCTCGCCAATTGAGCAACCCGTCAGGCAATGTATGGTGGCACTGAGTGCGACACGATTCAGGGAATCCTGAGCAGAACTATGCTGTGCGTGATCCATTTTATGATTCCTCATTTGCAGTCTAACTGATTTTTCGAAGGGCGCCTGTGTAACAAGCCCGGGTAGAAATCATGCGCCTGGGCTGCCGAATTCTCAGAGGTTGAAAAAGGCATTGTGCGCTTCTGGTTCGGCCCATAAGATCCGAATCAATCAGGCCCTGCCTGATTTAGACATCCAGAACCACCAGACGATAAATGCAATCAGTGCAACTCCTGCCATGTTGATTATTAGTGTTTGCATGATTATTCCTTTGCTGGGTTAAAAAAGCGTAATCGATTTGCATTGCTCACCACGGTGAGCGACGACATCGCCATCGCGGCACCGGCTATCATCGGATTGAGTAATATGCCCATCAATGGGTACAGTACACCGGCGGCGAGTGGGATACCGAGTGAATTGTAAATAAAGGCGCCAAACAGATTTTGCTTGATGTTACGAACGGTGGCCTTCGATATCGCAACTGCATCGACCACGCCATTCAAAGAGCTACGCATCAAAGTGATATCCGCGCTTTCAATCGCCACATCGGTGCCACTGCCTATCGCAAACCCGACATCCGCGCGCGCCAGTGCCGGGGCGTCATTAATACCATCCCCAACCATTCCAACGCGCTCACCACGGACCTGCAAACTGGCAACCTTGTCGGCCTTGTCCTGAGGCAATACCTCGGCAATCACTTCATCGATACCGACCTGCCTGGCGACTGCATTCGCGGTCTCCCAGTTGTCACCAGTGAGTAACACTACCTTCAAGCCAATATCATGCATTCGTTTTATCGCAGCCATCGAGTCTGGCTTAATGGCATCCGAGACACTGATTAATCCAGCTGCTTTACCGCCTACCGACATAAACATCGGGGTCTGTGCCTGAAGGGTCAGCCCATGCGCGGCAGCGTCAAGCGCGGATATATCGATATTGTGATCATGCATTAATTTTCGATTACCGATCAATACGGATTTAGCTTCGATGCTTGCCTCGACTCCGTGCCCGGCGATAGCGGCAAAATCCTCTACTTCAAGGATAGGCATATTTTTTTCTTTCGCCGCGATCACGATCGCTTCGGCCAACGGGTGTTCCGAGCCCTGTTCGAGACTGGCACCCCATTGCAACAATTGATCTTCGTTCCAGTCATCGAGTACCTGTATCGATGTCACGCTGGGACGTCCTTCGGTAACCGTCCCGGTCTTGTCGAGGATGACCGTATTAAGTTGGCCAGCCAGTTGCAGAGCGTCACCATTACGAATCAGAATACCAAATTCTGCCGCCTTACCAACACCGACCATGATCGAGATCGGTGTCGCCAGGCCCAGCGCACAGGGGCAGGCGATAATCAGGACCGTCATCGTGGTTACAATCGCAAAACTAGTCGCCTGATCACCGCCGGCAAAATTAATCCAGGCGAGGAAGGTCAGTACTGAAACAATCAATACACTCGGCACAAAAACAGCAGAAACCCTGTCAACCAACCGGCCTATCGCCGGTTTTGATGACTGTGCAGTTCGCACCATTTCGATGATTTGTGACA
>CAXMNA010000040.1:0-111327 GCA_964194715.1 uncultured Gammaproteobacteria bacterium
GTTGTTACCCCGACCACCAGCGCCCTGTTAACCTTAAGTTTTGACATTCCATCGCTAATCGACTCGCCATGTTCGGCAATATCGAACCAGTCCATCGTGCGCGACAGATACAGATAACTGTTGGGATCGAAACTGTTGATGAATTTCTGCGCGTTATACTCGAGATAGTTCTCGATCTCGAATTCATGCTCGAAGCGCTTGCCGGTAAGTTTCTCCGCTGGCAAGCGACTGCGATCAAACTTGGAATTCCATTCATCCGCTGCTCGGTAAGACACTAATCCCAGCTTGCGTGCCAACGACATCCCCACCAATGGCTTGCTGTCATCGGTATAACGTCCTTCATTCCACGCGGGATCGCTGCGAATAATTTCACGTTGCAATGAACGTAGCGCTATCGTCAACGGCAGCGCCTGGGTAGCCGCCGATATCGATACCAGGTAATCGATGTCACCCGGATACTGCATCGCGTAGGCAATCGAAGCCATGCCCCCCATGGACGAGCCTACCGCGGCATGCAATTTTTCTACTCCGAGTTCACGCATCAGGTAATACCCCGAGCTCGCAATATCCTCGACGGTCAGGTCCGGAAATTCAGCGCCATAGCTCTGGCCGGTTTCGGGATTTACCGACCCCGGTCCGGTGCTGCCGTAACAACTACCCAGGGTATTAGCACATACCACGAAAAAGCGATCGGTATCGATCGCCTTGCCAGGGCCTATCATATATTCCCACCACCCGGGTGACGTATCCTGTGGCGACGAAGCCGCATGCGCGCTTGGCGATAGACCGGTAAATATTAATATCGCGTTATCGGCAGCAACAGATAACTTTCCCCAGGATTCGTAGGCAAGCGTCACCTCGGCCAGACGACCATCGCGCCACATCTTGAAACCGCCAGTGCCCAGATTTCCAAGCGTTACATGCTGGGTAGCCTTAGTGGTAAAGCTATACGCGTTTTCTTCGTCAGCCATAAACAGGCCCTTTGATCGACTTTCCCCGAGCCACGACTATTTTAGATTTCGAGCATACGTTGTAGCGCGACACGCGCATTATTTGCAACGTCTTCAGGGACCGAGATTTGATTTACGATATTGCCTTCAACCAGGTTCTCAAGCACCCAGGCGAGGTGTTGAGGATCGATACGAAACATGGTCGAGCACATGCAAACCATGGGTGACATGAATTGCACCGTCTTGTTTTCGCTTGCCAGAGTCTGGTGCAGGCGATTGACCAGGTTGAGCTCGGTTCCGACCAGCCATTGTGTACCTGGTTCGGCTTCAGTAATCATTTTGATGATGTATTCGGTAGAACCGACATAATCTGACATCTGACAGACTTCGAAGCTGGCTTCGGGATGTGATATCACGTATCCATCTGGAAACTCCTGACGAAAGTTTTCGATTTGCTCAGGTTTGAACATCTGGTGCACCGAGCAAAATCCCTTCCACAGGATCATCCTGGCCTGTTTGATCTGTTCAGCAGTAAGACCACCCATCGGCAGGTCGTAATCCCAGACCACCATTTCCTCGAGCGGTATGCCCATCCTGTAGGCAGTGTTTCTACCCAGGTGCTGATCCGGGAAAAACAACACTTTTTCGCGACGCTCAAACGACCAGTCGAGAATTTTCTGCGCATTGGTAGAGGTACAGATTATGCCGCCGTGCTCGCCACAAAAAGATTTTAGATTTGCCGCTGAATTGATATAAGTCACCGGCGTAATGCACTCGTCGGCATCCAGCACCGAGTTCAATTCCTGCCAGGCGCGCTCTACCTGTTCGAGATCGGCCATATCGGCCATCGCACAACCGGCAGACAGATCCGGCAAAATCGAAACCTGTTCGGGACGCGAGATAATATCGGCCACTTCAGCCATAAAGTGCACCCCGCAAAAGACGATATACTCGGCCTTGGAATCGGCCGCATGACGCGACAGCTTTAAGGAATCTCCCGAAAAATCAGCATGTTTGAAAATCTCGTCCCGCTGATAATGATGGCCGAGTATAACCACGCGGTCTCCGAGCGCCTCCCTGGCACGGATAATGCGTTTTTCGCAATCCTCATCGTTCAGGGATGCATAGGGTTGTAGATCAATTGCGGTAGCAGCCATGATTCATACTATTTGTCAGACGAATCAAAAAGTCTATCATCTGTGGCATCAGCTGCCAATAACGCTAATTCTCGGTTTGAGGTTTACGCAGCCGAATCGATAGTTCGCGCAGCTGCTGCTCACTCACGGCGGCAGGTGCCTGGGTTAGCAGACAGGAAGCGGTTTGTGTCTTGGGAAAAGCCATCACATCACGAATCGAGTTTGCTCCCGCCATCAGCATGACCATCCGATCGAGGCCGAATGCAATCCCACCATGCGGTGGACAACCGTATTTCAAGGCTGTGAGTAGGAAACCAAACTTCTCTTCTGCTTCCTGTTCGTCAATTCCGAGCAATTTGAAGACACGATGCTGCATTGGCAGGTTGTGTATCCGCACCGAGCCACCGCCGAGCTCGGTCCCGTTCAGGACCATATCGTAGGCCCGCGACAAGGTGCCGCCAGGGTCGGCTTCAAGTTCATCCGGATTGTCAGTCGCCGGCGCGGTGAAAGGGTGATGCAGTGCATTCCAGCATTTTTCACCTTCGTCGTATTCAAACATCGGGAAATCAATCACCCACAGAAAACGCCAGCCCGCTTCAACCAGACCCCGGTCCTGTCCAACTTTCAAACGTAATGCGCCCAACGATTCGTTCACCACGCTCGCCTTGTCGGCGCCAAAGAAAATCAAATCACCGGATTCAGCGCCGGTACGTTCGAGGATTGTCTGGATAGCCTCGTCGGGTAGAAATTTCAGAATCGGTGATTGCAGGCCCTCTCGACCCTGGGAAACATCGTTACATTTTATATATGCGAGGCCCCTGGCGCCGTACCGACCAACGAAGTCGGTATAGTCATCGATCTCTTTGCGCGTCAACTCGTTGCCGCCAGGCACGCGTAACGCCGCCACCCTGCCCTGTGGGTCGCTTGCGGGACCGGAAAACACCTTGAATTCGACATCCTTGAGCACATCGGAAATGGTTTGTAACTCGAGCTTGATACGCAGGTCGGGTTTGTCTGAACCAAAACGCTCCATCGCCTCCGCCCAGGACATACGTGGAAAAGAGCTCTCAACATCAGCCGAGAGTACCTCGGTGAATAAACCGCGCATCATCGTCTCCATCAGCCCCATGATTTGTTCCTCGTCCATAAACGAAGTCTCGATATCAAGCTGAGTAAATTCAGGCTGGCGATCGGCGCGTAAATCCTCATCTCGGAAACAACGCACAATCTGGTAATAGCGATCCATACCCGACATCATCAGTAACTGCTTGAACAGCTGTGGTGATTGAGGTAACGCGAAAAACGCGCCCGGATGGGTACGACTCGGTACCAGATAATCACGCGCACCTTCCGGGGTCGCCCTGGTCAACATCGGAGTTTCAATATCGAGGAATTCGTTGCTCTCCAGCCAACTACGCAGAAAATGTGTCACCTGTGCGCGCAATTGCATACGGTATTGCATTTCCGGTTTGCGTAGGTCGATATAACGGTACTTTAAGCGATTATCATCGTGAACATCTTCCTCGTCGAGCTGGAACGGCGGGGTTTCGGATGCATTTAAAATTTCCAGTTTATGGGCCAGTAATTCGACCTCTCCGGTCGACATTTCGGGGTTGTTGGTACCTTCGGGTCGGACTCGTAACTTACCTTCGACCCGGAGCACAAACTCATTACGCAGGGTTTCGGCCTGGACAAACATCTCAGCATCATCGGGATCAAACACAACCTGCAAAATTCCTTTTTTATCGCGCAGGTCAACAAAAATGACTCCGCCATGGTCACGGCGACGATTGACCCAGCCACAGA
Organism: uncultured Gammaproteobacteria bacterium; assembly: GCA_964194715.1. Classification (GTDB taxonomy): domain Bacteria; phylum Pseudomonadota; class Gammaproteobacteria. Next base: position 3,893 of record CAXMNA010000040.1, read on the forward strand.
CGCTGATCACTTCATCGATATGTTGTTGATTGAGTTCACCACAATAATGCGTACGCATATTGACTGATCCGATTAGATTTAAATTATGAAATGCCCGGCGCGGCCGCGGGATAGAGTTTTCAGGCTGCAGCCTCTTTCTTGGCAGCCTTTTCCTTGCCGTCAGGTTTTGCTGAAGATTTATCCGACGACTTGTCGGAAGTATTCTTATCGGCACTGTCTCCTTTCGACAAATTCTTTTGATTGCCGGATTTGAAATCGGTTTCATACCAACCGGAACCGCTCAATCTAAAACCTGGCGCCGAAATTTTCTTTTTCAAAGCACTCTTTTCACAGGCAGGACAATCGCGTAGCGGCGCATCGCTCATTTTCTGCAGCGCTTCAAAATCATGCCCACAGTCGTTGCATACATACTCGTAAATTGGCATCGATACCTCCGGTAAACAATTCTGTGAGTCGGCCCGTCAAACAAACCAGCTCATTTGAAAAGGCACGGGATTTTATAATAGTCTAGGGCAATTTCCAACATAAGAACTCACCGATACGCTGGTCTGACGCTGGTAAAACGATATTTAATCAAAAATATGACAGATATTTACCTTCGAGATCAAAAACCAGCCATGCGATCCCGTAGCGACCTGCAAATTGCACAATCAAGACTTCTTCGCTGGTTTTTTCATTCTGTCTCAGCCAATTATTGAATTTATCCGTGCCTTTTTCGGCTACTAAAATTTTGCGATGTAGCTCCTGTCGCTCTTGCAGTGCATGTTTGAGTGACGATTGTGGCTGGTAAAGATTGATCTGAGCTGACTCACTGATATTTTGTTCATCCTTGATCCGCTTTGCTTCGGCGAACGCAGCAGGGGTTTTTTCAAGGTGGGAGTAAATAATCGGCGGTGTTTCATCGCTATACTGTTGCAGCACGCTCTTCGAACTCAAACTACCGCCATATTGCTCCATGGTCACGGGAATCATGAAATCATCGATTACTACAATAGCTACCGGCCGCTGGCTATAGGTTGCATAGACACCGTAAGCAAGCGCGCCAAGCTGGATCGTCACAATTATCATCAGGTCGAACACAATTTCCTTGCGACTCTTGCTCAGATCAAATATCAAAAAGGTAAGGAGTGGTCCCAAAACCAGGTCTACCCCGGCCACCAGCCGAATTCCCTGCCAACCGCCGTCGATTGAAAAATAGGGTTGTGGATACCAGTTGTAATAAATCTGGTAAGCCAGGTAAATAAAAACTACCAGACTCAGGCAAATGTGGATCCCGGTTGCTTTTAGCTTGGTAATCAGTAATGGTTTGGTAAATTTTATCAATACTCGTTTCCTAGCAAAAATTACTATGACAAATGTAATATGGAAGAGAAAATAAAAAACTTCAAGATCGAAACCGCCTACAATCGCATTAATGTCTGTAACCACCAGGGGCGCCTGGAATTTCGCAGTGGCGACAATGCGCTACAATCTGTGATCGATCTGGCAAACCCCCACCACCTTGAGCTCAAGAATCTCGAGTACTTGATGGCGGTACTACTTTTCATCCCCGATCCCGAACGAATTTTGATGCTCGGCACCGCAGCCGGCTCGTTACTGCATTTCCTTAAACACCATTATCCGCGTTCTGACATCACCACCGTCGACATCGATGTCGAGCTCATCGAGCAATTGCTGAAAAGGGAAATCCTGCCACCTGCGCAGACCGGGCTTAGCTATGTTTACGATGACGCAGCTCACTTCGTTGCACATTGTGATCAGAGCTATGACCTGATTCTCGTCGATATCTTTAACGGTTCACAATCGCCCGCCTGGCTGCTTGAGAAAGAGAGCATAAATAACCTCTACCGCCTGCTTACCAGGCGAGGCGCCCTCGCTTACAACCTGTTAGTCAATAGCGAGCATGATTTCAAGCGTTTTTACCGGAATCTCCGCCTGGTATTTGACGAACAAACCCTTTGCCTGCCAGTAGAGAGATTTGAAAATACAATCGCCTTTGGTATTTGCACCCCGCAACCCGCGCGCGATATGACGCTAAATATAAAATACGCGACAAGTTTGTCACAACGCCTTGAAATCGATTTGATGCGGGTGCTATCCGTGATTTACAACACCAACCCGGTAGGCCGTGGAGTCATCTAGGATCCTGCTTTATTGATTTTTACCACCACCGCGACATTTCGGAGAATCGGCGACGCTACCGGCGCGCGCCTGCCACTCATCCGGCGTTAGCGTATGCAGCGACAGGGCGTGAATCTGCTGCATTTCCTGCTGCAGGGTTTTATTCACCATGCGATGACGTTTGATTAGCACTTGATTCTTGAACAGGTCACTCACGATGGTGACTTTAAAATGTGACTCCGACCCCGGCGCAACATTATGCATGTGACTTTCATTTTCGACCTGCAGGAAGTCGGTATTAAACTCGCTGGCGAGCTTCTGTTCGATTATGGCCTGGATTGACATGCGCTATAAATTCGTGAATTATTTTATTTTCTGCTGTACTTCTTCGATCGCTTCAGCCACATCTTCCATGGTCTGCAATCGGTCTTCCAGTTCTACCGCCATCATTTTTTGAATCAACTGGCTGATGTCTGGACCTAAATCCTCTTTTAACTCATCTGCAGGAATCGCTTTACCCTCAAGATGCTGGAATAGTAGCGACATGGGTTCACCCGTATATGGAAGCTGCCCGGTAAACATACCATAGGCGATGATGCCTAGCGCGTATATATCGCTGCGATGATCAGCATCCTGCCCCTTGGCGCGTTCAGGTGACAGGTAGGCCGGAGTTCCGATTATCGACCCCGTCTTGGTCAGCGTCGAGTCAGTATTAGAAGAGGCTGAGGCGATACCGAAATCGACAATTTTAACCAATCCGTCGCTATCCATCAGAATATTACTTGGCTTTAGATCACGATGGATAACCTCCTGAACATGCGCCGCCTCCATACCTTTGGCGACCTGCAGCAGGATATCGAGCCCCTCCTCGGGTTCAACAAACTTTCTTTTTTTCAAATATTCGTCGATGCCCTTGCTTTCGAAGTACTCCATCGATATTGCGCTCAAATTATCCTTAATCAACATATCATGAATGCGAATAACATTTGGATGACTCACCCGGCGTGAATATTTTACTTCACGCAGAAATCGTTCGCGCGACGCTTCCTCGGCGGTCAGTTCAGGATGCATGAATTTTAATATCAGGGGCTCGCCTACCATTTCATCTGTGGCCAGCATAACCCGCCCCATCGCACCACGACCGATTTCCCTATCAATACGATATCGATCCATCCATAAATCTCCTTTTTTGAAGTCTTCAATGTTTATTTGTGGCGCTGGTGGTGGTGGCGCAGCCGACGTTTGTTGGGTTCCCTGCTCTACCATGGTATCATCAAACTTGAGCAGTCGGGTATCGAAGTAAGTTTCCTGGTCAACAGTGAGCTGTGGTAACTCGTAGTCCTCGGTTAATCGATTGACTACCTCGCCAGCGGTATCACGCACCGTGGCCTGTAACGTCGGAACTTTTTGCATTAACTTGTCACGGACAGTCTTGGCATGCCGCTTGGACGCGAGCTTGCCGATGGCTTCGAGCGCTTCTCGCTGCACCAATGCCTCGGGCATACGCAGGCAGGTAAATGCAATTTCAAGCCCTTTGCTAAATCCGAGATTACCCACAGCCTTTAGCACCGCGGGCGCCGATTCAGGCCATTTCGCGATCACCTTTCTCAGGATTCCAATTGAATCGCGATTATTCGATCTGCCAATAGACTCGATTGTGCTCTCGCGTACCTGCCAGTCTTCATGCAGTGCGTTATCCCAGAGCTGTTTGAGGTCTAATGGATCGATACTTTGTGCGGCAAATCGCTGCGCCTGTTCACGGATAAATTCGTTTTCGTGGCTGGTTAAGCTTTCGGCCGCGGCGTAAAGCTTGTCATTGCCGAACTTTTGCAAACATTTGAGGGACCGCTCCTTCCCCCACCATTCCTGTTGCTCGAGTAATCGCAAGAATTTTTCGAAGCCCTCAGGGGTAACGTATTTAACAAGCAGTTTGATGAAGATTTCGCGAATTTCATCCGATTTGCCGCAGGTCCAGGGGGCTAACCTCGGTACCAGATCGGCATCCGCCTGCGCCTGCAATACCTCAATCGCCATTTCACTTTCGACTTCAGACATGGATTCAACAAAAGGCAACAATACCGACGCATCAAATTTAACCGGAAGATTTTTCAGTGCCTTTAATGCTTCGATAACAACTGTCTTGTTGTCATCGGCCAAGAACTTTGCAATCTGTTGCGCAACCGGCGCCTGTTCTACCTGGGCAAAATAGCGCAGTAGCAGGAATTTGATCGACGGGCTGCCAATCGATGCTGGATCTATGTGCAACACATCCAGGTCAAGCGGTATAACCGAATCCTGCGCCACCTTGAGCAATTGCTCAGCGTGGTTTTTATCGAGCTTGAGTGCATTGTTTATTATCTGATCTGGTTTAAGCCGCTCAGCCTGGGATGCAAGAATATCGATAACTTCAGTTTTAGAAGCATCAGGTTCATGCAGTTTTTTGAATAGTTTGCTGGGGTTGACCTGTGCCGACTTTGAAAGTATCGAGGCCACAGTAGAACGAATTTTGGTAGCATCGCTATCAAGCCTCTTAAAAAACAGCTCTTCGTTGCCACCTTCAGCATTTTCCAGGCAAATCTCGGTCAGCATCGCCTGATGTATTCCGGAAGTCTCAGGAATTATCTGAATCAAGTGATCCAGCGAACCTTTCGATGATTCGCGCAATTTTTTGATTAGCGCAACCCCTTTAGCACTCTCTAGATCGTCACAATCCAGAAATTTCTTTAACGTTCTCTTGAAAAGAATTGAGCCTAACACTGCCATTTTTTTATAATTTCGCCTTTACTCCGCGCGACTACTAACTTCACCACAGGATTATAGCTGCAAAATACACTAAAAAGGCTAACCCAAATCTATTTAATGCGCATCGGTACTCAGTGCAAACGTTGTTTGACAAAACTGAAGTGCTGCTCGTCGTCAATATCGACCGAGATCAGGTCACCGGCTTCGAAGTCTCCCGCTAATATTGACATCGCAACCGGGTTTTCAATTGCCTGCTGAATTTCTCGCTTCAGCGGGCGGGCACCGTATACTGGGTCGAATCCGAGCTCGCCGAGGGTATCTATCGCCCCATCGCTGAATGAGATGCCAATATCCTTCTCTTTCAGGCGTGCGGTCAATGCCTGCAACTGAATCTGAGCGATGGCTCTAATTTGCTGCTGGGTCAAAGAGTGGAACACGACGGATTCATCGATACGATTAATGAATTCAGGCCTGAAGTGATTCGACACCTGCTCCATCACCGCCTGCTTGATCTGATCATAGTTTTGTTCACCTGCAAGAGCCTGGATCTCTGTCGAGCCTAGGTTCGAGGTCATGACGATGACGCAATTACGAAAATCAACCGTGCGCCCCTGGCCATCGGTGAGCCTGCCATCATCAAGCACCTGCAACAGGATATTGAAAACATCCGGATGCGCCTTCTCAATTTCATCCAACAGGATCACCGAGTAAGGTCGACGCCGCACCGCTTCAGTCAGGTACCCTCCCTCCTCGTAACCAACATATCCCGGGGGAGCACCCACGAGTCGCGCTACACTATGTTTTTCCATAAATTCCGACATATCGATTCGGATCAAGGCGTCTTCGGTATCGAAAAGAAAATTTGTCAAGGCTTTGGTTAATTCGGTTTTACCAACCCCGGTTGGTCCCAGAAACAGGAACGAGCCGTTAGGGCGAGCCGGGTCGGACAGCCCTGCGCGTGAACGTCGAATCGCATCAGATACGGACTTTACTGCCTCACCCTGGCCAATTACGAGTTCACTCAACATGGTTTCCATATTGAGCAGTTTTTCACGCTCTGATCCAAGCATCTTTGACACCGGGATACCGGTCCACCTTGACACAATCGACGCGATTTCCTCTTCGCCGACCTTGTTGATCAACAACTTCATGTCCTGTGTTTCGGCATTGACAGCGAGGTCGAGCTGTTTCTCTAGTTCCGGGATACGTCCATACTGCAATTCCGACATGCGTGCGAGATCACTCGCGCGCTGCGCGGTTTCTAAGTCCAGCCGAGCTCGCTCGAGTGCCTCTTTGATGTGGGTTGTACCCTGTAGCGCTGCCTTTTCGGCTTTCCACACTTCGTCAAGATCCGAATAGTCTCGTTCGAGATTACCAATTTCATCCTCTAAGATTGTGCGTCGTTTCACGCTCGCGGCATCGCTTTCCTTCTTTAGTGCTTCTTGCTCAATCTTGAGCTGGATCAGACGCCTTTCAAGCCGATCCATATCTTCCGGCTTGGAATCGATTTCCATACGGATCCGGCTGGCCGCCTCATCGATCAGATCGATCGCCTTGTCCGGTAACTGTCGATCGGCAATATAGCGGTAAGACAGGGTAGCGGCTGCGACAATAGCCGGATCGGTGATATCGACGCCATGATGGACTTCGTAACGCTCTTTCAAACCACGCAGAATCGCTATCGTATCCTCGACACTCGGCTCCTGCACCAATACTTTTTGAAAGCGCCGCTCAAGCGCAGCATCCTTCTCGAGGTATTGACGATACTCATCCAGCGTCGTCGCGCCAATGCAATGCAACTCACCACGCGATAACGCGGGTTTAAGCATATTACCCGCATCCATTGCCCCCTCGGCCTTACCAGCACCAACCATGGTGTGCAATTCATCGATAAATAATATTATCTGCCCTTCCTGCTTGGCGAGATCATGCAACACCGCTTTCAGACGCTCTTCGAATTCACCGCGAAACTTGGCACCTGCGATCAAGGAACCCATGTCGAGCGACAACACTCGCTTGTTTTTTAATCCTTCGGGAATTTCGCCATTGATAATTCGTTGCGCGAGACCCTCGACTATCGCAGTCTTGCCCACTCCCGGCTCACCGATTAGCACCGGATTATTCTTGGTGCGTCGCTGCAACACCTGGATCGCCCGACGAATTTCCTCGTCGCGCCCGATGACGGGATCGAGCTTACCTTGCTCGGCACGCTCGGTTAAATCGATGGTATATTTTTCCAGCGCCATGCGCTGGTCCTCAGCATTGGCATCATTTACAGATTGACCACCCCGGATCACATCTATCGCGGCAGCGATGGCTTGCTTGTTAGCGCCGGCGGATAGCAACAATTCATTAAGCGGACCTTTATCATCCAATGCTGCGAGCACAAATAATTCGCTGGAGATAAACTGGTCTTTGCGTTCCTGCGCAAGCTTGTCTGTCATATTGAGTAATTTGCCGAGGGCATTGGAAATGTGCAGTTCACCGGCATTACCTTCGACGTTCGGCTGCTTATCGAGCAACTCACCGAGATGTGATCGCAATAGATTAATATTAACCCCTGCATGCGTGAACAGTGGGCGAACTGAACCACCTTGCTGATCGAGCATGGCAATCATCAGGTGCACCGGTTCGATAAACTGGTGATCGCGTCCGATGGCTATTGACTGCGCATCAGACAGGGCTTCCTGGAATTTGCTGGTCAAGCGATCCATACGCATGGATTCAGTCCTCTAATCATTAGAAACTATGGGGTTAAATAGGATTAATAGCACCATTTTTCAACCCCGGAGTCATGTGGTTCAATTGATCCAGATCAAACTTGCCATGCGGCCGGTGGTCGCGTTTCGACGGTAGGAAAAAAACAACTCGGCATCGCGGTAGCTACAATTCGGTGCACGATACACATCGATAACGCCCTGTCTCTTTAAAACAAGTTCGGCAAGACCAGCGAGGTCACACAACCAATGTCCTTTGCGATTCGCTTTAAAAAAGGGTTGTCCATCCTGCATCGAATCGATGAAGGCCGCGCGAACTTCCGCGCCTACTTCGAAACAGGCCTGCGAAATTCCCGGACCAATCCATGCCAGCAGTTTCCCACTAGGTGATTTCATTTTTGCGAGCGCCGCTTGAATTACCCCGGCTTGCAGACCGCGCCAGCCGGCATGTACCGCAGCTACCTCGTTACCATCACGATTACAAATCAGTATTGGCAGGCAATCCGCGGTCATCACCACTGCGACGATGCCGCGAACACGCGTAATCGCGGCATCAGCATCGCGACTACTCTCCTGCTCCAGCGTGACCGCATGGATACCATGGGTTTGGTTGATCCAGCCGGGTTCAGCCGGAAGGTTCAATTCCTGCTGCAACAGCTGACGATTCTGTGCAACATGCCCAGGGTCATCACCCACATGCAGCGCAAGATTTAAGCTGTCGAACGGGGAGGTACTAAAGCCTCCAGCACGGGTAGTGCAATAGGCACGAATACCGGGTGGTGCATCCCAGCCAGGTTGAATCGTTTCAATCATATCGAATTAGCGCCTCGAGCAGCCGCTCGAAATCATCCGGCAACGGAGCTTCAAAGCTGACCATCTGGTGGCTACCCGGATGTTCAAAACTAAGACGTTCGGCATGTAATGCCTGTCGCTTGAAGTCCTGGATCACGGGCAGCATGGTCTCATCGACTCCCGCGGGGATACGTACTCTACCCCCATACACGGCGTCTCCGAGTAAAGGGTAATTAATGTGCGCCATATGTACCCGGATTTGATGGGTACGCCCGGTTTCGAGTTGTATTTTTATCAAACTATAACGTTCAAACTTGCGCGCTACCTGGAAGTGGGTGATCGCTGATTTTCCGCCATCCTGCACAGTCATCTTTTTGCGATTCTGCGGATGGCGACCGATGTCGGCCTCAATGCTTCGTCCGGCGGTAACAACGCCCTGAACAATCGCAACATATTCACGTTTCACCAGTCGCTGCTGTAATTGTTCAACCAGCCAACTATGCGCAGTCAGGTTGCGCGCCACCACCATCACTCCGGTAGTATCCTTATCCAGACGATGCACAATACCTGCTCGAGGTAATTGTTCCAGGCGTGAATCGCGCGCGAGTAAGCCGTTAACCAGGGTACCGTCCAGATGACCGGCAGCAGGGTGCACCACTAGATTGGCCGGTTTGTTAACCACAAATATATCTTCGTCCTGATACAGAATATCGAACTCGATAGATTGCGGCTGGTCTGAGACGATTACTTGCTCTGGAACATCCAGATTCACCTGGTCGCCATGGTAAACCTTTTGCCTGGGTTTACAGCGTTCCTGGTTAATACAGACAAATCCCTGTTGAATCCACTGCTGTATTTTACTGCGTGAATAGTCGGGCAGTAACTGTTGCAGGGCATGATCAAGGCGGCTCCCAGCCTGGTGTTTCTCAATCTGGAAACTTTGCTGAATTAATTTCATGCGCTGGTTATACTGTTCGTTTGTTGTTCAACAAGTGCCTCGATCTTAACAAAGTAGTTACGACAATGCGTTTCATTATTTATATTGCCATCGCCCTTAGCCTGGTTGCCTGTGGTCCCGTCAAGGAGGATATTGACGTCACCGCGGACTGGAGCGCGCAAAAGTTTTACCTTGAAGCTCGTGCCGAGCTCGACGCTGGCAACTTTCTTACTGCCATCGAGTATTACGAAACACTAGAATCACGATTTCCGTTTGGCAAATATGCCACCCAGGCGCAAATCGACGTCGCTTACGCCTACTATAAATTCGACGAGCCGGATTCAGCTGTCACGGCGCTTGATCGCTTTATTAAGCTTCATCCACGCGACCCATCGGTGGATTATGCCTATTACCTGAAAGGACTGGTCAATTTCGAACGTGGTGGTACTATCCTGGATGCATTAGCGGAGCGCGACCTTTCCGAATTCGACAAAAACCTTCTGCTGACCTCATACAATGACTTCAAACTGCTGGTGCAACGATACCCAAGCAGTAAATATGCCACCGATTCTCGAAAGCGTATGATTTTCCTAGCAAACGAATTGGCCAGGTCCGATTTCAATGTCGCCAGTTTTTATGCGTCTCGAGGCGCCTGGGTAGCCGTCGCCAATCGCACCAAATATATTCTGCGCAATTTCCAGGGCTCAAGCGTAATCAGGTCCACCCTTGAGTTACAACTCGAGGCTTACCAACAACTTGGCCTGGAGGAGCTCGCGCGCGATACCCAGCGAATTATCGATTTGAACTATAACCAGGATTCCTGATGAAGTATCGGCAACTTGGTAACAGCGATATCGACGTCAGCGAGATTTGCCTGGGTTCAATGACCTGGGGCACCCAGAATAGCGAAGCTGAAGGACACGCCCAAATAGACTACGCGCTCGATCACGGGGTCAATTTCATTGATACCGCTGAACTGTATCCAGCCAACCCAATGACCGCGGAAACAGCCGGAAAAACCGAAGAAATCATCGGTACCTGGTTAAAGGCTTCCGGCAGGCGTGAACAGGTCATTCTGGCCAGTAAGGTCGCTGGTCCGGGTCATACCTATATTCAAAACGGCATCGATATCAGCCCGCAGAAGATACGCATCAGTATTGAAGCTAGCTTTAAACGTTTGCAAACCGACTATATCGATTTATATCAATTGCACTGGCCAAACCGTGGTTCTTATCATTTTCGCCAAAACTGGCGCTTCGATCCTACGGGTCAGGATAAACAGCAATCCCTGGATCATATATTTATAACCCTCGAATACCTGGGCGAATTGGTGGCAGCAGGGAAAGTACGTGCAATAGGTCTCTCTAATGAAAGTTGCTGGGGAACATCCCAGTTTTTACAAATCGCCGATGCCAATGGTTTCCCGCGCGTGGTCTCGTTGCAAAATGAATATAGCCTGATGTATCGCACCCACGATCTTGATCTGGCAGAACTATCACACCACGAAAAAGTAGGTCTATTACCCTACTCACCACTGGCCGGTGGCATGCTAACCGGAAAATACGAAAATGGCGCCAAACCCGACGGCTCCAGACTAACCATCACGCCCGATCTTTTTGGCCGTGTCAATGACGAGATTTGGCCGGTAATCGATTCCTATGTATCGATCGCGCGAAAACATGGCATCGACCCCGCCCAGATGGCGATCGCGTTTTGCAACCAAAGACCGTTTGTGACCTCGAGTATCATCGGTGCGACCAGCCTCGACCAACTTGCCGTCAATCTAGGCGCCGCCGAGCTTGAGCTTGGTAAGGAAGTGCTCGACGATATCCATGCCGTATATCGTCTTCACCCGATTCCGTATTAGCCAAAACCATGAATCAAGCTGACATAATTGCCGAAATGCGGGTACTGCCCGAAATTGACGTCGAATATGAAATTCGACGCCGGGTAGACTTTATCAAGCATCAATTAGAGCTCAGCGAACAGAAAGCACTAATGCTCGGAATTAGCGGTGGTGTCGACTCCTGCACTTGCGGCCGCCTGGCGCAACTCGCTATCGATGAGCTCAACCATGCCGACAATGGATACCGTTTCATCGCGGTTCGCCTGCCTTACGCGTCCCAGGTCGATGAAACCGATGCGCAACAGGCGCTTGATTTCATTCTGCCCAGCCATACCGTTACGGTCAACGTTCAACCCGGCACCGATGCTATTCACAAGTCAACACTTGAAGCACTCTCCGCGCAAGGATTGGCCGATCAAACTGCACCTATGCAGGACTTCGTCAAGGGCAACGTCAAAGCGCGCATGCGCATGATTGCGCAGTATGAGATCGCCGGTTTGCTCGGTGGACTAGTTCTCGGTACCGATCATTCGGCTGAAAACGTAACCGGTTTCTATACCAAGTATGGCGATGGTGCCTGCGATATCGCTCCCCTGTTTGGTCTCAACAAACGCCAGGTTCGGCGGGTGGCCGCTCAACTGGGTGCGCCGCAAAGAATTATTAGCAAGGCCCCGACTGCAGACCTCGAATCTCTCGCCCCATCCAAACCCGATGAAGAAGCCCTCGGATTGAGCTACGACCAGATCGACGATTTCCTCGAAGGCAAAACCATCGATCCCGCAGCCGAGCAGCGCATCATCCATATCTTTCTAGCCACCGCACACAAACGCCAGCCCATCGCCACCGTCTACGACCAATAACCATTGGTTCATCCCTTCGTATCGGCGTTATAGTCCACCAAACGGCGTTTATGCCGGTTGGGAGCGCCTTTTGTAGGCTTCACCCCGAGGTGGCGCCTCGAAGGTAGGGTGTTAAACGTTGAGGACGGATTCGGCCTGCAGGTCGGCGTGATAGGAGGAGCGCACCATCGGGCCGCTGGCGACCTGGTCGAAACCGATTGATTCGGCATAAGCACCAAGCTCATCGAATTCAGCGGGCGTGACGAAGCGTTCGACTGCGAGATGATCCAGGCTAGGCTGCAGATACTGACCCAGGGTAAGCATATTGACCCGGTGTTCGCGCATATCGCGCAAGACCTGTTTCACCTCGCCGATTTCTTCACCAAGCCCGAGCATTAAACCAGATTTGGTCGGAACTTGCGGATGTACTTGCTTAAATTTCTGTAGCAAGTCCAACGACCATTCATAATCGGATCCCGGGCGTATTTTCTTGTACAACGAGGGTACCGATTCGAGATTGTGATTAAACACATCCGGTGGCGCCTGGGTCATGATATCAAGTGCGACATCCATCCGACCACGAAAGTCCGGGGTTAAAATTTCAATCTTGATTTCGGGATTCAACTTGCGCGTTTCATGAATACAATCGACAAAATGCCGAGCGCCACCGTCGCGTAAATCATCACGGTCGACCGAGGTTATGACGACATAGCGCAGACCCATATCATGTATGGTCCTGGCAAGGTTGACCGGTTCTTCCGTATCCAACGGATTGGGCCTGCCATGGCCTACATCACAAAAAGGGCAGCGCCGGGTACAGATATCACCCATGATCATAAAAGTCGCGGTGCCCTTAGAAAAACACTCACCCAGGTTGGGACAAGAGGCCTCTTCACAGACCGTAAACAGGTTATTTTCACGCAAGCGCGCCTTAAGCTGTTTGACCCGATCCCCGGTCGGCGCCTTGGCGCGAATCCAAGACGGTTTACGTTGCACGGATTTGGACGGTACAACCTTGATCGGAATTCGGGCGACCTTGTCGGCACCCTTGAGCTTAACGCCTTGAACTACCTGATTCTTTTTCACTTAAGTTCCCAATAAATACATCGGTCAGGCTATGACCTACTTGCTCGATCCCATCGCTAACACCAAGGTCTCGTAACTGGGTAACCGCGAGGCCTTCATAGCCGCAGGGATTGATGCGAGTAAAAGGTTCGAGGTCCATATCGATGTTCAAACTCAGGCCATGATAACAACATCCTTTTCGAATGCGCAATCCAAGTGCAGCTATCTTGGCTGAACCGACATATACGCCGGGTGCACGCTGTCGTGTATGAGCCTCTATCTGATAGCTGTTTAGCAAATCGATCACTGATTTTTCAATTTTTGCGACCAGCCCCTTTACTCCCAGCCCGAGCCGTGAGATATCAAGCAGGCAGTACAGAACCAGCTGCCCGGGACCGTGATAAGTAACCTGACCTCCTCGATCTATCTGTACAACCGGGATTTCGCCCGGATTTATCAAATGTTCAGCGCGTCCATTCAAACCCTGAGTGAATACGGGGGAATGCTCGGTGATCCAAAGCTCATCCCGGGTTTCCGGGGTGCGCAGATTGGTGAAGTCCCTCATCGCATCCCAGGTATTCTGATAATCAGATCTACCCAGGTATTTGACTTCCATAGAATTTCGTAAGATCGTCACGTGCGCCTTTAAATGGAGGCAAAAATCCAACAAACGGAGTGTACACGAGTGTATACAGGCATTTTGAGAATTGTCCAGCCAGCAAATCGCAACGGCAATGGATGCACCGAAACCTTAGAGCGACAATACTACCTGTTCGCAGTCGTACAAATCCTGGTAGATCTCTTCGAGTTGTTGTTGGCTGTAAACGGTGAAAATGAGCGTTAGCGCCAGGTACTTGCCGCCCTTGCTGATTCGTCGACGGACATCTATATGCTCCGCCTGCGGACATCTTGCCCTGACCAATGCCAGTACGGTGCTTTCGAAATCATCGGTTTGCTCGCCGAACACCTTAAGCGGAAATCGGCTGGGGTAGTCGATCAGTGCTAATGCAGATTCGCCCGACTCCAGCTTCCTGGTCATTGGTGGTCAAACACGCCAGGTATGACCACTAGCGGAACATCAGCTTGATGCTATCCAGTGTCCTGACAATTAGGCTTCCTTCTTCTACGGCCTGCATCGCGACGATATCTTCGGTGAGAATTAACTCGTCATCGAGCATGATTTTGACCTGCCCGAGCTGCTGCCCACGAGCAACCGGCGCTGAAATTTCACGATCGATTTCCATCGCGGCATCCAGATCACGGTAACGTCCTCGTGGAATTGTTATATGAATTTCCCTGCCAACACCCATGCTTACCTGTTCCTGGTCTCCGTACCAGATTCTCGCGGTTTTCAGTACTTCTTCTGCACGGTATAGCTGATGGGTTTGATAAAAACGAAATCCATAATTCAACATTGATTGACTAGCTTGGGTCCGCGCTTTGTCGGATTCGGCTCCGAGAACCACCGAGACAAGTCGCATTTCGTCGCGTTCCGCGGATGCCACCAGACAAAATCCCGCCGCCGTGGTATAGCCGGTTTTCACCCCATCCACTGATTCGTCACGCCATAGGAGACGATTGCGATTGAACTGACGAATTGTATTAAAAGTGTATTCACGTTCTTTGTAATACCGATAAGATTCCGGGAATTCGCGGATCACCGCCCGGGTCAGAGTCGCGATATCGCGAGCACTACTGTAATGGTTTTCATCTGGCCACCCCGTTGCATTGATGAAATTCGTATTGGTCATACCCAGTAACTGTGCCTGGTGATTCATATAACCCGCAAATGCCGATTCAGAGCCGGCAACATGCTCGGCCAGCGCCACGCTGGCATCATTTCCGGACTGTATAATCAGCCCTTTGAGCAAGTCTTGCACCGACACCTTTTTGCCTACTTCAACGAACATCTTGGATCCTTTCATGCGCCAGGCTTTCTCGCTGATAGTCACCATTTCGTCCAGCGAAATGTCTCCATCGGCGATGGCCTTGTCTACCAGGTACGCTGTCATCAACTTGGTAATGCTGGCCGGCTCGATATGATTGTCCGGATTCTTCTCTGCGAGAACCCGGCCCGATTCAAAATCAACCAGGAAATAGCTCGACGCGTTGAGTGCAGGGGGGTCTGGTATCGGTTTGGCCGCAGCCCAGCTTGACGCGGAAAACAACGTCGCCAGGAGACCTAAAATTAGCGAGATGAATTTCATTTTGATTTGTACTTGACGGGGACTTTGAAATGAGACGGGATTGTAACGGTCACTGCCATTGCTCACAAGGTTTATTCGGTGGCATCCGCGACCACGATACGTGCAGTTTGAAAACCCTTGGTCTTGAGGCGTCTGACAATCGCGTTAGCTTCTTCGATATCGAACAAGGGCCCAACCCGCACCCGGTAATAAAGCCCTTTATCAGTTCGCAAGCGCCATACTCGAGCCGTGGACTCGTTCGCATCGATCAAATTCTGAACCAGATTATTGGCATTCACAGGATTTGAGAAAGATCCCATCTGGATAAACAGCGGGACATTCAAGTCCGCTTCATCGGTCAAAGGAATACTGCGAACAACGCTGGTTGGTTTGCTCTGCCCAGCTCCCAGTGCGCTGATCTCGACACGGGCGGTTCCGGGCCCATCGACACCCAGTTTTTTCGCGGCCGCATAGGACAAGTCGATGATGCGTCCCGCGATAAATGGACCCCTGTCATTGACCCGCACTACCACCGAGCGACCGTTATCCAGGTTTTTTACATGTACGTAAACTGGAATTGGTAAGGTCTTATGCGCCGCCGTCATGGCATGCATATTATAGACCTCGCCACTTGAGGTCGGACGACCATGAAACTTGGTCCCATACCAGGACGCGAGACCACGCTGTCTAAAACCCTGGGCACTGTCAAGCACATGGTAGCGCTTGCCAAACACAACATAGGATGACGGATTCCCCTGTTGCGATCTGGTCGTATTTGGTGTGACCGAACCCTGCGCACTGGTGCGATCACCGATCGGTACACCGAAGCTGCAGGCGCTAAGCGCAAGCACCACTAGCAAAACAGAGCCGAGATACAGCCTCATGTCTCCTTTTTGTACTCGTGACTGATTAGTTTTGCGAGCTGGTAGACCGCCATCGCGTAAAGCTCGCTATGATTGTAACGCGTGATGACATAGAAATTCTGGAATCCGACCCAGTATTCAGAGCGGTCTTTTTGTTGTAACTTGACCAGTGCGACCGGCGTCTCCTCGCTAATCTGGAATTGGGAAACAAAACCGCTCTGTTTTAATTCCGCCCACTTATAGTCTGTCTTGACACCCGGTTGAAGGCTATCCAGAGAATTTTTTTCTGTGGCCTCTACCGGTCGCGCCACGCGCCCATTACGCTGCCATCCGTGCTTGATGAAATAGTTTGCGACACTGCCGGCGATATCAGGAATACTATCGAATAAATTTGTCTGCCCATCCTGGTCAAAGTCGATCGCATAGTTACGATAACTTGAAGCAATGAATTGTGGCATACCCATTGCCCCAGCGTAGGATCCGCGCAATGAACGCGCATCAAAGTCCTGCTCCTTGGCCAGCAACAGGAACTGTTCCAGTTCCTGGATAAAAAACTTGGCGCGGCGGGGGTAGTCGAAAGCCAACGTGACCAGGCTGTCAAATACGGGATCTTTACCCTTGTAAATTCCGTAAAAAGTTTCAACACCAATAATCGCAACGATTATTTCCGGAGGAACCCCCATCTTTTCACTCACCTCGGAAAGCAACTCTTGATGTTCACGCCAGAATTTGACCCCGAGATCGATACGCTTGTCTTTGATGAAAATGTCCCGGTACTGGTGCCACTCGAGTTCTTGTTCAGCAGGCCGGTCTAGCTTTTCAAACAGGTGCTCCTGCTTTTTCACCTGTGTAAACAGATCTATCAGTTCCTGTTCGCTATAATTGGTTTCCACGGCAATGCGCTGCACAAATGCAGCTACATCTTCACGTCCCTGATAATCACCTTGTGGGATTTCCAGTGCGTAAACCACCGGTGCCACAAAAAAACCCAGGATAACTAGTATTTTTCTCATCAAACCA
This sequence comes from uncultured Gammaproteobacteria bacterium, assembly GCA_964194715.1. Lineage (GTDB taxonomy): Bacteria > Pseudomonadota > Gammaproteobacteria. The sequence continues at coordinate 21,021 of CAXMNA010000040.1, forward strand.
AAAATCGCTTTGCCGATCGAATCGACATAATTAAACCAAAACCCATCATCAATGTGACCATCGAAGTACCACCATAGCTTATCAACGGTAACGGCACACCCACCACCGGCAGCATTCCAGCTACCATACCGGTATTCACAAACAAATAGACGAAGAATGTCAGGCTAAGTGCGCCAGCGAGCAAACGCCCAAAATTTTCCGTCGCGTTCGCCGCAATATAAAGTCCTCGGAAGATAATTGCCAGGTAGATTAATATCAAGACAACACTGCCAAAGAATCCAAATTCTTCACCAAAAACGGAGAAAATAAAGTCGGTCGAGCGCTCCGGAATAAAATCCAGCTGCGACTGCGTGCCATTTAACCATCCCTTGCCGTAAACACCACCTGAACCGATCGCAATCTTCGACTGAATTATATGATAGCCGGACCCGAGTGGATCGCTTTCCGGGTCCAGCAAAGTCAATATGCGATCACGTTGATAGTCACGCAACGCAAACTTCCACAGCAATGGCGCCATTAACGATAGCATCACCCCGAGGCTGATTATTACACGCCAGCGAACGCCGGCAAGAAACAAAACAAAGAAACCGGCACTGCCAACCAGGATCGCGGTACCGAGATCGGGCTGTCTTGCGATCAATAGCACCGGGATTACGACTAATACAGAAGAAACCACCAATTCCTTCAGACCGACCGGCAACACCCGATTGGCAAGATAAGTCGCGACGATCATGGGCACCGCGAGCTTTAGAATTTCCGAAGGCTGGAACCGAATCAAGCCGAGATCGAGCCAGCGTTGAGCGCCTTTGCCAACCTCGCCGAAGAACATAACCGCAACTAACATTGCTATCCCGGCCAGGTACAACCATATTGATATCTTGCGAATCATGCGCAGCGGTATGTTGGCAACGGCAATCAGCAACAGCAACGCGACAAAGATTCGCGTTGTTTGCCGGATTACGGCCCCACTGTCAGAACCACTCGCGCTATACAACACCACACAGCCAAACAGGGCTAACACGATCACCAGCGAGAGTAGCACCGGATCCAGTCGCAGCGCGTCCATAACGCGCCGTGTAATAGAAGGTGAATCGGAATACAGTATCTGGTTCATGACTCCTCCAGCAAATAGGCGTCCATGATCCGGCGCGCTATCGGTGCCGCCACCGAGCTACCGTGCCCCCCATTTTCAACGATGACCGCGATCGCAATCTGCGGGTCATCGGCGGGAGCGTAACTGACGAACAAGGCATGATCACGAAGTTCTTTTAGCACGTTTTCTTCATCGTATTCTTCATCCTGGGCCACTTCAAAAACTTGCGCAGTGCCTGTTTTACCGGCCGCCTGGTACTTGATACCCTGGCTGATGCGATACGCGGTTCCACGCAATCCATGTACGACATTAATCATGGCCTTATGAATATGCTCCCAATTCTTTTGCCGTTGTACTTCGTAGCGACCCACCACGTGGCTCCCGATTTCAATCCGATTATATCCTGGGACTTTCTCCACCGATTTGACCAAATGGGGTTGATAACGGGTTCCCCTGATCGAAAAAGCCGCAAAGGAATTAGCGAGCTGCAGCGGCGTTACCAGCAACGCCCCCTGGCCGATGCCGGTAATCAGAGTTTCACCGGGGAACCAGGGCAAACCTTCGGCGCGGCGTTTCCATTCCCGCGACGGCAATAAGCCGTTGCGTTCACTGGTGCTATCCACGCCTGTTTTAACTCCAAAGCCAAACTTGTCCAGAAAAGAAGACATGCGATCGATACCTAGCCGATACGCGAGATCATAGAAATAAACATCGCATGACTGGGTTATCGCATCGGTTAGATTCATATGACCATGCCCTTGCTTCTTCCAGTCGCGATAGCGGCGCTTTTCATTGGGCAGCTTGTAGTAGCCAACACAAAACGTTTCCTGATCCTTTTTCGCCACAGACAATTCAAGCCCGGCCAGCCCATAGAAAGGCTTGCTAGTGGATCCTGGTGGATATTGCCCCGAAAGCGCGCGATTAAACAACGGACGATCGGGAGAATCACGTAATTCACTATATTGATTGAAACTTATTCCATTGACGAACAGGTTTGGATCAAATATTGGCATCGAAACCAATGCCAGGATCTCTCCATTGTTGGGGTCGATCGCTACTACGGCACCCGTCTGATCGGCGAAAGCCTCCTCAGCGACTTTCTGCAATCTGGAATCGATTGTTAAATGCAGATTATTACCCTGAACAGGTGGTGATTCATTGAGTACGCGCAAGGTGCGACCCCCGGCATTAACTTCAACCCGTTGCACCCCGACTGAACCATGCAGCTCATGTTCATAGAATTTTTCCAGGCCAAGCTTGCCGATATGAGTGCTACCGGCATAGTCAACTTCGTCGACTTCGCTCAGGTCTCTTGCGTCGATCCGGCTGACGTAGCCGAGCGCGTGAACCGCATGCGACCCTTGCGGGTAATTACGTGTTAAGCGTGCATTGATTTCGACACCCTCGAATCTATGCAAATTGACCGCTAGCCTCGCGACTTCTTCATCATTCAGGTTTAAACGCAAGGGAACGCTTTCGAATGGTCGACGGCGTATCGAAGATTGATTGAATCGCTTCAAATCGTGATCGGTGTATTCTACATATTGCCTCAGCTGCAGCAGCGTACTATCCAGGTCTTCGACTTGTTCGCGCACGATTTCCAGCCGGTAGGCAGGCAGGTTGTTAGCCATTACCACGCCGTGGCGGTCGAATATCAGCCCACGTGCTGGAGGCAGTGCCTTGATGCGAACGCGATTACTGTCCGAAAGGGTAGCAAAATGTTCGTGTTCGACGATCTGCAATACGTATAACCTGCCGAGCACAAGGCTGAGCAGAATTACCGTGATAATTGCCGACAACACCAGGCGGCGGCGAATCAATCGGTTCTCGAGGAAATCGTCTTTTAGCTGCTCTCGCTTCGACATTGAAACGGATTTAACCTTTGGGACTGCGGATCATTGGCGGATGTGCGGACAATAGCAGAAAAATAACAAAAAAAGGGTGTGAAAAATGTAAAGAAGTTTCAATATGGGCGTAAAAACCTATATCATTCACGCGTTTTTTTAAAGCCCCATAAAATTTTGGGGTAATAATTCCTAAAACACCATCCAAAATTTTGGGGAAACAGTATGGAGCTTAGTAACCTATTGCCGCCGATTTTCGGGGCCTTTGGATTAGTGGCGGCAGCATTTGTCTACGCACAGGTCAAGAAACATCCCGAAGGTGAAGGCAAAGTCGTGGAAATCGGCAATCAGATTCACCTTGGTGCGATGGTATTCATGAAACGTGAATACAAGATGCTGACCATGTTTGCCGCAGTACTCCTGGTTTTGCTGTATATCTTTCTCGGCTTCGGAACCGCGTTTTGCTTTTTGATGGGCGCCCTGGCTTCCGGGTCTGCCGGCTATATCGGCATGAACACAGCTACCCGCGCCAATGTTAGAACCACGACCGCAGCCCATAACGAGGGAGCCGCTGCAGCTTTAACCGTGGCCTTCTTCGGCGGTTCGATCATGGGTCTTGCGGTCGCATCGCTGGGCCTGCTCGGACTGGGGATCGTGTTTTTTCTATTCTCCGGTGATCTCGACTCGCTACATGCAATCCACGGTTTTGCGATGGGCGCTTCGGTGGTCGCGTTGTTCTCGCGTGTCGGTGGCGGCATTTTCACCAAGAGCGCCGACGTCGGTGCCGACCTGGTCGGCAAGATTGAAGCTGGCATACCGGAAGACGATCCACGCAACCCGGGTGTCATCGCCGATAACGTGGGCGATAACGTGGGCGACGTGGCCGGCATGGGTTCCGACATTTTCGAGTCTTACTGCGGTTCGATGATCGCCTCCATCGCCATCGCCTCGACCATGGCGGTCGCTGCAACGGAAGCAATGGGTGGCCGTGGAGCGATGATGAACCTGCCGCTGGCGCTGGCATCGCTGGGCCTGATGTGTTCGATCGGTGGCATACTGATCGTCAAGGTTAACTCGAGCAAATCCCCTGAAAAAGCCCTGCGCATGGGTACCATGGGGTCTTCGATACTATTCATCGCGCTCGCTTATTTCCTGATTTTGATGCTGGGTCTGAGCAGCGGAATCTGGGTAGCAGTACTGGCTGGAGCGGTCGGCGGTATTATCATCGGCCTGGTCACCGAGTATTACACCGCCGGCAAGCCGGTCGAGCACATCGCCAAGTCCGGGGAAACCGGGGCGGCCACCGTTATGATCAGCGGTCTGGCGCTCGGCATGCAGTCGGTCGCGATACCGGTCCTGACAATATGCGGCATTATCTGGGTCGCAAGCCAGTTCGCGGGACTTTACGGTGTCGGTATTGCTGCCGTCGGTATGCTTGCCACAGTCGGTATTACCATGGCGATCGACGCTTACGGCCCGGTTGCCGATAACGCTGGTGGTATCGCCGAAATGGCCGGCCTGGGCGAAGACACCCGCAAGATAACCGATTCGCTAGATGAACTCGGCAATACGACTGCGGCAATTGGTAAGGGTTTCGCCATCGGTGCAGCGGCACTCGCGGCGCTTGCGATTATCACCGCCTATATCGAGACTGTTTCCATCAACATTGAAAACTTCGAACTCATACTGAATAACCCACTTGTGTTAATCGGACTCTTTATCGGTGGCGTCATTCCATTCGTCATCGCTGCGATCACGATGACCGCGGTGGGTGATGCAGCGTTCGAAATGATCAAGGAAATCCGCCGTCAATTCCGCGAAATAGACGGTCTGCTTGAAGGTACAGCGGAGCCCGATACAGCGACATGCGTCGATATCGCAACGACGGCAGCATTGAAAAAGATGATTGTTCCAGGTGTGATCGCGGTAACTGCGCCTCCCCTGGTAGGATTTCTTATCGGCGCAGAAGCGCTGGGTGGTATGCTGTCGGGTGCACTGCTCAGTTGTGTCTTGATGGCGCTGATGATGGCCAATGCGGGCGGGGCCTGGGATAACGCCAAGAAGTTCGTCGAAAAGGGTAACCTCGGTGGCAAGGGTACGGACACGCACGCGGCAACAGTAGTTGGCGACACCGTTGGAGACCCTTTCAAAGATACGTCTGGTCCTTCGATGAACATCTTGATCAATGTAATGGCAATTGTTAGCCTGGTTATCGCGCCCCTGTTAGGCTAGTTAGATAATCAAGTGGAAGCTTGTAGATGAGCCCCAAGAATGCATTTTATGCCCAGTCCGGCGGTGTTACATCGGTCATAAACGCTAGCGCCTGCGGCGTAATTGAAACCAGCCGCCAACACAGTGATAAAATCGGCACCGTATTTGCCGGACGTAATGGTATTATCGGCGCCTTGAGCGAAGAGCTGATTGATACCTCGCGCGAAACAGATGCAGATATTGCGGCGCTTAAAAACACCCCGTCCGGAGCCTTCGGCTCTTGCCGCTTCAAGCTTAAAAGCCTCGAGGAAAACCGGCGTGAATACGAGCGCCTGATCGAAGTTTTTAAGGCGCATGATATCGGTTACTTCTTCTACAATGGGGGAGGTGACTCGGCCGATACCTGTTTCAAGGTATCGCAGTTATCAGAGACCATGGGATTTCCGGTGCAGGCGATACATATTCCCAAGACCGTTGATAACGACTTACCGATAACCGACAATTGTCCCGGCTTCGGCTCGGTCGCCAAGTACATCGCCATTTCAGCACTCGAGGCCTCCTTCGATGTAAAATCAATGGCCAAGACTTCGACCAAGGTTTTCGTGCTTGAAGTAATGGGGCGCCACGCCGGATGGATCGCAGCCGCTGGGGGATTGATCGAAGACTATGGAATTCCGGTATTGCTGTTGTTTCCCGAGGTAGATTTCGATCACGACAAGTTTGTAAAAGCGGTGCAGGAAAAGGTTGAAGCCTACGAATATTGCACAATAGTGGTTTCCGAGGGCGTACGTAATGCCGACGGTAGCTTCCTCGCTGAACAAGGTACCAGGGACGCTTTTGGACATGCACAACTCGGCGGTGTTGCCCCGGTCGTCGCCAACATGATTAAAGATGCGCTTGGGTACAAGTTCCACTGGGCGGTTGCCGACTACCTGCAGCGTTCCGCACGCCACATCGCCTCCGCCTGCGACGTCGAACAGGCATATGCACTTGGCAAGGCCAGCGTGGAAATGGCATTAGCCGGCAAGAATGCAATCATGCCCACTATTGAGCGCATTTCCGACAATCCTTATCGCTGGCAAATCGGAAGCGCCAATCTGGCAGACGTTGCCAATGTTGAAAAAACGATGCCGCTCGATTTCATCAGTACGGACGGTTTCGGAATTACAGACAAATGCCGCGACTATCTTTACCCGCTAATCCAGGGCGAAGCTTTTCCCGACTATGATGACCGTGGAATGCCGCATTACGTGGTATTGCAAAACGAGCTGGTTGAAAAAAAGCTCAGTGATTTCGATCTCTAATTAACAGGATTGAAATTCCCCGATTTCAGAAAGTATCCGCGAAGGGAGATTGTTACTCTTTGCCGAAGAGCATGGTGCGCTCATCGGCGCCAACTTCGGTGACGGCACGCAATTCGGTGTAGTCGATATGGCAAATGCAATTGCGGCCTGATTGCTTTGCTTCGTAGAGATATTTGTCTACAGAATCTACAAATTCAGTGAGATCAAGCACGCTGGTTTTCATGTAAACACTGGCACCCATGCTCGCGGTTATTTTGATTTCGCCATCATCGACTGGTACCGGACTGTTGGCAATTTGTTCGCGAGTTCGATCGGCAACCTTGACCGCAAGATTAAGGTGGGTCTCCGGAAAAATCATCGCAAACTCTTCGCCACCGTAGCGGAAAACGATATCTGTTGTTCGTACCCCGTTCTTGAGAATGGCCGCCATGTGCTTCAGCGACAGGTTTCCTATTTGATGGCCATAGCTGTCATTAACTGCTTTAAAATGATCAAGATCCACCAGTACCAGGCTGGTTGGAATACCGCTGCGTTTGGAGCGATCCATTTCCGCCTGCAATATCGTTTTGAAATGACGAAAGTTAAATAGCCCGGTCAAGGCATCGGTAGACACCAGTTCAGATAGTTCGTCGATCTGGCGGCGCAGGTTTTCGACTTCATCCAGCCATTCGCAACTGGTTTCACCAACTGGACATTTTGGTGGCGTGAGATCTGATTCACTCATTTTTATTAAGTTCTTCTAGGCGATCCCTCGCTTCTCGGGTTGCGCCAGGCCCTGCTATTACCATGATGTCGCGTGGTCGTAAAACTTCGCCCACAGTTGAAAATACCTGGACTCGAGATATCGGTTCACCCTGGGCGCGGTCGAGAAAAATCACCGGTTCGTTATCTTCCCCAAACACCCATTTGTCACCCCATTGAGATAACGCCACTAGCAATGGCATCATGTCTTTTCCCTTGTTAGTCAGTATATATTCATGCCGCTTGGCTCCTTCCTTCACGGGTACTCGATCTAGAATCTCGTTAGCGCAAAGTCTTTTCAACCTGGCAGTGAGGATGTTACGCGCAATCCCAAGGCGCCCCTGAAATTCTTCGAAGCGCCGCGTACCCAGGAATGCCTCCCGAACAATCAGCATCGACCACCCTTCCCCGATAATATCGAGTACATGGCCTACAGACAGTTTTAGCGGATCATATTTATCAGGTTTTAGCATTGATTTAGATATTTCGAATGATTAAGAAAATTCAGTAGCCACTTTCGTGAATTGACGCGTACTACACTGACGCCATCAGTTTTGCTTTAAAACTTTAAACTCATTCCCATGCATAGGTCAACCGCTCTCATCGGATTCAAGCGCCCCGAAATTGCTGGTTTCGAAGCGCGGCAATTCGTCATTGATTTCATAGTACTTTCCTGCCTCTGACACGTAAACATGCCCAATAGTTTTCAGTTCGCCACTATCGTCCAACGAGCCTGCCGCCACCGATATTTTATTGCGACCGTCGCGCGCATCCCAAAACAGGCTTGCACCGCAACGGTAGCAGAATCCACGAAATGTGTTTGGCGATTCATCATGGTACCACTGCAGGGTTTGCTGGCTGTCTAACACCAGGTCGGATTGCAGTACCGAAGTATAAGCAGCAATATGCCCGTGGATACGGCGACAATTTTCGCAGTGACAGTTAATTACGTCTCGGCAGGGTCCGGTTATCCGATAACGGACTCCACCGCAAAGGCATCCTCCCGACAAAATTTCAGGCATGCTGTTACTCATCGAATACTTTGAATACCGGCATTATTTCATCAAATGAATGAATTGCATCGAATTCATTTATCTCACGCCGAGGGGCCTGCGAGTCAGGTTGATAGATAGCGAGCAAACTGCCAATACCATACTCTCGAGCAGACTGTAACGCATGCAGATTATCATCTATCAACAAGGTATTTTGTGCAGTAAACGGGTGACGTTTGTGAACTTCATGCCAACATTGCGGATCTTCCTTGGGCAGGGAAAATTCATGCACCGTTATGAGACGATCAAATTTGTGCGCCAACTGCGTTTTATCCATTTTTAGCGCAAGACTATCGTGGTGCGCATTGGTAACCAATACCACATCCTTGCTGGCGGCACGCAAAGCATCGAGAAAATCGATACAAAAGGGTCGTATCGCTACTTTATGACTGACCTCATGTTTCAACTCAACCACATCAATTTCGAGCATCTCACTCCAGTAATCGGTCGAATACCAATTTAGGCTGCCCTCGATTTTACGGGTTTGTGTGACAATGTGATGCTTAGCGGCCTGTGGTTCTAGACCCTTGATCTCGGCGTAACGCAGCGGCAGGTATTCCTGCCAGAAATAGTTGTCAAAGTGCAAGTCCAGCAAGGTGCCGTCCATATCGAGCAGCACTGTTTCAATAACCTGCCAATCGACCATTATTGCTACCTGGTTGAGCCAAACCCGCCGCTTTTCGCGAAACTAAAGATCGCGTGCGACGCGTATTCCGACATTGTACTGACCTTTACCGCTCTTGAACTTTTCGCGATTTTCCGCGCGCATCGAATTAGCAGGGCTACGATAAGCGCCACCACGCACAACTCGAACATCGCAGTCACCGCCTTCCCAAACGCTGCCATCCTTGGGCGCATCATTGTAACCTTTATGATAACAGTCATGTACCCATTCAAAAACATTGCCGGCAGTATCGTAAACTCCGAAAGCATTCGGCTTATAAGTACCCACCTTAGCCGGTTTACTGGTACTAAAATCGCTCTTACAATCGAAACAATGCGCGTTACCGATCCCTGGCTTGATTCCCCACCAGAATGAAGTTGTAGTACCCGATCGTGCGGCATACTCCCATTCCGCCTCGGATAGCAAGCGATAGCGCATACCGGTTTGCTTGCCTAGCCAGCGCGTATAGGCGAGTGCATCGTCCCAGGATACATCTACTACCGGATGGGTCTTGATATCCCAACCATTGCTTTTGGGCTTTCTGCGCCCGGTTGCATCAGCAAAGCGATAATATTCGGCCAAGGTTATTTCGTAAACGGAAACCATGAAAGACGAGACGTTAACCTCACGTCGGGGAACCTCATCCGGCGCAACGATTGCCGATGCGCCTCCCATACGGAATCTTCCAGAAGGCACTTTAATCATAGTTGGGCCACTGACACCTGACTTAAGGCGATCTCTGAATACGTCAGGCTTATCGACGAACACTGGTTTAGGTTCAACGATAGGTTCGGGCTCGACTACCGGCTCGGGCTCGGGCTCGGGTTCGGGTTCGGGTTCGACTACCGGCTCAGGTTTAGCCTCCAGCTCGGCCTCGATTGTTTGCGTGGTCGTCTCCACCAGCTCGGTACCTTTTTCCATCGCGTCATCGACGAGACCTTTTTGCCAAGCATAATAACCACCGCCAGCTAATAGACCGATTACGATCAACCATACCAAACCCTTGTAAGATCGTGGCTCTTTCGGTATATCGGGAATCTTTACATCGGCAACGCGCGCTATCGGTTCCTCGGGAGCTGGTGCTGGCTCTGCCACATCCGAACTACGATCGTACCTGGCCTCGCGTTCCTTGATATCGACAACAATTAGAGTCGTATTGTCCTGATTGATCTTGTTCGCATCTTCGACCGCTTTCAACAATGCGTAGACGCATTCCTTAGCAGTCGCCGACCAGGATGAATACTGGATTATTGCCCCCGCACCCAGAGTATCTAGGCCGTCGCTCGCCACGATGACACGGTCACCGGGACGAAGCTTTATTGGATTTTCAGCGACATCGATGCTGCTAATCTCTTCGCCGGTCATCGCACTCATCAACATATTGCGCGACATGCCCGCCTGTTCGTCGATCTCCATGCCTTGCTCTTTCATCATGTCGAGATAGGCACCATAACTATGATCGGCATTTTGCTTGATCAACTCGCGGTCACGAACCAGGTACAGATGACTATCGCCAACGCTGACCCAGTAAAGATTATCGTCCTGCACGTAGGCAGTAACCATGGTGCAGCCCATTCCTCGCAACGCCGGAGTTTCCTTAACTGATGCTCGTATCTGGTCGTTGGAACGGTTCAGCGCATCGGTGAGGAGCTCAGCAACATCGGTGGTCGGAAATTTTGCCTGAAATGTCTTGTTGAATGTTGCAACCACCATGTTACTGGCAACATTGCCCGCGGCATGACCCCCCATGCCGTCGGCCATAATAATCAGAGAGCAGAGTTCGCCATTATCAGCCTCGCCCAACTGATTGACCATGAAGGCGTCTTCTTGATAGTCGCGTGCACCATCGATCTGATCGCTGGCAATATCGAATTCAACTGTCATTATGTGATTATGGTTATCGTGTATCGCGCAGTTAAGAACTATAGCAGTATAGTTAAATTTAATTCTAGTTTATTGGAGGTAAGCCCATAAAAACACTATAATTTCTAAATTGAGACATGGGTCCAATGTGGGCCTTTTGAAAAAGGTTGATAACCAGTTTGCTTGAACAGGCGTAACGGCAAATAGAGGTTCGCGGATAGGTCAACCCAATTCCTCCACTCCCACACGAAACACTTATCATTCTCCGTCACATTCAGTAACTGTGCATCAATGCACTCTGCCTCAAAATACAAAGATATTGAATGTTTGTCCGTCGAAAAAACGTTGCTGGTTAGGCCAACAAATCGGAGGTTTTGCAATTGCAAACTTGTTTCTTCGATCACCTCACGTCGCGCCGCCTGTTGCGGTGATTCACCCGCATCAATCCAGCCGCCGGGTAATTGCCATTCAAACCCGTTTAGTCCCGATTTGCGACGGCCAAACAATACTTGCTGCTGATGGGTTACGACTACCGCTACCCCACAGCTCACTGCATTGTTATTCGTATTGATACTACCCTTTCCCGACGTATCGCCCGCTGTTTGAACTCTATGGTATATTGCGAGTCTATCGTGGATCAATCACTAGACTAATATCAATGCGCGACACCTGGCCCCTGTTAAAAACAACTGATTTTCCGGTCGTGACCCGAAACGCGCTGGAAATATTGCAGGTAAATCTTGGTTACCTGTGTAACCAATCCTGTTTGCATTGCCATGTCGCCGCTGGACCGACGCGTAAGGAATTGATGGGGCGGGAAAATATCCAGCATATTCTCGATGTGTTAACCCAAAAATCAGTGCACACGCTCGATCTTACTGGTGGCGCTCCTGAAATGAATCCGATGTTCAGGGAACTGGTGGTTGCAGCACGCAAGCTTGGCGTTACGGTTATCGATCGTTGTAATTTAACCATTCTACTAGAACCTGGATTCGAGGATACCGCCGAGTTTCTTGCCGAGAACGGGGTTCAGATTGTTGCCTCGCTCCCTTGTTACCTGGAAGACAATGTTGATCGGCAGCGCGGTAAAGGTGTATATCGGAAAAGCATGCAGGCCTTGAAGCGGCTCAATCAACTGGGATACGGAAGGGATGGCAGCAAACTCACCCTGACCCTTGTATACAATCCGACCGGTCCCTACTTGCCACCTCCACAGGAAGTACTAGAGCAGGACTATAAACAGTTTCTTACCGAAAATTTCGACATCGAGTTCAACCGGCTTTTTACAATCACCAATATGCCCATCGCTCGTTTTGGCAGCACCCTGCTTTCCAAAGGGGAGTTTGAAAACTACATGAACCTGCTCAAGGATTCCTTCAGTGCAGCAAACTTACAGGGACTAATGTGTATAAATCAGCTCAGCATCGATTGGCAGGGATTCGTATATGACTGTGATTTCAACCAGATGTTAAACATGAATATTCGCCACCCCGGTAACCGACAGAAACTGCACGTCAGCGATGTCTTGAAGACGAGCCTGGCAAATATCCCCGTCAGCATCGCTGATCACTGTTACGGCTGTACCGCGGGGCAGGGTAGCAGTTGTGGCGGAGCCCTTGCCTGATAAACCCCAGTTCAGCATCGTAATTCCAGTTCTGAACGAAGCAGCTTGTCTCGATCAAAGCCTCGCTAAACTGTTCGCGCTACCGGAGGTAACAAGCCTGTGTGAAGTCATTATCAGCGATGGAGGTAGCGCAGATGAAACCCTGGAAATAGCCAGGCGATACCCCTGTTCTATCGTTCACGGCAGCGTGGGTCGGGCCATGCAGATGAATACCGCCAGCAAGACAGCGCGTGGGAAGTTTTTGTTGTTTCTGCATGCCGACAGCACTTTGCCTGCAACCTTTTACAACAATTTCGAAGCAAATGCTAAATGGGGATTTTTTCGCCTTCGCCTGAGTGGCGATGCTTTCATTTACCGGGTTATTGAATTTACAATCAACCTGCGCGCAAGCTTGAGCCGTGTAGCCGGTGGAGATCAGGGCCTCTACTTCAACAGGCATTTCTTCGAATCACTTAACGGCTATCCACAGATTCCCTTGATGGAAGATATCGCGATATGCAAAATGGCACGGTGCCATGCCAAACCTGCCATCATCGAATCGGTGATTATCAGCTCAAGTCGGCGTTGGCAGGATGAGGGGATTTTTAAAACCGTGATTCTGATGTGGTCATTGCGTCTCGCTTACTGGTTGGGAGTCGACCCGGGACGCTTATACAAGCTTTACTACCGGCAACGGGGATAGTGAATTCATGATTTCGCTAGGTATATTTGCCAAACCACCTTACCCCGGCTCAGTCAAAACCCGTTTGATACCTGATATTGGTGCCCACAAGGCAGCCGGAGTTTATCGTTACTGTCTCGAATATACACTTGAGGTTGCCAGGCGGTCGGGCCTTGATTACCAGCTGTATTTGAGCGATGTATGTGACGATGACCTATTCCAGGATGAAGAACACTCCGTACAGAAGGGTAATAACCTGGGTACACGTATGTTCAACGCACTTAAGGACTTACTCGAAACAGGCACCGACGGGGCACTGATAATTGGGTCAGACTGCCTGGATATTACTGCCCGGCATTTGCACCAGGCCGCACAGGCCCTGTCCGACCACGAGCTGGTATTATCGCCTGCGATTGACGGGGGCTACGCATTGATCGGTTGCACCCAGATTAATCCAGAGTTGTTTAAAAATGTTCGCTGGAGTTCCGACGAGGTGCTCGAACAGACAGTTTCCAATGCCAGAGACTTAGGCTATCGCGTAGGTTTACTTGAAACTGTACGGGATGTCGATACGTTGCAGGACCTGGAGCACTACCCCGAACTGCTCGCCCTGATCGCTTCAAGTTAATGCTTTACTCGCTGGTAAGACCAATACTATTTTCCCTCGACCCGGAACTGGCACACGATATCAGCCTTGAAATGTTGCAGCAGTTTCACAGGATACTTCCCGCTAATCGAATCGAGAAGCCTGTTCGGGTGATGGGTCTGGATTTTCCTAATCCGGTCGGCCTTGCGGCCGGACTGGATAAAAATGCTGACTATCTCGATGGACTTGGAAAACTGGGATTTGGTTTTATCGAGATTGGCAGTGTTACCCCCAAGCCTCAGCCCGGCAACCCACAACCGCGCATTTTCCGCCTGTCTCAATATCAGAGCCTGATCAACCGCATGGGTTTCAACAACAGCGGAGTCGATCATATGCTGGAACAAGTTGGCGACAAGTCGCGTGATTATGTTCTGGGTATCAATATCGGCAAGAATCTGAGTACCCCGGTAGAGCAGGCATTGTCTGATTACTGTCTGGGGTACGAAAAGGTCTATGTCAAGGCGGACTATATCGCAGTAAATATATCTTCACCCAACACGCCCGGACTGCGCGATCTACAAGACGAAGCTTCACTTGAGGCACTGTTGACCGGAATCACTCAGTTGCGCGCCAAGCTCGAAGACCAGCACCAATTCCATCGCCCATTGGTGCTCAAACTTTCTCCAGACCTGGACCGCAAGGCAATCCCTCCGATTTCAGAGCTGCTGCGAAAATATGCCGTGGACGGATTGATCGCAACCAATACCACGGTAACTCGGGACGCGGTGCAGGGTCACAACCTCGCTGACCAAAGCGGAGGTTTGAGTGGTGCTGCGTTGCGTGACAAATCGCGTCAGTTGCTGGCTGCTTTTTACGGGGAACTGGGTGACGATATCCCGATTATTTCAGTGGGCGGTATCGATTCGGCAGAGGAGGCCAAGCTTCGATTTGAACTAGGTGCTAAACTTATTCAGTTATACACTGGTTTAATTTATCGCGGCCCTGGGCTGGTGAAGACTATCGCCCGATCGTTGTAAGAGTGAACTTCGAGCTTGGAGACAAACTAGACAATGGATTCGATGGTGTCATTAAAAGATGCGCGCGAGTACTTGCTGAACCTTCCCCAGCAACTCGACGAATATCTTGACGATGATCACCGCAGAGGTCTGAATACCCTGCTAGATAAGTTCGTCGAGTTTTTCAATATTGTCGCCAGCATAAACCTGCGTGCCAACGAAGACAGGATAATCGAAGCGTCTGAGGCCACTGAAATCAGCGACTACGGTTTTGTTTTGTTGCTCAAGTTAATCGACTTGATGGAACGTCTCGATTTACCCCACAAGCGCAAGGAAATCGAACAAATATCGCTGGTAGTTGCCCGCTGGACAATTAGTTACGATGGAACCATAAATTATCTTGAGCCGGTGGTTAACGCGATTGCCCAGCTGGCCAACCTGATGCAGGAAAAGGAAGCGCTACTGGCTTTATCCGATTTAATCGCCGATATCGTTGATCACTGTTCGCTGGAGCTTAAAAAGGACCAGCAAGACAGCGAAGAACTCAGGCCCTGGCGGCTGCTACATATTAATCGCGGCATCGTGGCCACTCGCACCCACGATCTCGAGGTAATGAAGAAGGCCTTCGACGAGTTTCTGATTTATTTACCGCAGGAAGCAAGCGGTTTTTTTGCCGAAGGAATGAAAGAGATGGACGCACTGGATTACCCACCACATGTGCGCAAAGTAATGGAATCTTACTTTAACCAAAGTCCATCAGTACTGATTCACTAGAATAGCATCGCAGGGAGCTAGTCTGATTCCAGGCTTACCAGGTAACCACCGTACTTGCGAATATTAATTACGCCATTGTCGAGAATCAGGTACTGCCCCTTAATGGCATCGAGCTTACCCTGAACCTGCGCCTGCTTATCAAGGTTGAAGCTATTGATCTTAACCGGATATTTAAGTGCCGGATAATCGAGTTTCAGCACGCCTTCAGGCTTTGCCATTTCCTCAGCGTCTTCGATTAAATCAGCATCGAGTTCGGCTTTCACCTGAGGCCAAACTGTTTCGAATACCCGGTATAAATCGATTTCCTCTACCTCGTTTTTGAGCATATTGCGCCAATTGGTTCTGTCGCTGACATGCTGCTTGAAAGCATGCTCGATTAAACCAGCATGGTATCGTTTCGATACCCGCAGAATCGGAATCGCCTGAATCGCGCCCTGATCGATCCATCTTGTCGGCACCTGAGTTTCGCGGGTGATGCCGATCTTAACGCCAGAAGTGTTCGAGAGATAGATAATATGTGGCCGCATGCAGTGGGTTAGGCCCCAGTCCGGCTCCCGACAAGTACCCAGATGAAAATGACATTTCTCGGGTGAAACGATACAGAGGTCGCACTGTGCGAGACTTCTAAAACAGGGGTAGCAGTAACCCTGGCTGAAACTTTTTTTGGTTATGCGGCCACAATGGATGCATTCAATTTGCTGCAGGTATTCAATCTTGATTTGCTTTCCCAGCCAGTCGTTCAATACTACCTGCTTACCACCAAGTTCTAGACGATAACTTACCGGGCTGGTCGCCTCGGTATGCATCTTATGCAGATTACCCTGGAATTTCACCGGCGGCTATCAAGGCGAAAGACTGATTCATTGAGCGCGGTTAAACCCACCTTACGCCAGCGAGGACGCTCATCGATGATGTCGTTACATTCCAATAAATTTACGGCAAAAGAATCCGCGTAATACCGGGATACTTCTTCGGTCGGCACAGAAAATGGTGGCCCCAGCATTTCCGCCTGATCATATTCAAGCGTAATTAGCAGCATGTTACTGGTCGGCGATATGATCGAGAGCATATGCTCATAATACCGTGGACGATCCGGTAGCTCCATCGCAATCAACGCGGCACGGTCATAAATAAAGTGACAGGTATTTATATCATCTTGACATAGGTCGAAGAAATCACCCTGCAACAGACTGATATTTCCAGACTTGTAAGTCACGAATCGATCCGATGTGACGCGTTCATAGTCTAGTGAATTTTCCTCGAAAAATGCTTCAATTGCGATCTTCGATAGTTCGATACCGATCACTTCGTATCCCTGCTGTGCGAGCCACACGATATCCTGTGCCTTTCCACATAGCGGTAGAAAAACAGATGCACCCACCGGCAGCGCAAACTGCGGTAAATATGTTATCAAGTATTGATTGACGGTGCTTTCGTGAAAACCGATGCGGTTTTCTTTCCAACGATCTAACCAGTGCTGATTATCGACCATTAAAAATATTATGCATCGGCCGGGTAGCTTCTCGTTAAAGCCGAACTTTGACGCAGTTACGGCCGTTTTTCTTAGCCACGAACAATGCCATATCGGCTCGCTTGATCATCGAACCATAGTCGCCTGTATCATCGGTAATCGCCGCCACACCAATACTCAGGGTGGCATTCTTTTCTCCGTAGGCAGTTTTATAACGTGCCCCGCCAACAAACTGTCGGATTGTCTCGGCAAATTTTTCGGCGGCGTTCATATCGACCCTGGGCATCAACACACTCAAACCATTTTGTCCGTAACGTCCCAGAATATCTTTTCCCTTGTCTACCTTGGAGAAAATATACTTGACGATTGCGGCGAACACCTTGTAGGCAACCTGGTCACCATCATCTTCGCGTAACTTGGATAGGCCGTCGACTTCAATAATTAGAACTGACAGGGGCTCGCCCTCAACGGCGGCGGTGCGATAACGATCAACTGCAATTTTGTCAGCATTTTCACGGCTCATCAGGGTGATGGTTTTTTTCGCTGACGCTTCTTCCTTTTTGAATTTGTCGACTACGTCTTTAGGCACCAGGGTCTGGTCCGAGTCAACATAGGTATAGTCGGTCATTTCCATATCCTTGCTCTCAGTAGTAGATACCGTAGCAGTGGAAGTAACCGTAGATTCTTCTGCTATCTTTGGCCTGAATACCGGATCTGGCACCGTTTGGTCTACCACCATCGCCGAGTTGCGTGTCGAGCGCTTGAAAATCAACATCGCCTGCGCGGCAATACTGACGCTGGCGACCATATCCAGATCATCAAACTGTTGTGACTCGCGACGCAGGCTTATTACTCCGAGTAACCGGGAATCATTAAAAACCGGAACATCGAGTCGATATGAAGAAAAGCGTTTCTTTTCCATACCGAGAAAGCCTTTAGTGGTTTCATGCTCCGAGCTAACCGTAGCTTGCCGTGTCTGGGTCAACTTGCCAAGTAAATCCTCCGGCCACAGTGTCTTGTCATCATTTTCAAACAGATCGCCTTCTATTTTATCGGCAGCCGGTTTAGGTCCCTGCCCTTCGAGAGAGGTAAGAATATATGAGTCAAACTCGATTACCGGCTCAAGATGCTTCTTCAGCAAAGCAATCAATTCCTTAAAATCGAGAATCCCACTCAAGGCCATATCCAGATCAATTAGCGTAAAAGCCCACAACTCCTGACGACTGGTTATGCTCTTGTTGATTTCGGTTTGCAGGAATAGCAAGCGGCGATTGCGCTCGGTCAAATAACCGATGTAGGCGCCAATAAATACAGCAGTCCCTAACAGTACCGACACTAGTGAAATCCAGAAACCCGAAACATTGGCAACATACATCGCCGCGACGAAGACAAGCGTCAAAATTGCATTTGTTAAGAACGTGAAAATCTGGCGTACCGAGTTCAAGCTTCCAAGCCAGACTACGAGCAGTACAAACTCCAAGGCATGGTATGGGATATATTTTCCCAGGAATACCGCACTGATAACGGTTCCCATCGCCAACACACCATTGCCGATCAAGCGTAACTTGTGATAGTGAAGTTCGGCCGAAAAACGGCTCAGTATAAAATTAGCAATTGCCAGTATCGCGGCTAGCAGGTACAAATATATTGGTGCTGAAACATTGTGGCCGAAGCCACGGAATTCGAGATAAGCGAAGGCCAGGCATAAAACAGACAACGCTGCAAAAGCAATAGCACTTGTGCGTCGACCATGCTGTTCCTGCATATTCCGATACTTGGTTTCGGTTTCCGCGTCCTGGAACTGAATTCGAAACGAATTTTTGTACCTGTTGATCAGGTCTTGCGACACTCTTGTTACCTTTATATTCTGACTAAATGAAACATCCAGACGCTAATTTGCGCATTGCTAAAGCGTCATCCGATGGCTATCGTCAATTATTATTACGGTCTATGTTATAGACCATTTTTCGATCCCCGAGTTGCTGTACTTTCGCAGGTACTGCAAAGCTTGTTGCCCTGGATTCTGGAAAATTTTCCTGGAACCCGGCGATCGCATATTCGATTATAGCGTATTTTCATTATTTTCAAAGGCTTATGTGATTTTGTTCATATTCTACTTAAGCGAAAACGTCGCCCTAAAATATTTTTGTCACGTGATTTCAAGCACTCGCTATACTGGTGGCCGATACTCCTCCTGGAACCAGTAGATTAACGATGATCCAGTTACTTTATCAACAGCAATACCTGCTGTTCGTTTTGATCGCGTTTGCATTGATATTCTCGCTGACATTTCACGAATACGGTCATGGTAAGGTGGCATCGCTAATCGGTGACGATACCGCCAGGCGTGCAGGCCGATTGACTTTAAATCCGCTTCCACATATCGATCCGCTTGGATTATTAATGGTGCTAGCCATTGGTATCGGCTACGCAAAACCAGTACCCACCGACCCACGTAAGTTTCGAACCCGCTGGGGCACGCTGATGGTTGCCGCTGCCGGGCCGGGCATGAACCTGTTGCTGGCAGTCGTCACGATTAATCTTTACGCACTTGGATTGAAAGCGGGCTGGGGCTTGTTTCAAACCGAGGTCGCATATTTCTTCTTTACCTACCTGGCTCTGATAAACATGTTGTTAATGTTGTTTAATTTATTGCCAATTGGCCCATTAGACGGGAGTTACATCCTGCCCTATGCATTACCACGAGAAATGGCGCTCAAATACCTGCAAATCAATCAACGCTATGGCACATATGCGCTGTTAGCACTTATTGCACTCAACTTTCTTGGGGTGCCAGTGTTTGAATCGATCTGGAAGATTGGAGAATTCATGCTGGGCATCATCCTGCTGGTTTAGCAATCTAATGAAATGCCCTGGGTTTGATTAGCTCGACCGAAACTTCATCTGCCTTTGCCTGGTCTTCTCGCTGGAGTGACAACAGTTTCGCACCTGACTCAAAATCGAAAACACGTTTTACCAGAATCGAATGTGATTCATTAACCCTTTGTAAACGGCCAACAACACACAGGAAAGGTTGTTGATCAACCTGGCGATAAAAACGAGAATAAACCTGTGGTGTAAAGGCAAGATTAATAAAACCGGTTTCATCCTCGAGTGTGACGAACACCATTCCCTTCGCCGATCCCGGCGACTGTTTCACCAGCACCATTCCAAATGCGAAAATATCATTATCGGCTGCTATTTCAACTAGGCGCTGCGCAACTGTAAATTTTTCAACTGGTACCCGGTATGGCCACTGGTCCTTCTTTATTACTGCTACGGGATGATTTTTGAGACTGGTTTTAAATGCACTAAAGTCTTTTTGGATCGACTCCAGTTTTGCTTCGGGTTTCCACGCAATACCATCATCAATATCATCGAGCATCGGTTTAAATGGTGCTGCTTCTGATTTCCATAAAGCCTGCGAACGTGAGGCGTCAAAATCATTGAACACATCCGATGCTGCCAAGGCAGTGATTTGATCTCTTGTCAAATTACAGTCGCGTGCGAATTGCTCAAAGCTGTGCCAACCATTTGATGCGACTCGTTGCTGAATAATTATATCGACGGCCGATTCAGCAAGACCATTAACGAGACGAAATCCGAGACGGATTGCATAGTCCTTTCGCGGTGAAACTTTTTCAAGCTGATGATCCCATTGTGAATAGTTAAGTGATATCGGTAACAACCGAATGCCTTCACGTCTTGCGGCCTGTAATAAGGCATGTGGTGAGTAAAAGCCCATTGGTTGCGAGTTTAAAACCGAAATATAAAACGCAGCCGGAAAATGACATTTAAGATAACAGGAAGCATAAGCGATCAATGAAAATGAAACCGCGTGTGATTCTGGAAATCCATACTCAGCAAAACCTTTCATCTGACCGAGGATCTGTTCGGCGAATTCTGGCTTAACACCATTCTTATGCATACCTTCTTCTAACTTGACTAACAATGGATTTAAATCACGATTAAAGTCCTTGATTCCCCATGATCCGATTTTCTTGCGCAACTCATTGGCTTCGCCAGCGCTGAAATTGCCAACCGCGATCGCAATACGCATGGCCTGCTCCTGGAAAATTGCAATCCCCAGCGTGCGTTTCAGAATTGGGCGCAATCGTTGATCCGGGTAAGTAACCGGTTCCAGTCCTTCACGACGCGCGAGGTAAGGATGGATAACTTTGCCCTGAATCGGGCCAGGTCGAATAATCGCGACTTCAATAACCAGGTCATAAAAACAGGCGGGCTTCAAGCGCGGTAACATCGACATTTGTGCACGGGATTCAATCTGGAATGTGCCAACTGTATCGGCCTTCCGGATCATCGCGTAGGTCGGCTGGTCATCCTCTGGAATCGAGTCCAGCCTTAAGGATTTACCATAGTAGTATTCGATATAGTCGAAACATTTTCGAATCGCCGAGAGCATACCGAGACTCAATACATCGATTTTGAAAAAACCGAGTGCCTCGATATCTTCTTTACTCCACTGAATCACGCTACGTCCTGTCATCGTCGCCGGTTCCTGCGGAAGCAGGCAATTCAGTGGTTTATCAGCAAGCATGAATCCGCCTGAGTGAATCCCGAGGTGACGCGGAAAACCGTGTAGCTTTTCACTCAGTTGCATCCACAGTTTCCAGCTGATTTTCGGTGCCAGCGGATTTTCTTTTTCATAATCATGCTTGAGTGCCATGACGATATTTTCGGTACCGGTACCCCGAAAATATCGACTCGAGGCAATCTTCGACATTTGCTGGAGTAACTTGTCATCGACTCCTAAGGCCTTGCCTGCTGCACGCAATGAGCCCTTGCCTCTGAAAGTGATAACGTTGGCCACCATTGCCGCGCGTTCACGACCGTAGCGTTGATAAATGTACTGGATTACTTCTTCGCGTCTTTCATGCTCGAAATCGACATCGATGTCGGGAGGATCGCCACGTTCCATGCTGACAAAACGTTCGAATAGCAAATCAAACTGACCCGGATTAACCGAGGTTATGCCAAGTACGAAACAGATGCTGGAATTTGCTGCTGATCCCCTACCCTGGCATAGGATCTGCTGACCTCTTGCCCAGCTGACAATGTCCCAAACCGTCAGAAAATAATCGGCAAAATTAAGCTTCTCGATCAAAATCAGCTCATGCTCGATTTGGCGTAGAATCTTATCGGGAGGCTGATTATTGAATTTCTCCCGAGCCCCCTGGGTAACCAGAACCTGCAGGTAAGACTGGGCGTTATGCCCGCTTGGAATCATTTCCTTCGGGTAGTGATATCCCAACTGATCGAGGTCGAACTGACAGGACTCGTTTAGCGACCGTGACAAATCAAGCGCTCGGCGATAACCAGGAATGACGGCAAATAATCGCTGCAGTTCATTTGCGTGGTGCAGGCAACGTTCGGAGTTAGGGAAAAAATGTTCGCGACATTGATCGAAAATCCGATTGGTCCGAATTGCCTGAAGTAAATCGCTAACGCATTTTTGTTGTCGATTATGGAAAAAGACATCCTGCGTCAGAATGTACTCGAGTCCATGTTGCCTTGCAGATTGAAGCGTAGTTTTTATCCAGCGATCTTCTGCAGGATGCAAGTGGCGGCTAATTGCAAGATAAAAACGCCCATCGAAAAGTTGCTTGAGGTCAGCGTAGTTACTGTCGACCTTTAGCGATCGTATGCCACCACGCATCGGCTGAATAGCAAATAATCCATCGACATCGCAATTCAACAGGTACTCGAGTGGAATATTGGCATAGTCTTTACCTTCGCGATGTGCATAGCTCAGCAGGCAATTAAGATTGGTGTAACCGCGTTGATTCTGTGCCACCAGCACCAGTGTATCTTGCAGTAACACGGGTAGATCGTGATCAGCGTGAAAGTGTATTTCAGCACCATAGTTCAGCTTCAAGCCATGGTGGAGACGCTGTTGTTTAAGATAATCGAGTTCACGATAGCATCGTGCAAGACCGTAAGCGCCATCAAAATCGTTAATGCAAAGAGACTGGTAGCCAAGCGTATTGGCAGTTTCGATTAAATCCCGCGGATGTGATGCCCCGTGCAGAAAACTGAAATTGGTCTTGCAAAGCCATTCATTAAAGTTGTTGAACATTTGGGGGTTTCTAAATCTAGTGGTCGACCACTAGCAAAATTCGCCCTGCTTAAACCACTCACCATCCTGAGTACGGTAAACCCAGCTCGACCTGCCGTCATGATCTTTCAAGATAAAATAATCTCGTATCGACTGTAACGCATCTTCACTAAGCCACCATTGGTTCGAATTTCGTTCGAGAAAGATCTTTTCCGCCTGGCTTGGATTTTCAATGGGTTGAGCGGGTTGGTAATAAAACAGTGGCTTATTAGCCGCACTGCAAGACCAGGGATAGTGGTCAAATTCATTTACCTGAGCTGCACCGATAGGGATACGTGCAAATGATTGTTCAGGATAAAAGCTGGCATCTGACTGATAGCATTCAAAAGCATATGGCAGCTTGTTCTGTAGTGCCATGATTTGCTGGTAGTCGATTTGATCGAATTCTTGCGCAAATAAATCCCACAATACGGGCGCCAGCAAAACGCGCTCACAAACTTCAACCTGCCAATAGATGAAGGGCATGTTATCAGGCAGGTCGAGATCACTATCACGCGCCTGCAAGTTACGGATTAAGTCGTCATAAATGTACCTGGCCTGGTAAAGCGCAGTATCGAAACCTGGCATATCGCGATGTAAGGAATAGGGATGCCGGAATGAAAGTTCGACCGAAACTTTCTGATAGTTAAACAGTGTAATTTCCCACAGCATACGATTGATATGCTCGCAATCGTCTTGCTTAAACTGATCGCAGAGGCGGGCTAAATCTTCTCGCAATAATACTTCAATATAAGACCACTGGTTGACCGGGTACTCGAGGTCTCGCTTGACCCTGGGCCGCTTCTCCTGCTCAAGCTTGATCCATGGAAACCATTGCAACCTACTCGAATCACTAAAACTCCATTGCCAAATAAGTCCCAACCACTTACCAAAACGACGCGTAATAGAATTTGCATCGGCCGCGTTCATGTCATACGGAGTTGCAATCCCGATACGATGAACAAATCGCAGCATCCGGGCCTGTTGGGAATGAAATGATTCTTCGCCAAAGCCGCTCGCATTAATTGCAGTCAAATGTTTGGCAAGTTCTTTCTGCGCAGCAACCCAGCAATCCCAGTCCAGGGTTTTATAGATGTTTTGATTGAGCCGGCTTTGCAGCAGGTAAAGCCCCTTACCCTGGTGCCTTAACTGGTAATGAAGATATAACAGACATTGCCAGGGGTGATTACCGAACACTGCAACAAAGTCTTCGCCATAGTGATATCTCAATAAAGGGTCAAACAGGTCAGTCAGTTTACAACGCAGTTTTTTTTTCTGATCGAGCCAGAAAAGTTTACAGTCACCCAGCCTGCATAAATACAGTTTGTCGCTCCAATGCATTGCTGTTGGAGATAACGCAAACGGACTCGCAGTTGGTGGGCCCTCTTTTGGTGGACCTTCAGTTAGTGAACAAGAAATCGCGGCATATGCCGGAAATTCATCCTGCCCGCGCAGTTCAGCGAGATCGATTACCTTAGTTGTAACGTCCATGTTCTTCTGCAACAGCACGATAGGGCAGCGAAATTCTTCCAGTGTTAGGTCCTTTGATAAATTGAAGTGAAAATGAACGCTTGCCGCTTTGCCAGGTATTGATGCGCAGGCGTGCATGTGGATTACCGCGTTTTGCAGTCAGAAAATAGTGGCGGATCAGAAACACGATCTGACCCTGTTTACGTGCCTGCTGACTGACGAATGCCATGTCACCCGTACTGAACTTACGCGGCGCATCAATGATGATACGCTTGAAAGTATCTTCTAGAAATAATGGACGTAATTCCTTGACTGGATTTTCGGAACAGATAAAAAACAGTCGCTGCAAATCAACTCCATGGCTAATCCAGCTGGAAGCAAATACGCCAAGCCCATGGTGGTGATAGATCCAGACACTCAAGGGGGTTTGCTGCTTGAGCAACTGCAGCGGAATCAAGCGGCCGTTTAATCCAGGCGGAATTCCCCATTCGATCAAATCACCGGGTTTGATCTGTGCAAAACATTCATCGAGAGCATCGATTCCCGACTGCAATTCCTGGGGTTGATGTAACAGATTATCCTTAAGCGAGCGCGCAGATTTCAGCTGTTGCTGCAATGAAGTATCGGTAAATTGTGCAGGGAGTGAGGCCATGGAATATTCGCCTGGCTTATACCTTGCGAATGATGCCAACCAGCTTACCGAGAATCTCCAGCTGCCGGGCAGGTACTTCACGTATCGAATGCTCAGGGTTAGACGGTAGTAACTCGGCCTTATCACCATTTAGCCTGATTCGCTTCAGGGTAATTTCGTCTTCGATTCGCAACGCCAGGATATCGCCCTTGTTGGCATCCTGTTGGCGTTTTATCATCGCGATATCACCCTCGGCGATCGAGTCACCAGACATACTGTCACCGACGACACGAATACCAAGAATATCGCCACCGCCAAAAAAATCATGGGTTACCGAAAACGATTCACGCGTTTCATCGAACACGGGTAAAGGTGCACCCGCTGGTATCCTGGCGACCAGATCGAAATCCTGAGAACTCGTTTTAAATTCTTCGGGCAGCATGTAATCTGAAATACGTTGCGAGCGCTGTCGAATAAATCCCTTTTTTTCCAGCGCCTTGAGATGAAAGCGTGCGGTGGTGTGTTGAAAGCCGAAATGATTGGCAATATCACGCAATGATGGAAACGGTTGCCCCTGTTTCAGGGCCTGTCGGGTATAGTCGTAAACTGCCTGCTGGATGTTCGTGAGTGATTCCATCGGGTAAATATAATATATAACACTGTTGTATGCAACAGTGTTATATATTGGTGTAGAATACAATACCCAAATGCGCCCGGATTTACCCGAAACCTATTACCTCGATAACGTGCTCACCCTGTTTGACCACGTTATCCGGGTGTATGCAGACCTGCTAGAAACACAGCAACTCGATTTTCTATATGGCTTTGGAGCGTTGAGCATGGATGCTAAAAAACTCTGCATCCGCTTGCTGAACCGAACCCCTACCTGGTATCGGTGCAGCAAACTGAACTACCCCGAAATAGAATCGCTTGAGGCAGCGATCGAAGAGCTAACACAGCATGGCTTTCTCGAGGTAAACGGTGAAATCGATCATCCAACCCTGTTATCGCTCTACACGATGCCGGAATTACGCTCGATCATGGATGATAAATCGGGTCTGGATAAGCTCAGACGTGCTGATCTCGAGCATTCGCTGCTGGAACGCGATGACGAAGAATTCTTTGACGTATTAAAGAGCAAAGATAGTCTGCTTCAGGTGTTACGAGGCGATGAGTATCTGATTTGCCAAATGCTCTTCTTCGGTAATTTGAACCAGTCGATGACAGATTTCGTGTTACGCGACCTGGGCTTGTATCAATTCGAATCCTATACCATCGATCCCGAACATCGGCCTTACCGCAGCAGTCTCGAAATCCAGCAACACTGGCTGCTGTACCAGCTACAGACCTCGTTCGAGTTAAGCGATATAACTGATCTGGCAATATTGAACGAGATTATCGATATGATTCCGGAAGATATTGAACCGTCCGCACCCGCGTATCATAAGAGTGAACAGTTGCGCTACCAGGTCGCCCGCCAACTCGAACGTATTGGTGAATTACCCAGGGCGATCGAGTTATACCAACAATGCCTGTTACCCCCGAGCCGGGAACGATGCGCTCGCATCTACGAAAAACAAGGATGGCATCAAGATGCACTCGATCTTTGTGTCCAAATCATCGAACAACCGATCGATGAAGAAGAAATCCAGTTTGCAAGCATGTTTGCCACCCGCCTGATAAAACGGCATGACCTTGATCCGATGGAGCCTGTTGAAAGTCTAACCGTCAGTCATCAGCCCGAAATTGTCGAACTTGAGCTCGAGCACCAAGACTCGGTGGAAATCGCGGTAGCCGAATTCTATGACAGCGTCGATGATGCTGATAGTTGCTACTACGTCGAAAACAGCCTCTTCAACGGTGTG
Source organism: uncultured Gammaproteobacteria bacterium (assembly GCA_964194715.1). Taxonomy (GTDB): domain Bacteria; phylum Pseudomonadota; class Gammaproteobacteria. The sequence goes on from CAXMNA010000040.1 coordinate 48,006, forward strand.
CTCGGCCTGTTGCTCTGGGAGGTGATGTTTGCACCGCTGCCCGGCGCTTTTTTCAATCCATTTCAGTATCGTCCTGCCGATTTTTACGAGCATGAATTCTGTGCCAGGCGCAGCGGTTTACTGGCGCAAATCTGGACAACGATCGACAGCAATGAAGACATCTGGCGCATCGTCTCAGCTCGTTGGCAGCAAAAACAGGATTTAATGAATCCACTCGTCAACTGGCAGGATCTCGATCTGGAACTCATCGAACTTGCGCTCGAGCGTATTGATTACCAACACTGGCGCGCTGTGTTCAACCGCATCCTGCGTGACCTGCGCAACAATCGCAGCGGCTTCTCGGACCTGGTGCATTTCCCGCCAGCCGGTGGTTATTGCCTGATCGAGGTCAAGGGGCCAGGCGACAGTTTGCAAAAGAACCAGCAACGCTGGATGCACTATTTTCACGAACACGGAATTCCACACCAGTTAGCCCGGGTGAGATGGCAGACGAGTTGAAAATCGGAGTGCGCGAACTGGTTGAATTTTGCTGTCGCGATGGTGACCTCGGCTATGACAGCGGACCCGGGATCAAGGCGCTGGATGGTTTGCAGACGCACCAGAAAATTCAAAAGCGTTACCACGCCGATGCGATATCCGAGGTTACAGTAAAACTCCTGACACGGGTCGATGATCAGGATATCGAGCTCGGCGGCCGGATCGATTTGTTATTTTCTGCTGAAGCCCCACCGCGTATCGAAGAAATCAAAACGGTGTATGCCCATGTTGCAGGAGATGCGGACGATGCGATGCACTGGGCACAGCTCAAGTGCTATGGGGCCTGCTATGCACGCGAATACGGGCTTGGCGAAGTTAACCTCTGCCTCAATCTGGTTACCCTGTTTGCGCTACAGGAGCAGCGTCACAGCAGGATATTTTCGTGCGCTGAACTCGATATTTTTGTCGAGCAAACATTAGAACAATACCTGCGCTGGTACCGCCTGGTCGACGCGCAACGACAAATCACCCGTACACAGGCCCAGGCTCTAGAGTTCCCATTTACCAGTTTTCGCAACCAGCAACGCGGTTTTGCCGCCGAAGTCTATCGCGCGATCCAAAATCAACAGCGACTTATCGTCGAAGCACCGACCGGTTCCGGCAAAACAATCAGCACCCTGTTTCCCGCGATCAAGGCGATTGGCGAAGATCAATGCGATCAGATCATTTACCTGTCGGCCAAGGTTTCCGGTCAGCAACAGGCGGTGAAAGCGGTCGAATTGATACAAACCGATGTGTCCTACCTGGTCATCCAGGCCAAGGCCCGCAGTTGCCCCTGTAATATTGACGAAAATGAAATTGATGACGCAGGCCGTTGTCAACGCTGCCTCGGTTTTTTCGAGCGTTTACCCGCGGCCCGTGAGCAACTGTTCGGTCTGCGTAAACTCGGTGTTACCCAGCTCCAGGCAACCGCCGCGGAATACCGGCTGTGCCCATTCGAACTGGCGCTGCAAATGCTGCCCTGGGTCGATATCGTAATCTGCGACTTTAATTACGTATTTGACCCGCTGGTGCAGTTGGGATACTTCAAGATTGATCAGCGCCGTAAACTATTATTGATCGATGAACTGCACAACCTGGTCGATCGCGCACGCGGTATGTATTCGGCAAGCCTTACCCGCACGCAGATCAAAAAAGCGCTAACAGCCGACAATAGCCGCCAAATTTCGACGGCACTCAATTCGATGCAACAGGCGCTCGACCGAGAACTGCGCGTTAAGGAAGAAGACGAATCGATTTCGAGTGATATGCCGAATGATCTGCTGCGTGCAAGTCAGCGCTTCAGCGAAAAGCTCGGCTTCGATATTTTTTCCAACAAACATATCGCCAGCGAGACCCTGGAATTTTCCAAGTCGATTTTTCGCTTTCAGAGCATCAGTCAATTGTATGCCGATCATCATCGGACGCTTGCGTACAAACCCGTCAAGACACGTGAAATGAAGCTTTTGTGCCTAAATGCTTTCGAATACCTGCAGCAGTGTTATCCGTTGTTTCACGCCGTTTGCGGATTTTCAGCAACCCTGACACCGGCGACCTATTTTCAGCAGGCGCTCGGACTCGACCGAAACTGCAAGAGCCTGGTGCTCGAGTCGTCGTTTCCTGCTAAAAACCTCAGTGTCTGTATTGGCACTTACGTCGATACGCGTTACCGCGAGCGCGAACATTATATCGACATAATTTGTGAAACGATCGAGCGTTGCTACCGCGTACGACCGGGTAACTACCTGGTTTTCTTTTCGGCATACCATTTCATGCAGCAGGTTCACGAACGCTTTAACGCGTTGTATCCCGAAACCGGCACTCTGTTGCAACAACGCGAGTTCGACGAATCGGCACAGCAACAATTCCTGTCGCAGTTTTTCGACTCTGACGGACAGCTCGGATTTGCGATCATGGGCGGGCGCTTCGCCGAGGGTATCGACTATCGGGGTGACGCACTGATCGGAGCAATCGTTGTGGGTGTCGGATTGCCCCAGGCCAACAGCGAACAGCAGTTGATACAGCAGGACTTCGAAACGCTGCAGCTTGACGGATTCGATTATGCGTTTCGATTCCCGGGCCTGATCCGAGTCAAACAAAGTGCGGGACGGGTAATCCGTGGCGAGCAGGATCGCGGCGTAGTCGTTTTGCTTGATCGACGTTTTCAACAGCCCGGTTATGCCCGGCATTTGCCTGCCCGCTGGAATGCAGCCTATTGCAATAATCCGAAATCACTGGAACAATCCCTGTTAGCGTTCTGGGAAAACATGGAGGACAACGATGCCCCAGATGGATATTCAGATAACAGACATTACCAAACTTGATGTCGATGCGATCATCAACGCGGCCAATGCCAGTCTTGCTGATGGGGCCGGAGTTTGCGGCGCGATACACAAGGCGGCCGGACCCAGCTTACTCGCTGAATGCCAGACCCTTGGCGGCTGCGATACCGGCGATGCAAAGATAACCGCGGGCTACGATTTGCCGGCACGGCATGTTATTCACACGGTGGGACCGGTATGGCAAGGCGGCAGTAACAATGAAGCCGAGTTACTCGCGAGCTGTTATCGCAATAGCATTCTGCTTGCCGAACAGCATGGCCTCAAGAACATCGCCTTTCCGGCAATATCCTGTGGTATATACGGTTATCCTATTGATCAGGCCGCAGCTATCGCGATCCGATCCGCGCTGAAAACACTGCACCAGTGTGATAATGTCGAAGAAGTGATCTTTGCCTGCTTTTCTGACGATGTCGAAGCGGCGTTAATTCAGGTAGCCTCACATCACGCGTTGTAAAATTTAGATTTCCATCTTCTTGTAAACGCTATCCAGCTTGTCGCGCATAGTTTGATCGCGGTCGACCCGTGTACCAACCCGTAGCGTGCTGCCACAACGTGGCGCGCCCATTTCGTGCATTTTTTCGTGACATTGCTTTACCGCGCCCATCACTTTATCCCACTCACCCTCGACATTGGTGCCGTAGGAATGCATTTCATGGTTCAGACCCGCGGCCTCAAAGATTCGCTGGCATTCGACCACGTACTTCGAAACCGAAACCCCGACCCCCATCGGCACCACGCAAATATCAATCAAAACATTCATCGGATTACCTCCCCCAAATGCCCGCGATAATACACCATTCCCTGCCACCATCCGTAATTCACCTGCAATCCTTCGATCGCTATCTCAGGGGAATATGCTCGCAAAAGGCGCTCCCAACCGGCGCAAGCGCCGGTTGGTCCATCCATTGCCTTTGATTGAATCAGATGTTGCGATTCGACATGGTGGGTGTATCGGGTGGGGTGGTTATTGGTAGCCGGTGAGTTCCATGTAGCCGATGCCGGAGGGGGTGCCCTGTTCGTCCTCGACTAGCACCACGCCTTCCCAGTAAGGAATACGCGTACCCATCCACTGCTGGTCATAGAGCGGACGGATGCGCCAACTGCGTTTTTGTTTGGCCAGTGACAATTGCCATTCCAGCGGCAACTCCCGTGTCTGGTTATCTCCGGTTTCGATCGCGCCGGTCCGGGTTGAGCTTAAGTTGATTGCGTTACGATCCAGAAATTTCGTGTCGCCATGGGGACTGATCCAGTTGCCGCTGATCCAATGTTCGCCATTGTCGTGGCGCAACTGATAAACCATGAGCTTGTGGCCATCATTCAAATGTAGCGAGAACCAGTCCCAGCCCTGTTGGTTTTCGGCAAGCGCCTGTGAACTCCACTCGCGGTCGAGCCAGCCCTGGCCGCTCAGCCCGATCTTGTCAGGCCCCTGGTTTATCGATCCGTTTACCCGTATATGTGGTTGACTGTAGTAGTAACTGGCCTGTCCCTGCGCGGATTTCTGGCTATAGCCATCGATACCGTTTGCCACCAGATTGCCTGTGGCTTCGAGCGATATTACGATCTCACGCTCGCCAATCGTGAACCTGAGCTCAGCCGGGAATAGCGCGGCGCCATTCGAGCGCCACTGCCAGTCATCCATCCAGGCATTGAAATAACCGTCGCGGCTGAGGCGGTTAACCCCGGCCTGCCCAATGCCACCGCGAGCGAAACGTTGCTCATGAAAATGACCGTCGGGGGTAGTTATAGCGGCATGCGCCATCCAGATCTGGTTACTTTGCCAACCAGCATCAGCCTGTTGAGGGCTCAAGGCCTGGCGAAACAAAGTCCACTGCATCCCCCAGTGACGATCCTCGTGGTCCTTAAGGTTAGCGGTTAAATACCACCACTCGATACGGTAATCCGGGTGCGCACCATGATCCTGTGGGAACTGCAGTAACTTGCCTGGTGTCACTTGGGCGAAGCCGAGTCCCTGATCACGCAGATCGCCGAGCAGATCCTGGGCCTGGGCAGCAAGGGCAAGCAGGGCTGCGCTAAGCAGGAATAAAAAACGTATCAAACCGTCTCCCCGAGTTGCGCCAACGCAAGCGGCATTTGACGTCGCCACTGGAAAGACACCAATAACAGGGTAACCGTACAAATCAGGAGAACCACCGCGGCAAGTTGCAATGCCGGTTCAATTTCCCATACCAACGGCATACTCCAACCAAAACTAATGATGTTGAGCTTATGAATCAGAATCCAGCTCAATAATGCACCGAGCGGAATCGAAAGCAACCAGACAATCGCGCAAAAAACCAGTAACGGGGTGGCAACCAGCAATAGTTGCTCAAACTGGCGCAAGCCAAGCGCTCGCCACTGGGCAAACTGGGGCAGACGCTCCTGCAGTATTGCGAGCAGTGAGGCCAGCAGTGCGATTGCCGCAACAATCATCGTCAGTAAATTCATCGCCGCGGTTATCGCGAAGGTGCGGTCAAAGATTCCAACCGAAAGTCGGCGCATTTGCCGCTGCGAAATCCAGTCCCCCGGTTGTGCGCCAAGCGCCTTTAAACTTGCCTCGGCTTGTTGCATCGCTTGATTATTTTGTTTGTTCAACCATAGCGCGATACCACGCGAGTAATAGTGACTCCAGTTATTTGCAACTACATGATCGGGCAGGTAGAACTGGAAATACGGATTACCGTAGTCATAAAAAACCCCAACCACTTCATATTTTTGCAAACCCTTGTCGGTTGGTAATGCGACATTTTCACCCACCTGAACCCCGGCCAGGAAATGCACTTGCTCGTTAATCAGTATCTTTCCCGGTTGTTCGCGCCAGGCTTTAAGCGCTGAGGTGGCAGATTCACCCTGCCATCGTGACAATGGAAATACGATGCTATCGGGTGCCACTGGATTAGCCCCACGAATTAAGGCCGGCCGACCACCCCAACGGGTGCTGACCCCTATTCGATGGTGGCTGGCGACCAGCCAGGACGAATTAATTTCATTCATTTCGAGCTGTTGGTAGTCGAGATTTGTAGCACGCAGATAGATATCAGCACTCTGGCGCAGTTCCAGCCAACCGACAAAGGCGTCACGAAAACTATCGACCAGACTGCCAACGCCGAGGTTCGCGGTTAATGCCAGCAGCAACGCCATCATCGCACTGCGAAACGCCGGCAGTTGGGACCAGCCATCGCTGACCATCCAGCGCGCCAGCAGATACCGTTGCGGTAACAACCTGGCAACCAGGCTTAAAGTCCGGGCCAGCAAAAACGGCAGTATCCAGGCCGCGGCAAACAGAATCATTCCGAGCACCACGAAACCCTGGGTAACCGTTTCAATCTGCATATAGGCGACCCACGCTATAAAGGCCAGCAACAAGGCACCAAACGCGAGGCGACGACGTGCGATTGATTCATCTTCGAGCATCACGTCGGTGCTCCCCGCCTCGAGGCTGGAACGCTGCAACTGCCGGTAAAGTGGCAACGCGAGCGCCCAGATGAGGCCAATCAAGGTTATGCTCCAGGCTTGCAACAGCGTCCATGGGCTCAAGCCAAGGTCTGCCTCGACAGTGGCATCGTAGAGACTTTGCAGGCTGGCGCCGAGTCCGGGTAACAGTAAATGGGCCAGAACTACACCAAGCACAAATCCAAGCGCAGTTCCAATCAGGCTCCACACCAGCGTCTCGAACAAGATCGCGGCTAACAAATGACGCAGATCACAACCCATTAAGCGCAGGTCCAGTAGGGTTGCGCGCCGGTACCAAAGTGAAAAACGCACCGCGTTAAAGACGATAAAGAGTCCCACCGCAAACGACAGTAAGCTCATCGCAGTCAGGTGGCTATGCAGGCTTGCGGTCAGTTCCTGCAAATCCAGGTGTTGCTGATTTTCAATCAGCTCGAGGCCATCGGGCAGGCTGGCTGCAAGCCGTGCATACTCCCGCGGGGAAATGGCACCCACCGCGAGATAATTCAACCGGCCTGAGCCGGACAGGGACATCGCCGCACCAATATCGATCAGTACACGTCGCCCCTGCTGTTCGCGTGCCTGGATCAGCGCAGGTGGCAACAACCGACCATCGCGCAACTCGAGCTGCATGCCGGCCTCGATATCGAGTTCGCCAGCAAGCACTGCGGGCACCCAAGCGCGATACGGAGGTTGTACGAATTCTAACCAGGTGCTGGAAAAATCCTGTGTCGACAGTTCGGTATCGAAAACATCTTCGGATAAGGCCAGCAAATCGGTCGCAATAATACTGATCGACACCCCCGAGGGGGTGCTAACTTCGAGTTCGATCAATGGAATCACCTGGCGAAATCCGGCACGACGCAATTCGATATAGGTTGCCTGTCCGATACCTTCATCACGACGACTGCGGATCCAGTAATTTGCCTGTGCGCCAAGCAAACTCTGCGCCTGCCGATAACTCGTTTCTGCATGCTGATTGATGATTTGCACGGCAGACCAGAGACCCACACCAGCCACTAATCCAATTGTCAAAAACAGCGTTTGCCAGGGATGCCGCCAGTAATGGCTCAGTACGGCCTTCAGTATCCAGAAAAATCCGAGATTCATTCGGTCTCCGCCAGCATGCCATTATGTAGTCGCACGCGTCGATCCATAAACGCCGCCATCGCCCGGCTATGGGTCACCATTAACAGGCTGCTGCCGGCCTGTTTAACCAGGTCACTGAACAAACCCATGACTTCGAGACTGGATTTTTCATCTAGATTGCCGGTAGGCTCGTCGGCCAGCACCAACTGGGGTTTGTGTAGCAGTGATCGCGCAATTGCGACCCTTTGTTGCTGACCTCGCGACAATTGGTGTGGATACTTATCAACCTGGTCCCCCAATCCCAGGCGCTCGATCAATTCGGTTTCATAGTGCGCGTCGAAACGCCGGCAAAGGACCGCCTGAAACCGAATATTGTCCAGTATCGACAGCGTCGATATCAGGTGAAATTGCTGGAACACGAGACTCAATTGGGAACGCCGCAGTCCGGCCAGGATTGATTCGCTGTCCGAGTGAATTCGATGCCCCGCGAACAGGATTTCACCGCTGTCCGGCCGATCGAGCCCTGCAATCAAATGCAACAATGTTGACTTGCCACTGCCGCTCTCACCAAGCAGCGCTACCGATGACGCCACGCTCATTTCAAACTCGAGTTGCCGCAGTACATCTTGCCTAACCTCGGCATAATGATATGACTTGCACAGGTTTTTGATTGAAAGCATAGCAAGTGATGCTAACCGAAATTATCAGGACACAATACTTTATATTACGTTTTCGGGCAGCTAATGGATTTGCATCCGGATTCAAGTAAACTTGACCCGCATATAAGAGAGCACCCATGACGGCGATATGTGAAATCAAAGATCTGCAAAAACTGGCGCGCAAACGCGTGCCGCGCATGTTTTACGAATATGCGGATTCAGGTTCGTGGACGGAGTCTACCTACCGTTCCAACGAAACCGATTTTCAGAATATCAAACTGCGCCAGCGGGTCGCAGTTGACATTACCGAGCGCTCGATAAAAACCGAGATGATCGGGCAGGTGGTTGCCATGCCGGTGGCCCTGGCACCAGTTGGTTTGACGGGCATGCAGCATCCCGATGGCGAAATCAAGGCGGCCCGCGCAGCGGAGAAATTCGGCGTGCCATTTACCCTGTCGACGATGAGCATATGCTCAATTGAAGACGTCGCCGAACACACCAGTAAACCCTTTTGGTTTCAACTCTACGTTATGAAGGACCGCGATTTCGTCGGGCGCCTGATCGATCGCGCCAAGAATGCCGGCTGCAGTGCACTAATGTTAACCCTGGACTTGCAAATCCTCGGCCAGCGCCACAATGACATCCGCAATGGATTAAGCGCTCCACCCACACCTACACTTAATGCCGCGCTACAAATCATTAGCCGTCCACGTTGGTGTCTGAACATGCTGACCACCAAACGCCACTCTTTTGGGAACATCGTCGGCCATGCGAAAGGCGTCGGCGACCTGTCATCGCTATCCTCATGGACTGCGGAACAGTTTGATCCGAAGCTATCGTGGCAGGATATCGACTGGATCAGGGAACGCTGGGGCGGAAAACTTATTCTCAAAGGTATCCTCGATCCGGAAGATGCGCGCATGGCGGCCAAGGTCGGTGCCGACGCGATCGTCGTTTCCAACCATGGCGGACGCCAACTTGACGGTGCGCGTTCCTCGATCAGTGCACTGCCTGAAATTGTCGCCGAGGTTGGCAAGGACATCGAAGTACATTTCGACGGCGGCATTCGCTCGGGACAGGACGTACTTAAGGCGATTTGCCTGGGTGCCAAAAGCACCTATATCGGACGTGCCTTCGTCTATGGCCTCGGCGCCAGGGGCGAAGCCGGCGTCGACCAGGCACTCGACATCATCTACCAGGAACTGGATACCACGATGGCTCTGTGCGGCGAACGCCTGCTACAAAACCTCGGCCACCACAACCTGCTCAACCCCCCATCCTAACTCCCGGTACCTGGCAACCGATGAAGCCCCTTGCGACTGACTGGGTGGCCTACGGCTCCCTGAAAAGGGATCGATTTTAAAGGGCAAGGCGAGACTCGACATCCATGTCTCGACTCGCCACAGGCCGCGTCCATGCGGCCTGACCCTTCAAAATCGATCCCTTTTCAGCACCCAGCCTTTATGTCGCAAGGGGCTTCATCGGCTGCCTTTGTATGTATTGGGTTTCGTACCCTGTTGTGGATGACGGATTATTGCTGTTCGCGGGCGCGCAGGTCTATGCGGCGAACTTTGCCGGTGGTGGTCATTGGCAGGCTGTCGATGAATTCGACCTCACGTGGGTATTCGTGTGCAGAAAGTCGAGTGCGCACCGATTGCTGGATTTCGTGAGCGAGTTCCGGGGTAGCGTCGTGACCCGCGCTGAGTACTACGAAGGCCTTGACGATTTCACCCCGTAGCTCATCCGGCTTGCCGATCACAGCGGCCTGCAACACCGCGGGATGCTTTAACAGTGAATCTTCAATTTCTCCCGGGCCGATGCGGTAACCGGCGCTGGTAATAACATCATCCTTGCGTCCGACAAACCATAGGAATCCATCGGCGTCGCGGTAACCCACATCGCCGGTGCGGAACCAGTTCGCAGTAATCTTGGCCTGGGTAGCCTGCGCATTGTTCCAGTATCCCAAAAACATAACCGGATCATCACACCAGGCGGCAAGTTCACCTTCTTCACCATCGGGTAAAACATTGCCATCCGCATCGATCACATCGACGCGGTGGCCGGGATAAGGTTTGCCCATCGATCCCGGTTTGGGCGGCATGATCGCCGAGCAGTTTCCTACGATGTAATTGAATTCAGTCTGACCCCACATTTCATTTATGGTCAGATCCAGCGCATCACGCCCCCAGTGAATCAATTCTTCGCCAACTTGTTCGCCGGCACTCATTATCGCGCGTAGTTTCAAGTTAAAGCGCGCTTTTAGATCGGGCAACATACGCAGCATTTTTAGCGCGGTCGGGGGAATAAAAGTGTTAGTTACCGCATAATCACCCATTAGCTTGCACACCCGTTCGGCATCGAAGCCACCACTTTCAAAGGCTACGATCGGCATTCCATAGTTCAACGCGGGCAGCAACGCATCCCAGAGACCGCCAGTCCAGGCCCAGTCTGCCGGGGTCCAGAACACATCACCCGTTTGCGGAAAGAAGTTTTGCGACATTTCAAATCCGCTAAAATTTCCAATCACCGCACGGTGCGCGACCAATGCTCCCTTGGGTGGGCCAGTGGTTCCGGAGGTATATATCAGGCAAGCTGGGTCGTCAGCACGGGTCTGAATCATTTCAAACTGGCTCGAACCTTGTTCCAACAGGGTCCAGAATTCATCCCGAGGTATGCCACAGCGACAACCAATCACTGTCTGCAGATCGGGTAACTCAGGTTGCAGGGTTTTTACATCGTCGTAGCGATTGGCGTGCACGATGGCAGCGCTGGCACCACTGTCGCGCAAACGATACTCGAGCGCCTCGGGACCAAATAGAATAGCCAACGGCAACGATACCGCACCAAGCTTGTGAAGCGCGAGGTGCGCAATAATGGTTTCGATAGTTTGCGGCAGCACAATCGCAACGCGATCACCCTGCTTGATACCGACCGCACGCAATGCATTGGCGAATTGATCTGAATACTTTTTTAAATCGGCGAAACTGTAAGTCGCGCGCCGACCAAGGGCATTCTCATAGTAGACTGCAACCTGTTGCGATCGCTCCTGGTGACGATCGCAAACCTGGTAAGCAACGTTGAGTTTTTCCGGAATCGACCAATGAAACTCGCTTCGAATAACATCAAAATCTGGTGCCGAAGGATCGATTAACCGCATTGAAATACGAAATGGGAAAAAATTCATAATACCCCAACAATGTCCAAATCACAGTTGAGATAATCGAATATCGGGTCTATAACCTAGGATTATTCTACGAATAATTATTAAAGCACTGATAATAGGGTAGAATTTTTCCTCTGTTCTGCTAAAAATGATGTGAGAGAAGCGCTTCCTGCGGTAGGTATCATGAACAATTACGAAGACTGGGCACTACTGGTTGCAAAAAAATTAAAAGGCGAAGCCGATTTAATTGCTGCAATCGAGAAAGACGAACTGGACGACACAGCCGCAACCGACGCATTTGTGCGTGCGGTTCTGGAACCGTTCTTACCAGAAAATTACGGCATAGGCTCGGGTCGAATTGTCGATGCTTTCGGTAACTACTCGGATCACATTGAGGTTATCGTTTATAATCGTGACTTTCCGCGGATCGGGATGCGTGGCACCCATGACGCTTACCTGTACGAATCAGTGCTAGCGACTTTTTCAGTCAGAGCCAAATTTATTCGTAAAACCTTCTTTGAATCTCTCGACGCCTGCGCTTCGCTGGCACAGCTCGATACCAACATGGATAAGACGGTGCTGATTAAGCTTGCCAAGAAGAATGGATTAAAGCCCGGTCCCAACAAGAGATTCGTTCACCAAGATCCCCTGCGAACCGCGCGATTCGACCTGATTGGCAGGCCGCCAGGATTTGTATTCGGTTTTAGCGGTATCAAGAACAGCTACCGGCAATTACAGGAAAATATCGAGCTTTGGATAGACCATCGCCAAAACGATGGAATCACGACCTCGATGAAAGCCTTGCCCGCAGTAATCGCAACCCAGGGTTGCTTTGCCTGGCGCAACGCCGCGCCACTGGCCTTGAGCAATCGAGAGATGCTCGGTATCGGCAACGACGACGCCCCGATCAGACTAATCGTACTGCAAATGCTCTACCTGCTAAATAGACGCTTGCATGTAACTGCTGACGGCTATGGATTGAAACCAAACCTGAACGCATATTTAAGTCAGTTTTCAGCGCCGAAATTTGAAATCGGTGTCGGTGATGTATCCGAATCGGCAATACCGCCAAAGGCCTCGCGCGACACAATGCGTTTCAAGACTGCTAAAGATCACACGAAAGATGAAACGCCAGCCGTAGTAGCGGCGCCTGAAGTTGCTCAGATGAGAGAAATCCCGGAACCACCACCTGCGCCAGAAAAGGCAGCACCCGTGAGCGAAACTCCGGAACCACCGTCCACGTTGGTAAAGGCCGCTCCCGTGAGTGAAACCCCGGAACCATCGCCCGCGCTGGTAATGGCCGCTCCCGTGAGTGAAGCCCCGGAACCACCGCCCGCGCCGGTAAAAGCCGCTCCCGTGAACAAAACCCCGGAACCACCGCCCGCACCGGTAAAGGCCGCTCCCGTGAGCGAAGCCCCGGAACCACCACCCGCGCCAGTAAAAGCTGCTCCCGTGAACGAAACCCCGGAACCACCGCCCGCGCCGAAAAAAGCGGCTCCAGTGAGCGAAATCAAGGAGCCATCGACCCAGGCAGCCATGTTTGACAACCCATCACCATTTGCTTCTGCACCAAGTCCGGCTGCCGAAGCAGCAGCACCACAAGATGCGACTCCAGCACCTGCAGCGGAGGCAGCGGTGTTTGACAAGCCCTCACCATTTGCTTCTGCACCACTACCAAAGGTTGAAGAACCGGAACCACCAAAATCAACAGCTGCCGTGTCATCACTGGGGTCCGCACCCATCCCGACGATGTCAAGCCCAACGCCTGCAGCTGAGCCCGAACCAGCTCCGCCACCCACAACACCATTGGGATCAGCACCGATTCCTCAAAAAGAGCCAGAGATCGACAAGGTGATTCCACCCAAACCACCGGTCGATTTTGATCTTGGGTCAGATTCTGAAGAGCTCGAAGACAAAGTCCAGACCGAGGAAGATGAGTTTGAAAACACGGTCATAATACCGCCCAATGCCGGGGCTTCCAGCAACGATGCTGCTCAAAATTCTACCAATGCTTTCATTGCACGCGTAAAGGACCAGTTATCATCTCCCCCCGAGCCGGCAACTGGGAAAAAATAAGGCCCTTTTACGTTGACCTTCCCGCAGTAAGCGTACCCCGGCCATTTCACCCGGCAAAAACTGGTACGCGGGATTTTCTCGAACGGCGCTATTCAAGAACTGAACAGCGCTCACGTCAAAGCATTCACCGGCATGTATGCCTGGGCTGATACTCAGACAAACAGCTGAACACAAAATTACAGCTATCAATAATAATAAATTCGATTGAACGAATCGACTATGCCAATCCGTTCTGATATAAGTCAATTCAACGCTGTAGATAATAAATTAGTATTCATACCAGTTATAAACTAAATCCAAAGAGGACGAACAATGAGAAAAGTCTCCGTATTAATTACGATCACCGCACTTTGCATGAATTCCGCAATAGTATTTGCCGGCGACGCAGCGGCGGGAAAAGGCAAGTCAGCGACCTGCGCAGCTTGTCACGGTCCAGAGGGAATAAGCCCGAACGACATCTGGCCCAACCTGGCAGGACAGAAAGAAGGCTATCTAATGGCTCAAATAAAAGCTTTTCGTGACGGTCAGCGCACCAATCCGATGATGGCGCCAATGGCTGCCCCACTTTCTGATACTGATATCGCCGATCTCGCTGCCTATTACGCAAGCCTGGGTCAGTAATATCAACGACGATACTTCCGCCAGGACAATTGATAATGTTCCCTGGGAGGGAAGTATATCGTTTAATTAAAAATTCCTTTTTCGACACTGCCAATTGCATGAATGATTGCTTGGTTTTACGCATGATCATGTTAGTTTAGCAAGCTGCACAAAAATCTAAGCTCTTTCATGCCAGAACCATATGTCGCAACCGTAAATCGTCGCCAGGCGATCGTTGCCTTTACGCTCGGAACCCTGTTCTTTGGCTATGCCTTCGTCCAGCGGGTATCGCCCAGCGTCATGACCAGCGAATTAATGCGTGATTTTGCAGTAGGTGGCGCAGCGCTGGGTTCCCTGTCGGCGTTTTACTTTTATGCCTATGCATCGATTCAGCTACCGGTGGGAATGCTGACCGATCATTTCGGGCCGCGCAAACTTATGAGCTTTGCGGCGGCATTATGTGCCCTCGCCTCGGTCGGATTTGCGTTTAGCGATTCGGTGCTCACCGCTTCCCTGGGTCGCGCCCTGATCGGCGGCACCGTCGCGTTTGGTTTTGTCGGCACCCTGGCCATTGCGGGATACTGGTTCAAGCCTGCGCAATATGCCCTGTTGGCAGGACTGCTACAGACGGTGGGCATGGGCGGCGCCATTTTCGGGCAGGCGCCGTTGCGCCAGATGGTCGAATCATTGGGTTGGCGTGGCACGATTCTGGTACTGGCACTGGTAGCGCTGGTAATTGCGGTTTTACTTTTCTGGCTGGTTCCGCTGCGCTCAAGCGAACAAAAGCAACACCGTACCCAGCATGGAATTTTAAAGGGATTAAAGGCAGTAACGAACAATCCGCAAACCTGGATCTGTTCGCTCATCGGTTTCGGCATGGCAGCGACAATGCTCGCCTTCGGCGGATTGTGGGGTGTACCCTGGTTAAACAACGTGCATGGCTATACGACCACTGAAGCCGCCGCCGTTACCTCGATGTTATTTGTCGGCTGGGCCATTTTCTCACCCATCTGCGGTTGGGCCTCGGATCGGATGGGTCGCCGCAATATCATTTTAATGGCTGGCTCGATAACTGCACTGATTGCCCTTGCCGTGCTGGTTTTTTATACCCCCGATAGCACGCCACTTTTAATGATGCTGATCTTTATCATCGGTGCGGGTGGCAGCGCAATGACCGTTTGTTTTGGCTCGGTAAAGGAGTTGAATGACGCAAACTATAGCAGCACATCGCTGGGCCTGATGAACATGTGTATTGTCGGCTCAGGCGCCGTAATGCAACCACTCATCGGTTGGTTACTCGACCTCAACTGGAGCGGTGAAATGCTGGCAGGAGCGCGTGTCTACTCGGCCAGCAACTACACGCATGCCTTTAGCTGTTTACTACTAGTGAACCTGATGGCGTTCATTGCCGCGCTGTTCCTGCGCGAAACGCATTGCCGGCAGGTCGGCTAGCCATTCTCGGCTGGTAGCGTTAGTTCTAAACACCCCTGATAACAAAGCCCTGCCTTGAATCGAAACTTACCCGCAGAATCCGAGCAGGATCGTAAAAAGTCAGGGAATGGAGGTCGTAAACCTGTTTTTCACAATGGTTGCCTATGGTTGTTCTCCGACCCCAAACGAATACACAACCATCATTTCAAATAAATGCACCCCCTTTTTTGCGCCTAGAGTTATAATTCCGGCTAATAACGGGCCTTTAATCCCTAAGCTGGGGGCATTCATGGAATCACCTATTCATTCGCTGACCTCTCTTTTTGATCAATTGGGCATGGATAGCACGGATCAGGCCATTGAAAATTTCATTGATAGTCATCGACCATTACAGGGCGATATCGAATTGCACGAAGCAGATTTCTGGAGTACGTCGCAAGCATCTTTTTTAAAACAGGAAAAAGACGAAGATGCCGATTGGGCTGAGATCGTCGATCAGCTCGATGCGCTATTGCGTTATCCACGCAGCTAGCGGGAAAGCAGACCCTCGAAATTCAGCGACCAGCGTCTGCTAACGACTGCCATCTCAACCGGTCGATGCAACACATGCGTTAAATCTCTCTGCCGGTGTCTCGAACTCTAATGTTTTACGGGGTCGTTCATTTAGCTGACGCGCCACGGCATTGAGTTTAGCCTGAGAGTGTATCGATAAATCAGTCCCCTTTGGAAAATACTGTCTCAGCAATCCATTGGTATTCTCATTGGAACCCCGTTGCCAGGGACTACTGGGATCACAAAAGTAAACATCGATGTTGGTTGCCAACGTAAAGCGCTGATGATCTGCGAGCTCTTTGCCTCGATCATGAAGTGCACTTGGCTTGCACGGGTACTGGCAAGTTAACGCCTCCTGGGTAACAAATTCCATGGAAAAGTTTGAGAGCCGGTGTATATTGAGTAGCTGATTGGAATTTCAGTGGCGGCTAACGACGCGCCGTGGAATTGCGGTGTGTTGGTCTAAATCAGCTTGTCGCGCGGGGTGTCGCCGGCGAAGAAGGCCCCGATATTTTCGACCACGCGCATTCCCATCGCCTTGCGGGTTTCCTGGGTCGCGCTGCCGAGATGTGGTAGCAACACGACATTTTCGAGTTGCAGCAATTCCGCGTTGACCATAGGTTCCTTTTCAAACACATCGAGACCGGCACCTGCGATTTCACCGTTTTTCAGGGCTGTAGCCAGTGCCGCTTCATCGACGACATCACCACGCGCAGTGTTGATCAAAAACGCACTGGACCTCATAGCCTTGAAGGCATTATCTCCGATCAGATGATAGGTTTCCTTGCCGCCCGGACAATGTAGTGAAACAAAATCGGCCTGGTTAAAAACCTCTTCTGGAGATGCACATTGGGTTGCATTTAAATCCGCAATGTCTTCTGCACGCGGCGGAAACGGATCATGAAATATGATCTTCATATTGAAACCGTGCGCGGCACGTGCGGCAACGGCGCGTGCAATACGCCCCATACCGATCAAGCCCAGGGTCTTGCCGGTGACGCTGGTGCCCATCATGTGGGTCGGGCGCCAGCCGGTCCATTCGCCGTTGCGCAAATGTCGGTCACCTTCTCCTGATCGACGCGCCACCGACAGCAACAAGGTCAACGCCAGGTCCGCGGTACAGTCGGTCAGTACTTCCGGGGTATTGGTTACCGTCAGACCAGCGGTTTTGGCTGCTTCAAGGTCAATATGGTTGAAACCAACGCCGTTGCTGCCGAGAATTTTGGCGCGGATGTTATCAGTTTCGAGTACTTCGGCCGTTACCTTGTCACAAACGGTCGGCAATACCGCGTCAGCATTGCGTAACGCATCCTGTAACTCGACAACCGACATCGCGTGATCGTCTTCATTGAGCTGGGTGTCAAATCGTTCCATCAGCACGGCCTCGACTTCCGGGTGCCAGCGACGGGTAACGATTACTTTAGGTTTGGACATCGAGGCTTCTCCTCAGGATTGATCTATGCAAAAGACGCTAGATTGTAGGTATCCGTCGATATCGCGTCTATCGAAAATTCGTCATAATTATTCGTTTTCCACCAGTTCGGGGTAAGCAAACAGTGACGCGGCACCGCCGGTATGCAAAAACACGACGTGATCATCCAGTTTGAAATCACCACGTTTCAACATTTCAAGCAATACCGCAAAAGTTTTGCCCGAATAGGTCGGGTCGAGCAGGATGCCTTCACGCCGTGCCAGATACTTGATCGCCGCAACCGTTGCCTCGCTGGGCAGACCATATCCCGGCGCCAACATGCTGTCGTCACACAGAATATCCGCGTCAGGAATACTAATATCGGTACCGATCGCATCGATCACCGATTTCAACTTGGTACTGACACGCTGCTTCTGGCTCTCTGCGTCACGACGCACGCAGACACCGTGCACGGGCGCATCACAACCACGGGCCCTGACGCCCAGCAAAAAACCGGTATGTGTAGACGCGGAGCCTGTCGGTACGATGAAACGGACCGGCCCAATTTGCAGCTGGTTCAACTGCCCCATCAATTCCTCGGCACCATCGACATAGCCGAATGCGCCGTAGGGAGTGTGCGTATTTGACAATGGAATGACATATGCCTTGCGCCCTGCTTGCTCCATCTCTGCGGCTCGCTCCTCGAGCGCCTGATCGGCGCCAGCTTCGTCTTCGCCCTCAGGATAATAGTGAATCTTCGCGCCCATTAATTTCACCAGGTAAAGATTTCCGGAACGGTGATACTCGGGTTGCTTACGATCGACACGATGCTCGAGCTGAACCTCGACCTCGAGACCCATCTTGCGAGCTGCAGCCACGGTCATGCGCACATGATTGGATTGCACCGCACCCGTCGTCAGCAGCGTATCGGCGCCTTGCTGCAAGGCCTGGCCGATATAAAATTCAAGTTGTCGACTCTTGTTACCGCCAAAGGCCAGACCGGTACAATCGTCACGTTTAATCCAGACATTGGTCGAAAATTCCGCGCTGACATTTTTCATTAATTCCAACGGGGTCGGTTTATGGCTCAATTGCACGCGCGGAAATTCTTTGGTTAATGACATTACTGGTTTCTCCGGTTAACTTAAGACCTTGATCAATACTACCCCGAGGCATACCAGGACCGCGGCGATAATGCGTTGGCGCCCAAAAGGTTCGCGAAACATCAGGGTACCGATCAAGGCAGCAAATATTACACTGGTTTCGCGCAACGATGAAACCAGCGCCATCGGTGCGACGCTCATCGCGTAGATAACCATGGCATAGGCGCTGGCCGCGGCCAGCGCACCGACGGTAATTTTACCCGGCTTGGCCCGCATGTAGCCAAACCATCCGGCCCGATCTCGCGCCAGTAACCATAACCCGATAGGAATCGGTTCCAGCACAAACAGCCAGATAATATAACTGAAGGGGTTACCAGCGGCACGCACCCCGATTCCATCGGCAACGGTATAGCCGGCAATCAAAACCGAGGTGGCCAGCCCCCAGCGCAAAGCCGGACCGGAAATCTTGCCGAAGGCACCGCCGGCAAAAGTAATACTGATAAGGCCGGCACTGACGAGACCGATGCCGAGCATCGCGCCCACTGCCAGGTACTCGCTCGCCAACCAAGCGGCACCGAGCACTACCAGCACCGGTGCCAGGCCTCGAAACAGTGGATAGACCTGTGATAAATCTCCACTGAGATAAGACTTCGAGAGTGTGTAGTAGTAGATCGTATGGATGACCATCGAAGCCAGCAGCAGCGGCCAGCTGGCGGCCAGCGGCAGCGGAAACAGGAACAACAGCGGCAAACAGCAGAACGCGCTGATCAGCCGATACGACGCAATACTGAACTGCGGCGTACCCCCGGACTTGGCCATTGCGTTCCAGCCAGCATGCAGTAACGCGGCCAGCAAAACCAGGCCAACAATAACAGGCGACATCGATCAGCCGACTATAAAATTAAGCAATATCGCCCCAAATCAGGCGGTCGCCTCGACCCCGGGATCCTGTTCTTCGCGCGCGCGGCGTTTTTGCAGGAACATGATAATTGCGAGCAGGAATACCGCCGGGATATAAAACACTTCCTTGACGATACGATCGGCAGGCTGTTTGATCTCGGCGATTTGTACCGGTTCGTCGGCATAGTAGTCGAAAGATTTACCAATGCTTTCAAAATACGGCGTACCCGGGAAGGGTTCTTCGATGATCGCGCGCCCATCCCCGACGGTTACCGTCAAACCTGCACTACGCAGGCGTTCGATCGCGTCGTCGGGTTGACCCAGATGCACCAGAATCGTGGTTGACTCGATCTCGCCGGTGTCGAAATCCGGACCGCTGACAACGACCGTCAGCACACCATTTGGAGTCACACTATCGATGACTTCGTAGACCACGTCAGGGTTATAGATATCGTACGGCGGCGACACTTTATCGAGCCAATAACCCGGCCGGAACAGCGTAAACGCAATCACTAACAGTACGACCGACTCCCATTTCCGGTTGCGAGTGAACATGTAGCCCTGGGTGGCGGATGCAAACAGCATCATCGCCACCACCGCGACCCCGAACACGAAAAAGGCTTTTGCGACCCCCACGTTGATCAATAGCAACTCGGTGTTGAAGATAAACAGGAATGGCAACAACGCGGTGCGGATGTCATAGGCAAAGCCCTGGATACCGGTCTTGATCGGATCGCCCTTGGATATCGCCGCGGCGGCGAACGCCGCCAGCCCGACCGGGGGCGTATCGTCGGCCAGAATACCGAAGTAAAACACGAACAGGTGCACCGCGATCAACGGCACTATCAGGCCGCTCTTGGCGCCGAGCGTCAGGATAACCGGCGCCATCAGCGACGACACCACGATATAATTGGCCGTGGTCGGCAATCCCATACCGAGGATAAGACTCATTAACGCGACCAGAATCAGCATGAAGATCAGACTGCCGCCCGAGAGAAACTCGACGAACTCACCAACTACCTGGTGTGCACCGGTTAGCGAAATGGTGCCGACGATAATACCCGCCGCACCGGTTGCGACCGAGATGCTGATCATGTTCCTGGAACCGGCGATCATTCCGTCGACCCAATGGCCGATCCCGGCTCTGAAAGCCGCGCCATAGTTGCCGGTACCGCGGAAAAAGGCCTTGATCGGATCTTGCGTCAAAATGACGATGATCATCGCGATAGTGGCCCAGAACGCGGACAGCGCCGGCGAAAGCCGTTCGATGATGATGCACCAGATCAGGATCACGATCGGCAGAATATAGTAAAGCCCGGTAATGGCGACGGTTCCCGCATGCGGCAACTCGGTAATCGGCGCATCCGGCGGATCGACGACGAGGTCGGGTTGCCTGGACGCGAGCCAGAGCAGGTACAGGTACATTGCGCCGCAACCAATCGCAACAATGGTAAACGCGAATTCCGGAATCGCTTGCTTGACCCAGCCAAGTCCGTAATAAACCAGGATCCCAAGCACGCTGATACCGATAAATCCGCTCAGAAAGCCAATCAGTTTGCCGCTAAAGGTTTTCGTTGACGGTAATTTGGGCAGGCCCTTCAAGTTCAGCTTAAGCGATTCAAGATGAACGATATAAACCAGCGCAATATACGAAACCAGCGCCGGGACCAGCGCGTGTTTGAGGATGTCGGTGTAGCTAATACCGGTAAATTCGGCGATCAGAAACGCGGCGGCGCCCATTACCGGGGGCGTCAACTGGCCGTTGGTTGAAGACGCCACTTCAACCGCGCCGGCTTTTTCCGCGCTAAACCCGGTGCGCTTCATCAACGGGATGGTAAAGGTTCCGGTCGTCACCACGTTGGCGATCGACGACCCCGAATACAAACCACTCAGTGCCGATGCAACCACGGCAGCCTTGGCGGGCCCGCCGCGAAAGTGACCGAGCAATGCAAAGGCTATCTTGATGAAGTAGTTACCCGCACCTGCTTTTTCGAGGATCGATCCGAATAATACGAACAGGAATATCAACGTCGCAGACACGCCCAATGCGACCCCAAACACACCCTCATTTTGCATCCAGAAATGCCACATGGCCTTACCATAGGATGCGCCCTTCCACATGATCGCGTCGGGCAGGACGTCCGAATGTCCGAAAAATACATAGCTGACGAATACGCTCGCAACGATCAATAACGGTAAGCCCAGGGTTCGGTATACCGTAATACCCAGAATCAACATGCCGACCGACGATGCTATCAGGTCGCCCTGGGTGGGCAAACCCGCACGTATCGCAATTTCATTACGCAACACTACGATATAAAGACAAGAGGCTACACCGACCACGGCGAGCACCCAGTCATACCAGGGAATCCTGGTCTTGGTGCTTGATTTAAACAGCGGAAATGCCAGCGCCGCCAGGAAAAAGCCAAATGCCAGGTGAATCAGGCGCGCGTTGGAATTTGTCACCACCAGGCTGAGGCCGGTGACATCGCTGAGCCAGAACGGCAGGTTCGATGCGATGTAAAGCTGGAACAGCGCCCAGACGAATGCGGTGCCGGCGATGAATTGCCCAACCCAGCCCGCAGGACTTCTGGCCCCGGTTTCAACCGCAGCTACCAGCTCATCCTGTAAACTTGTTTCTTCGTTTTCGCCCGCCATTTCTTCCCCCGGCTATTCGATTATTATCGTTTTCTTTGGGCGCGGATCTGAGTGACTAAACGGTCTTCCCGGCCCTTTGAAAATCTTCTATGCAACCATAACTAAACGGGCCGCATTAAGCGACCCGTTTGTTTTACTGCCAGCTGAGGTTACATCCAGCCCCGTTCTTTGTAGTACTTGATTGCTCCAGCATGCAATGGCGCTGAAAGTGAATCGGAAATCATTTCCTTCTCTTTCAGATTTTTGAACGCCGGGTGCAGTTTCTTGAAGTCAGCAAAGTTATCAAATACCGCCTTGACGATGGTATAGACCACTTTTTCCGAGACATCTGCGCTGCTAACAAAGGTTGCGCCGACACCAAAGGTATCGATATCGCTTTTGTTGTTGTACATGCCAGCCGGGATAGTTGCCTTACGGTAAAAGGAATTATCGCTAACCAGCTTGTCGATCGCCTTGCCTGTTACGTGCACCAGGTGAGCATCACAGGTAGCCAGTGACTCCTGGGTTAAAGCCGATGGATGTCCTACCAACCAGAAGTAAGCGTCGATCTTACCGTCGCAAACCGCCTGGCCGGTTTCAGCAGACTTCATTTCGGAAGCGAGTTTCAGATCGCCACGAGTCCAGCCCATTGCCTCCTCGATAACTTCCCAGGTACCGCGAGTACCAGAGCCGGGATTACCGATATTCATGCGCTTGCCCTTTACGTCAGTGAGTTGCTTAACGCCGGAACCATCGCGTGCAATTACGGTTACGGGTTCCGGATGAACCGAAAATACCGCTCTGAGGTTGCTGAACTTGCCCTTGTCGGCAAATTTTGAAGTGCCGTTATAGGCGTGGTACTGCCAGTCGGACTGGGCAACACCGAACTCCAGTTCGCCTGCACGGATAGTGTTGATGTTATAGATTGATCCACCGGTTGATTCGGCTGAACAACGGATTCCATGCTCCTTGCGGTTTTTATTCACCAAACGACAGATAGCGCCACCCGTTGGGTAATAGACCCCGGTAACACCACCTGTGCCGATGGATACAAATTGCTGGCTAGCCGCCAGCGCGCTGCCGCTTCCCAGCGATGCCGCTAACACAGTTGCGAGTGCAATCTTTCCTAATACTTTCATGATTATCTCCTTCGATAATAGTTGTGCCGATTATTGTTGTTTTTCACAGTACCACGTTTCGGCGTTTGCAGAACTGCCATCGTTCATGTCTAACAACCGACATTATAATATAAGGGGCCGCGGTATTGTCAAAATAAAAAAGCCACAATCCGACAGAAGGACAACTAGTCATATCAATAAATATCAGTGTTTCGCTATCCCTCTCGGCATGAATCGACTACATTACCGCCTGCAAAAATAAGATGCTCCCATGTTGCAATTCGATACCAGGCTAAAAGACGAGCTCAAGCAGTTTGTCATCATCGCAATCCCGCTTTCGGCCGCTTACCTGGCAGAATTTGCGATGTTTATCACCACCAAGATGGTGGTTGGCAAGCTTGGCTATCATTCGCTGGCAGCGGTTGGCATCGCCGGTGACCTGTCGTTCGAGGTCCTGATTGTCCTGATGGCCCTACTATCCGTTGTCGGGGTACTCGCCGCGCAAGCGCTGGGGGCCGGCAATAAAAGACAACTGGGTGCTTCGGTCAGACAGGGTACACTCGTCGCCACTGGCCTGGGTATCCCGGCGATGCTGTTAATCTGGAACCTGGACCTTGCATTGATCGTAACCGACCAGGATCCAAAGGTAATCGAACTTGCGCGGCGATACTTGCTTGGCTTGAGTGGCGCGGTACTGCCGGTACTCTGGTTTTCAGTTTTGCGTAGTTTTGTCGCGGTGTTATCGCAAACGGTTTCGATCATGGTCATATCGATTACGGCCGTGGGGCTGAATTACCTGTTAACACTCTGGTTCGTTTACGGTGGTTTCGGGTTTGCGCCGATGGGCCTGTTTGGCG
This sequence comes from uncultured Gammaproteobacteria bacterium, assembly GCA_964194715.1. GTDB lineage: Bacteria > Pseudomonadota > Gammaproteobacteria. Next base: position 71,907 of record CAXMNA010000040.1, read on the forward strand.
CGGGGCTCGCAACTACCCTCGTTTCCTGGTTTATGTTCTTCGCGTTGTTAGTGCATGTCTATCGCAAACCCCTGTTTCGTAACTACGGGGTTTTCAAATCAAAATGGCAACTGCAATGGCCCCTGTGTCGGGAAATCCTCTGGCTTGGTTTGCCGGTAGCCGGCCTCACTTTCCTGGAAGCCGGTTTGTTTGGGGCCACCTCGGTCCTGTCCGGTGTCATCGGTGCCAAAACGCTAGCCGCATACGGAATTACCGCGGCATGGGTCGGCATTTCATTTGTCATCGCCTTTGGCCTGGCTGAGGCAACCATGATCCGCGTGGCGCATGCAACAGGCCGCAACAACATGCCGGATGCCCGCCGTGCCGGAATTCTCGGCATGTCCCTGGTGATCGCAGTCACTTTGTCATTGGTCGTGGTTCCGCTCCTATTCGCGGAACAGATAATTCTGATTTTCATCTCGCCCACTGATCCGGGATATACCCGGGTAGCCACACTTGCGACCCAGTTTTTGTATATCGGAGCCTTGTTCATGGTATTCGATGGACTGCAGGCGGCCGCTGCGCGTGCACTCAGGGGTATGAAAGACAACCTGGTACCGCTATGGATAGCGGGTTTCGGTTACTGGATTCTCGGTATTGGGGGCGGCTCAATCCTCGCATTTTACTATCAGCTGGGTGGCGTTGGGTTGTGGTGGGGGCTGGCAGCAGGTCTCGCGGTAGCCGCCTGCCTGCTAACCTTGCGCTTTCACCGCTTCACCCGGTTACAGATTACCTAGTTACCCCGTGATCGATGAGGGTGTGGTATCAAATGCGAATCAACTGTTGGTACGGCCGTAGAATCCCAGGTTTTCTTCGTCTGAAAAAAACCTGCCGGGCGTTTCATAGTAGGTAAAGACGGTTACGACCCGTGCCAGGTCGCCTACCGGCGGGGTAACCCGGTGTGCAGTATTGATACCCTTGAAGACGTTGAGATCACCCGCACCCAGCTGTAACGTCGAAACCTCGGAATCCTCACCCCTTAGCAACCGGGCGATTCCATCGTAATTTTGATCCTGGTCGCTACGCAGCGCCTGACGAAATTGAAAATCGCCACCTTCACGCGGCGCCTGCAATAACAGGGTAGTGGTAAACTCGGAGCGATCAAAATGCCAGTTCAAACCCTCACCCTCGTAATAACCCATCACGTTGGCGCAGGCCAGCGGATCGTCCATCGGATATAAGCACGGTTTGCGCATCACCTGCGCCAGGAATTCGGCCAGCGCAGGCCATTGGTAAATCTGACGCAGCGGCTCGGCAATCTGGTCGCCGCAGAGCGTATGATTGATCGTTTCAACCCGCGCCAGCGCCGGATGATCTGCGGGAATATCAGCAATATCGTTGTTGAAATAAATATTGTGTTCGCGCGCATGGGTAAATGATTCCTGTTTTAATTTTTGCAGTAATTCAGGGAGAATCTCGTCAATCACCTCGCGCCGCATGAACCCATTGAGAGTGAACATGCCCTTGTGCTCGAGATCATCGATGCACTGCGTAACCAACTGCTGTCCGGCGGCACTTTCGAGCTGGTGCAGCGGGTAGCTTTCAAGATTGATGAGCTTGTCCATGGCGACTTAATATAATTACTGTTTAGCGCTTCGGCAAGTGGTGTTTTGTCCACACAATCAGGTCGGCGCACCGCGATAGTAATGCCACAGAAACAGGCTTCCCGCGCTGCGATAAGGTGCCCATGATGCGACTAGCTCGCGTGCCTGTTTATCGCTGAGAGGCTCATCGATGCCTTTTAGCTTCTGCAGCGCAATGCGCAACGCCAGGTCGCCGGCCGGAAAAATATCGGCGCGTTGCAACGAAAACATCAGGTATATTTCTGCGCTCCAGACGCCTAATCCTTTTAGTGAAGTGATCGCTTTAATGGCTACCTCATCCTCCATTTCAGGAAGCTTCGACACATCGAACTGATTTTCAACGATCGCCCGCGCCAAACCCTCGACATACTCGACCTTGCGGGTGGAAAGTCCGGCAGTACGCAAGGCACCCGCAGGTAATCGAAGTACATCTTCCGCTTCCATAGACGGCAACAAGGCATGAACCCGGCGCATGATTGCAGCCGCGGCTTCGGTCGAAATTTGCTGCGAAATCATAGTTGAAAGGAAGGTTTCGAAACCCTGCCTCCTAATTCGCGGCGCCGGATAACGCACCAATTTCAGGCCACGGCACAAATCCGAATCGAGCTTTGCCAACGCATCCAGATGACGCTTTATCTTTGACTGATCCACAACTTTAAAAACACCCTTTAGTGCTGATATTACGCCTTCAAAAATCGGTTTCCTTCTTACAACATCCGCTCTAGTATAACAATCCTTTCATGCTTAATTTTTCGAGAGGACACCCCATGGCTGCCTACTGGATTGCCCACGTTACCGTTACCGACCCCGATGCTTACGGCGAGTATGCCAAACGCGCCACCGCCGCGATCGAAGCACACGGTGGTGAATTTCTCGCACGCGCCACGCGCACCGTCTGGCTCGAAGGAAACGAGCGAGCGCGCAACGTCCTGGTGCGCTTTCCCAGCGTCGAAGATGCTGAGCGCTGTTACAGTTCTGACGCCTACCGCGAAGCATTGTCCTTCGCACGCGATGCCGCCGAGCGTGACTTGTGTATCGTTGAAGGCAACTAGTACCCGAATTCGGCATGTCGCAACTGACAAAAAACCAGATCGATCAGCTGAGCCGATCCCGCAACTGGTAATAGAGCACCGATGCTGACAGAAACCAGGGCTTGCCGCTATATAGAGGTCGCGTCTGGAACCCCGGATCGTTAAACGCGCAGTTGCCCTCTGGCTTCCCGAGTAACTGCAATCCGAGCCGATTGCCTAAGAAACTCGCCAGGCAAATACCCGACCCACAGTAGCCCATCGCGTAGTGAACTCCGTCCTGAACGCCGAGATGCGGCAGGTAGTCAAAAGTGAAACCGACAAAGCCCATCCAGGTATGGCTAATTTTGACATCTTGCAGCTGTGGAAAAATACGCAGCATTTCCTGTCGCAGTGCGGGTAAACTCTTAACCGGATCGGATTCGAACACCGAAACCCGCCCCCCAAACAGCAAGCGGCGACCGTCGGGTGTACGCCGAAAATAAACGACGATCTTGCGCGTGTCGCTGAATACCCGCTGCTGGGGCATCAGTCGATCCACACGTAACGGATCCATCGGCTCGGTTGCCAGCATGTAACTGCCGATGGGGATAATCCGCCGGCGCTGCCATGGCGTTACCGTCCCGGTGTAGGCGCTGGTTGCAATCACCAGGTTCCGGGTCCGAATCGTGCCGCGGCTGGTGCTGACTGTGAAACCTTCGGCGCTGCGCTCGATGGCGGTCGCCTGGCAATGGCTGATGATTTGCGCTCCCTTGTCTTTAGCCTTACGCATCAGACCGGAATGGTATTTCGCGGGATCCAGCGAACAATGCCGCTCGATGACGAGACCACCATGGTAGTACGAGCTTTCGATTTCGCCGGCCTGATCTTGTGCTGTGACAATCTGGATATTTTGCTCAAGTCCACGGGGCTGATTTTGCGCATAGGCAACGAGATTTTGAAACTGGCGTGGGCTATGCGCGGCGAGGAAGCGTCCGCATTGTCGATAGTCGCAATCAATGTCCTGTTCAGAAACAAAATCGCCCAGCCAGTCGAGCACGCTGCGGGCTTCCTTTATCAGCGCATAGGCGCGGTCCTGACCATATCGTGCGCGCAGCGTATCGTAGTCGGGTTTTATTTCGCCGCTGATCTGGCCACCGTTGCGCGTACTACAACCCCAGCCTGCCGCTTCCGCATCAATGACCGTGGTCTGGCGGCCCGCAGCCGCGGTTTGCAGCGCGCAATGCAACCCGGTATACCCGGAGCCGATCACCAAAACATCGGTTTTATCGGGCAAATCATCGGCTTCCTCTGCCGGCCTTGGAGTTTGGTCCCACCAGTAGGGCTGCGCCTTGAAATCATCGCTACAAAATGATCTATCCATCATGAATCCACTCTAGTTTTCCAGGATTTTTATCGGATCAAGCCTGTCCCTAATCATTTCATACCCGTTCGGTTCTTATTTGTTTATGGGGTCATAGTTAAATTCAACTATAGCTTTGTGTAAATATGGGCTAAATTCAAATCACTTAATTTGTCAGTAGCAAACTGATACTAACCAAAGCGTCCTCGGAGTTCGCCACTTCAGCAATGAACATCGGAGTAACCGAGATTGAATAGCAGCAGATCCACGATATTGATTGTCGATGATGAGCCCATCAATCTCGACATTATCTGCGCACACCTCGAAACTGAAAATTACGAGCTGGTCAGGGCGACCAACGGAGGTGATGCCTGGTCGACACTGGAAGCAGATCCGACACTCTACGATGTAATAATCCTCGATCGCAGGATGCCTGGCATGGATGGTATGGAATTGCTGGCTAATATCAAGGACACCGATGGACTGGAGCATGTTCCCGTGGTCATGCAAACCGCGAAAGCCGAGAATAAGGATATCGTCGAAGGACTCAAGGCCGGGGCCTATTATTACCTGACCAAGCCTTACGACGGCGAGGTTCTCAAATCTATCATACGCAGTGCGGTAAACGACAGGCTGCATGAAAAAGCACTGCTCGAATCGTTACGCGAAGGGCGCAGAATATTCGACCTCATGACCTTTGGTCGATTTCGGATCCACGACCTGCACCAATGTAACCTGGTTGCCTCACAGGTGGCCCATTTATGCCCGGAACCGCATCGCGTCGTTACCGGAATTTCCGAATTGCTAATCAACGCGCTCGAACACGGTAACTTGAAAATTGGTTATGCTGAAAAAGGCAACCTGATGCGGAGCGGGATGTGGCAAATCGAAATCGAGCGACGACTCGGCGCGAGCGAAAACATTGGCGGATATATCGAGCTTGAGTTTAATATCGTAACCGATACCGTGCAGATAAGAATCCGTGATCAGGGGCAGGGATTTGACTGGACTCCTTACATGGATTTCGATCCCGATCGCGCATTTGACTCGCATGGGCGTGGCATTGCCGTGGCGCGTTTGTCGAGCTTCGACGACCTCGAATACATCGGTGATGGCAACGAAGTTGTCGCCACCGTCAAGATAGGCCTGGACGCTTAAGCTACCTTTTAAATTCGATCAGTACCGATCTTATGCCGGGTGATCACATGCGCCCGTCTTCGTCATCGAAGCGACTGTACTCCTGCTCACCACTGAAGTAGGTCGATTTGCCGTCCTGCTGTTCGATTCCCCGCCCTTCGTAAATCCGCAAGCTATTACAAACCGGCCTCGGTTGATGTGCAACCAGCCACAGGCGCAGGAAATGCCGCTTTTCCTTGGCAACATCAGAGTCTTCAAACGCGGTGCGGTTGTGCAATATAGTCAAGTTGTTAAAGAAAACAGCCTCACCTGGTCGAGTAATAAATTTCAATGCAAAACTGTCGTCATCCGCAATATCGTCCACCAGGTCAAGCGCTGCAATTTGTGTTTGGCTAAGCGGTAATTTCATTTCCTCGGCAGCCATCTCTATATAAGAGCGTAAATAATTAACGCTCAGAAAATTTTCACGGAAACTGAATACCGGTATTTTTTCCTCGGTGACCGGCGCCTGCCCGGGTCCTTCTTCGCCGAATCGGTGATAATGAAAACCTTCTACCAGGACCGGCATTAATTCCGGTTCGCGCTGTAGAATTTCGTTGTAGATACTGATCGCGCTGACATAGCCACTGTATCCGCCCGACATCGCCTTTTGCAGACACATCATCGCCACCACGTCGCAGGCATCGGTATGCATATCCAGTTCGGTACTGTTTCGATAGGCACGCTCTTTTGGATCTTTACCCCCGACGTTGACGACGTGACCGAGGCGATCACCCATGACGCTTTGTGACATCGCGGTACCGAAGTGGGTGCCCAGGCCGAAATAAATCATGCCCAAATCGTCCTTACTGTATTTATCCAGCGGAAATCCACTCAGGATGAGAATACCGGATTGGTCCATGACCTGGTTGCGCCAGTCAGTCACATCGTCCTCGATCTCCATTAACGGGAAATCGTCGCCGGTGATCGACTCGGGATCGTCAGTCTTTTGTTTAGCTGCCTGCAAGGCATGATCGAATGCGGCCAGGTGCTGCGCATTGAGTTTAACGGTGAAGCTGTCTTTATCGTTCTCGCTGGCACGCCAGGCGCTCGGATGATTGACCGGTAAGTAATCCAGGGTTGTGGATGTTGTCTCAGTCATAGACGAGACTCAGGAGGCCATTTCGCGCAACGGCGCACGGCGCGTGACTGCGCCGCCTTCTCCCAACATGATTTCGGTTAATCCACGTTCGGCATGGTTCATCTTCAAGGACAGCATTTTTTGTGCATATTCAAGCACCAGCGACTGGTACTGCGGATTTTCCGCCTGGTTTATGAACTCATCCGGGTCCTGCTGCAGATCAAAAAACAACGGCGGCAATGCACCGAAGTGAACATATTTATAGTGATGGTCACGAATCACCGACAGGTTACATTGGTGCAAGGTAATGCCGAGATGTTTTTCCAGGGCGTCGTCTCTGACATTACGAAAATCACATTCCCAAAAAACCGCATCGCGCCATCCCGACGGCATTTCACCATTGCGCAACGCCGGTAGCAGCGAAAACCCGTCGCATTGACTCGGTATATCGATGCCGAGCCAATCGAGCATGGTCGGCATCACATCGACATTTTCGCTAAAGCCCTGGATTTGCCGACCGCGGCTGGCATCGGCTTCGCTGCGCGGGTCACGAATAATCAATGGGATATGATAAGACTGGTCGAAATAGCCCAGTTTCGACATCAACCAGTGGTCGCCCATTTGTTCGCCATGGTCCGAGGTGAAAATAATCAGCGTCGACTCCCATTCACCCTTGGCCTTAAGCGCCTCGAAGACACGACCCAGATTATCGTCGACTTCCTGCATCAAGCCGAAGTAATTGACCATATCCTGCTGGGTTTGACGCTCGGAGTCGGGCGCGCGAAAGCGAAGTTTACGCCGAGAGTCGGACGATCGAACGCGACTGTGATTGATGAAGTAGTCCAGAAACGGATGCTGTTTGGCTTCTTCATCGGCCGTTCCGCGGCGCGACGGCGCGGGCATCTCCGCTGGATTGTGCAAGCTGTTATAGGGTTCGGGCGCGGCGAACGGCGGGTGCGGACGCAATAGCGATAAATGGGTTATCCAGGGTTTGGCCTGCTCCTCGATCCAGTCGATACAGCGGTCGACCATGTAGTAAGTTTCATGGTCTTCGCGGCTTATCGCGAGCGGTAACACGGCGTCGCCACCCTCGGCCCAATCGACGCCCGCGCGCAAATCCAAATACAAGTTCCACGGGCGCTCCGGTAACGAATAATCCTTGTCGCGCAGGTATTCGACCCATTCGGCCGAAACTTCGTCGCGCATTGGGGTATACAGGCCGATTCCGGGCAAGGGCTCGCTGTAGTGACTGAGCCGAGGGTCATCGGGGTCTAGCCCGCGCGGATCGACTGCGGAATCGGTATAACCAAACAGCGATGGCTCGTACCCCGCCGTTTGCACTTCGCAGGCCCAGTTGGTAAAGCGACTGTCAAGCGGCGCACCGTTACCCACGCATCGATTACTCTGCATGTACATGCCGGTATGCATCGAGCTGCGACTGGGCGCGCAAGGCGTAGCCTGGGCATAATGATTTCTGAACAAGACGCCGTCATTGGCGAGCGCATCCAGGTTGGGCGTTTTGACATGCGGATGGTCAAGGGCCGACAAACACTCGCCACGCCATTGATCGGCGGTAATAAATAATACGTTCATTGTCTCTGCCTTCTAACCTCGTCAATTCCTAACCCATCAACAATGGATCGAACGGGCACACCACCATGTTTTCGTAACCGTCTTCGGTCACCAGCAGTTGATCCTCCAGCTTGATCCCGTCCGGACCACCCACTTCACCGACATAAGCTTCGACACAGAGCATCATACCGGGTTCCAGGACGCCACTGTAGCCACGCTCCTCCCAGTCTATCGGGTACTTGATCGCGGGCCATTCATCGCATAACCCGACGCCGTGAAACTTCGAGCCGTAGCGTTGTGGAATATATATATCCGGCAGGTGATGGCCTTGCTCGGTCAATTCCTCGAAACTCATGCCCGGCTTGACAATAGCGGCATTGGTCATGATGTGTTCATGCGCAAGCTTATGCATATCCTTTTGCCGTTGCGTGGGCTGCCCGTGACCAATAAACCAGGTGCGTGAAATATCAGTACACATGCCGTAACAGCCGATTAGATCGGTATCAAAAGCCAGAATTTCATTGTTGCCGATCACGCGCGGGCCACATTCCTGGAACCAGGGATTGGTGCGTTGCCCGGTAGATAAAATCCGCGTTTCGATCCACTCACCACCGCGGCGAATATTCGATTTGTGAAGTTCCGCCCAGACATCGTTTTCAGTCATCCCGGGTTGTGTCAATTCACGCATTTCTGCAATCGAAGCCTCGCAGGCGTGGATCGCGCAGCGCATTGCCAGGATTTCGTCCGGCCCCTTGATCGAGCGCACGTGCTCCATCAATTCCTCGCCGTCCATTACCTTGACGCCAGCTTCATCAAGCGCGCGTAAGCCGGCGATCTGGATCTTGTCGACCGCAACGCGCCTGCCTTTGCCGACACGTTGTTGCAACACATCGACTACCTGACCGGCAAAGAGCTCTGCTTTCTCCTCGGTCCGCTGACCGGTGGCGAAAAAAAAGAATGAGGCGCCAAAACGTACCTCGCGCACCAATGGATTATATTCCGACAAATAGGCGTAACCGCCGTATTCCCACAGCACCATATGGCCATCGCTGGTGACCATGCAGGCTCGAAACGGATTGTGCGCATTCCACAATTGCATATGCGTGGTATCGGTGGCGTAACGAATCGATAGCGGATCGAACAACAGCACCGCGTCGAGATCGCTGGCGATAAGACCCGCGACAATTCGATCGAGGCGATATTGCCGCATCGCCGGCAAGTCCGGACACCGTAGTCCCGCGGCATCCCATTCCGCGTAGGCCAGCGGTGTCGGGCCAATTTCGATGCGATCGTTGTCATCCGGCGTGTTGTCCGGGCGCAGCGCAGGTTTACTTGCAGGGTTGACCTTGGGGTTTGGAATCGAATGTGGATTACTGGCCATAATTATGCTCTTAAACGTTCACCTTTAGCATCGAAAGGCGGCTTTTCAAGGATGACAGCGCGATGCGAAATGCCCAGGATCGCTATGTCTAGTTCAGTGCCGGCAGCAGCATGTTCGGTCTTGACGAAACATAGCGCAATCGAAGCGCCAACGCTATGCCCAAATGCACCCGAGCTGACGCGCCCCACCGGTGTGCCATCGGTCAGAAAAACAGGTTCGCCACCGTTAGCATCGGCGTCACTGTTTTCGACCTGGGCCACAACCAGTTTTTCGCGTGGCGGTTTATCCTTGACCGCAAGATAAGCCTCGCGTCCCAGGAACTCCAGCTTATCGAGTTTGATCAGGCGCTCCAGTCCGACTTCCTGTGGCCAGTATTCCGGCGAGTATTCACGACTCCAGCTGCCGTAACCTTTCTCAACCCGCAGGGACAGCAACGCTCGCCCGCCAACCGGACGCGCGCCAAGCGGGCTGCCCTTTTCCAGTAAAGCCTCGTATAGCGCGAGTTGATGTTCAAGCGGTACATAGATTTCCCAACCGAGATCACCGCTGAAAGAGACGCGAATTGCCACGGCGTCGATGCCGGCAACCTCGATGCGCTGGTTGCGCAGGAATTTGAAGGCGTCTTTCGAAAGATCAGCGTCGGTTAGCTGGCTTAGCAGGTCGCGAGCATTGGGGCCAGCAACATTGAATCCCCCCCAGGCTTCGGTAAAGCTTTCGAAGGTAACGCCGTCATCTCTTGCGACCATGTCGAAAAAGCGCTGATGGTAACGCTCGGCGATACCGGAGCCGATCATTAGAAAATCGTCATCATCAAGCTTGGTTATGGTGAAGTCACCGGCAATTCCACCGCGCAATCCAATCATCGGAGTCAGGCAGGAGCGGCCAATCTCGGTCGGCACATGATTCGCGACCAAACGGTCGAGATAATCTGCCGAGCCGGCACCACTAATCCGATACTTGGCAAAGTTGGATACGTCGATGATGCCGACCGCTTCACGCAACGCACGGCATTCCGCAGCAACCGGTTCAAACCAGTTCTGACGCTCGAAACCGTAAGTCTCGACCGCATCCATGCCCTCCGGTGCATACCATAGCGGATGCTCGTAACCATAGCTGAGACCAAACACCGCACCAAGCTCCTTCTGGCGCTCGTAGACAGGGCGGGTTTTGATCGGGCGACCTGCCTCGCGCTCTTCGTAAGGAAAATGAATCTTGAAGCGGTGTGCATACTGGTCCAGCGAACGTGCCCGCGTAAACGGTTTGGTCGCCCAGGCACCAAAGCGCGCGAGATCCCAGGGAAATAAATCCATCTCGGGTTCCCCTTCGACTATCCACTGCGCCATGGTCAGGCCGAGTCCACCGGACTGCGAAAATCCGGGGATAATGCCGCAGCAGCAGAAATAGTTCTTCAACTCGGGTACCGGCCCGATGAGTGCGGAACTATCAGGTGACCAGATCATCGGACCATTGATCACGCGTTTGACCCCGGCTTCGCTTAACACCGGCACGCGCTCGCAAGCGCGCAGCAAATTGTCTTCGATTCGTTCGAGATCTTCATCGAGCAACTCGTGACCAAAATCCATCGGGGTGCCCTGTTCGGCCCAGTAGCGACCATCTTTTTCATAGGCACCTACCAACAATCCCTGCCCTTCCTGGCGCATGTAGTATTCGCCGTCACGATCGGCGACGAGCGGCAAGCGCTGGTCAAGCGCTTCAATTTCAGGAATGGTTTCAGTGACAAAGTACTGATGTTCGAGCGGCATTAACGGCAGTTCAAAACCGGCCATCGCAGCCACTTCGCGTGCCCACAATCCGCCAGCATTGATAACCACATCGGCATGAATGCTGCCCTTGTCAGTCTCGACATCCCAACTGCCGTCACTGCGCTGGGTAGTCGCCACGACCGGCGTAAAACGTTCTATCTCGGCACCGCGCTGACGCGCACCCTTGGCGTAAGCGTAGGTCACGCCGGAGGGATCGACATTACCACCATCGGGCTCGTACATGATGCAACGGATGTCATCGAAGTTCGCCAGTGGATGCATACGCTCTGCCTCGTCACGCGACAACTCGTGAAACTCAACCTGGAAATACTTCGCCTTTGCGGCCTGCATGCGCAGTTGATGTTCCCGATCACGGGTCTGTGCGAGATAAAGCGAACCCGGCTGGAAGATGCCACAACTTTGTCCGGTTTCCTGTTCCAGCTCTTCGTAGAGCTGCATCGTGTAGTACTGCAGCTTTGAAATATTATTGTGGTCGTGCAACCCATGAATTCCGGCTGCCGCATGCCAGGTCGACCCCGACGTCAATTCATCTCGCTCGAGCAGCACCACGTCGGTCCAGCCAAGCTTGGTGAGATGGTAAAGAATCGAACAGCCGACCAGCCCACCACCGATTACAACGGCCTGTGCATGTGTTTTCAATTGCTAATCTCTGTCGGTATTGTTGCCATCAAGCTATCAGTAATTCGATGACAAAATCATTTTCATCCATTGATTCAGGCTGCGCTGGCTCCGGCTTCGATGTGGGTTTTTACAATCACCTCGAGTTCTCGCAAAAAGGTCATAACTTCCTGATCGGTATTGTAGTGAGCCATGGAAACTCGGATACAGGTGGGTCGCCCCAGTGGTTCGAGAATATTACCGGAAAAATAATCCGCTTTGCGCACATGGGTACGCACTCCCTTTGCATTCAGGTCAGCGACCACCTCGGCACAGGGTTTACCTTCGACAATGATCGACACCATCCCTTCCCGTGCCGGATTATCGTGCCCGCCGATCAGAAATACTTCAGGCATATCGCGCAATCCGATTTGTCCGTCATGTCCGTTGATCATCAATTCGACAAGATCGTGCTCATGTTCGGTAATAGCGCCACCCGCGGCCAGGATTCGAGTGCGCCTGTCGTCAGAATCGGTGAAATGCGAGCCGAGCCAGTCAAAATATTCGATGACCCTGGAAGTACAGGCAAAGGCCGAAGTGTCGCGCGTTCCCATTTCCCAGAAATCATCCGGTGTTCCATCGAGGTGGTCGTGCGGCAATGTCGCGAGTCGCTGCGAAAGCCAGGCAAAACCGTAGTTATGCCGCGAAAAAACCTTGTAGGCCGAAACCGCGTAACCATCGATATCGTAATCATCGATCGAGAGTTGGCCGTGCGCGGCATGCTGAATGCCATCGAGGATAATAATGCAATCGGGCGAGATCCTGCGGATGGTTTTAACGACCGCGGCAACATCGACCGTCATGCCGGTGACCGGGCTGGTATGGATGATCGTGGCTACACGCGTATCAGCATCGACAATCCTGGCGTAAACCTCGGCGGTAATGCAGGCCGTATTGTTGTCGTGAATCGCGGCCCGGTACTCCTTACCTGTGATTTTAGCCCAGCGCTTGCTGGCGCTGACGGTCGCCGGGTGTTCGAGCGTACTACCGATCATATTGCCACCCGCAGGCGACCCCAATGCTGCCGCACGAACCATGCGAAAGATGAGTTCGGTGCCGCTTTCGCCGGTAAATACCGGACCATCTTTAACCCCAAGAAAGGTACGCATATTGTCGCGTGCCTCGGCAATGATGCGCACCAGCTCATGTGAAGCCGGATTGTCGCGCCCCTGGTTATCCGGTATGCCGGCTAACTGGGTATTGACTTCGACCACCGACTTTAACGTTAGCGCCCCACCGGCATTCTCGAAGAAAATACGGGGCCCCTGGTAAGGGCAGGTATCCACGTGACAAAAACGGCCACGGATCTCGTTCATCAAACTGTTTTCAAACATTAAGACTCCCGCATCAGGGCTTGAATAAGCGTCGAATGCTAGCATCAGTTAACTGACAAAGTAACGTGAATTTTCTCGATTAAAGGAGATGAAAATACCGATCTATGGATAATTAAATCTTATGCATTTTAATTAAATAATATCATTTTACTGTATTTAACATAAGCAGCGATAATATCACGACTTTTATTTAACCCGGTACAGCCCATGTCAATATCCACTCAACACCGCTTTCAACTCTGCGGCTGGATCCTGTTTGTGTTTTCAGCTATTTTTTTCATGGCCGCAAGCATTCGCGCCGGGGACCCGATTAGCCTGATCGGTGGCGCACTCTTTCTGCTGGCCTGTTTCGTGTTTCTGACGCCACTGCTGGCGGAGCTAAAAGGATCCGTCAGTAGCTTATCGCAGCTGCATAGATATTTTCGATATCTACCAGGTTGGTTTCGCGCGGTGAATTCGCAATGGCGCGTACCTGGCGTGCCGAAGATGCCGCCAGTGCTGGAACATCATCGAGACCAAATCCGACGCCACCAAGTCCGTTCGGAACTTCGGTTTTTTGCATCAACTCGATAATACGCTTGGCCAGCGCTTCGCCGGAGTCATCAATCCCGGCACCCTGCAGGTCAGACTGCAAGTAGCTCGCCGCCTCGTAATGGCGCTCGGGTGCAGCTTCCGCGGTGTAACGGAATATTGCCGGCGCCGAAATCACGACACTGATGCCATGTGGAACAAACGGCGACTTAACTGCGTAACCCTCGGTTGTCACATCGTGCATCAGGTGAGTGACACCGTAGGAAAGCGCATGCCCGAGATGAGTACCAGTATTGCCAAAGGCCATCCCCGCAAGCGACGCGCCCCACATTAATTGATCCCGCGCTTCGTGATCGTCAGCGTTATTAACCCCACGATCCAGGTACTCACCGACAATTTCGAGCGCCTTGCGCGCCGCCAGATCGCTCCAGGGATTAGCGCCCTGGATCAGCGGTCGCTTCATCGGGTCATCCATTTTGTCCCATCGGGTATAGGCTTTGGCGGTATAGCATTCGAGGGCGTGGCATAACAGGTCAAATGCGGTTGATGCGACCACATTTGCCGGTAGCGTAGCGCAGCATACCGGATCGACCAGCGCTTCCTGGGGCAGCAATTTCGGATTACCCAGCACAAACTTGGTACTCATATTATTAATACGCAAGACCGACAACGAAGTGCACTCCGAACCGGTGCCGGAGGTCGTAGGACAGGCCAGGTGCGGCAGCAATTTGCCCGGAATCGCTTTTCCGGCACCGAGCGGGGATGCGAAGTAGTCGAGAAATTCATCGGTTGGATACAGTCCATAGACCATGGCAGCCTTGGCCGTGTCCATCACCGAACCACCGCCTACCGAAACAACACCGTCGAAGTTACCGGCGGCAATAAATTCGGCACCGCGTTCGACACTGGCGTCATCGGCTTCAATCGTAATTTCATCAAATATTGCGACATCGAGCCCGTCCTGCTTTAACGACTCCAGCACCGTGGCGACGTATGCGCTATCCCTTAATTGAGGATCGGTAAACAAACCGACCCGGACCATCCCTAATCCTCTGGCGCGCGCACCGGCTTCACGCAGGCATCCGCGACCAAAAGTCAGCTTTGGAATTGCGATCGTAAAAGTGTCGGCACCGTGATCGCAGGGATCGAAATATTGACAGCCCATGGCAGAGAGCCCTGATTATGTCGAAGCCACTATCTTACTATTGAGTCACCCCCGCGTACACGGGGTTCCACGCAAGCGGGAATCTTGAAATGGTGGTGTCTTTGCAAGACCCGCGCTTGCGCAGGGATGACATATTAGTGAGTAGCCTTGTCGCCCCAGATGGCGGTAAGGCGTCTATCGCGTCCGCAACCAAAACGATAGTAATTGTAACGAATCGGTGACTTCTTATAGTAGTCCTGGTGGTGTACCTCGTCACCCTTGATCGGGAAGAAGGTTGTCTGCGGTAGAATCGGAGTCACCACGGTTTGTCCTGTAAACATTTCAATAACCTGTTGTTTCGACTTCTCCGCAAGTGCACGCTCGTCGTCATTGCCGACAAAGATCGCGGCAAGATAGCTGGGGCCCTTGTCACAAAACTGTCCCCGTGTATCAAAGGGATCGTGATTTACCCAGAAGTGATCAAGAATTCCCTGGTAATCAACAACTTCAGCATCATAGGTAATCTCGACCGCTTCGTAGTGCCCGCTATGGTCGCCCCGATAGGTTGGATCAGGATGCGTACCCCCGGTAAAACCGGAAACCACATCACTGACACCGTTGAGTTTTTCAAAGTCCGACTCCATGCACCAGAAACAGCCACCCGCAAGAATTGCCCTGGCGGCAAATGCGGGTTGCACGATCATGGAAACGATTGCGACTATGGCCGCGAGCAGTAATTTTTGCATTGTTAACACCTCGAATTAGACCTTATGACCATTTGCCAGACGGCGAGTTCAACGAGTATATTCGATGACCTGGGTAAAATTAGGCAAATGGTATGAAAATTACTGGATACGCAGCATTGATGACGGCAAGAACCACAAACGTGCTAGCGAGTTCCTGTGGGATGCCAGCCGCCAGTTACTGCGTTAACATCTAATTTACATCGTTCCGGTTAGCCTGCTGTAATATGAAAATCCTGGTTATCGAAGACGACGCGGATATCGCATCAAACATAGGTCAGTACTTTGAAGACAAGGGCCACGAACTCGATTTTGCGTATAGCGGTAACCATGGCCTGGAACTGGCGACGGACCATCGTTTCGACCTCATCATTCTCGATCTGATGCTGCCGGGCAAGGACGGCATCACCGTATGCCGTGAATTTCGCCAACAGGCCAGGCTCGATACCCCGATTCTGATGCTGACCGCACGCGACACCCTGGACGATAAAATTTCCGGCTTTGAAGCCGGCACCGATGACTACCTGGTAAAGCCGTTTTCATTGCGCGAACTGGAAGTGCGGGTGCACGCACTGACCCGCCGCGGCCAGACCAGTCAACATTCCGCCGTAATCAAAATCGATAATCTTGAGCTGAACCGGGACACCATGCAGGTAACCCGTGCAAGCCAACCGGTCAAGTTGAAACCGAAAGCCTTTAAGATCCTCGAATACCTGATGCAACATGCTGACCGGGTAATCCCGCGTCAGGAACTGATCGCACATATCTGGTCAGATGACCCACCCGAGGGTGACCCGCTTCGAGTTCACATCCATAGCTTGCGTAAAAAAATAGACAAGCCCTTCAACAGCGAGCTTATCCATACTGTCCATGGCGTCGGATATCGCCTCGGGAGCGGGCATTTGTGAAATCATTACTCGGCGATACGCCGTTGTTTCGCAAGATCATGCTTAGCATCTTGCTGGCGTCGGTTTTTTTTCTGTCGCTGTTAAACATCGTCGTCTATTACTCCAACGAAATCCTTGAAGACGCCCTGCTCGCCAAGCAAACCGATTTCGAGCTTAAAAACATCCGGGATCTACTAACCAACGACCCTGATGCCGCCTTGCCCAGTTCCGCAAGTCTCAGCATTTACCTCGCCAGCAGGCAGGCCGCGCAGCCGATACCGGAATACCTCGCCACGCTAACCGACGGCGCTCATCACGACATCAAGATTGCTGACAAGGCCTTTCACATCATGGTTGCACGACACGGCGATGACCGGATATATCTTCAACACGACGTAACCGAAATCGAGCGTACTGAAGAACTACTTAGCGTCATTTTGCTGGTCGCGTGGATTGTTTTAATTGTCGTCATGTATTTCATCGCGCGAATTCTGAGTAAAAAGCTATCGGGTCCGATCGCCCAGCTGAGTCAGGATCTGTCTCGAATCAATCCCAACGAAAGAGGTATCCGGCTCAGCGACCGCTTCGAAGATGATGAAGTCGGCAGGATTGCCCAGGCCTTCGACTCCTATACCGAAAAAATGGATAGCTATGTCGAAAAACAGATCGGCTTTGCAGCAATGGCCAGCCACGAATTGCGCTCTCCGTTAACCATCGTGCAAACCTCTGCCGACCTGATCGCCTACCGGGTTGATGATCCCGAGATCAAACCCTACCTGGAAAGAATCCAGCGCGCTTCGGCCAACATGACCAACATCATCCATGCGCTGCTTGCGGTAACGCGAGACCAGCCTACTGGGGACGCGGATCAAAGCATTGCCCTGCAACCCCTGGTTGATGAAATTCTGGAATCCATCAAACCCGAAATCTGCGCCAAACAAATCGAAATCGAAAACAATCTGGCAACCGATATCCACGTCAACGCAGACAAGACGCTGATTACTGTGGTGCTGACCAACTTGATCAAAAACGGGGTCAAGCACGGTCAAAACAGTTCTATCAAAATTGATATGAAAGGCCAGGTATTGTCGATCACAGATAGCGGTATCGGCATCGACGATGACGAACTGCAGAACATTTTCGATTTCGGATACCGTGGCCAAAACAGCCAGGGATACGGGGTTGGCTTGTATATCGCAAAGCTGGTCTGTGATTACCAGGGCTGGTCGCTTGACCTGGTGTCGAATCCACAGGGTGGAATCATCGCCAGGGTGAGTTTCCCGGGTTAACAATCTGTTAACGAGCCGAACGCTACTATCCTTATTGGTGTCAAATAGGATAACAACGTGACGAAGCTGGATATGAGAAAAATTTTATTGTTGCTCCTGCTGGTCGTATCCCCGGTAAAGGCCGAGATTTACAACATCAATCAGCTGGATTTGAAAAGCCATCAGGGTAAGGTTGTTTACCTGGATTTCTGGGCTTCCTGGTGCAAACCCTGTCAAGAGTCTTTCCCATGGATGAACAGCCTGCTAACCAGGTACCCGGCCGAGGCTTTCACCGTGATTACCATTAATCTCGATGCTGAAACTGAAGCAATGCACCATTTTCTCGGCAAGGTTAAGGCTGATTTTGATATCTATCACGACCCCAGCGGGCAGATCGCCGAGCAGTTCAAGATTGAAGGCATGCCCACTTCATACCTGATAGACGCCAACGGCAAAGTCGTCAAAAAACATATCGGCTTTTACACCAAGCACATCGAAAAGTACGAACGCGAAATTGAGGAATTGCTATGAAGGCTAAATATCAATGGATGATTCTATGCGCATTGCTGGTGGCAAGCGGCTGTTCATCCCTCGGGGTTAAACCCTGGGAACGTAACATCCTGGCGCGCGAAGACATGCTGATGGACGCTGACGCGCTCGACCTCGCCTTCGACGAACACATGTATTTCAGTAAGGAAGCATCCAGCGGCGGCCAGGGATTTGCCGGCGGTGGTTGCGGATGCAATTAAGGAAAAAGAAAATTGCGGGCTTGTTATCGGCCGCAACCTGCACCCTGCTTTGCAGCCCCGTGAATGCTGCAGATGGCGAGTGGGACGTTGACAGTGCGATACTGTTCTATGCTGAAGACAACGACCGGATAGAGGTGGTTGAACCGGTAATCAGCGCCAAAAAAGATCTTGGCGATGAAGAGAGTGTATCCTTCAAACTGGTAATCGACAGCCTGACCGGTGCTTCCGCGACTGGTGCGGTGCCATCGACCATGGTGCAGACCTTTACGACTCCGTCGGGTAACGACACCTATACCACTGCTCCCAATGAAACGCCCCTCGACGATACTTTTCTCGACACCCGGGTCGCATACAGCATGAACTGGGAAAAACCGATCGACCGAAACAATCGCCGCAACCTGGGATTCAACGTTTCCAAGGAATACGACTTTACTTCGATCAGTGGTAATGCAATGTGGCAGCACGACACTAATCAGAAGAATACGACCTATTCCTATGGCATCAATATCGAACTCGATGACATCGATCCGGTCGGAAATGTGCCCGAGCCGCTCACCGACATGCTGGCGCAGGACAAGGGCGCCGGCTCCGACACCAGAAACATCTTAGACCTGCTGTTCGGGGTTACCCAGGTAATCGATAAGAGCAGCCTGTTCCAGATCAACCTTTCCTTAAGCGAGGCCGACGGATACATGACCGACCCATACAAATTGGTCAGTATTGTCGACAGCACTACCGGCGAGCCAACCAGCCAGCTGTTCGAAAGCCGGCCCGATAGCCGCTCACGGCAAAGCCTGTACGGCAAATACAAGAAAACGCTGGCCAACAAGGATATTTTTACCGCGTCTTACCGCTACATGACGGACGACTGGGGTGTCGATTCGAATACCTTTGATTTCACCTATCGCTTCAAATTGAATGGCGGTTACTTTATCCAGCCACATCTGCGCTGGTATGACCAATCCGAAGCCGACTTTTATCGTTACTTCCTGCTCGACAGCGAAGCAGTGCCCACCGACGCCAGTGCCGATTATCGTCTTGGCGAAATGGAAGCGACAACGGTAGGGGTGAAGTTCGGCAGGGAGATCGATGACCAGCACTCCTGGTCGGTACGCCTTGAGCAATATGTACAAACCGGTGACGAATCACCTTCCGAGGCATTCGGGCAACTCGCCCAGCAGGACCTCTACCCCGACGTCGAAGCCAGCATTGTTCAGTTCAACTACTCGTTTATTTGGTAGGAATTCTCCAGCTTGTTTTGTGTCCTGCAGATGCAACTGTAAGATACGCAAAATAAGGGCGTAAATCGCCGTTACGAACCCTCCTCAATCGCCAGGACCGGCAACTGGAGGTGACATGATTTAGCAGGCAGATGTCGAATCATAAATTGGTTAGTCAAACCTCAAAGGTAGTACGTCGCGGACAGCTCTGGGTTGGGCAATTTCGGTGCATGGCAAGCCCGTGCGAAATCCTGATCGAGTGCGAACGGAAGTCGCAGGCACGCGAATTGATTGTACTCGCACAGCAGGAAGCGGACCGTATTGAACAAAAATTCAGCCGCTATCTTGACGACAATATCATCCACCAGATCAATGAAGGTGGCGACTGTATCGCGGTTGACGAGGAGACTGCGCGCCTGCTTGATTTTGCACAGCACTGTTACAGCCTGAGCGAAGGCTGGTTCGATATCACCTCGGGTATTTTACGGCGTGCGTGGAATTTCAATCAGCGCGGGCGCATTCCGAAACAACATGAAATCGATCAGCTATTACCCCATATCGGCTGGGAAAAAGTCATCTGGGAAAATCCCAACCTTACTGTACCAAAGGGAATGGAAATAGATTTTGGTGGCATCGGCAAGGAGTACGCGGTCGACTCGGTACTGACTCTGTTGACTCGTCAGACCGGTAAAAGCTTTTTGGTCAATTTCGGCGGCGACTGCCACGCCAGCGGTCCTCTGGGCGATGGCTCACCCTGGATGACCGGGATCGAAAACCCGCATCGTCCGGGTGACGCAAGCGCAGTAATTCAGCTCAAGAAAGGAGCACTTGCGACTAGCGGCGACGTCTTCAAGTTTATTGAACACGCCGGCAAGCGATATGGACATATTCTGAATCCCAAAACCGGCTGGCCTAACACCAACTCCCCGTTATCGGTTACCGTCGCTGCGGCCACCTGTACCGAAGCCGGAATCCTGTCCACGCTGTCAATGCTGCAAGGTAAAGACGCCGAACAATTTCTCGATCGACAAGACATCAAGTATTGGTGTTACCGCTGAATCAAGCGACACCAGGTCCGGATCAAGCCGGAATAGCGCAAATCGAACTCTGTTATCATGTCATTTACCCGATAATCAGAGCAAAAAGAATCGCAAGGGAAATATCTATCGAAAACAGTAACTTGACATCACCTGCCTACCCGCATAAATCTAATAAGGCCCGCCCTCTAATATATATTAGAAAGCCAAAGGCCTTCTAATTTAGCTGTTATAACTCGTGGATAGACCAATATGATTATTAGATTTTTTCGGGCGCGAATTCGACCAGGGCGTCTCGACCTATGGCAAGAGAAGGTAGAAAAATTCTCTATACCCTGGCTGATATCTCAGCAAGGTCTAGTTGCCTACTATCCTGGGAAACCCATAACCGAAGAAGCACGAGAGTTTTCCATGACATCGGTCTGGGAGAACATGAATGCGCTTCTCGACGCGGTAGGCGATGATTGGCAACAAGTTGTTCTATTAGAGGACGAGGCAAGTTTGGTGGAGGAAACTTCGGTTGAGCACTATGAAATTTTTGGCCCGCAACGAATCGAATCGAGGAGCGAGTTATAACAAGCGCATGCAGTCGGACCAACAAACCGCTACGCGCTTTGTTGGCCGCTGATGCGAGGCGTTAGGTAACATGGTCTATAGAGATTACGAGCATAAATGAAAAGAGAAGCTTCAATAGTCATCGGTATCATTGCCATACTCTTTTCACATCTTGCTCATTCCAGTGCGGGATGGACAGATTACGTAACCGTGGCCGAGCTAATTCCAACTGGTCATCACTACTATATATTCAGACTCCCGGTTAAGAAAAATCCAAGCGGTTGCAAAGAAGAAAATTGGTTCTATCAAAACTACGGCTCTCGCGGCTCGGATAAAATGTTTGATACCCTACTCGAGGGAATAAAATCGAACCTTCGCCTGCGTGTTTATGTTACGGGAGTTTGCAATATTGACGGATACTCAGAGATATCATCTATTGGTATCATCCCGTAAGATATGGTTGCCTAACATGCGTGAACAATAGGGGACAGACCCCAATAAATAAGTGATATTTAATAGCAATTTTACGGTTTAAAGAAAAAAGGAGATACGTATGAGTTCAGAAAAGAAGCCAAGCATAACTCCAGCACCCGATGGACCTTACCTGGTTAAAAACCTCAATAAATATACCAATAAAAATGGAACTATAGAAATCGAGGGAACAGTAGCTTTCTGTCGATGTGGCGGGTCGGCTAACAAACCTTTCTGCGATGGGTCACACAAAAAAGTTGGGTTTTCTTCGGCCAAACTTGAAGACCACCTTGAAGACAAAAAAGAAACTTACCAAGGCAAGAAAATCAAAATTCACGACAACCGGAGCATTTGCTCTCATGCCGGCTATTGTACCGATAACCTGTCTTCGGTTTTCCGAATGAAAGAAGAGCCGTGGATAAATCCGGATGCTGCAAGCGTTGAGGAAGTCATTGCAACGATTCAAAACTGCCCGTCAGGTGCGCTGAGCTACACGTTGGATGATGCTGAAACACACCACAAAGATGATGAACCGGCAATTAATGTTGCGCCAAACGGCCCTTATGTCGTATCTGGGGGGATCGAACTTGTCAATGAGACCTGGGGAGAAGGTGCGTCAAAGAACGAATATACGTTGTGTCGTTGCGGTGGTTCGAAAAACAAACCATTTTGTGACGGTACTCATTGGTATATAAAGTTTGTCGATAATAAGAATTAATGCGAATTCAATGGGTAAGAAAGGCGAGGTATACATCGAAAACAAGCACATGCAGTCAGGCGTTAAGAGCCTCTCTCAGTGCTAACATGTCCACATTGTAGTCATGAGATTCGTATTAAGGAGCTTCCCCATCAAGGTTATTTTAAAAGTTTCAGAATATGTCCCAATTGCGAGGGTAGATTCACAGTCGATACAGATACAAAATATCGGCAAGCAATTTGTATCTTCTTAGCAATCGTCTCGTTGGCTATTACCATGTTGCTTTACTTCGACGGTACGAGGTGGTTGGTTTCAGCAATATTCAGTTATGTTATTTTGGGGCTCATTGTCTACTGGGGTAATAAGCGTTTATATTTCGTTCCCTATAAAAATAAATAGAATACAACTAATGACACCTAACAATCGGAAATCAAAGGTGTCAGTGTCGATCGATTTCTTACAAATTTCAATCGACACTGACCCCTTCGGTATGTGGTCTGCCCTTTTTGACCAATTCGGCTCGAATATATGAACATATCAAACGACACTCACAGCAAGTTCATTGGTTACATCCTGTGGATTTTCGGATTTATGGGTGCACACCGCTTTTATTTCGGCCGCCCAATTTCAGGCACGATTTACTTTTTCACCCTCGGGCTTTTCCTAATCGGTTGGATCGTAGACCTGTTTCTTATTCCCGGAATGGACCGCTCAGCCGACCGCAGGTATAGCAGCGGCGCCAAGAGTTACACCCTCTGTTGGATTCTGCTCACCTTTCTAGGGATTTTTGGAATTCACAGGTTTTATCTGGGTAAATGGGTAACTGGACTGATCTGGCTTTTTACGGGTGGCTTGTTCCTGCTCGGAGTACTTTATGACTTGTGGACGCTTAACGAGCAAATTGACGATAAAAATTGCGGCCGCGTCTAACACCCTATAGTTTACGCGAGCCGTGCGGACTGACTGACTTCGTTCAGGATCCAAGTACGGAATGCAGCGACGCGCGGATGGCGCAGGCGGCTCGGTGCGTAAGCCAGGTAATAGGCGACATCGCGGCCCGCGGGCAGCCCGAGGTCAAACAGCCTGACCAGTCTGCCCGCTTCGATATCGGCCTCGACTAGCACGTTGCTGACCAACGCGATGCCGTGGCCTTCGACGGCGGCCTGGATCGCCATGCTTTCCATGCTGTAACGAATGCCGCGGTCGGGGTCGACGTTGTCGACCTCGGCCGCCTGCAGCCACATGGCCCAATCAAGCGGTAGTGGTCCCGGTGAGTCTTCGCGGTGAAGCAAGGTATGTTGCGCGAGGTCGGCAGGTTCGTTGACCGGCTTGCGCTCGAGCAGCGACGGGCTTGCAACCGGGATGAACTCTTCGTCCAGCAGGTAATCGGCTTCGAGACCTTCCCATTGGCCCGGTCCGAAACGGATACCGAGATCGAAGGTTTCCCGGCGCAGGTCGATCAGCCGCTGGGTCGCATCGAGACGCACGTCGATGTCCGGGTGCTGCGCGCGGAATTCGTCCAGCCGCGGTACCAGCCAGCGGGCTGCAAACGAAGTGCAGCTAGTGATCATCAGCGCGCGCTGTTCCTCCAACACATTGAAAGCTTCGACCGATTCGGACAACCGGTCGAAACCGTCGGTCAGCCCCGCGAGTAATAAACGCCCCTTCTCAGTCAGCGCGATTGCGCGGTAACGCCGTTCGAACAGCGCCTGCTCGAAATAACTTTCCAGCGCTTTGACCTGATGTCCGACCGCCGCCGGGGTAACGTTCAATTCGGCTGCGGCATCAGTCAGGCTTTCCAAACGGCCGGCGGCCTCAAATGCGCGCAGCGCATTCAGCGGCGGTAAGCGACGCTTTATAATTTTAGATTTTCTATGTTTATACAAAAGATTTCTCGTTTGAAGAATACTCTATAGACAACCATAATCACGCTTCACATCCCGTAATTGCACGATTTGGGAAGATTCACCTAACTTGAGGAATTCTACAATGATTAAGCGATACATACAAAACCTGTTACAACCCCGCCATTTCGTCCACACCCAGTCCGATGGATCGCAGTACCTGCCGGTGAGCGGCGATATGGGCCTTCTGGCTCGCGCTGTTCGCGGTCTGCGCGATTATGTCGCCGAGAGTAGCCACCAACACTCGATTGAAGCCGAAAACCGCAAGGCGATTGAGCATCTGCACTCGCTGACCGACGAACACCTGCGCGACATAGGCATCACACGCATGGATATTTCACGTGCGGTCCGGTTCGGTAAGGAAAATATCTAAATTACCAACCGCGATTGAGTCTTACCATGGACAGGATACGATGAGGTGTGAAGGGACCTAGAGGACAGACCACGTTTAAAGATAACTGTACGGAGGTTACCTAAAAAATGTGGTTTGTCCCTTTTTGTTCCGAAACTCATAATCTCGCCGAATAGGTCAGAGTCAGCTTTTAATGCAAACAAAAAATTCTGGTACGGGAGCTGAGGCTTTCCTCAGAACCCAGGGTTACATTTGGGACACCCAGTCAGATATGGCATTTGCACTGGTTGGCGCAATAACGGCATTAGTTCTGTTAGGACGAATCCACGATCGACAGATTCGAATTATTAGAGGACTGAGCAATTGACTGCGCTCCCCGACCGGAAGACACTAATTTTGATGACAAACAGACTCCACATACTGCTAACATGAGCGCGGACTGGCTACGATTTCAATAGGTGTTTAACAGCATGCAAAGACTTCTCCTGGCAATTGTATTAGGGCTTGCCGCCCCCAGCCTGGTAGTCGCGGCGGCGACAGAAGAAGTGGTTTCTTTTAAATGCAGCCTCGCGATCGATGCTGTCATTGCGGAAATGGACAAGCAGGCGAGCAATCCGATAACCCAGGAAGCGTTAAGCAAGATTAATGACAATAACGGCGAGTTTGTTTGCATTCAAACTGATGAATCAAAAATGTACGTTCGCTTGCAGTCTAAAGAAATGACTGCGGCTGATAACAGGTTAGTGTTCACTATCGACGCGCAAACCTACTCAGTTTTGAAAACCTACTATGGCAGGTAAAGCTGCCGACGATAGCCACCATCTGAAGCAATCGGCATTCCCGACCCTGTTAACGCCCAGAATCTAGTCGCGGTCCGTGGAATACATTTTTGTTCGTCAAAAATGGCTTCTGCGCCCCCTGCGAAATTGCATCATGAAGACTGAAACGAGACCTACACGCAGTAATAAAAACGTGAATTCCTCACTTGTGGAATGGTGCTACATCACTATAATGGCGCGCCTGAACCCTCCCTGCTTACCCTTATGAACACGCAACGAGAAAATCTGCGAAATATCGCAATCATCGCGCATGTCGATCACGGCAAGACCACGCTGGTCGACCAATTGTTGCGTCAGTCGGGCACCCTTGGCGACCGTGCCGAGATCAGCGACCGCATGATGGATTCAAACGATCTCGAAAAAGAACGCGGGATCACAATCCTTTCCAAGAATACCGCGCTCAACTGGCATTACCCGCAGCAAGATCAGGATTACCGCATCAATATCGTCGATACCCCGGGACATGCCGATTTCGGTGGCGAGGTCGAACGTATCCTGTCAATGGTCGATTCCGTGTTGCTGCTGGTGGATGCGGTCGAAGGGCCCATGCCGCAAACCCGTTTCGTTACCCAGAAGGCATTTGCGATGGGGTTTACCCCGATCGTTGTAATCAACAAGATCGACCGTGAAGGCGCCCGCCCCGACTGGGTTATCGACCAGGTATTCGACCTGTTTGATCAGCTTGGTGCGACTGATGAACAACTTGATTTCCCGGTAATTTACGCGTCGGCGCTCGAGGGCTATTCGAGCAGTAATGACAAGGACCGGGAAGGAAACATGAACCCGCTATTCGAGGCCATCATCGAACATGTTGCACCACCCGCTGTCGAGCTCGACGGACCGTTTCAACTGCAGGTATCGAGCCTGGATTTCGACAGCTACAAGGGAGTGCTCGGCATCGGCCGCATTACCCGCGGAAAAGTGGCTCGTAACTCGCCGATAAAAATCGTCGGCGCCAATGACAAGGTCCGCGATGGACGTATGATGCAATTATTTGGTTTCGACGGCCTGCAACGGATTGAAACCGAAACTGCCGAGGCCGGCGACATTATCGTGTTCTCCGGGATCGACGAACTCTACATCTCCGATACCCTTTGCGATCGCAATCATGTCGAAGCCCTGCCACCGCTGACCGTGGATGAACCAACGGTCAGCATGACTTTCAGTGTCAACAGTTCTCCCTTTTCCGGTAAGGACGGCAAGTTCCTGACTTCAAGGCAGATTGATGAACGCCTGCAGCGCGAGTGTTTGCACAATGTCGCATTGCGTGTCGAGCAACTGGGTGATTCCGACAAGTTTCGGGTCAGTGGACGTGGCGAGTTGCATCTCGGCATCCTCATCGAAAACATGCGCCGTGAAGGCTTCGAGTTATCCGTGTCGCGGCCCGAGGTCATCATCCGTGAAATCGACGGGATCGATTGCGAACCCTACGAGCAGCTGACCGTTGATGTCGAAGAACAGTACCAGGGACAGGTGATGGAAGCGCTCGGCAAACGCAAGGCCGACCTCAAGGATATTCTGCCGGACAGTCGCGGCCGGGTTCGTCTCGATTACGTAATCCCGTCTCGTGGCCTGATTGGATTCCAGTCTGAATTCATGACCCTGAGTTCCGGAACCGGGCTCGTTTATCATGTCTTCGACCACTACGGCACGAAGGTCGAAGGCACGATTGGCCAACGCCAGAATGGAGTTCTAATATCGACCGGCGCTGGTAAGGCTTTGGCTTATGCACTGTTCAACCTGCAGGAACGCGGGCGCCTGATGATCGGCCATGCCGAGCCGGTTTATGAAGGTATGGTTGTCGGCATTCACAGTCGCGCTAACGACCTCGTTGTGAACCCGCTTAAAGCCAAGCAACTGAACAATATCCGCGCTGCCGGAACCGATGAAAACCTGGTGCTGACCAAGCCGGTCAAGATGACTCTGGAACAGGCACTGGAATTTATTGACGATGACGAGCTGGTAGAAGTGACGCCAAAAAGCATCCGCATCCGTAAAAAACTGTTACTTGAGCACGAACGCAAACGCGCTTCGCGCAGCAGCGCCGCTTAAGCCAGCCGCAGACGGTGCTTTTGTTAAACGGCACCCCCCTTTATAATTGCGCAGCATTGAATTTACTGAAAGGCTGCGCATGACATTTTTTCTGAAGCTACGTCATTGGGAACTATTCCTGATGCTGGCTCTACCCACAATTATGACGCTGATGTTCAAAATACCGTTTGAACCTCTGGTCGCGGCCAGTATCGGGCTGTTCATGTTGCTGGTATTGTTCGCATGGATGTTTAGTGTCGGCAGTTGGTCGAATCGACACCTGGCTGAATCGAGGCGGCGCAACGTGGTACCGTTTGCAATCGGCCTCGCACTGCCCATCGTTTATGTCTTGATGTACATCTTCCTGTACATACCGCAGTTGGATGATGGCGCCCCTTCGAGACCGCCACTGTGGTTGTTGCCGATGCACATGTTATCGATGGTGGGAATTTTCTATGGCATCTGGTACACGGCGCGCCAGTTTAAATCGCTGCAGGAAAACGAGGACGGTGGATTCATGATTTTCAGCAGCACATTTTTCCTGCTGTTTATTTTCCCGATCGGCCTCTGGTTGATTCAACCCGCTGTGAACCAGCTATATAACAAACTGGATCAATCGAGTCTCAACGCGAATGAAAATTAATTATTTTGCCTTTGGCTCCAACCTGTCGAGCCCGCGACTGTTGCAGCGCATACCCGAGGCCTCGGTGCATTGCGTCGCAACGCTACGCCAGCATCGTCTGTGCTGGCGCAAGAATGACCGTGGCCAGTCCGGCAAATGCGATATCGAATTCACCGGCATTATCGACGACATTGTCTACGGCGTTCTCTACTTGATGACCCATGACGACAAGCTGGAACTGGATATTTATGAAAGCACTGGTTTCGGTTACGACCACAAGCACATCGAGGTAACCACCATTCACGGTGAAATCATCGAGGCGTTTACCTACTATGCGCTCGATATCGATCACTTGCAGCAGCCTTATCACTGGTACAAGGAACATGTGCTACGCGGCGCGCTGGAACACGACTTCCCGCCGCATTACGTGGAACACATTCGCGCCACTCCATCGATCGACGATCACGACCCCGACCGTCACCACCATGAGTTGTCGATCTACCCGGAAGAGTTATGAAAAACATACTGGTGTTACAGCACATCGCACTTGAAGATCCGGGCTACATCAAGGACTTGATGGAGGCCGATGGCTGGCAGCTCACGCAGATCGAACTCGATGAGGGTGACAGCATACCGGAAGACTTGTCCGGATTTGACGCGATGCTGTGCATGGGCGGTCCGATGGATACCTGGATGGAAGACGAGCACCCGTGGCTGATCGAAGAGAAAAAACACATTCACGAATGGGTGGTCGAGATGGGTAAGCCGTTCCTGGGGTTTTGCCTCGGCTGCCAGTTGCTGGGCGAGGTTCTGGGTGGCGAGGTGGTACAGTCCGAGCCTGCTGAAATAGGCGTGCTCGATATCGACATGACGGCTGCATCGAAGCAGGATTTACTATTCAGCGAATACCCCGCAACGATCAAGGCGGTGCAGTGGCATTCCTACGAGGTACAGGGCCTGGAATCGAATCAGGACATCTCCGTACTGGGATCATCAGGTAGTACCCAGAACCAGATATTCAAATACCGCGACAACGCCTACGCGATACAGTTTCACATCGAAGTCCGCAACGATACAGTGACGCAATGGGGTTGCATTCCGGAGTATAAGACGGCGCTGGAAAATAGCCTCGGCGCCGACGCGCTGGATAGTTTCGATCAGGCAGCCCGCGAGCACATGCCTGAAATGAACCGCTTGGGCGCCCTGCTTTACGAAAACCTCAAGCGGATGCTATAGACCCCGGGCTTATAAGCGCGGGTTGAAGCCGAGTACCCGCACCTTTCCCGGTAGGGTAGGATTGAAAAGCCGATTGTGCCAATAGGTCGCCTGGAACAGATCGTCATCCTGATTCAGCGAAACGACATCGAAGTCGAAGCTGTGTTCAACGCTGTCCTGGGAAAATTCTAAATGACACTCGCCCGCCTTGATCAGCGCATAGCTCAGGTTCGAATCCAGGCTGAATAAAGCTGTTAGCTGGTTATCGAATTCCTTGTCTTCATGGTAATGCAGCTCCGACAGGATACGCAGTCCATTCTTGACCCACTGGCTCGAATCAGGCGACTTGCGCACGATGTGACGAAATTCGTCGGTACGCTCCTGCGAGTCTTTCCTGACTATCAGGAAGTTCATACGACTTTGCTCTGCGCCGCCCGACAGGGAGTAAACCCCGGCGCTCATGCCCTCGGTGGGACGACCGCCAAGCTCACGCATACTCATCTTGCGCAACCGGCATTGCCAGGCAATAAAACGCTGATATTGTTCAGCGGTCTCCATCCAGTCCTCAGAACAGTCCTTCGACCTGCCCCGCATCGTTCAGACGAATATTGTCCGCGGACGGCACCCGCGGCAAACCGGGCATGGTCATGATGTCGCCGCACACCACGACGATAAATTCGGCGCCGGCCGACAGGCGTACTTCACGAATCGGAACTTCGTGTCCGCTCGGTGCTCCCATCAATGCCGGATCAGTAGAAAAGCTGTACTGGGTCTTCGCCATACAAACCGGGAAGCTTCCGTATCCTTCGGCTTCAAATTTGGCAAATTGATCGCGCACTTTTTTATCGGCCATAATTTCTTCCGCGCCGTAGAGCGTGCGCGCGATATGGCTTGCCTTGTCCCATAAGGTCATGTCGTCATCGTAAAGGGTATGAAAGTCTGCCTCGCCTGAGTCGGCGACCTCGGCGACATGCTGTGCCAATTCCTGAGTCCCCTTGCTGCCCTCACCCCAGTGATTACAGTCAAACGCCTTGATTCCGAGCTCAGCGCAGAACTCACGCACCGCTGCCAGCTCACTCTCGGTATCAGCCGAGAAACGATTCATCGCTACCGTGATCGGCACACCGAACTGACTCAGGTTGCTGATGTGGCGGCCGAGGTTTTCGCAGCCTTTTTTGATCGCATCCACGTTTTCACCGGCCAGTTGATCCTTGGCAACGCCACCGTGCATTTTGAGGGCTCGTGCTGTCGCAACCAGTACCACCGCATCCGGCTTTAATCCTGCTTTACGGCACTTGATGTCGAAGAATTTCTCGGCGCCCAGATCGGCACCGAAACCGGCTTCGGTAACCACGTAATCGGCTAGCTTGAGCGCAGTTTTTGTTGCGATTACCGAGTTACAGCCGTGCGCGATGTTGGCGAACGGACCACCGTGGATGAAGGCCGGATTATTTTCCAGGGTTTGCACCAGGTTTGGCATGAAGGCATCCTTGAGCAATACTGTCATCGCGCCCGGGGCGTTAACGTCACGCGCATGCACGGGCTTTTGATCGCGGGTGTAGCCGATAACGATATTACCAATACGGCGACTCAGGTCATCGAGGTCGGTAGCAAGGCAGAAAATGGCCATGACTTCGGAAGCCACGGTGATATCGAATCCACTTTCGCGCGGAGTACCATTACCCGGACCACCGAGGCCGACCGTGATGTCACGCAAAGTGCGGTCGTTCATGTCCATGACTCGCTTCCAGGTCACGCGACGCGGGTCGAGGCCGGACTTATTTTCCCAATGAATATGGTTATCGATCAGCGCTGACAAAAGATTGTGCGCAGCGCCAATCGCATGAAAGTCCCCGGTAAAATGCAGGTTGATTTCTTCCATCGGCACGACCTGGGCATAACCACCGCCGGCAGCGCCACCCTTCATACCGAAGCAGGGACCTAGGCTCGGCTCGCGCAAGCACATGACTGCTTTCTTGCCGATGCTATTAAGGCCGTCACCCAGTCCGACCGTCGTCGTAGTTTTACCTTCCCCCGCCGGCGTTGGCGAGATCGCGGTGACCAGGATCAACTTGCCATCCTTGTTACCGTTCAGTGAGTTAATAAACTCGGAGGTCAGTTTGGCCTTGTCGTGCCCGTATGGCTTGAATGCCTCGGGCGGAATATCGAGCTTTTGCGCGATTTCGGTAATCGGTTTCAGGGTTGCTTCACGTGCAATTTCGATATCACTTTTTGCCATTTTTGTCTCCAGTTCGTGGAAATCAGCGGATCAGTGCGCAACTGCACACCGGTGTACCTCAGTGCCGGAAACTCAATAGTCGGCAGGGTATAGAACCGCAGTATCATAGGGGTTGAACAAATCGGAAAGTATCGCGAAAGCGACACATAATTTAGTTTAAACACGTGTTTGCACACTAGTCGTCGCGCCACAGGGCGCGGCGGATCGGTGCATAGATAAACTCGATCAAGCCAGCAATCGATATCAAAGCGATGCCGGTTAGCTCACGCGCCCCAAGTGGCTCGTTGGCCCAGATTGCGGCGGTAATGCCACCGACGCTGAGTTCGGTCATGAACAGTAATCCGACAACCCCGGGATTTAAATGTGGCGCGCCCCAGAAGGCAGCGTAAGCGCCGGGAATCACGATAATTGCAACCGGTATGGTCCAGGGCAGAACATCGACAATAACAGACCAGTCTGGAAATTCGAGCTCTCCCGCCATCGGTGAGATTGCCAGCAGGATTGCCGCGATGACGCCGTAAAAAAAATAGACCGAGCATATTTCCATGCTGCGGCTGCCATCGTCCTTGCGTAGCAACACCGCCGCGACGGCCCAGCCCAAGGCGCCGATTAACGCCATCCAGTCGCCGATATTTTTCGGCCATGGGACACCAAGATCGATTCCGAACATCACCAGCATACCGGCAAGGCCAAACATGATTGCCAGGATACGAGCCGGGGTTATGGTTTCGCCCAGCACGATTCGAGCCAGCAGCAATGACCACACCGGGGTTGTGTAATAGAGCACCAGCCCGCGCACAACCTCGGTATAAAGAAACGCGTTGGAGTAAAACGCGAGTGAAGCCCCGGTCGCGATGCCGATGAAATGTAACGACCAACCGCAGCGAACGATGCGACGCCAGTTCTTGAATATCCATGGAGAGAACAAAACCAGTGGCATGCCGTAGAACAGGACCGTGGCCCAGGCGTCGGTAACACCGGCGCTGTCCATACCGCGCAGCGGAATCCAGAACAGCCCCCAGGCGACGCCGCTATAGGCGCAGGCCAGACTAGCGCGAGCTTTGAGACTGAGATTTGAAAACATTTAACCCGGGCACTGCAAGCAAGAACCGATATCCCGACTGCAATACAAGCTAGCAATCCAGGGTGTTGGCTCGTTCCCAGTCAGTCAAACTCCTGGAATAATTGTTCCAGTCTTCAGTTTTCAACTTGACATAAGCATCGACCAATTCATCACCGAGTCCCGCGCGAATAACCTTATTACGATCGAGCTGACGTAACGCATCGAGCAGGTTCGATGGTAATTTGCTGGCATTCTTAACCTTGTGGCCTTCTTCGTACATATTGATATGCAGCGGATCTCCCGGATCACGCTTGTTCTGAATCCCGTCGAGCACTGCGGCGAGTACGCCCGCCTGGAGCAGGTAGGGGTTGGCTGCACCATCCATCAAACGAAGTTCGAATCGACCGTCCTCGGGAACACGGATCATATGGGTACGATTGTTGCCGCCATAGGTAACGGCATTCGGCGACCAGGTGGCACCGGATAATGTCCTGGGTGCATTAATACGTTTGTAACTGTTTACCGTCGGATTGAAGATGGCGGTCAAATCCGCCGCCGAATGCATGATGCCACCGAGCGCCTTGTACGCCAGCGCGGATAATCCGAGGCCACGCGCGTCTTTACCGGTGGTGGCAAACAAATTTTTCTTGCCGGCACGGTCCCATAAAGAAACATGGGCGTGGCAGCCATTACCAGTCAAATGACTAAAGGGTTTCGGCATAAAGGTGGCGCGCATTCCGTTTTCCTCGGCAATGGTCTTCGCCATGAACTTGAAAAATACGTGCTTGTCGGCCGTTTTCAATGCATCGTCGTAATCCCAGTTCATTTCAAACTGGCCGTTGGCATCTTCGTGATCGTTCTGGTAAGGATTCCAGCCCAGCTTGATCATTGAATCGCAAATCGTACCGATCGTCGGATACTGGCGCATCAGGGCTTGCTGGTCATAACAGGGTTTTGCCTGGGTGTCCGCCGAATCCGCCAGCGAATTTCCGTCGGGGTTAATTAAATGGAACTCACATTCGACCCCGGTCTTCAGGCGATAACCTTTCTTGTTGGCTTTGGCGAGCTGGCGCTTCAATGCGACTCGTGGCGACGCCTCCACCTCTTTTCCATCCATCCATAAATCTGCCGCAACCCAGCCGATTTCAGGTTTCCAGGGCAGCTGAATCAAGCTATCCGGATCGGGAACACCGAATAAGTCCGGATGTGCGGGCGTCATATCGAGCCAGGCCGCGAAACCGGCAAAACCGGCGCCATCTTTTTGCATACCTTTGATTGCGCGTGCCGGTACCAGTTTGGCGCGTAGAGAACCAAACAGGTCAACCCAGCTCACCAGGAAGTATTTGATTCTTTTGGATTTGGCGATCGCTTCTAGGTCTTTAGCCATTTCTTTCTCCTACGATTATTAGTTGTCGAAGTTATCTAATTTTATAATCCATTGCCCGGAATCCAGGAGGTTCCTGCTAATGGAATTTTCGCCATTGCGGCTGCTTCTAGGGTCAAGGCTACCATATCTTCCGGCTCGAGGTTATGGACGTGACTTTTGCCGCAGGCCCGCGCCAGGGTCTGGGTTTCCAGGGTCATGCAATTGAGGAAATTTGCGATGCGACGTCCCCCCAATTCGGGATCGAGTCGCTTTGCCAATTCCGGATCCTGGGTAGAAATACCAGTAGGGTCGCGGCCATCCTGGTAATCATCGTAATACCCCGCCGAGGTACCGAGCTTATTGTACTCATCTTCATATTCGGGGCTATTGTCACCCAGCGCTATCAAGGCCGCGGTACCGATCGATGCGGCATCCGCACCCATTGCCAGGGCCTTGGCGACATCTGCGCCGCTGCGAATACCACCGGATACAATTAACTGTACCTTGCGGTGCATGTCGAGTTCCTTGAGCGCCTCGACTGCCACGCGTACCGCGGGAAGCGTGGGGATACCGACATGTTCGATAAATACATCCTGAGTTGCCGCGGTACCCCCTTGCATGCCATCAAGAACCACGACATCAGCGCCCGCCTTGACCGCCAGAGTAGTATCGAAAAAGGTGCGGGTCGCTCCCACCTTGACGTAAATCGGTACTTGCCAGTCGGTGATTTCACGTAGCTCGCTAATTTTGATCTCGAGATCGTCCGGACCGGTCCAGTCAGGATGGCGACAGGCACTGCGTTGGTCAATGCCCTTCGGAAGGTTACGCATTTCTGCTACGCGATCGCTAATTTTTTGTCCCAGCAACATGCCCCCACCACCAGGTTTTGCACCCTGCCCTACGACAACTTCGATCGCATCAGCCTTGCGTAAGTCATCCGGGTTCATGCCGTAACGAGATGGCAGGTACTGGTAGACCAGGATATCTGAATGACCGCGTTCCTCCTGGGTCATACCACCGTCACCGGTAGTCGTGCTGGTACCCATGATACTGGCACCACGTCCCAGGGACTCCTTGGCCTGCGCCGAAAGGGCTCCGAAGCTCATACCGGCGATGGTAATTGGTATTTTCAGTTCGATTGGCTTTTTGGCAAAGCGGGTACCCAGGGTGACGCTGGTATCACAACGTTCACGGTAACCTTCCAACGGGTAGCGCGACATGCTGGCACCCAGGAATAACAAATCGTCGAAATCGGGAACCCGACGCTTGGCACCAAAACCTCGAATGTCATAAATGCCCTCGCGTGCGGCGCGCTGAATTTCAGCGATCACGTGGCGTGGGAAAGTTGCCGACTCGCGCAGGCGGGATTTCATTTCATCATTACTCATTAGTATTCTCCCGCGTGATCAATATTGAAGTTATAAAGTTTGCGCTCGGAGCCGTAGCGTTTGAATCCGGATACATCCACATCGCCCATACCAGCCTGTTCAAGTAGCGATTTCAACTCGGTCTGATGTTCATCCTGCATCGGTTTTTCGATGCAGTCGGCACCGAGACTTTTGACTTCGCCACCGACGTAAATTCGCGCCTCGTAAAGCGAGTCGCCAAGCGCATCGCCAGCATCCCCGCAAATAACGAAGCGACCACTCTGCGCCATGAACGCCGACATATGCCCGACCGAGCCACCGACAACGATATCGATACCCTTCATCGAAATTCCACAGCGGGCGGCGGTGTCACCTTCGATCACGACCAAGCCGCCATGGGCGGTTGCTGCGCAGTACTGCGAGGCGTTGCCCTTGACGCGGACCGTACCCGACATCATGTTTTCCGCAAGCCCGGAACCGGCGTTGCCGTTTACCGTAATCGTGGCGTTTTGATTCATGCCGGCACAGTAATAACCAACATGACCATCGATAGTGATATGGGTCGCGTGCATTGCGCCAACCGCGACCGAATGTTTGCCATTCGGATTGGTTACCTGACAGTCAACACCTTCGGCTGATGCTTGATGGAGTGACTGGTTCAATTCTCGAACAGTCGCATCTTTCAAATCAAAATTACTCATGCTTAGTACTCCTTCAATGAGATATCTTAGGATGCAGAGCGTCCCAAATTGGCCAAGGCAAGTGATGCGGCACCCCGACGCAGTCCGCAGGGAATGGCATGCCCTTTACAAGGACTGCAACGCAGCATTGGCCCATTTGGGGCGCTCCCTTCGGGCCAACCAGGAAGCGGCTATCTGAGTTGTTGTGCTCCCTTGAACTAGCTACGGCTAGTCCTGCGGTCGCACGCCTAGCAGCTAACCGCTTCCTGACTGGCTGCATCCTAAGATATCTCATTGAAGGAGTACTCACCCCGATGCCAGCTATAGATTTGCGCGGGTGTCGGCTCCCAGATATGAGCGTGTTCGACACCTGGAAGGGTTGCAATTGCGCGGAATTCAGATGCCATAGCCGCCCAGTCATCGGTTTCCGCCATCACCGCAGGTTTACAGCCGATCGGATCGCACAGTACCGCAAAGCCATCTTTGGAACCGATCGCAAAAGTATAGAAACCATCCAGATCGCGCAGTGCGTTTTGCAGTGCCTGGTCCAGGCTGTCACCTTCCTGCAAACGCCAGGCAAGGTAGCCCGCGGCTACCTCGCTATCGTTATCGGTTTGAAAGCTGATACCTTTCTTGCGCAACACTTCGCGCAGGCGGTTGTGATTCGATAATGAACCGTTATGCACCAGGCAAAGATCGAGCCCAGTGGAAAAAGGATGCGAGTGCTCCGTGGTAATCCGCGACTCGGTCGCCATGCGGGTATGTCCGAGCGCATGGGTACCACTGTAACTCGCGAGATCGAAATTTTCGATAAAGTCATTCGGCGATCCCTTGCCCTTGAATATCTCGATGGTTTCGCCGGCGCTATTAATTCGCAGCTCGGGGTGATTCTCGAGCAACCAGTTCTGCACCGCGGCAGGCTCGGCGGATATCTTTAACACGGCGTGATCGCGATGCACCGCGATAGCAGCGTCGCTGCCGAATGCCTGCTGCAATTCCTGGCTGAGCGCCTCCCAGGAATAATCCGCATTTTCAGCCAGCACGGTGACTTTAGCGCCGGCCACTGGATCGTGATAAATCGCAGCACCGGCACTGTCGGGCCCACGATCGGTCATTTCTGCCAGCATATGCGACAGGTGTTTGCCCAAATCTGCTTCCATTTCGGGATTTTTGATAAACAATCCAACGATTCCACACATAGCAGCCTCTAGCGCGATATAAGAACCGAGCCAGCCTACTCACGGGGTGCATACCTGTCAACTGAAATGAAATATTGTTTCCCAATAGGAAACAAGTTAGAGAGGTGTTGCCTCCGAAATGATGATCGAAAGGTAGCGACAGGGCCGTTTTTGTATCTCGTCGGGGCCATGTGACGACTCGGCATCGAAGAAAAGTGTGTCACCAGGCTCAAGTGTGTAGGTTTTATTGGCGTGACGGTAGATAACTCGTCCTTCGAGCATATAAATCAGCTCGGTACCCGCATGTTGAAACACAGGAAACACCTCGGACTGATCATCGATCGTTATCAGGTAAGGCTCGATGTTATAGGGCTTGCCAATGGTGTGTCCCAACAGTTGATACTGGTGACCGGCGCCCGAACCACGGCGTTCGATCGGTAAACCTTCGCCGGCCTTGACAAAGGTGACGTCGCGTTGTTCCTCGTAGCCACGAAATAGAGATGTCACTGGAATCTGCAACGCGTTGGCTAACGAAGTCAAGGTTGCTAGTGAGGGTGAGGTCTGCCCATTTTCAATTTTCGACAACATGCCAGTCGACAATTGCGCTTGCTTGGCGAGTGCCGCGACCGTCAGATTGAGACGCTTGCGCGAGCTGCGCACTTGCTTGCCAATCGCGATCTCCAGTGCCTCGACACTATGCTGTTGCTGCATCAAATCGTCTTCCATTTGCTGGTTGTCATGGTCTGGCATCGGTGTTTATTGCGGCTTATGGTTGGTGACATATCAAACCTCAGTGAGCATCCGATTGCAAATCTGCTTTATCCGGAGCTGGTTAAAAACTGACACGTAATACGGGGCATTTAGTTGACCATTGTGGCGTTATTCCCTAATCTTGACGGCTAGTAACTAAAACCGTCTTCAAATAATAATACCTATCAAAATCAGTTAGTTGGAGGATATGATGAGCAAGCGTGTCGCAGTAATTGGAGCCGGCCCCAGCGGCCTGGCACAGTTGAGAGCCTTTCAGTCGGCTAAGGAAAAGGGTGCCGAAATCCCCGATATCGTCTGTTTTGAGAAGCAGGAGAATTGGGGTGGATTGTGGAATTACACCTGGCGTACCGGCCTCGATCAGTACGGTGAACCGGTTCACGGCAGCATGTACCGATACCTGTGGTCCAACGGCCCGAAAGAAGGTCTGGAATTTGCCGACTATTCATTCGAGGAACATTTCGGTCGTCCAATCGCTTCTTACCCACCGCGTGCCGTGTTGTTCGACTATATCGAGGGACGCGTCAAACAGGCTGACGTACGTCAGTTGATTAGATTCAACTCATCCGTGCGTCACGTGCATTACGACGAACATGAAGGCATGTTTCACGTCACCGCTCAGGATCATGAAAAAGACGTCGAGTACACCGAGGAATTCGATCACGTTATCGTCGCTAGCGGTCACTTTTCAACACCAAACGTACCGCAGTTTCCCGGCTTCGACACTTTCAAGGGCCGGGTTTTGCACGCCCACGATTTCCGCGACGCGATGGAATTCTACGCCAAGGATATTCTGATCATCGGAACCTCTTACTCGGCTGAGGATATCGGTTCGCAATGTTGGAAGTATGGCTGTAAGTCAGTCACGGTTTCACACCGTACCGCACCGATGGGATACAAATGGCCCGACAACTGGAAAGAAGTTCCGCTGCTGGAAAAGGTTGAAGGTAATACCGCCACCTTTATCGACGGTTCGACCAAGGATGTCGATGCCATCATCCTCTGCACCGGATACCTGCATCACTTCCCGTTTATGGCCGAAAACCTGAAGCTTAAAACCAACAACCGCCTGTACCCGGTTAACCTGTACAACGGCGTGGTCTGGGAGCACAACCCCAAGCTGATGTACCTCGGCATGCAGGATCAGTGGTATACCTTCAACATGTTCGACGCGCAGGCCTGGTATGCGCGCGACGTGATCATGGGCCGACTCGACGTTCCGTCGCAGGCCGATATGCACGCGGATATCGATAAATGGCGCGAGGAAGAAGACAACCTTCCCGATGATTACGCCTGTATCGCATTTCAGGGAAAGTACACCATGGACCTGATGGCGCTTACCGATTACCCCGAGTTCGATTGTGCGGACGCAAACGAAGCTTTTTTCCAGTGGAAGAAGCACAAGAAGGAAAACATCATGACTTTCCGCAACCATGGATACAAGTCAGCGCTGACCGGCACCCTGGCGCCTGATCATCACACGCCGTGGCGGGATGCGCTCGACGATTCGCTGGAAGC
>CAXMNA010000041.1:0-3194 GCA_964194715.1 uncultured Gammaproteobacteria bacterium
AATCTCCAGCCCCTCGTGATAAGTAAAGGAGACATCGTCAAACGCGATTTCACCCCGATCTACAATCAACACCGGCGCCCCGGGGTTATCCACGATTTCGTGTGGCTGAATAAATACCGAGACGCCGTCGCTGATATTGCCGAGATATTCGAAAAATTCGAGAAAGCTGCGGCTCAAACCCCGCGCCGCTTCAATCAGTAAAATCGCCAGTCCCGCGACCATCGAGAACTCACCAACAGTCAGGCTGCCCTCGGCCCAGATCTTCAACGCATAACCCACCATCCCGATCATTAGCAGCATCGCAGCGGTGAACTGAAACCAGCGTAGTTTTTCCATGTACCAGTAGGTCCGCAGGGCATGGTCTACCTCGTGGTTGAGGTAGTCTGTCAGGTAGTCTTCTTCATAGCGGCGACGCGCGAACATCTTCGCATTCATCACATTGGTGACCGAATCGACTATCTTGCCTGTAACCAGGGAGCGTGCTGCGGCGAAATCCTGGGCATATTCCCGACAGCGCCTGGCCAGTAAATAAGAGACATAAATATAAACCCCCAGCCACAGGCTTAATACCAGGGCCAGCTCACTACTGGCATTGAACAGAATTATCAATGCCACCAGCGACTTGATGATCAACGGGTAAAAGTCGAAAGTAATGGTCCACAACGCGTGCATGCTGCTCATCGATACCTCGGCGATACGATTGGCCAGCGAACCGGCAAAATGCGAAATGAAATAGCGATGCGAATGATGCTGCAGATAACTGAATAACGACTTGCGAATCTCGGCACGCAAATAGGGTCCGGTCATTACCAGCGCCGCGCCGCTGGCTCGGCTGAACAATACAATCCCCAGGTTCAACAGGGCAAAAAGCAGTAGTGCGTCCTGCGTGGCGGAGAAGATATCTGTGCCCGTCTGGTTGGCCAGTGTCACGGCATCGATGATCTCCTTTACCCCATAGGGTAGCAGGATAGTGCAAGCCGCCTGTGCCGCTTCAAATACAAAGATCGCGAGCAGCGTGTAACGCGATTTGAGATAAAAATATAACGCAAAGCGCCAGGGTGAACGCGAAAGGGGTGGCGCGTCTTCGGCGATTGTTAAGGTCGTATTCATGGCACCAGTGTAACGGCATCGAGATAGTGAAGGAATCTAATTTGGCGATGCTATACGCCCGGGTCATGGCGAGTGTCTGCCAAATTGTCACACCACGTTGCGGTGATAACTGATAAACGGCATACTCGGTTGAACCTGGAAAATTTCTCTGGAGGAGGAAAATGGGACTAGATCAATTTCAATCTTGGACGAAACTCAGCCGCAAGGCGGTTTCAACTTTATCTGGCCTGAGTGGTTCGTGGAAACACATATTAGTTGGTGCACTAGTTTTCGGTACGGCGGTAACTCAGACCGCAGCGGCCGTGGATGCGGATTTTGCGATCGGAAGCAAGCTGGCCGATATGCTACGCGCGAGCCGCAGTGTCGTTTCGGCAAACCAGGGTTTGATTAATGATCCTGATATCGGCGACAAGAAGTTCAGCAGCGAAAAGTTTGTTGGTAAGGCTGACGCCATTTACCTGAAGCGAGTCGGCACCGCTTTGAATGTCGACGAACTTTCCGAGCGCGACCGGCGGTTGCTCGATGCGCAAAGGCGGGCAATGCGACTGGTGGTTGACGAGCATCAGGCGGAGATAAATCGAGCCGGAGTCGGTTTCAAGGGATTCATACCGGCTATTTTCGCGCGGCTGGCGAACGAGGAATTCGGGGCGATTGCCGGGCAGGAAGCGCGTATCAGGGTAACGGCTCCTCCCGACCTGGTTCGTAACCGAAAGGCGCGCCCCGACCCCTGGGAGAAAAATATTCTCGAGACCAGATTCCTGAATTCGGGCTGGCCGAAGGGCAAGCCCTTTACCGAAGAGGTTGAATTCGAGGGGCGTCTTGCGTTTCGGATGCTCCTGCCCGAATACTATCGTGAGTCCTGCCTTGCCTGTCATGGCACACCAAAGGGCGAACTGGATATCACCAGTTATCCGAAGGAAGGCGGAATGGTCGGAGATCTTGCCGGTGCGATCAGCATCGTAATATTTCGATGAGAGAACCCGGGCCGAGCCCGAGCGAAGCGAAACCCCGGTCCGGGCGCTGGTCCGGGCTGGGGCAGCTCGCATCGACGCCACTCTGGGCTCGGCTGGTATTATTAACTGCTGCGGGTTTGATCAGCCTGATCGGATCCTCGTTGTACCTGTCGTCGGCTTTGCATCAGACAGCCGAGCGAACCACTAAAATGAAGGAGCTGTTCGACCTTGTCGGGGTCGCTGGAGAGGCTCATTTATCATTTGGCGAATTACGCTACTGGCTCACAGACCTCTCGGTGAGTCAGCTGGTTATTTCGGAACGGAACGCGAGTGCCGCACGGGAAAAGCTGGAGACACACCTGGATCGACTCGTGAGCTACGATCCCGAAACCGTGGCCGCTATCCGTACCGACGTCGAGGCTTACTTCTCAAAGGCGATGGATGCAGCTGACGCCTATACAGATCGCAATCGGGTGATTGGAAATACCCTGCTGGCGAATGCACGCGCCCACAGCAGCAAGGTCGATGAGGCATTAAACTTGTTCGTGCAAAGGGTGAGTGCGGTTGCAGATCAGGAGCGTCAATTAGTGGTGGAGCGTGCCGACGCATCTGCACGCGCCGCTTTCTACATTGTCCTTGTGCTGGTTTTGATTGGTCTGGGGTTGACACTCATAGTGCTACGATCAATCGTACAGCCGCTTCAGCGACTAAACGATGCAATCACCAGTCTTATGCAAGGCAGGTACGACGTTGATATTCCGGCGGAGAAGGGTCATGAATTCGGCGCAATGGCGGAGACACTAAGCCTTTTTCGTGAAAACGCGATGGAGCGGGAACGACTCGAAGCCGAATCCGAACAGCAAAAGCAACGCCTGATCCAGGCGGAAAAAATGGCCAGCCTCGGTCAGCTCACAGCCGGAATCGCGCACGAGATCAAAAATCCGCTGAACTTCGTCAATAACTTTTCCAACCTTTCAGACGAGCTGCTGGAAGAGTTGACCGATATTCTGAAAGTGCCAATTGCAGCGTTGGACGAGGCAGCGCGCGATGATGCCGAGGATTTGTTGCGGACTGTTCACGCTAATCTGGGCAAGATTAACGAACACGGCAAGCGAGCGGACGCGATCGTCA
>CAXMNA010000042.1:0-3528 GCA_964194715.1 uncultured Gammaproteobacteria bacterium
GGATAAACTTCTGAAAATGCGGTTGATGGCTGCAGTTCCCCCGATTCCATTCGTTGCAGGATACAGCAGACAAAACTTGGCATTGCCGAGATAACACAGAGTGTCCTCGCGACGCAGCGTCTGCTGGATGATCCTGGCAACTCCCTGTATCGCCTTGATTGCGGTTGCCTTATCAAAGCTTGCGACGATCGCCTTGACGTTGTCGAGCCTGAGTTTGCACAGACTGAAATTAGTTCGATGTCGTTGCGAAAAGGATAACTCCTGTTGGGCACGCGAATTAAAGAAGTTTTTTTGTGACAATTGCTGCAACAGGTTAGCCGCGGAATCTTGTTGCATCTCCTCTGGCGCTTCCATCGATTGTTGCAAATAGAGATTGGCGTGCAACCGTGCTCTTGCGGCGAGCTCCGAACTGGCGAATGGTAAATTTATAAAGTCAGTGGCCCCCATCTGAAACGCAAGTTCGCGTGACGTGTCAGTGTCGTGTTCTCCGACCAATAACAGTACCGGGGTTGCCGCGAGCCAGCTATCGCCCGCACTACGAACTCTTTCGAGCAGGCCGAACTGATCAACCATAAGCTCCAGCTCGCAAATAAGTAGTACAATTTCACTATGTTCAAGCAACGAATCCCAGACTGCTTCTGCATCGTCAGCAGTTAACACCGTGAAATATTCATCTAGTTGCTTGCTGACCAGCCTGATGTTGTGTGCTGATCCGGCAGCCAGCAGGACCGTAGGATTTTGCTTTTCTTCAGACATCGGCTATAAATCTTTGAATAGCAATAGACTATAGTTGAAAAAACTTAATGCTTTCGCCGCAATCTCAATATTCGGTTAAATATTCGGTGGCCGCTGTCCCTGGGATTAAATATGCGCCTATTTCGCCGGAAAACTTAATTTCCGATTAAACGTGCCGATACAGCGGCTATGTAAAATGCTGCCAGGAAACCGGTGTTGCCAGCCTGGCTATTAACT
The DNA here is from genome assembly GCA_964194715.1 of uncultured Gammaproteobacteria bacterium. Lineage (GTDB taxonomy): Bacteria > Pseudomonadota > Gammaproteobacteria. Next base: position 973 of record CAXMNA010000042.1, read on the forward strand.
GTGGATAGCGAGAACAACTGATGCCTGAAGCCAAAATTCTTATCGTCGATGACAACAAGGCCAACCTGGTGGCACTTAAGGTGCTCTTGAAGCCGATTCAAGCCGACATTCTCGTGGTCGAATCAGGCCAGCAGGCACTATCGGTCGCCGAGGAGAACGAGGAACATATCGCGCTGATCCTGCTGGACGTGCAAATGCCGCTAATGGATGGATTCGAAGTGGTCAGGCTATTGCAGGAAAACGAAAAAACTCGATCGTTACCGATAATTTTTATCACTGCGAATCAGGATGATGCGCAAATCGATAAAGCCTATCTCTCCGGAGCGGTGGATTATATCCAGAAACCCATTCGCAAAACCGCCCTTATCTCCAAGGTCCGCGTATTTCTCGATCTCTGGTCGCTGCGCCATGGTCTCGAGCTGGAAGTCGAGCAGCGTCGTGTCGCAGAGCATCGCGTCGAGCACCTGGCTACCCATGACCCGTTGACCAACCTGTCGAATCGACGCGGCCTATACGAAGAGCTCAGCGAATTGATTTACCGGTCACGGCGCTACAATTTCTCAAGTGCCATTATTTACGTTGATCTGGATGGATTCAAGCGTGTTAACGATCACTTCGGCCACGAAGCGGGAGACAGGCTGTTGACCCAGGTCGCCGACAACTTCAAGAGCATTGTGCGTCAGACCGATTCCGTTGCCAGAATTGGTGGAGATGAGTTCATCGTATTGTTAACCGACATCGACAGTGAAACAACGTTGATTACCAAAATCGAAAAACTGCTCACCGAAGCCTCGCGGCCGTTTGATTTCAAGGGACACAATATTGTGGTCGGAGCGAGTATCGGGATTGCGCTTTACCCGGATCATGGCGACGACGTGGAAACCCTGTTACACCATGCCGACCAGGCCATGTACCAGGCAAAAACCAGGGCAAGAATACCTTTCACTTTTTTACCGAAGATATCAACATTAAGGCGCACCGCCAGCGCGAGCTTCAGGAAAATCTGCGTAAGGCCTTGCCCAACGACGAGTTCACCGTATTTTTTCAGCCGATCGTCGATGCCGTATCAGGTCAAGCGGTATCGGCAGAAGCGTTGCTGCGTTGGAACAGCGCAATTCTGGGGCAGGTATTTCCCGACGAATTCATACCCGCCGCGGAAAGCGTTGGCTTGATACCCGAACTCGGATGCTGGGTATTAACAAAGGCAATTGAAACCGGGGCCGATTGGAATCAACGGTTTGGTATCGGGTTGCAGATTGCAGTCAATGCATCATCGATCCAGTTTCGCAACAATCTATTGTTTGACACGATAAAAGAGCAGATCGAAAGGCATGCATGGAAACCGGATTTGCTTGAAGTTGAAATCACCGAGGGCCTGCTGCTCGATGACTCGCCTGAAGTTAACACCTACATCAATGAAATCAGTAACTTTGGGGTCAGGCTTTCGGTGGACGACTTCGGTACCGGTTTCTCCGCTCTCAGCTATTTAAAGAATTATCCGGTCAATACGGTAAAAATTGATCGCAGTTTTATTATGGACCTGCCCAATGACAAGGAAAATGCTGTCCTGGTGCAGGCAATAATCGCGATGGCGCACGGATTGCGCCTGAAAGTTATCGCCGAGGGTGTCGAAACCGCCGAGCAATGGGAATACCTGAGATCCCTCGACTGCGATTTAGTACAAGGTTATTATTTTGGCAAGCCCATGCCACGGGCAGAATTCGAAGACTATCTTATAAAGCAATTCGACAAGCCGATTCAGGCCCAATTCTAATCGCTATTGAACTTGCCTGGATTGGTTCGTTTGTTGATTCGGCTGACGTGACAGGAAAAACTCAGCGAACCAGCTGGCGAGCATTTGCCTATCTTCCTTATTACCCCCGCTCATCGAGTCAAGCGCCAGTTGAGCCACCTCCGCTGGCACCACAGTTCCCCCATAAGCTTCGAGCAGTGCAGTTTCATAGTCCGCTTCAAATTCGGGGTGAGCTTGCACACTTATAATCGAATCTCCGTAGCTCAGACCCGCATACGGACAAAAATCAGAGCTTGAAAATACCTGCGCCGAATCCGGGAACTTTACTACCTGGTCCTGGTGGAAGGCATAAATTCCGACCTGTTGTGACTCGTTGCCCATCCACGAATGGGTTTGATCGATGCGATATTGGTGCAGACCAACGCCCCAACCTTTATCCGATTTGACTACCTGGCCACCAAGCGCCTGGGCAATGATCTGGTGGCCAAAGCATACCCCGATTAGCGGAATCTCGGTACTAGCCAGCTCGCGAATAAAATCCTGCAGCGGAAACATCCAGTCCAGGTTATCGTAAACACCATGCCGTGAGCCGGTGATCAACCAACCATCGCAGGCGTCGATTGACGCTGGCATTTCTCCGCCAATGACGCAAAATGACTCGAACTCAAAATCATGCCCGGCGAGGCCAATAAAGTGTTCAAACATGACTGGGTAGGGATCGAAACGAGTAGCCATTTCTTCACGCAACAGTCCGGCTTCGAGGATTCCGATTTTCATGAGTTACTTCCTGATCTAAGGGCCCG
>CAXMNA010000043.1:0-2955 GCA_964194715.1 uncultured Gammaproteobacteria bacterium
GTAAGGCGCGAGGAAAAAGGTGTTATCGGTGGCATACTTAAGCAGCCCTGCAAGGTACTGCCGCATCAGCGCAGACATTCCGTATTCGGCATTGGCGTCGAAAAACACGGGATCTCCGCCGGTCGAAACCAGGGACTGGTGAATATGGCTCGATGACCCAGCCGCATCGTGGCTCCACTTGGCAAGGAAGGTGACCGCACGGCCATTCAGAAATGCGATTTCCTTGACCGCGTTCTTAACCAGGCAATGGTTGTCCGCCATTTCCAGGGCATCGCTGTAACAGACGTTGATTTCCGCCTGTCCTGGGTCGGCCTCGCCCTTGGTGTTTTCGACACGTACACCCGCGCCCTGCAGCCCGTTGCGAATTTTCCGCATCAGGGTTTCTTCCTTGGTGGTCTGGAAAATATGGTAGTCCTCGTTGTAAGGGCTGATGGTTGTCATCCCGCGATAAGATTTATCACGTAATTCCTCGAAGTTTTCGCGGAACACGAAAAACTCGAGCTCGGTCGCAACTGCTGATGCCAGCCCCATACCCTGTAGACGATCGATTTGATGCTTCAAAACTGCTCGTGGTGAGTGCGGGACCTGGGCATGGGTATGATGATCGAACAGATCACACAGCACCATCGCGGTACCTTCCAGCCATGGCAAAAGTCGCAGTGTTGCGAGGTCGGGCTTCATCACGTAGTCGCCATAGCCAGCTGACCAGCTGGTGGCGCTGTAGCCGTCCACGGTATACATTTCGAGGTCCGTTGCGACCAGGTAATTGCAGCAGTGAGTTTCTTCCCAGGCGCTTTCAAGAAAAAACTCGGCCTGAAATCGCTTGCCCATCAGGCGGCCCTGCATATCGGGGAACGCGGTGATAACCGTATCTATTTTTCCGGATGCGACTTGTTCCTTAAGTGCTTCCAATGTGAGATTGCCAGGCATAGCAGTATTTCCGGGTTGATAAAAAAGGGGCGTAACGAGTACGCCCCGGTATTTTAACGACTAAGTTTATTAGGGATTCGATATCGAAATATCGAAGCCAACGTTATTTTAATTATCGCCAGCATCTTTCCATTATCGTCAGGCACAGTCAAGCCGGACAGGCATGGTCGCCAGCCCGGTAAGCAGTTCTAAATCGAGCAGTTAGTGCTTGGTCGTGCTGAAAATACTGCGGAATGTATTGATGAAGGAATTTTCGAGCTGTTGCTGACGCTCATAGCGCTCGCGTTCCAGCTTTGCTCGCAGGGTTTGACGCCGGCGTTCTACCCGGTTGTTACCTATAGCGCAGCTGCCTACCTGGGTGTAAGTACGAGACAGGCTATTGTCGGTGGTATCCATTCCATCGAATCCAGTAGTGGTTGTATCCTCGTTCATCGATGATCCTAATCAAGCAGGAGTAGTTATTGGAACTGAAGTATTTTACCTTTACAAGAATGCAAAACCGTGCGCCAAAGCACGTTTTGAAAATGGCCACGGTATTCTCCGGCAATGTGACCGAAATCACGAAATAGGTTCAACACGTGCATTTAAGGCAGTTGCTTACGATTCTACTATAGATCAGGGTATGATTTCGAAGAAGATAATTATGACCGAGTTCGGTAAAGCAGGTTTACTGGGTCTCGCGCTGATGATTTCAGGCAACCTCCATGCAGGGCCTTATTTAGGCGTTGGCGGTTCGTTGCTCTCATTCGATGACAGCTTCGAGGCGACCGAACCTGTAAACGCCATTTTGCGGGCCGGGTACGCAATAAACCGGCACTTTGAAATCGGCGGCGAGCTTGGTTACACGGTGATTGAGGATGATGTATTCGGAATCGACTACGATGTCGATACCCGATTTATCTTTGTTCAGGCTAACATTGTCATGGACAGCGGCACAAAATTGTACTTTATGATCGGGCGCAGTGAAGTAACACTGGACTCAACTTCGGGCGGTGTTGATTTCGGGGGCGAAGATTCGGGAACGGGCTATGGTATCGGATTGCAGTTCCCCGGTGGAGCTAATGCGTACGGGGCGATTGATTACATCAACTATTATGATAGCGAGTTCGATGACATTATTTACGGACGTGGTTGTCGATGGTATAAATTTCAGTTACATCACCTACTTCGATTAAATGGACGTAATCAAGCGTTTGGAAGGTCAAGAAATATCGTCTTGATTGCCGTATCGAAGCGGGATATCGGTTTGCCTACATGCTGAATCAGTGCCAGTTGACGGGTGTCGATCGGATTGCAAAACGGCACCTGCACCAGTTTCTCTTGCTCGAGTCGGGCGTGTAACCTACGTGGCACGATTGATACACCGAAACCGTCGGCGACCAGGTTTTCAATCGCTTCCAGGGAGTCGATCTCAATCATTTCGGTGACGTGAATCCCACGTTGCTGCAACTTGGCGGCAATATGCTGACCCACCCAGGTGCGCTTGTTGAAGGCGATATAGGGCATAGATCGTAACAATTCATCGTCGGATTCAACGTTAGCCTGAGTTGCTGGGCCGATTACGTAGAAAGGCTCGGAAGCGATGGCGGTAATGTCGAGTTCCGGAATTTCAATAACCGGGGCGGTCAATAACGCGTAATCAAGTTCCCGACGCATCACCGCGGTTGCAAGTTCGCCGGATAACCCCGATTTGACGCTAACTTGCAGCTCAGGAAACTGTTGACGCAGTGCGTTGAGTACCCTGGGAAGCAGGTTGTGGACACTGGTCGGGATAAAGCCGATTGATACTGAGCCCGAAGTATCGGCTCCGCTCGCCTCCAGCTTGATGCTTTCAATTTTATCGAGTACCTCACCCGCAAGTTGCGCAATGCGCACCCCCTCGGCAGTTAATTTGACCGGTCTGCGACTGCGATCGAACAGAACAACCCCGAGCGTTGCCTCGAGTTGGCTCATTTGTACGCTGATCGCGGCCTGGCTCAAGCCAATTCGATCGCCGGCCGCAACAAAACTGCCTCTATCCAGAAT
>CAXMNA010000044.1:0-2284 GCA_964194715.1 uncultured Gammaproteobacteria bacterium
GCAGTTAAGCCATGTCAGCAATGGCCGATTTAAAGGCGGCTGGACAACGCGCCATTACGGGAATCCGCAGAATGGCTTCCATGCGATCCAGATGGAACTGGCACAGTGTAACTATATGCAGGAAACGCCACCCTGGGGCTATGATGTTGACATGGCCGAAAAGCTGCGGGTTACCCTGTGCAGTATTTTGCAGGGTATTCTGGAATTACGGGTCTGAATAATTATCCTGCTTGATTGAATTTCGGTTTCTCGCCCCGTTTCAGGTAGAATCGCGATCTGCCAGGTATCCGTGATGCAAATTAATCTTTCCAACCAGTCGAGACCATTAAACCAGTACCCCCAGTACTGGGCCGAGTGCTTTGGCGTGGCACCTTTTCTGCCGGTATCGCGGGCCGAGATGGATCAACTGGAATGGGATAGCTGCGATATTATTATCGTTACCGGCGACGCCTACGTCGACCACCCCAGCTTTGGCATGGCAATTATTGGTCGCCTGCTCGAGGCGCAGGGATTCCGGGTCGGCATCATCGCCCAGCCCGAGTGGCAATCAGCAGACGCATTCAAGATCCTCGGTAAACCCAATTTATTTTTCGGCATTACCGCGGGTAACATGGATTCGATGATTAATCGTTATACCGCCGATCGAAAAATCCGTTCGGATGATGCCTACTCGCCCGATGACATCGGTGGCCGCAGGCCCGATCGTTGTTCGGTAGTCTATGCGCAGCGTTGCCGGGAAGCCTACAAGAACCTGCCGATCCTGATCGGCGGCATCGAGGCCTCGTTACGGCGGATCGCTCACTATGATTATTGGCAGAATAAGGTACGCCGCTCAATCCTTGCCGATGCCAGGGCTGACATGTTGATTTATGGCAATGGCGAAAGGGCGATTGTAGAAATTGCCCATCGCCTGTCGCAAGGCGAGGATATCAGCGCAATCAACGATGTGCGCGGCACCGCATTTTTCATCAAGGCGTTACCCGACGACTGGCGAGTGCTCGACTCTACCAATGTGGAAAAACCCGGGCGCGTGGAAAAACCGCTCAATCCCTACCAGATGATTGACCCGAATTCCTGTGAAAACAATGCGAAGGCCGAAGCCGATCGCACAACCAGGGCTGTCGAGGTAAACCTCAGCGGCAAACTGGAAAAAATGCAGCAGCGCCTGGAGCAACGGCTCAAAACCGTTATCCGCTTGCCATCGTTCAACGATGTCAGTCGTGATCCGGTTTTATATGCCCATGCGAGTCGCGTTCTACACCTGGAAACCAACCCCGGCAACGCGATGGCACTGGTGCAAAACCAGGGTGGGCGCAAGATTTGGTTTAATCCACCGCCGATCCCGTTGACCAGCAATGAAATGGATTACGTTTATGGATTCGAATATGCCCGCGTGCCGCACCCGGTATACCGGGGCAAAAAGATACCCGCTTACGAAATGATCCGATTTTCGGTCAATATCATGCGCGGTTGTTTTGGCGGTTGTACCTTTTGTTCGATCACTGAACACGAGGGCAGGATTATTCAAAATCGCTCGGAAGATTCTATCATCCGCGAAATTGAACAAATCAGGGACCGGGTCCCGGGCTTCACCGGCGTGGTATCCGACCTCGGGGGTCCTACTGCCAATATGTATCGAATTGCCTGCAAATCGAAAACTATCGAAACAGCCTGCCGCCGACCCTCCTGCGTCTATCCCGGAATTTGCGAAAATCTAAACACCGATCACTCGTCCCTGATCAAGCTGTATCGGCGCGCGCGAAATCTGAAGGGCGTTAAAAAAGTACTGATCAGTTCGGGTCTGCGTTACGACCTCGCGATCGAATCACCCGAATATGTCGAGGAACTGGTGACCCACCATGTCGGTGGTTATTTAAAAATCGCACCGGAACATACCGAACCGGGGCCCTTATCTAAAATGATGAAACCCGGGATGGGCAGCTATGATCGATTTAAATCGCTTTTCGATAAATTCTCCAAAAAAGCGGGTAAAGAGCAATATTTGATTCCCTATTTTATCGCGGCACACCCGGGCACAAGCGATGAAGACATGGTGAATCTTGCGCTCTGGTTAAAGCAAAATGGATACAAGGCGGACCAGGTGCAAAATTTTTACCCGTCTCCGATGGCCAGCGCAACGGCGATGTACCATACCGGAAAGAACCCGCTGAAGCGGGTGAAAAGGGATAGCGAACCGGTTTCTACTCCGAAAGGCGATAAACAGCGCAGGCTACACAAGGCCTTCCTGCGTTATCACGATCCGGCTAACTGGCCATTATTGCGT
>CAXMNA010000045.1:0-3201 GCA_964194715.1 uncultured Gammaproteobacteria bacterium
GAATCGAGCAAATAGTTGACGAAGTCTTCGTCGTTGCCGATGACTTTGCCGTCCGGGGTGGTTTTGCCAATCACGCCGAGACAGGACGGGTAAACGTAAAAGGCTCCCTCGGGTTTGGGACAGTGCAGGCCTTCGCAATCGTTAATCAGGCGCACGACCATATCGCGGCGTTCGCGGAACGCGGCATTGTGCACTTGAATAAAATCCTGCTGACCATTGAGTGCGGCAACAGCCGCAGCTTGCGAAATCGAACTGGTATGCGTGGTGCTTTGCGATTGCAACATGTTCATGGCCTTGATCAATTCAACCGGACCAGCCCCGTAGCCAACCCGCCAGCCGGTCATGCAATAGCCTTTGGCGAGTCCATTCATGGTTAAGATGCGATCTTTGAGCACAGGTTCCACTTGCGCCGCCGTGAAAAATTCGGTCTCGTCATAGACAATTTTTTCGTAAATATCGTCGCTAAACAACCAGACATCAGGGTGTTTCAGCAGCACATCGGTGAGCGCTTTTAATTCGGTCCTGGTGTAAACCGCACCGGTCGGGTTCGAAGGCGAATTAAGCAGCAGCCATTTGGTTTTGGGCGTGATCGAGGCTTCCAGTTGGTCGGGCAGCATCTTGAAACCGTTTTCCTGGGTACACGGGACTTTTACCGGTACGCCGCCGCAAAGGAGTACCATATCGGGATAAGAAGGCCAATAGGGTGCCGGTAAGATGACCTCGTCGCCCGGGTTCAAGCTTGCCGCAAAGGCGTTGTATATGACTTGCTTGCCTCCGCATCCGACCGAAATTTGATCGGGTGTATAGTCCAGGTCATTGTCGCGCTTTAACTTGTTGCAAATAGCCTTGCGCAAAGCCATGGTACCCGCCACCGGGGTATAGCGGGTTTCGCCACGATCCAGGGCTTGTTTGGCGGCCTCGATGATATGCCCGGGCGTGTCAAAATCGGGCTCGCCAGAAGCCAGTCCAATGACGTTTACGCCATCGGCCTTAAGTTCCATGACCCTGGTTGCCATGGCCAGTGTGGGTGACGGTTTAATGCTGGATAAGCGATCAGCGAGGAATGAAATGGTGTAATCTCCGTGGTTAAGTAATTCGTTTTAGTAATCCCGATGTATCGAATTAAGGGCTTCCTTAATAGAGTGATTATCGGCTTTTTTGCAGTTTATAGCGCTGCATACTGTCTTCGTTCGGAGGATAAAGACCCGGCAAGGCGACGCCATTTTTGACTTCGCTCATGATCCAGTCTTCGAGTGCCTCCTGTGCTATGGCTTTGGAACCGGTCGCCTGAATTTTTTCCATCGTGGTATCCAGGGCATCTTGATTACGGCTGGAAATCGCGACATTGCAACCTTCCTGTGCCAGTGCAACCGCAATGGCGCTGCCCAGCCCACCCCCAGCGCCGAATACAAGCGCTGTTTTACCCGCTATGCCTAAATCCATTTTATTGCCCGCCTAATGTAGTAACTGGGTATCAAAACACCTGGGTACGAAGTTATTAGAGTCATAGGGTAAAACATCTGTCGAAATGGTAAAGAGCATGAAGAATAAGAGTCCTGCTCTTAGATGTCCAGACGGTACTGTCAACTAAAAGGCCAATCGGTCAAACTGATGGCATGAATTATAGAAATCAACTTTACCACGGATATCGTTTTCCTCCTGAAATCATCAGCCATGCAGTCTGGTTGTATTACAGTTTTTGTCTTAGCTTTCGCGATGTCGAGGATCTTCTGGCCGAGCGCGGGAGCGGCAAATGCGACGGTTCAAGTCACCTGGCCAGGCGAGAACAATAGGGGTCGGACCACGTTTTCTCAAGATGGGCAATGGCGGCAGGGTCATCGCAGTGGATGCGTTGCTCAGAATCGCCAAACAAAACCGGGCTCTAAATAATAGGGAGTAAAGGGGTCGCTGGAGCACTTGATAGCGGACACTCATAAATCGCTCTGGCACGTTCGAGGACGGCCACAACTAACACCCGTACCTGGCAACCAGGGATCAATTTACTGAACTGATCCTATGATAGAATCTGTCGCTTAAATTTAATCCCTCTCAAATACCAACCGAGATCAAAATGAATGATACTTTTGCACCAAATGCCGGATACCCCGATGGCAAATTGTACAAGGATTACATGAAGGCCCTGTACGTACTGCTTGAGCAACTCGGGGCAAAGATTATTTGGCATGTTCCAGTTCTTGGTCAACCAGTAGGAGCCCAGCCCGCTGACGAAATACTCGGAGCATGGTATCCCAGTCATAAAAGCTTTTTGGCGCTTAGAGAACAGCCCGGATCAGAACAAAGTTTCCGCTGTCGTAATTTGTGCGTAGACCGGGGGTAGTACACAGATGCCCCGAAAACATAATTCCAAAGTAAAGACAAGTCTCCTGGACATCACTGATAAATGCGAACGAACCACACTTCATGATGTGAACCATATAGGTATCCCATCTGATGCTGGCGGCGTCCATCGCGGGAGTTCGGTTTTTAGTGTGCCAGGAATAAAGAGGTCATTTGAGCATTGTCAAACCTGATTGAGTAATGCTTAAAACATGACAAGAAGGTTGATTTTGCATAATCAAAGCAGGAGGAGGCACTCATGATAACGACACGCTTAACCGAAAAGCTGGGTATCGAACATCCGGTCATTCAAGCTCCGATGGCGATTGCCGCTGGCGGTCAGCTCGCAGCAGCTGTCTCGAGTGCCGGTGGGTTGGGTATGATCGGTGGTGGGTATGGTGATGCAGACTGGCTAGCGGAACAGTTTGATACCGCCGGCAGCCAACGGGTCGGTTGCGGTTTCATTACATGGTCATTAGCAGAAAAGCCACATTTACTAACCCTGGTGCTCGAGCGCAATCCGTCGGCAATATTTTTGTCATTTGGAGATCCTGCTCCGTACGTCGCAATAGCCAAAGCAGCTAATGTTCCAGTTATTTGCCAAATCCAGACACTCAAGGATGCAATACACGCGATCGAAGTTGGAGCCGACATATTAGTGGCGCAGGGGACGGAAGCCGGTGGTCACGGGGAAAAACGCGCAACCTTCACACTGGTCCCGGAAGTGGCTGACTATATCGCAGCTAAATCACCAGATGTGCTGTTGTGTGCGGCTGGCGGGATCGGAGATGGTCGGGGACTTGCGGCGGCGTTGATGCTGGGGGCCGACGGCGTTGTAATCGGGTCGCGTTTTTGGGCAACGCG
>CAXMNA010000046.1:0-18921 GCA_964194715.1 uncultured Gammaproteobacteria bacterium
TTTGATCACCATCGGCATGTTCAACAGCGGTGATTCATAGGTAGTGAATCGCGTTTCACAGGAAACGCATTCCCTTCTGCGGCGCACCTGGGCGGATTCCGACGCCAATCGGGAATCAACCACACGGGTGTCAGGAGTACCGCAGAAAGGACATTTCATTGGTTAGCGTATCAGTTCTTGTAAACCGGTAACCGAGCACAGATTTCGGTGACTTTCGAACGCACCGTCGCAATCAGATCATCGTTATCCATATCTTCAAGCACATCGCTTATCCAGTTCGCCAGGTCACGGGAATCCTGTTCGTTGAAGCCGCGCGTGGTGATCGCCGGTGAACCAATACGCAACCCCGAGGTTACAAATGGAGATTGCGGATCGTTGGGTACCGAGTTTTTATTGACGGTGATATGCGCCTTACTCAGCGCCGCATCGGCGTCTTTGCCAGTCAAGCCTTTGCTGATCAGCGACAACAGGAACAGGTGATTGTCGGTGCCACCTGATACGACGTCGAAGCCACGCTTGACGAACTCTTCCGCCATGGCATTGGCGTTAACCAGGACCTGCTTTTGATATTCGACGAAATCATCGCTCATAGCCTCCTTGAAGGCTACTGCCTTACCGGCGATGGCATGCATCAACGGCCCACCCTGGGTGCCCGGGAAAACCATCGAATTTAACTTCTTTTCAATTTCCTCGTTGGCCCTGGCAAGAATGAGTCCTCCGCGAGGTCCGCGCAGAGTCTTGTGGGTAGTACTGGTACAAACATCGGCTATTCCTATCGGGCTTGGATAAACGCCCGCCGCAACCAAACCGGCGACATGCGCCATATCGACGAAGAGATAAGCCCCAACTGAGTCTGCGATGTCACGAAAACGCTGCCAGTCCATAATGCGCGAGTATGCCGAGAAGCCAGCAACAATCATTTTCGGCTGATGCTCCTTGGCCAGCGCTTCAACCTGGTCATAATCAATTTCACCGGTTTCGTTATTCAGCCCGTACTGGATCGCATTGAACAACTTGCCCGAGAAGTTTACCTTGGCACCGTGTGTCAGGTGACCGCCATCCGAAAGGCTCATACCCAGTATGGTATCTCCGGCATTCAACAATGCGAAATAAACCGCAGCATTAGCCTGCGAGCCCGAGTGTGGTTGCACATTCGCGTAGTCAGCATCGAAAAGATTCTTGACTCTCTCAAGGGCCAGCGATTCAGCAATGTCAACGTATTCGCAACCGCCGTAGTATCGCTTGGATGGGTAACCCTCGGCATACTTGTTGGTCAATACCGACCCCTGAGCCTGCATGACCCGCGGACTGGTGTAGTTTTCAGATGCGATCAATTCGATATGATCTTCCTGGCGTTTTTCTTCGGCTTGCATGGATGCCCATAGATCTGGATCGAAATCGGCAATATTCATGGATTTGGAGAACATCGGGTATTCCTCGGGAGAAAAAGAAGGCGATAGTACAAAAAAGTACTGCAAGTATCACTAAAAAACACGACAATTTAGTAAGTTATAACGGCATTAAGGCTTGTATTTACGCCAATATCCCCCATCTTGGCAAGACTACGGGATAGAATTGTCGAATGCGCAAAATTGTATTGAATTCATTAATTCGAGTGTATAATTCGGTTTATCAACCAAGCAGGTAATTGTTCATGGATAATGTAGGTATATATACGCCACCCCAGCATACGCCACCCCAGCAAGCCAAACCAGCTGCAAGCGGTGGCTCCGATTTATTTCAAGCCAGCCTGACCGTCAGTGACCTTGAAGTCACCCAGCCGGCACAGGATAAACTGCATGAAATTGTCACCCAAACCGATGAGGACGTGTCCGCGATACGAATATATATCAGCGGCGGTGGTTGTGGTGGTATGTCGTACGGCATGACCTTCACCGACGAGCAAAGTGATTTTGACACCACCTTGCAGTTCGATGGTTTTAAAGTACTGGTCGATGTGGTGGCGCTGAATTATCTCAAAGGCGCCCAGATCGATTACATCCAGGAAGCTGGCCGCGAGCGCTTCGTTTTCAACAATGTGTTTGCTGAAACCGGTGGCTCTGGGGTTTGCGGTGGCTGTGGTTCGGCTGGCGGCGGTGACTACGGCTGACAACTAATTAATACCACGCAAAACAATCCAAAGCCTGGCCCTCAACCAGGCTTTGTTCTTTTAGTCGCCCCTTCGGGAAGTTATCGCATCGCCGCCTATACCGAGGCTGCAAGAAACCTCGGCATGCCCATTATGGTGGTTTCAAATAGCGAGCATTCGCTGGTACCTGAAGTGGCGAATGGTATTACCGTCGATTTTAGCCAGCCTAAGCAAGCCTATGCCACGATTATTGCAACGGTAAAATCCGTAACCATAGCCTGTGTGCTGGCAACTGATGATAGCTGTGTTGAGCTCTGCAGTCGCGTCGCGGAATATCTCGGTTTACCGCAAAATAGTGCTAGCTCGGCACTGTTAACCCAACGTAAGGATCTTGGGCGCGACGCGTTGTCCAGGGCGGGTTGTAACACTCCTGCATACCAGGTTGTGAACATCGCCGATAGTAGCCAGGCATCCTTGTCGCTTGAATATCCGGTAGTCATCAAACCACTTGCACTTGCGGCCAGCCGCGGCGTAATACGCGCCAATGACGAGGCTGAACTTGTTGCCGCCGTGCGCCGTATCGACGCCATACTGGAATCAACCGGGCAGCAAGGATTCGCGCGCGAAAATTTGCTGGTTGAATCTTATATCGACGGGCAGGAATTTGCCGTTGAAGGATTTATCATCGGTGGCAAATTCAGCTTACTAACCATTTTTGATAAACCGGAACCACTCACTGGCCCTTACTTCGAAGAAACCTACTACCTGACTCCGAGTCGCCTTGAGCCTCGACCAAAAGCAGCGTTAATTGACGAGGTCGCACGCTGTTCTGCAGCCTATGGACTCGAGCATGGCCCGGTGCATGCCGAGGCTCGCATGTCAGCTTCGGGGCCGATACTACTGGAACTGGCAGCGCGCACGATCGGCGGACAATGTGGGCAGCTGATTGAGTTTTCATTGCAACAGAAACTGGAGGAACTGATCATCCTGGGGATGTGCGGAATTCCCCCGCAGGCCGATGAGGAAGGCGAATCCGCCGGAGTGTTGATGATTCCAATTACCGACTCGGGGATTTTGAAACGGGTCGAAGGATTGACCGAAGCTCTGCAAACCGAATATGTTCGAGATATCGAAATTCATATCAATCCGGGATACGAGTTGATCCCCTTACCTGAAGGGCCGAGTTACCTGGGCTTTATCTTTGCCCAGGCGGCCGATTTTGACCAGACCTACGCCGCATTGAAAACCGCGTACTCAAAGTTACACTTTGTAACCCAGCGCAAATGGGAACTGGAAAACCTGGCAGTCTGAATTACTTCTTCGCGCCAGGAGCCTTAAAGCCCTCCGGCTGTTGCCCGAGATCACCCTCTTTAAAAATAAATCCAAGCAGGTGTTGCTCGAGAATCGCAAGACTGGCCGGATCGATCGTCGAAAGCCCATTCTCGTTGATTATCATGGTTTGACGCTCGATCCATTGACTCCAGCCCTCGGCAGAGACATTTTCATAGATGCGCTGGCCGAGTTCACCGGGATATGGCACTTTATCCAATCCGGGCGCTTCGCGACCCAGAACCACACAGTTAACTACTCTTGCCATTAAATCCATCCAAAAAAAAAGCAGCCGGATATCGGCTGCTTGGTATAATACCAAATTTAGTCTCAATCAGAACGCATAATTCACGCCGACCGCGAATACCGGCCACAGTTCCAAATCGTCAAGATCGTCTTCGGCGTCATCTTCAAGACCTCTGAGAGCGGTGTCGAGATCTGCCTGGCTCAAAGTGTTGGTACCAACTTCTAGGGTTGCATCAAGATCAACATTGGGATCGAGCATAACCACTCCAACATCCAGATTAAACGAAAACCCGCCTTCACCGCCCGCGCCACGGCCCCAACCAATCCCAACATAGGGCTGATATGAGTCTGCGAGTTCTATCTCACCACCGAGATCGCTGATATCAGAGTCATCGATTGTTATACCGTCAACAGTAATGCTACCTACCAGCACTCCGCTCAAGTCAGCCGCACCGTTGTTTTTCATCATGCCGGCAGTGAAACGAAAATTGCTATTAAATGCATGCCAGTCAACTAACAGCGCGTTAGCGCCGTAATCGAAATCCAGTTCCGCATCAATCTCGCCTTCACCACCGGCGTCACCCACGTCGATAGTTTCATTCTCGCTGTCGATATCGATCGCAGCCCCACTGATGCGCAAATTGACCGTTTTGGTGAGGCCAACACTGAGGTCGAGACCGACCCCATTGATCCCGGCCTTGGCGGCAATCCCGAAGTCGAGCGCGAAGGCATTTGATACGACAAATAGGAGGCTTAAACCCAGCCCAATTATTTTTTTCATGCGGATTATCCTTTAAGCAATTATCGATAAGAATAGAATAGAATAGATTAGATTATTTGCAGCGCTTAGAATTGATTTTCATCAAACTAGGCAATGTTCTACACGTTAAACATACCAATTTGCTATTAATTTACTATTATAGCTACTAATGTCGAGTTAATCCCTGAACTAAAAGGAGTCGCGTTGTCTCGCTACACACCAAATAACGATCAGCAATCCCCAATTAGCTTTCAAATTTCTAGCAACGGCGTGACCGACACCGGGCACGTAAGAAATAAAAATGAAGACTCGATACTGATGCATACGACCGAAAATCTCTGGACCGTCGCCGATGGTATGGGAGGTCATCATGCGGGCGATTTCGCGAGTCAAACCATCACCAACAATTTAAGCCTTTTTAAGCAACACGCTTCACTGGATGACAGTATTTTGTTGCTCGAAGAAAATATACTAAACTCAAATTCAGTTATCAGAAAGAAATCATATAACCTCGGTCGCAGCGCGACTATTGGTAGTACAGTTGTATGTGTTTATGTTTGGAACAATTTCCTGTTCGTCTTTTGGGCAGGAGACAGTCGCCTGTATCGTTTCAGGGAAGCAAAACTGGAACGTCTAACTGAAGACCACAGTTATGTCGAGGAATTGGTCAGAATGGGGAAAATTGAAGCAAGAGAAGCCGAGGAACACCCCGCGGCTAATGTCGTGCTAAGGGCGGTAGGAATAGACGATACTTTATGCCTGGACTTCGAGTACTACGAATTGCAGGACGGAGATATTTATATAATTTGCTCCGATGGTCTATATAAAGACCTGGATGAAGGCAGAATTACGCCCATAATTGAGTCTCAACCCGAAGATATGACTGAACTCTCGCAATCATTGCTGGCCGCGGCGCTGGATGCAGGTGGATCCGACAATACCTCGATAATCACACTGAAAATGCACCAAAAGGAAAACAATGTCTGAAATCTGCCAATCGCTGATTAACGACTATTTTGCGGGGGCGCTCGATAAATCTGACCTCGAGCAGGGTCTGGCTAGTCTGTTTGACGCCCTGCCAAACGGCCACTCTGAGGCCCAGAGCTATCTACAGTCCTTGTATACCAGTGATAAAATTGACTCGGATGGTTTCACTATGATTTCGCAGGTCATCTCGAAGGTAAACATTAATGCCACGTTGAAAACTAGCCAGGAACCGGATATTTCCTATTTTAGTGATGATAAGACCATGCACCTGACTGATATTTCAGATCTACCTGCTGAATTCGATGAGGACGATGGTAACGACAAAACCGTTATTGTCAGGGTTGGTAATGGTGGGCAGGAAGCCGAAATTTCAGAACCATCCAGTTTCAGGGAAGATGACTCACCGATGAGACCCAAAATCGTCGAAAATTCGGCAAAAACAGCGCGTTACGAGAATCTGGGTCCCGGCGTAACCCTGAAAGATCGATTTGTGCTGCTGGAGAAGCTCGGGCAAGGCGGCATGGGCGTAGTTTTCAAAGCCAAGGATTTACTCAAAGTCGAGGCTCAGGATAAGGACCCTTACGTCGCGATCAAAGTATTAACCGATGCGTTTAAGAAATACTCTGGATCATTCATCGCATTGCAGCGCGAGGCCAGTAAAGCGCAACGCCTGGCGCACCCCAATATTGCCACGGTTTACGATTTTGACCGCGATGGCAACACGGTCTTCATGACGATGGAATACCTACAGGGCAAGCCCCTCAATCAGTTGATCAAGGAGATTAATAACAAACCACTCAAACTAGATCACGCATTGCACATCATAGAGGAGCTTTGTAGTGGGCTTGCATACGCGCATGAAAAACACCTGATTCACTCGGATTTTAAACCCGGGAACTGTTTTTTGTTATCCGACGGTCACGTCAAGCTGCTTGATTTCGGTATCGCCAGAGCAAGCACACAAACGGAAGAAGAAAGAGAAAATACGATGTTTGATCCGGCCAAGCTAAGTGCTGTCACCCCAGCCTACGCGACTCCGGAAATGTTCGCGGGTATGAATCCTGATCCCAGAGACGATATTTATGGCTTGGCCTGCGTAGCCTATCAACTACTCGCCAGTGGAAAGCACCCGTATAACAAAGTGGCATCGCCAAAAATTAAAGAGCTCGGGATTAAACCCAAGCCGATCAAAGGATTAAACCGCCGTCAGCAGAAAACATTGATGAAAGCCCTCACGGTGGTGCGTGAAGATCGTATCGATCATGTCAAGAAATTCGCCGATGGCATGCGCTCCAAGAAATCGCATAGTAAAACTATCTTGCTGGTAACCCTGTTTTTAGCGGTAATCGGCGCCGGTATAGGTTACAAACCCTTCCTCGCCTTTCAAGCCGAGCAGGCACTTTACGAAAAGATCGAGCAAATCAAGGGTGGCGACAAGGCAATGATGATTGAAACCATCTGGTCGCTTGACCAATTGAATCCTGAACAGCAGAAAATAATTTCGGTTGGTTTGCGGCGTGAGATTATCACTTTTTATCGTGATCGCATTCGCTCGGTGTTTCGACCAAAGGAGGGATTATACGATTACCCGCAGGCAAAGAACCTGCTGGCACAGGCGAAAAATCATTATCCAGATTCAGTCGCACTATCCACTATCGAGGACCAGGTTAAGGAACAGCGCGATCGTTTGATGAATAGCCTGGTGTCGCTCTACAAGCGTTATTTCAATGCCAAAAAGCTGATTAAAACTCCAAATGGTGAAGATCTAGTTACTGTAATTCCACTAATCAAACGCGTTGACCCGAAACACTATTTGCTAAAGGACAAGGCTCTAGCCAATCTTTATCTTTCCGAATCTGAAAATTTAATCGCTAAACGCAAGTATGTCGAGGCTTCAAACTACATCATTACCGGCCTTAAATTATTTCCGGAAAACACGCGTCTGCAAAGCATTAACAAACAGATAAACGCACAATTTCAAAATTAGTGATTCTGCAAAACACACCTCTGCGACTGCTCGCCAAAACTTTTGCGAATGACTTGATTTCTCGCGAACAATACATCGAGATTCGAGCTCAATTACTTAAGCAACTTGAAAGTAACGGCCGAGTAGATGAGTCAGATTTAAAAAACTTTACTGCTATTACACAAGGTTCGGAGAATCCGAAAGTGCAAAGGTCTTACACCTCTTCGGACTGGATCATAATTGGCTTGGGGTTAGCTGCCACTGCGGTATTAGCCTTCGTTCTCTACGGTTAAACCCGAAATTCAACTTGCAACACCCTCCATAAAAATTAAATAGGTCACAAAAATCGGCTGACTAGACCTGTATATTGATTTTTTGTGGTTGATTACAAATGAAAATAGTCTATTATCATCAACAACTTAAATCATATACTTAATTTTAATTATTAATATGATTGAATTGAAGATTGAAACCATCTGAAGTGTTAGCTATGTCTCTCCGCAAGGGATCGTCTGGAGCTATGCTTTACGCCTGCAAGAGCTTCGGTTTTCACCGACGATAGTTACGAAATCCCGTATTCGGTACCCATATGAACTCAACGATAGGCCGCGGCCTCTCATCGATGACAACGTTGACAGGACTATTCCTGTCACTGACATTTTTTGCACCTGCGAAGGCGCTCGATATGTCGGATATGGTGGTCGATTCGATCAGCGCTCACCCCGAGGTAAAAGAGAAGATTCACGTCTACCGCCAGGTCATAAGTGACCGTGATATCGCGGAGAGTGGCTGGCGGCCAAGTGTAGATGTTCAGGCTTCCACCGGATTTTATGACACCGAATCGCCTTCGACCAATAACCAGTCGATAGATTATGACAGCACCGATCTTGAATTCTCCGTTACCCAGAATCTGTTTAACGGATACGACACGACCTACCAGATCGAGCAGACCCAGGCCCGGACAGATGCCGCACTTTTTGATGTCTACGATACCGCTGATAACATCGCTTTACGAGCAATTCAGGCTTATCTGGAAGTAATCAAGCAACGTCGCCTGTATCAGCTCGCGATTGAAAACGTTGCGGCACACGATGAAATTCTGTCGCAAATTCGGGATCGCAATCTCTCCGGAGTCGGCAGAATCTCCCAGTTGCAGCAGACAGAAGGACGCCTGGCGCGCGCGCAGGCAAGCCAGATCGCCCAACAAAATAATCTCGAAGACGCCGCGACGCAATTACATCAAATCCTGGGGCGCTACGTCGATCCCCATGCATTATCTGAACCCGATCTGCCTGTCATGCCTCAAGAGAGCCTGGATCTACTGATCGACATGGCGCTCACCGAGCATCCGGCTATGCGAGTCGCGCAAAGCAATATCGAGTCGGCCCAATCAGATCACCGGCGCTCATTGAAAACCCGTTATCCAAATATTGACCTGCGATTTGCTACCGAATATGGCGATGATCTTGACGGGCTCGACGGAAATACCGAAGAAACCAGCCTGGTACTAAATCTCAGTTATAATTTTTATAGCGGAGGCAGAAACGACGCTGAGCAACAAAAGAAAATTAGCGCAGTATACGAGCAAAGGGAATTCGCAGCTCGAGTGCGCCGTCAGGTTATTAATACCTTACGCCTTTCCTGGACTGCCGATGACTTGCTGGTTCGACAACTCGTGTTTCTCAATGCTCATGTAGTCAAGGCCGGGCAAACCGCCGAGTCCTATAATGAAGAGTTTTTCATCGGCCAGCGCGACCTGATCGATCTGCTCGACGCTAAAAACGAACTCAATAGTGCTAAAAATCAATATACCGAAGCTAAATTCGACTCGCTGGGTGCAAGATACAGAGTTTATGAGGGTATCGGCAGGTTGTTTGAAGCCGCTGATATCGAGTTCAAATTGAAAGACGGTAATTTAAAGGTCGCCCGACTTGTCACCGACCAGGTCGATAAACTTCCACTGCCCGATGATGAAGATCGCGATACGGAAATTGACCCGATGGACCACTGCGATAACACGCTTATCGATAGCGAGGTGAATCCGTTTGGATGCCTTGAGCTGGTTGAAGTAGCAAAGGCAGTGCCAGTTTTACCCTCGCAAAATTCAATCCCCATATTGATTGACGATTATTTTGAAATCGAAACCAATGGCGTTCTGGTTATCACGCCTGCGCAGCTACTCGCGAACGATTCTGACGCGGATTCCGACCCCCTCGAAGTCGTCGATGTGAGCCAGCCCAAAGTCGGCAGTCTGGCATTCAATAAAAGCAGTCATCTGGTATATCGATCCATCGAAGGATTTATCGGCTCCGATTATTTCAAGTATACCGCCACCGATAATAGAGGCGCCGCTGCCACCGCAACTGCGACAGTAAAGATTACAGTGCGCAAGCCCGAAGTTGTTAGCCTTGCAAAAATGCAGCTGGTCAATTTCATTTATAAGAAAGCTGAACTTACTGAAATCTCCGAAGCCAAGGTAGAGGCTATCATTGAACAGATCAAACTGGCCGAGGATATCAGCATCGAGATTTTCGCTTACACGGACGACATCGGCTCGGATAGATATAATTTGGCTCTGTCTGCGCGAAGAGCAGATGCACTCAAAAATTTATTTATCAGTAATGGGATCGATAGTGCAGATATCACTGCAGTAGGAATGGGTGAAAAGAACCCCATTGCTGACAATTCGACCGACGCCGGGCAGGCGATAAATCGTCGAGGCGAGTTCGTTTTTAAAACCAAAATCCCCACCGAGTAAAGCCGGGGCTCCTACTTGTGGCAATTGGTCTACACTTGGGGCAGTAGTGTGAGTTTGGAAGCCATCCCTGTATACCCTAACGCAGTATTTAAATAAACCTTACCGGTCGCCCCAAAGTAATAGAAATTACGGTAACAGCTGTGTTCGGTGCCGGGAGATTTAGCGGTGAAAAGGATACGCGTCTTTATTTGTGCCGCATTCCTTGCAGTTATTCCAGGTCAACACCTGGCAAGTCCATTGGTGAGCAAAGATATGCTGAACCATTTAAAGAGCGAGTATTCAGACCAGGCTTATCGTAGTGGCCTTGCGATCAACAGGTTATTGATCGAACTTGAAGGCAAGGATATACAGAAGCAGCTAGTCGATGTAAACCGTTTTTTTAATCAATTCGAGTATCAGGAAGACCTGGTTCATTGGGGTGAACAAGATTACTGGGCCACACCAGGCGAATTCCTGGGCACGCAAAAAGGCGACTGTGAGGATTTTGTTATCGCCAAGTATTTTGCCTTACGTAAACTCGGCGTACCAGATGAGCGGCTTTACCTGACTTATGTGAAGGCCTTGAAGCAAAATGTAGCGCATATGGTACTGAGTTACTTCCCTACCCCTTCGAGCATCCCACAGGTTCTCGATAATTATAATCCCCTAATTGTCAGCGCTGATAAGAGGAGAGATTTACTACCCATTTACAGTTTTAACGCGAAATCACTTTTCTTGACCAATGCCTCGGCCGGACTTGGCAAATCTCTACCCACCAAAAAAATTAAAAACAGCAAGTGGAAAAAACTGCTGGCCGATATTCAAAAGGAAAAACAATGACCTTATTCAAACAACTAGCCATCCTGGTATCGACTGTATTTTTAGTACTGTTGCTTATAATTGTGTTTAACGATTTGGCACGCACCAGCAAATTCCAACAAGGGCAACTGAAGACAACAGCCCAGGATATGGTGACAACGCTGGGTATTGCGATCAGTAATCTACCCGAAGGAGACGACCAGGCCACGCTTGAAACCTTGTTCAACTCCGTATTTGACAGTGGTTACTACACACTTATCGAACTGGTTGCTGTCGATGGTCAGATAATTCATCGGAAAAACCAGGATCTTGATATAGCAGGCGTGCCCAAGTGGTATCTCGGCCTGGTGTCGCTCGAGCCCGCGCGTGGCACAACCCAGGTCATGAAGGGATGGACTCAACTCGGACAATTGAATCTGGAGGTTCATCCCGGCTTCGCCTACAGCAATATGTATCAAGCACTGGTATCTGCTTTGCGCTGGTTTGCTTTTCTATTCGTGGTCTCGATGATTATTCTGTGGCTGGTGCTACGGTATGTGTTGGAACCATTACAACGGGTCAAGGATCAGGCCGATGCGATACACGACAATAAGTTTGTACAACAAGAAAAAATTCCCGCTACGGTCGAGCTGAAACGCGTGGTAGAGGCGATGAATCTCATGGTTTCAAAGGTACAGGGTATTTTCAATGACCAGGAAAAGACGTTAAGCCAATACCATCAATTGCTGTATCGGGACAAACTGACCAATCTCGGCAATCGTCGTTATCTACTCGACCAGCTACAACAATCGATGTCGGAGGAATCCGGACTCCATGGCTGCATGGCGATTATCAAGATAGTAGATTTCGAGGAGTTGCGTGATCGCCATGGCTATGAAGTAGCCGACAATTTAATCAGAATTCTGGCTGACTTGCTGCGCCAGGCGCACGCAGGCCAGGAAGCCGAGCGGATTTCGCGCTTTAACGAAGACGAGTTTGCGTTTTTAAGCGCCGCTGACGAATCGGCAGTCACTGAATATATTCGCAAGTTGTTCAATGAGTTCCAGCAATTATTACAAAAAGAACCTCATTTGGCCGAAGTAACACTATTGGCCGGGATTTGCGATCTGAAGGCTGGCGGCGAGATCGGTAATATCCTATCCAGCATTGACTATTGCCTGTCACAGGCAAACACAAAAGGTCCGTTTTCCATCGAACAAAAGCCCTCGACCAATCTCGATTTGCCGCAGGGAAAAATGCAATGGCGCAGCTGGCTCGAGTCGGTCTTAGAGTCAAACCAGTTATTCCTGGTAGGACAACTGGCTATTGGTAGTGAGCGCATTCCAGTCCAGCGAGAATTGTTTATCAGGGCACGCAACCAAAAGGAGCAGATAATTCCGGCCTCGGCTTTTATGCCGATGGCATCGAGTCTCGGCATGTCGCTGGATATCGATAAGGAAGTATTTCGCATGGTTACTTCGAACCAGAACATCGACCGAAAGATTCCACTGGCAATAAACTTGAGTGCTGCATTCTTTGAACTGGCCGAAGCCCAGGAAGAATTTGATCAACTGTTACGCGATTGCGAGCAGTCCAGTACCAAACTGTGTATCGAAGCCAGCCATCACGTTCTCAACCAGCATCCGATCATGTGCGGTAAAGTTTCAGATCGTGTCAGAAAGCATCATCATCAGTTTGGCATCGATAGCCTGGACCTCGGCCAATCTTTACAGCTACTGCAAACCGCTCAGTTTGACTATGTAAAAGTCAATGCTAAAACATTACACGAAATGAGTCGCAACGACCTGCCTGCAGGCTACCAGGCTTTGCGAACAATCACGGATACGCTGGATATGAGTATCATCGCTGTCGCGGTCGATTCGCAGGAGGTAGTTGATGTACTTAAATCACTGGGAATCGAAATTATGCAAGGAAACTTCCTCGGTTCACCGGAAGCAATATAGCGTGATTTTCCATGCCGGGGCTAGTACAGTTATGATCCATCGATGCGCAGATCAAACACCTTCTCAGAGGCATAAGAAATGCTCCCTGTCAGACAAAGCAAGGCTGTATTGATAAAGCGCAACTGCAGATAAATAATCCTATATGATCGATCCTCATCATCAGTATGACCCCCTGCTCGAGTGCCTGGTTATTTTCGCCAAGGTACACAACCGACCGATCAGCGTCGAGGCTCTGATTGCAGGTCTACCGGTTGAGCCCGGTGCAGATGGGCCGGAGCTTTTCAGTATCGATAGCCCAAAAGGTTTGTTCTCCCGGGTAGCGTCACGTGCCGGATTTGCAAGCCGTCTAATTCATCGCGATCTCAACAAGCTGTCCCGACTGCTACTGCCCTGTATCCTGGTGTTAAAAAACGGTAACGCCTGCATTCTTGAAAGCCTGGACCGTAAAAACCAACGTGCCAAGGTCATATTCCCGGAGATCGGTGAAGGTGAAGAATGGTTGGAACTGAGTCAATTAAGTAACGAATATCTCGGCTATGCATTCTTACTCAAAAAAGAGTTACAGCAAGAGCGCACCGAATCGAAGGGAGTCAGCAAAGGCTCCAGCCACTGGTTCTGGGGAACCCTGGCCAAATCCAGGGACATCTTTGCGAGCGTGCTGCTTTCGTCGATTCTAATAAATTTGTTCATCCTCGCAACCCCGATGTTCACCATGAACGTCTATGACAAAGTTGTACCCAACGACGCAATCGAAACTCTGTGGGTACTAGCGGCCGGTATAGTTACGATTTACATTTTCGACACCCTGCTGCGTTTCGTACGCAACTATCTGCTTGAAATTGCTGGCAAGAAAAGCGACATCATCATGTCATCGATAATTTTTTCTCACGTGCTCAATTTGAAAATGGATCAATGGCCGGCAAGCATCGGGGCTTTTGCCAGCCAGTTACGTGAATTCGAAAGTATTCGTAACTTTTTCACTGCCTCAACCATTGCAACACTGGTCGACCTGCCCTTTGCGATAATTTTCCTATTGGTCATCTATTACATTGGCGGTCCATTGATCGCCGTACCCCTGATAATCATCGCATTGTTAATGTTATACAGTTTCATTCTGATCAGACCGCTTAAAGCCAGCGTCGAAGCAACCTATGAGGCCACCGCGAATAAGAATGCACATTTAATCGAAACCCTGCGCACGATAAAAACCGTGAAGTCGCTTGGCGCGACCAATTATTCACAGTGGGTATGGGAAGAATCCTCCGGGACCATTGCCAACAGGTCGATGCGCGCACGAATGCTGTCTTCATCGATAACTGTCGTAACCAACCTTATGGTGCAGTTCAACACCATTGGATTGATTGTGTTTGGCATCTACCGTATCAGCGATCTGGAGCTCAGCCTCGGCGGCCTGATCGCCATAGTCATGCTTTCATCACGGGCCGTGGCACCAATGGGCCAGATTGCCGCACTGATTACCAGCTTTGAGCAGACCCGAACTTCGTTCCGCGCACTCGATGAATTGATGCAGAAATCGGTCGAGCGACCAGAAGGTAAATCCTATGTGCGTCGTCCCGGTTTCGAAGGAGCTGTACACTTCAGGGACGTGGATTTCAGTTACCCCGAATCTCCCAAAAAATCTCTCGCCGGCATTTCGATCAAAATCAATGCAGGCGAGCATGTCGGTGTCATTGGTAAGGTAGGCTCGGGAAAAACCACTCTGATGAAATTGATAATCGGACTCTATCAGGCAAATGGCGGTGCGATTGCAATCGACAACATTGACATCAACCAGATAGACCCCGCCGACCTGCGAAGAAATATCGGATACCTGTCACAGGACATAGAACTGTTACGTGGCACCATTCGCGAAAACATTGCCTATAAAGATTTGCACGTAAACGATGAAAAGCTGCTGCGGGCAGCGAGTATTAGCGGCGTCGATCTCTTTGTTAACCAGTTGCCACAGGGTTTTGATACCCAGGTTGGCGAAGATGGTGGATCGTTGTCCGGGGGGCAAAGGCAGGCAATCGCACTGGGGCGGGCTGTTTTGTTAAACGAACCTGTTCTAATTCTTGATGAACCAACCAACAGTTTCGATAACACGACTGAATCGATTATTAAAAAGCGTCTTTTTGAGTACACCCGCGAAAGGACTCTATTGCTGGTTACGCACAAAGCGCCAATGCTTGAACTGGTGGAACGGCTCATCGTGATGGACGAGGGACGCATTGTCATGGATGGCCCCAAGGAAGATGTATTGAATGCCCTGAAAGGTACTCAGAATGAATAGCGACGACAATACCAACTTTGAAGATGTAACCCAGATAGGGATCCATGGAAAACAGGACATGGTTTATATGCGCAGCCTTTCCGCTGCGGCTGTGCATCGCTCACCGCGCTATCTGATAGCAGTGGTAATGATCTTCGCCCTGTTCGTCATCGCTGCGATTACATGGATGAACTGGGCCAAGATCGATGTTGTCATTCGCGGTTCGGGCAGGGTTTCGCCGGCGAGCCAGGTGCAAAATATTCAAAGCCTTGAAGGCGGCATCATATCCGAAATTCTTGTCGCTGAAGGCCAGGTGGTCGAGGTCGGCCAAGCGTTGATTAAAATCAGCGATGTCGCGTTTTCAAGCTCATTCGAAGAGAACCGACTGCTCTACTTCGAACTCGTAGCCAAATCCAGTCGCCTGGACGCTGAAGCCTTCGGCCGCGCCTTTGAGCCAGACAACGAAGTAAGCGAAGAAGCACCGCATCTAATCAAGTCAGAAAAAAGCCTGTTCGATTCAAACCAGCAGCAACTCAAAGAAACCCTGAGTGTTCTCGAAGAAAAAATAAGCCAGCAAAAAAGCGCCCTGCTCGAAGCGCAGTCGAAACGGCGTCAACTACAAAAATCCCTGGAACTGATCAAGAGAGAGATCGTTATCAAAAAGCCATTAAAAGATCGCGGCATCATCAGCGAAGTCGAATTTTTGCAGTTACAGCAGCGCGAGGCCGAGTTTGAAGGCGAGGTTGAGGCGGTCAAATTTTCGGTACCCCGCATCGAGTCTACTATCGAAGAAGCCCGTTTTAACAAGCAGAAAGAGAAGCTCAATTTTCAGAACAATGCCAAAAAAGAGCTAAACGAAGTGACCGCCGAAATAAGTCGCATCAAGGAAACGCAAACCACGTTGCAGGATCGAGTCAAACGCACTACCTTACGTTCTCCCGTTAATGGAATCGTACAGCGCCTACACATCAATACCATAGGTGGCGTAATCAGTCCGGGCAATAATATACTCGAAATTGTTCCTCAAGAAGATGCGCTTTTGGTCGAATTACGAATCAATCCAGCTGATATCGCTTATGTGAGCGTAGGTCAGTTCGCCAGATTAAAATTTTCGGCCTACGATTTCGCCGTTCATGGCAGTTTGCAGGGGATAGTTACCTTTGTCAGTGCGGATACCATTACCGATGAAGAGGGCCAGAGTTTTTTTCTGGTCAGGGTAAAACCCGGTAAGTCCTTTCTTGGCGCAAATAGCGGCGAATTGCCGATTAAAATCGGCATGACTGCCGAGGCTGACATTATTACTGCCAAGAAGACGATTTTATCGTATCTGACGGAACCCGTTCATCGCGGGATCGATAAAGCGCTTAGAGAGCGGTAATGAATCTCATCGTTTATTCAGCGTCGCGTACATTTGAGCAATTTCTGAACCGCCATTTAGACACTACTATTGAATGCCGCACCGAATCGCAGGCACCATCGGATGACCCTGAACAATTGTATCTGATACATATATCAGGCATGGAACTCGAATGCTACGAATGGTTATTGAAAAATGTCTCTGGAAAGCCGATTAAGGTTGGCGTCTGTTCTGACCTTCCCAACCTCCGCGAAATGCTCGAATGCGTGCGTCTCGGCACCAAAGCCTATTGCAATAGTCACATGGCGGCATTGCATTACCACCAGATGCTGGAGCTAATGGAAAACGGTCAAAGCTGGTTTCCGCCGCAGATGCTGGATGAAACCTTCAAGCTCGCACAGCAGGTCACCAGCCCATCCACAAACCAGGATCAGCTCGAAATATTAACCAACCGAGAAAAAGATATCGCCCTTGCTGTTGGCGAAGGTAAATCCAACCGACAAATAGCTGATTCATTTGATATTTCCGAGCCCACGGTGAAGAGCCATTTGACCAAAATCTTCAAGAAACTCGAACTGAAAGACCGCGTTGGTTTGGTGCTGTACCTCAAGCGGGCATAGCCTTTACGCCTCTGTGGCACTCTCGCTATGTGACCCAGCTCTCAATCCACAACTTTAAAGCTGCTGGTCTACGACTTTAGTATGACACGGGCCCACTAATTCTGGCCTATATATACTGTTCGTTCAAATTTTCTGCAGAAATATGGCTACTAAAAGTATCGGTTATGTCGCTGAATTAGTCGGCGACGCACAGGTTCGCAGCACGGATGGTGTAATCAGAGTCCTCAGTATTGGTGATCAAATCAATGAGGGCGATATCCTCACTACCGGTCTCAATACACAGATAGTGCTCGAGTTCTATGACGGGCATAAATTGCAAGTCGGTGAAAACACCGAAATGCTGTTAGATGAGTCAGTTTTTGCGAGCCTCAATGCTTACCCTGATGGTCGCGCCGATCAACTGGCTGAACTGCAGAGCCTGATTGTCGAAGGCATAGATCTGGCTGAACTGGAAGCGACAGCTGCGGGTGCTGCTGACAGTGGCAATGCGCTGCATCAGGCATCTGTATATTCAAGGGACGGCGACCAAGGTATCGTCGAGACCCGGGTTACTCCGTTCAATGCCGGTGGACCAGGCCTGAACGATGGGCTGACACTTGGCAACGACGCAGTCCTGATTCCTGCCAGTTCTTCAGCAAACAGTCCGGCTCCGGTCAGCCCTCCTCCCGTTGCATCAATTGCAGTTAATAATATTACCGCTGATGACTTAATCAACTCAGCCGAATCAGGCGCCCTGGTTAATGTAACTGGCTCAGTCGGAGGCGACGCTACGGTTGGCGATGCGGTAGACTTTAATATTAACGGAACCTCGTACAACGGAACCGTGGCACCCGGAAATACTTTCAGTATTGGGGTAGCTGGTACCGATTTGGCAGCTGATAACAGTTTCGTTGCAACCGTATCCGGCACCGACGGCCTGGGAAATCCCTTTAGTGCAAGCGTAACTTCGACGCATACGGTCGATACCACTGCAATTGCCACCATAACCCTCGATGCCAACATCACGGCTGACGATATCGTCAATGCTGTTGAAACCGGCGGTAGCGTGGCCATTACCGGTAACGTTGCAGGTGATTTCCAGGCCGGTAACATCGTGACTTTGAGCATCAATGGTGTAAACACCTCGGGTGGCGTCCTCGCCGATGGTAGTTTTAGTATTAACGTGAACGGCAGCGATCTGGCGGCCGATGCCGATAGCACCATCGATGCCTCTTTTGTTGCGACCGATGCGGCCGGTAATACCGGCGCTGCAGTTTTCGACACCGAATCCTATTCGGTCGACACCACCGCGATTGCGACCATTACCCTCGATACGAACATCACCGCCGATGACATTATCAATGCTGCCGAAGCGGGTGGCACGGTTGCCATTACTGGTAACGTGGCTGGCGACTTCCAGGCGGGTGACATCGTCACCTTGAGCATTAATGGTGTGAACACCACGGGTGGCGTGCTCGCCGATGGCAGCTTTAGTATTAATGTAAACGGTAGTGATCTCGCGGCTGATGGTGATAGCACTATCGATGCCTCCTTCGTAGCCACCGATGCGGTTGGTAACACTGCTCCAGCCGTAACCGACACTGAATCGTATACCGTCGATACCACAGCGACTGCAACGATTAGCGTCGATAACATTACCGCCGATGATATTGTTGACGCCACTGAAGCCGCTGGTAGCATCAACGTTACGGGTTCCGTGACCGGCGATGCGGCCCCTGGTGATACCGTGAGCATGACCATCAACGGCTCACTTTATACAGGAACGGTATCTGCTGTTAATACCTTTAGTATTTCCG
>CAXMNA010000047.1:0-2098 GCA_964194715.1 uncultured Gammaproteobacteria bacterium
ATTGCTAACCGCGATTCGGTTACCGTATCCATTGCGGCAGAAACTAACGGAATATTGAGATCAATATCCCGGGTCAGGCGAGTCTTCAGCACTGCGTCGTTTGGCAGGATCTCGGACTTCGCGGGCACCAGCAAAACGTCGTCGAAAGTGAGGGCTTCCTGACTAATACGCATGATGACTCCGACGGGCTGTTGCAAAGCGCGATTATAAATTAATGCGGGCCTGAGCGTAAGTGAGATTATTGGAATCGGCGCTACTAAGTTAGAATAATGGCTGATTTTTCTAAGATTCGATTGCATGCAGCCTGCACAACCCACCACCGAAGCCATCTGGACCGTCTCGGCACTTAATTTCGAGGTAAAAACCCTGCTCAGCCAGGGCATCGGCACACTCTGGATTGAAGGCGAGATTTCGAATTTTGCCTGTCCCGCCTCGGGCCACTGGTATTTCACCCTCAAAGACGAAAAAGCGCAGTGCCGGGCGGCCATGTTTCGCGGGCGCAACAGCAGGGTTGGCTTCCAGCCACAAAATGGCCAGAAGGTCCTCGTCAGGGCACAGGTGACTCTGTACGAGGCGCGCGGTGAATTTCAGCTCGTAGTCGACCATCTTGAAGATTCCGGGGTGGGTGAGTTGATGCGGCGCTACGAACAACTCAAGGCACAGCTGGGAAAGGAAGGCCTGTTCGACACGGCGTTAAAGAAACCAATTCCGGAGTATCCGCAAAAAATCGCGCTGATTACCTCGACCACCGGTGCCGCCATCCGTGACGTGCTATCGGTAATCGAACGTCGTGCACCGCATATACCGGTAGTAGTATTCCCTACCCCGGTGCAGGGCGAGACCGCAGCCACCCAGATTCGACAGGCTTTAACGCAAGTCCGCGATTACGGGGAATGCGACGTGGTTTTGCTGGTGCGTGGCGGTGGATCGCTAGAGGATCTGTGGAGCTTCAATGATGAAGCGCTGGCGCGTGATATCGCCGCATTCCAGATTCCGATCGTGACTGGGGTCGGCCATGAAATTGACTATACGATTGCCGACTTCGTAGCCGATTTGCGCGCACCGACTCCCTCGGTGGCGGCTGAAACCATCACCCCTGATATTAACGAATTGATGCAGGGTATCGATGACCGCATTGCGCGCCTGCTCGGGCAACTCGAATTGCGTCTCGGGCAATCCCGGGAGCGCCTCAAGTACCTGCTCAAGGCGCTGGATCAGCAACACCCGACCCGCCAGTTCGCGCAATTAAAACTGCGCCTCGATCATGCTTTCCTGTCGCTACTCGACCGCCAGCGCAGCAGGCTGGTCGAAGACCGTCACCGCCTCAGGTTATGCCGGTCAACCTTGATGCAGACCAGCCCGAAGGTAACGATTAGACGGCACCAGGAAAAACTGGCCCACTTGCTTGAAAACCACCAGGCCGCGATGCGCCAAAAACTTCTTCTCGCGCGCCACCAGCTTTCACTGCAAAGCCGATCGCTCGACACTTTAAGTCCACTCAAAACCCTGGCGCGTGGTTTCGCGACCATCAGCAAGGCCGACAAGCTGGTCACATCGGTGCAGCAGCTATCCAGCGGGGACAATATCGAGATCAACCTTACCGATGGCAGCAAACGCGCAACTGTCGATTAGGTTTTTCTGTACTTTGCTACCAGGGGCCCGATACCGTTAATAGCCGGGCAGGCAATACTGTCAATGACTGGACAGTAAGCGGCCGTAACCTTCGAAGCGGTCTTCGATATCGGCCAGGCGCAGGCAATCCCAGATCATCGCCTGGTTACTGCAAATTGCGGGCTTCCCCGCCCGGGATTCGATTTCACCGATGACATCGAGCGTGCGCAGTGCACCGCAGGAGATAAAGATCGCATCGGCATCGGGATGATCCTGCGCGAGTGCAAACTCGGCGATGTAGTCCGGGGCGACGCGCACCATGTCGCTGTCCCTTTCGAGGTTCAGGCCGCACAGCGATATGACTTCAAACCCGGCTTGCTCGAGATAATCCACCTCGCGCTGGTTGACTTCATCGAGGTACGGTGTCGCTACGACAATCCGCCGCGCCTGCACCTGATTTAATGCTCGAATCACACCCGTGATCAAC
>CAXMNA010000048.1:0-2770 GCA_964194715.1 uncultured Gammaproteobacteria bacterium
CGAGTGCCGGGGCAAGCATGACTAGGGCGAAATGCGCTCTATCGACCAGCCGCCTTTATGCGGTCGATATATCAGGCGATCGTGCAATCGGTTTACCAGCCCCTGCCAGAATTCGAAATACACGGGTTTCAGGCGATAACCGATCCAGGATTCGGGCCGCGGCACATTGCCATCCGGGTACATTTCGTTTAGTCGTTGAACCTCGGTTTCAAGCACCACGCGACTATCGACCGGCGAAGACTGATGCGAGGCGGCAGCACTCAAGCGGCTACCAACGGGTCTGGAATTAAAATAGGCCTCGGCTTCTTCTGCCGCCATCTGCTCGACCCTGCCCTGTACTCGAACTTGCCTGCTCATATCACGCCAGTAAAATAACAGCGCGGCCTGGTCATTAGTTACCAGTTCCCGACCCTTCTGGCTGCGCGCGTCGGTAAACCAGCAAAACCCGGCATTATCGAATTTTTTCAACAATACGATCCTGGCCGAAGGGATACCATCGCCAGTAGCAGTGGCGAGCGTCATCGCGGTGGCGTCGATGGCACCGATATCAATGGCATCCTGTAACCACCGTCCAAACTGTAGCACTGGATCGGGATCCAGGTCCTGCTTACCAATACTTTCGCTTTCGTAATCCCGACGGTAGTCGCCAAGATTCCTTTTATTCGCCATCAAGCTACTACTCCCGGAAAACTTCGTCGAACAGCGATTTCATCGCCTGCCACGATTCCTGGTCAGCTACCGCATTGTAAGCGACGTCGATGCCATACTGGCTGCCATTGGCGTCGGCCTTACGACTGCTAAATCCATGTTTCGCGTCAGCGTAAAGCCTGACCTCGTAATTTGCCTGTGCGGTCTCCATTTCTGCGCGAAGCCCGGCCAGGTCGTCCATCGTCACCATCGAATCGGCTTCTCCGTGGCAAACCAGAATTCGCGCCCTGATACTGCCAGGCTCGGCCGTATGGAATGATCCCAGGGCGCCATGGAAACTTGCTACCGCACTGAGTGGCATGCCAATACGTGCCATATGCAGCACCATCGCACCACCGAAGCAATAGCCGATTGCGGCGGTCTTGTCCGCGTCTACCGAAGCCTGTTCAAGTAATAATTGGTAACCGGCACGCAAGGCCGCGGTACCGGCTGCCATATCGTCCAGCACGCCATTCATTAATTCACCGGCTTCGTCCGGGTTATTCGCAACCCTGCCATTGCCATACATATCGATAGCCAACGCCACATAACCGAGCTCGGCCAACAAATGCGCACGCTCAAGCATATAATCATTCACGCCCCACCATTCGTGCAAAAGGATGACACCGGGTCGTTTGGCACTGGGTGAATCATCACTGACCAGGCGAGCCTGGTGGATATCGTCTCCAACTCGATAGTCAATTCTACTGCTGGTAATATTCATAGCTGCCCTCCGGTCACTGACCGATACAACATAAATCAGCAGGGCGAGAAAATCCACTCTGATCAGCTTGTCGAAGATGATTTATTTAAATACGGCTTGAGAATCTTCGCCATTCAAAATAAATTGATGCCATGAATCACCTCGACCACCTGGTAATTGCAGCGGAATCCCTGGATCAGGGTATCGATTACGTTCGCGCGACACTCGGTGTTGAAATTCCCAAAGGCGGCCTGCACAAAACCATGGGAACCCATAACCACCTGATGCAACTCGGCGATAATACCTATCTTGAAGTGATTGCCATCGATCCCGAAGGCATAACCCCTGATCAACCTCGCTGGTTTAGCCTCGACGATACCCTGACGCGCGAATCCCTGCACCGGCAACCCCGTCTGATTACCTGGGTAATGAATACAGCCGATATCCGTCACCTGCATCAGAATTCGTCATTTTCGATTGGTACGCCGACCGAACTCAGTCGCGATAATTTGCGCTGGCAGATTGCTCTCACAGCGGATGGCCGACTGCTGGCACATGGCATTTTGCCCTATATTATCCAGTGGCACTCGAAACCGCATCCCTCACAGGCCATGGCGGACCTGGGTTGCCGCTTGCAATCGCTGGCGATTCATCACAACAGGGCCGACTGGTTGCGCTCGATGCTCGAATCAATAGGTGCCGATCACCTGGTCAGCATTCATGCCCTGCCGGATAATGAATCAGCCTACCTGCGCACAAGTATAGAAACGCCATCGGGAACTAAAATTTTGACTAGCAGGATGCTGCAGTAATTCCCAGCACCCGGCAATTATCCTGTCTCAGGCCCGCATCCGCGGCATCGGGCAATCGAGGCAGGATGAAATGGTACGGACCAGTTCGACACCCCTGGGCGTGGTTTTACCATCGGCCAGAACGATCGCCACCATGGCCAGTAATATTCGTGGTTTTACCAACGGTTTAAGCTGCATCAAGTTATCCAGCGACTGGTTCAGGGTATTCAGTGATAATTCCTCTCGAGGGACGATATTGAGGGCGGTCGCCCCAATTTCCTTTTTGCCATGATCGAAGGCATTTGCGGCCTCGCTGTCGTCCTCGTGTTCTACATAAGCGATCAGTGACATCAGGGTTTCGGCATCGGCTTTAACCGCACCCAGGGTTGAGTGCCTCGCCTTTGGCGGTTTGCGTAATCCGAAGTGTTCGTTCAACTGCTGCAACACTAGGCGCTGGATGACCCATTCGATCAGGTCAACTTTTTTATCGGCAACTATAATTTTATTAATCGCGCGCTCGAATTGAATAAACTGGTTGGTCGACAGTTCCCGCAGGGCGTTAATGCAAAGCTCTAACAAGGGAAGTTTC
>CAXMNA010000049.1:0-48019 GCA_964194715.1 uncultured Gammaproteobacteria bacterium
GGACCCAGGCATTAATGCCGAGGATCAAGTCATCGGGCAAGTCGAGGTAAAACTTGTAGAGGATGAAAAAGAGGAGGATTGGGAGAAAATCGAAAAGCTGTTTCATTAAATCGGCAATCGTTCTGGACAGGGCAGATTCTAGCGTATTAAGCCCGGCTTTGGTGACTAATTTAAGACTCGATGATAGGCCCGAAGTTCGTTCTATAACCCCTCGAAATTCTTGAACCGGCGACCTGGGGTGACGGGCAAACCCACTACTTCGAGCACGCGGAGTTCTCGGCTTTAATCAGGTAATAAAAAAGGGCTCCCGAAGGAGCCCTTTAAGTACTGCTTTACGAATCGTCTTAAACTAGATGATGTCGTATCTTAGAACACCCATTACCCGGGTGATGTCATCATCGGAATCGCTGGTGTCGGCGTCGAATGAGGAGATTTCATACCACATTTTGGTCTTGCGGCCCAGGGTCTGTTCGTAACCCAGAGTAACAACACTTGGATCCGTATCGGCGCCCGCATCCGGAGAGTCCTCATCGATGCTTTCAGCTTCGACGGTAAGGGCGAAACCACCCATAGTCAAGGCGACAGCAAAACCAGTGTCGTCGTCCTGGCTCTGGAAGCCAACGGCAAGGCTAGCGTCGCCAAGTCCGATGCCGCTCCACATTACACCAACGACGTCTTCATCGCTGCTGTTACCGATCAGGGAACCAGTATCATCAGCTGCCCCTGGTCCATTCAGATCTGCTGCAGTGTTATGTACTGCAATACCCAATGTCGTATCGCCGAGCGGGAAGCTTACACCAATTTGGATTTCATCGGGTGTATCTTCTTCAGAATCGGGAGTCATAGCTGCTGAAATCGACCAGGATACTGCGCCTGCGCCGCTAGTGTAGGTGATGAATTTATCCTCACGACCGACATAGTTGATCCATGCGAAATCAGAATTCCAATATTGGGGATCGGCAGGTCCAACCACGTGATTATAGAAAGCGTGATAAGTCTGGCCGATGTAAACGTTGCCGAAGTCGCCTTTTAAGCCAACATAGCGATGACGCAAACCAATGTCTCCGTCGTCAGTGTCTGCACCTAAGTCGACGTCCCACTCGTAGTGACCGTAACCGGTCATGCCGTTGCCGAGGTCAGTTTCGCCTTTCATACCAAAGCGTGAGGAAAAACTTCTTATATTGGCGTCGGCGACGCCACCCGTGTCGTCGTGCATGATACCGACACGAGCAGACGCGTAAATTTCATCAGCGCCAGCTTGCACGGCGACCGGAGCGGCGACAGTGCCGGCTACAGCCATTGCAATTGCAGTTGTTTTAAATTTCATGAGTAATTACCCTTAAGTCAGTTATATTATTTATGCCAAGGTTATAAACCGTTGGTGATTTGGGTCATGCATACAAGCCCTAACCCAGATGGCTTATGGCAGATCATAATAGTCAATCTTGACTCAAAAGCAACTCTATTTTAGAAAAAAAACAACAAATTCAAGAATTGTTGCAAAAATGTAACACAATTTAGGCAATTTCTTGCAGAATCTTCCATATATCCCCCCTAATCCATTGATTTAGAAAATATTTCTAAGCGTTGTTTTCTTCCAATTTTTTACTGTATGATCGCGAGCCCTAGCATTCAGAGTTGGTAATGGCGCAGTTTTTTGAAATTCATCCGGATAATCCCCAGCGGCGCCTGATCCAGCAAGCGGTGTCGATCATCGATCGCGGTGGCCTGGTAATTTATCCGACCGATTCGAGTTACGCGCTCGGTTGCCACATCGGTGACAAGGCCGCAATGGAACGTATCCAGCGCATTCGACGCACCGACAGCAAACATCACTTTACCCTGGTATGCAGCGACTTATCCGAAATCGGCACCTACGCCAAGGTCAGCAATTCGGATTATCGTTTGATGCGGACACTGACCCCGGGACCTTATACATTTTTGCTCAAGGCGACTTCGGTGGTGCCGCGGCGTTTGATGAATCCAAAACGTAAAACCATCGGCGTGCGGGTACCGGATAATCACATCGTACATGCGATGTTGAATCAACTTGGCCAGCCGATTATGAGCAGCACCCTGATTCCACCGGGGGCGCAACAGGCGCTGGACGATGCCGTCGAGATTCGCGAAATCTACGAACACGAAGTCGATCTCGTCATCGACGGCGGCTTTTGCGGCGTTGAACCCACCACGGTAATCAGCCTGATCGAAGGCCATCCGGAGATCCAGAGGCAGGGTCGGGGCGAGATTTCGTTTCTGGAGTAAGGAGCAGGGCCGATTACGGGTAGATAGATTAAAACCATGGTCTGCGGCCTTGCTTCTTTGTATAATTCGCCGTAGGGCCTACATTAACCGGATAATCATTATTGAACACCATTAGTCAAAACAATCGTGTGCTGTCGGGCATGCGTCCTACCGGGTTGCTGCACTTAGGCCACTATCACGGCGTCTTAAAAAACTGGATCGAGTTACAACACAGTTACGAATGCTTTTATTTTGTTGCGGACTGGCACGCCCTTACCACCCATTATGAAGACTCTGCAATCATCGGTGATAGTACTCGCGATATGGTTATCGACTGGCTCGCCGCCGGCGTCAATCCGGGCAGTTCAACCCTGTTTATCCAGTCACGTATCCCGGAACATGCTGAGCTACACCTGTTGCTGTCGATGATTACGCCGCTGGGCTGGCTCGAACGCGTACCAAGCTTCAAGGATCAGCAGGATAAAATAAAGGACAAGGACCTTTCCACCTATGGGTTCCTCGGGTATCCGCTACTGCAGAGCGCAGATATCCTGATGTACAAAGCTGGCTTCGTGCCGGTGGGCGAGGACCAGGTCGCGCATGTCGAGCTGACACGTGAAGTCGCACGCCGATTTAATCATTTTTATGGTAAGGAACCTAATTTTGAAAACAAGGTCGCCGCAGCGATCACGAAAATGGGCAAGAAAAATGCGAAGTTATACCAGGATGCACGTAAGCGATACCAGGAACAGGGTGATACTGAAGCTCTGTCAATCGGACGGGCGTTGCTGGAATCGCAGCAAAACATCAGTTTGAGCGACCACGAAAGATTGGTGGGGTATCTCGACGGCCAGGGGCGTATCATATTACCCGAACCGCAATCGTTGCTCACGGTGTCACCAAAAATGCCAGGGGTTGACGGGCAGAAAATGTCGAAGTCCTATGATAATACGATCGCGTTGCGCGAAGACGTGGATAGTGTCACCAAGAAAATCAAAACCATGCCGACCGACCCGGCACGCGTCCGCCGTACCGACCCGGGTGACCCGGACAAGTGCCCGGTATGGGAGCTTCACCAGGTCTATACCGATGACGCTACCAGGCAACAGTTAGCGGAAGGTTGCAGAACCGCGTCGATCGGTTGTCTCGACTGCAAGCAATTCGTGATCGATTCAGTTATCGAGGAATTAAAGCCGATACAACAGCGTGTTAAGGAATACCTGCAGGATCTCTCCGGGGTGGACAGCATCATCAACGAGGGATGTGAAGCCGCGCGCGACGTTGCGCAGGATACGATCGAAGAGGTACGTAAAGTAATGGGATTAACCGGTCGCAGATAATGCCAATGGAAAAACTTTTTACCAACACCGCGTCAAACCAGTCGGAAATGCCGTTCGCGCTGGTACAGGGCGAGCCATTGACGGTTATCCCGCAGGACTTGTATATCCCGCCCGATGCACTGCTGGTTTTTCTCGAGGCTTTCGAGGGCCCACTCGATCTTTTACTTTACCTGATTAAGCGCCAGAATCTCGATGTCCTCAATATCCCGATCGCCGCGATCACCAAGCAATACATGGAATATATTCATTTAATGGATAATCTCGAGCTGGAGTTGGCCGCCGAATACCTGGTGATGGCATCGATGCTGGCGGAAATAAAGTCACGCATGTTGTTACCCCGGCCCACAGAATCGCTGGACGAAGATGATCCACGCGCCGAACTGGTACGTCGCCTGCAGGAGTACGAACAGTTTAAACAAGCGGCCGAAGATCTTGACGCGCTCGACCGTCTCGAACGAGAGATCCACCTCACCAGTATCGATATTCCGAAATTCAAAATCGACATGCCGTTACCGGAGGTAAATCTGAATGACTTGATGAGCGCGTTTCGTGACGTGGTCAATCGGGCCGAGCAATTTGCCAGTCATCATGTGGATCGTGAACCACTCTCGGTGCGCGAGCGCATGGTCATCGTTCTGGAACGAATATCCGCCGAAGAATTCACTAATTTCACCGATTTCTTCGAACCGGGAGAAGGGCGCATGGGCGTGGTGGTCAGTTTTATCGCTATTCTCGAATTACTCAAAGAATCGCTGATCGAACTGGTTCAAAGTAAGCCCTATGCTCCAATTTACGTAAAGGCGAACTCATAAATGAATAACGATAAACTCAAACCTGTTCTTGAAGCCCTGTTCGCCGCCGCGGAAAAGCCGTTATCGGTGAACCAGTTATTTGAATTATTTGCGGGCGATATCGAGCAACCAGCCAAAGATGACATCCGCGAGGCAATCCTGGAGCTGGTTGAAAAATATCAGCATAGTGGATTTGAATTAAAACAGGTTGCGTCGGGTTTTCGCTTTCAGGTCAAGGCGGATTTCGAGACCTGGGTCGCACGGTTGTGGGAGCAAAAGCCACCACGTTATTCGCGTGCGTTGATGGAAACGCTGGCCTTGATCGCGTATCGCCAACCGATCACACGTGGCGAAATCGAAGACATTCGGGGAGTTAGCGTCAGCACCAATATTATCAGGACCCTGCAAGAACGTGACTGGGTTAAATCACTCGGGCATAAAGAAGTGCCCGGTAGACCTACCCTGTATGGCACCACCCGGGAATTTCTCGATTACTTCAATTTGAAAACGCTCAACGAGCTGCCTACGCTGGCCGAAATTCGTGATATTGACCAGTTCAACCCTGAGTTTGCATTCGAGCAAAAAAGCGAAGCGGCAGCAAATTAACATCTATACTCAAGTAGATGCGATGCCAGTTTAGACTTATTTTTTTCTGTGTGTTGCTTGCTGCTTGCAGCGAGCAAAAACAGGCGCTCGACACCTGGGTGCATGCCGATACCGGTTCCTACGGCGCCGCCATCAGTCCCGATGGCAAACACTTGCTCACCGGTGAAATTGGCGGCTTCGCGCGAGTCTGGGATATCCCCGGTAACAAGGTCAAGTACAGCGTTCAGCATGAAGACGGTGGTGACGGTGGCATTATTGCGGCAGCATTCTCCGAGCTTGGTGATGTACTGGTGACGGTTGAGCAAAACTCGATCGCGCGTTGGGCAGTGGAATCCGGACGTCTAACCGGTTACTGGTCCTGGCCCAACTTGACCGACGTCGCGGTGTCGGCGAACGGGCGCTACGCGCTCATCGGTAGCAAGGACAACCAGGCGGTTTATTTCGATATGGTTGATGGCAAGATGCGCTACGTCTTTGCACATCACGAAAAAGTGACCAGCGTGGCGCTTTCGAAGGACGGCCGCTTCGCGTTAACCGGCGCTGATGACTGGCATGCCAGCCTGTGGGATTTAAGCAATGGTGAACACCTGTGGTCGAAGAATTTAAAGTACAAGATCTCGTTGGTCGCCCTTTCCGACGATGGTGAACTTGCCCTCGCCAATGCCCATATTGGTGATGCGCATATCTACGCAACCCGCGGCAAAGGTAGCCTGGTATCGCGCCTCGATGAAATCAAGATGACGCTGGTCTCGGCCGATTTTTCAGATGACAATCGTACCCTCGCCACCGGCAGGGCCGCCAAGGCAATCGATATCTGGGATGTTACCAGCGGCAAACGTCGTGAAACCTGGAAACCGAAAGTCAAACACAAGGTGCAGCCAGACTCGGCGACAATTCTCGACCTGAAGCTCGATAGCAATGCAAAGACCCTGATCTCCGAGTCATCGACCGGCATCGGTCAACGCTGGGCCATCAACTGACGCCGCAAGGCGTCCCTATTCACTGCGCGTACATGCTGCGCGGTATTCGACTGAAAAGAGCAAGATGTAACCAGGGCGGGCGGAAAACATTTTTTCAGGCAAAAATGTATTCCACCCTCTGTAACCAGTGTCAAGGCGTTGTCGGAGTCAGGAAGACCGATTAGAAAATCCAGGGGGTTTGTCATTCTCGTGTAGGCGGGGGATGACATTCGTTGCTTTTGCGGGCTTTCACACAGGGTAGCTGTATAATCGCGCGATGGAACGCATACAGAAATATTTGGCCAACCAGGGAACCGGATCGCGGCGCCAGATCGATGCGATGTTGCAAGCAGGGCGCATCAGCGTCAATGGAAAAACGGCTAAACCGGGCGATCAGATCGACGGTCGCGAAAAAATCGCGATCGATGGCAAATTGTTGCGCCTGCAGCGCCACTTAGCCAAACCCAAGATCCTGATGTATCACAAACCCGTGGGCGAGGTATGTACGCGTTCGGACCCGGAAGGGCGCGACGACGTATTTCAAAACCTGCCTGGACTGAACCAGGGACGCTGGATCGGCATTGGCCGGCTCGACATTAATACCAGCGGTCTACTGTTGTTTACCAATGATGGGGAACTGGCAAATCGTTTGATGCATCCCTCCTACGAGGTTGAGCGCGAGTATGCGGTGCGCGTGCACGGTGCCGTGAGCAACGAAATGTTGCAACAGTTGCGTGAAGGGGTGCAGCTCGAAGATGGCAAAGCCCATTTCGAAGATATTATTGATTCAGGTGGCAGCGGCAGTAATCACTGGTATCACGTGGTGTTAAAAGAAGGCCGCAACCGCGAAGTGCGTCGTCTTTGGGAAGCCGTCGGGGTCGAGGTAAGTCGTCTGACCCGGGTGCGTTACGATCATTTCAAGCTACCAAAGTGGCTAAAACCAGGCAAGTCCCGCTTTCTCGATGACGAAGTTGTAACGCGGGTTTATCAACGTCTTGGTCTTGGCAACAAGGGTCGAGCGGCGCATAAACCAAAACGTCAACGCCGGAGAGCCTGATGGGAACAACGAAAATTTCCAGGCTTTGTCAGTCGGTACTACCACCTGAATTTGAACAGGTTACCCGTATGGTGCCCGATATTCAGCGCTTCCTTGAACAGAACTTGCCTGAAACAGTAAATCAATCGGTCACTTTACTAACCGTAAACCAGAACGAAATCGTGATTGCCGCGAATAGCCCGATGGTAGCCAACTACCTGCGTATACACAGCAGGGAAATAGAGCAACAGCTGCGTGAAACTTTTAAGCTCGAGCAAGCGTTGAAATTTTGCACTATCCCGGACTCCTTGTTAAAACTTGATAAGAACGAATACCTGCGCCCGCCGAGAGATGTGAGTGCGGAATCGATCGACGCAATAAGGCGTAACGCACAATGGATCGAAGATGAGGAATTGAGGGCGGCGATGCTATCGCTGGCTGAAAGCCTTAAAACCGACTAGGTAATGACTTTCTGACTGGCGTTAAGAATGTCCGCGTAAAGATTGTTGTAAACGATTTTACCTGCGGCGATCGCCGGAACTGCGAGGATAACGCCCAAGGTCCCAAATAAGCTTCCAATTATGATAATGCCGAGAATAACCTGTACCGGATGCAGGTTGACGGCGTTCGCGATCACCGCGGGTACCACCACGACATTATCTATAATTTGCGCACTGACGATGACCAGTACGCTGAGGTAGAGAATCGTCGGATCGAAAGGTGTCATTGCGGCGCCTACCAGCAAACTCAGTACGATCGAAATAATCGGTCCGAGATAAGGGATCAGGTTAAGGACACCCGTAATACAACCCAGTAGAATCGGGATGTCCAGACCGATAATACTAAAGCCGATTACACACACTGTCGCCATGATTAGCGACTGCAGCATGACACCACGCGTGTAGGCCTTTAACTGCGTGGCCACGTTGTGGTAGATCAGCCAGCCGAGTTCGAAACTGGAATTCGGCAACCAGTTCATCAGGTTATTTCGTACCTTCTTGAAATCCTTAAGCAGGTAGTAGGTCAGAAACGGCACCAGGATAGAAATGATGACGACGTTGATCAAGCTGTTGGGAATGCTGATTAGAGCCGACTGCCCCACCGACGCGAATTGCGACAGTATCGATACCGTGATTTCCGAAACCTCTAACTCCACACCGATTTCCGCGGATAGCTGTGCACCGTAATGGGTCAGGAATTTTTCCAGCTGGGTCGCAATCTGGGGCAACTTCGATTGCAACAGGGTCGCCTGGTCAAGCAACGCGGGTAACGCGAATCCTATCGCAATGAAACTGCCGAGCACCAGGAATACCAGCACGATCAGAATCGACAGCGAATGATTGATATTGTGGCGCACCAGGTAGAGGGTGGCCGGCTCAAATAGCGCGTACAGCGTAAACGATATAATGACCGGTAACAGCACCGACGAAATTAAGTAAAAACTCGCCAGGCAGATCGCAATAAAAATCGCGAACAGCTTGAAGGTTTGTATATAGGGACTGCTTTGCAAGGTCATTACTGGCTGGCAATTAATGCATTGGCCTGGTACAGGCGTTCTGCCAGCGTCGCCGACAGGTTCATCAGGAATCTTGCTCCCAGGCGCGGTTCATATTCAATCCACGCTTCCAGGTCTTGTTTGAGAAAGTAAACCAACCGCGATGCCGAGACCGCAGTTGCATCCGCTGTGCGTCTTTCGGTTGCCGCCAATGCAATTTCGCCGAAGAAATCACCGCTTTCGAGCTGGGCGAGCTGGGTTTTGTTAGCCATTACCCGGACTGAGCCTTCGAGCACCAGTATCGCGCCCGCGCCCTGGTCGC
This sequence comes from uncultured Gammaproteobacteria bacterium, assembly GCA_964194715.1. Lineage (GTDB taxonomy): Bacteria > Pseudomonadota > Gammaproteobacteria. The sequence goes on from CAXMNA010000049.1 coordinate 8,794, forward strand.
CCTGGCTGAATACGGTTTCATCGGGCTTGAACTGGCGGACGTGCATCTTGCTGCACAGGAACTCGATCTGCCGCGGCGGAATATCCTTAAATAGTGGTGTCTGCTGCCATAACCGGGTAATGGTTTGCAGCTCGCTATCACCCGACCTGAAGATGTTTGACCAGAAAATGTTTGCCATCGATTTTATTCTTGGAACGGTGGGAAAAGAATAGCACAAGGGCCATCGAAGTCGACTCAGTCGATCAGGAATTGCTGACGGTAAAAAGAGAGTTGGCTCCCCGGCCCGGGCTCGAACCAGGGACCCATTGATTAACAGTCAATTGCTCTACCAACTGAGCTACCGGGGATCAGAGATTGGGTATACTAAATGAATAAAAATAATACAGCAACCCGATTTGTCAATCTCTGATTACAGTCAATGTGAGATTTTTTTACTGCCTTTAGCCGTCTTCAATGCAATAGTTTAAGCAACTGAAATCACATCACCGAGCAAGTTTAGTCGCGTTGATGATCGAGGGGGTCGTAGTCCTTGCCGCAGGTGCGAGCGCAGATCGCGAGTTTACCATCGGCAATCGAGTCGAGATTCCAGCTGTTAGGAATTGCCTGTTGAAACAGGGGCCCTTCGATGACTGCTTTCAGTCCGTTGCGTCTGGCGTCCAGCACAGGACTGCCCCCGTATTCATTGATCAGTTCGGCAAACTGCTGACGCTCTGGAGTGCTGGCCTCGCTAAACACGGCGCCGAGCCAGCAACAGGGCAATACATAGCCTTGGGCGGAAAGATAAACCTTGCGTTTAGGGCCGGCCACCTTGCAGCGTATGTCTACCTGGTCCAGGTAGGTCTGGTATTCTCCATAGCGTTGCCTGACTTGCTCGAGATTACCGAAGGCCGGATTCAGGTACTCCGGATTGGTCGGTTGTTCGAGCCAGTATTCAAATTGTCCTTTTTTGTCGAGCACATCGAATCGTTCCGAAGTCTCGAGTTCGCCACTGCTAAGAAAGCGCCCGGTCTTACGCACGAAAAATTCTTTAAAGCCCATGTCCTGTGCAAACTTGCGCGCAGTTTCGACCTGGTGCTCGTTGTGTTTAAAAACCAGGAAGTCCCACTCTGCACGACCCCCGGCTTCGATGAATGCCTCGGCGCTGCGGATGATGGTTTTCCAGTCGGTGCCGCGGCGATAAAGGTGATTGGTATCCTCGAGTCCGTCGATGCCAAAACGCAAGTAATGGGGACCCTGTTTCATGATCTGCGCTAGCTCGCGCCACCAGTCCGGACGTCGCGCCGACCCGTTTGTGTGCAGGCAAAGGTTGAGGTTCGGTCCGTTGTCACGCAGATATCGAAATACCTCGACACAATCACGGGCAACGATGGGATCGCCATAATTGCCGCAGGCGTAAATCCGTTTCAATCGTCCGATAAAATCAGGCAACAAAATGATTTTGATATCATCCAGCGATAGCTCGCTTAAAGGCATATCTGGATTGAGCGCGCCACCGTGGACATTTCTCGAACACATCGGACAAGCCGCGTTACAACGGTGGGTTAACTCGAGGTGGACGATGCGTACGTCGTCATAGTGGTACAACGGTGATGCTGCGGTAGTTAAATCTTCAGCCGGGGAACTCATAAACGGACCTGCTCGATGGGGTAGGCAATATAACCTATTCGACCCCGCTATGAAACGTGAGTTCGTCCGCGCTAAGCCCGATTCAGCCCTCGAATACCTGCCGAATCCGGGATACCGCTTGTTCCAGGTTTTCCATGCTGGTAGCAAAAGAGATTCGCATGTATCCCTCTGCGCCGAAAGCCGAGCCCGGCACCAGTGCGACTCCGACTTCTTCGAGCAACAGGTTGGCAACATCGACATCGTTACTCAGATCATCGCGTGCATCGATTAACTGCTGGATATTGGGGAAACTATAAAATGTCCCGTCTGACTCCAGGCACTGGATATGCCGGATCGAATTCAACTCGGGCACCAGGTAATCGTGTCGCCGTTTGAATTCCGTCACCATGTCGCGCACCGGCCCATGATCGCCGTTGAGCGCAGCCACCGATGCTGCCTGTGAAACGGAACTCGGGTTGGAGGTACATTGACCCTGAACTTTTTTCATCGCCTTGATGATATCCGCATGTCCCCCGGCATAACCGATACGCCAACCGGTCATCGCGTAAGCCTTGGATACGCCGTTGAGCACCAGGGTTCGATCATAGAGTTCAGGGCAGGCGTTGAGTATGTTGCAAAACTGGACGTCGCCCCAGACAATATGTTCGTACATGTCATCGGTTGCGATGAGTACATTCGGGTAGCGAAGTAATACCTCGGCAAGTGCCGCCAGTTCCGCCATCGAATAGGCAACCCCGGTCGGATTGGAGGGGCTGTTAAGTACCAGCATGCGGGTCTTGTCAGTGATTGCGGATTCGAGCAGCGCCGGAGAAATCTTGAACGCTGTATCCATGCCGGTTTCGACGACAACCGGGGTTCCGTCGGCCAGAATCACGATATCGGGATACGACACCCAGTAGGGTGCCGGGATGATGACTTCGTCGTCCGCATCGATGACCGCCTGGCACAGGTTGTAAAAGCTCTGCTTACCACCGCAGGATACGAGGATTTGATCGGTTGAATATGAAAGGCCGTTGTCACGCTCGAACTTGTCGATAATTGCCTGTTTCAGGGGGGCCGTGCCATCGACTGCGGTGTAGTGGGTATCACCGGCTCGAATCGCGTCAATGGCAGCTTCCCGGATATGATCTGGAGTATCAAAATCCGGTTCACCTACGCCCAGGCTGATAATGTCGCGCCCCTCTGCGCGAAGCTGGCTAGCTAAATTTGAAACTGCTAAAGTGGGGGATGGTTTTATCGCGCAAACGCGCTTTGACAAATCGTTAAACACGGCTAACTCGTCTGGTCAATTACAGTAAAGGAACAGGCGAAGTATACGAAGCCGGGGCGACCTGTAAAGTACAGCCTGTCTATCATTAACTAAATTTATTCTATGGCCAAGAAATTCCAACTCGAAACCCAGTTTGCGCCAGCCGGAGACCAGCCGGAGGCAATTGATTCCCTGGTGCAGGGCATCGAGGACGGATTGATGCATCAGACCCTGCTCGGAGTTACCGGGTCAGGCAAGACGTTTACCGCGGCCAATGTAATCCAGCGGCTCGAGCGGCCGGCAATCATCATGGCGCATAACAAGACCCTGGCGGCGCAGCTCTACGGAGAAATGAAGGAGTTCTTTCCACATAACTCGGTCGAGTACTTCGTCTCTTATTATGACTATTACCAGCCGGAAGCCTATGTTCCGGCCTCGGACACTTTCATCGAAAAAGACGCATCGATTAACGAACATATCGAGCAAATGCGGCTGTCAGCAACCAAGTCGCTAATGGAACGACGCGATACCATAATCGTTGCGTCGGTATCGGCGATTTATGGTCTCGGTGATCCCGATTCTTACCTGAAGATGCTGTTACACCTCGTAGTAGGCGACGAAATCGATCAACGCAGCATTTTGCGGCGGCTCGCAGAACTGCAATACAAGCGTAATGACCTTGAGCTCAAGCGCGGTACTTATCGTGTGCGTGGCGAGGTAATCGACGTACATCCAGCCGATTCGGATCGTGAAGCGGTACGGATAGAGCTGTTCGACGCCGAGGTAGAAAAAATCAGTTTATTCGATCCGTTGACCGGTGAGGTCAACAGAAACGTCAAACGTGTTACGGTGTATCCGAAAACCCACTACGCGACCCCTCGGGAAGTCATGCTCGCGGCGATCCCGGAGATCAAGGAGGAACTGCAGGAACGACTCGCCGTGCTCAAACAAAGCGATAAACTGGTCGAGACGCAGCGCCTCGAGCAACGCGTCAACTATGATATCGAAATGATGCGCGAGCTGGGATATTGCAGCGGTATCGAAAACTACTCACGTTTCCTCTCCGGACGCCAGGCAGGTGAACCGCCGCCGACCCTGTTTGATTACCTGCCGCAGGATTGCCTGCTTTTTATCGATGAAAGCCATGTCTCGGTGCCGCAGATCGGTGGCATGTATCGTGGCGATCGATCGCGCAAGGAAACCCTGGTGGAATTTGGTTTTCGATTGCCATCCGCACTCGATAATCGCCCGCTACGCTTCGATGAATTCGAACAGATGTCGCCACAGACCATTTTTGTTTCGGCGACCCCGGGCGACTACGAAAAAAAGTACAGTGGCGCCGTGGTCGAACAGGTGGTGCGTCCCACGGGCCTTGTCGATCCCATGGTCGATGTGCGACCGGCGACCACTCAGGTTGATGATGTACTATCCGAAATAAATAAACGCGTCGCGGTCTCTGAGCGGGTGTTAATCACGACCCTGACCAAGCGCATGGCCGAGGATCTGACCGATTATCTGAGCGAGCACGGCGCACGCGTGCGTTACCTGCATTCGGATATTGATACCGTAGAGCGTATGGAGATCATCCGTGATCTGCGGCTGGGCGAATTCGACGTGCTGGTTGGCATCAACCTGTTACGCGAAGGGCTCGATATGCCGGAAGTATCGCTGGTTGCGATTCTTGACGCAGACAAGGAAGGATTTTTGCGCTCGGATCGTGCCTTGATTCAAACCATCGGTCGTGCGGCACGGAACATCAACGGCAAGTCGATTCTTTATGCTGACAAGATTACCGGATCGATGGAACGAGCCATTGCCGAAACCGATCGGCGTCGCGAAAAACAGCAGAACTACAACATAGAACATGATATTACCCCGATCGGAATCGTCAAAAATATTACCGACGTGATGGATCTTGGTGATTCGGCAAGACCTGGACGACACCGCAAGGGTTATGAGCGCGTGGCGGAATCAGCGCGCCATTATGAGCGGCTCAGCGCCAAGCAATTCAAAGCCCGGCTTAAGCAGCTGGAAAACACGATGTACCAGCATGCACGCGATCTTGAATTCGAGGAGGCGGCTCGGGTGCGTGACGAAATCAGCAGTATCAAGGAGCAATACTTCAAATTTTCGGAACTTGAGGCTGTTTGAATCTCCGAGGGCAGAAAAATGACAATCCATATCGTCATTACCTAATTCTCGTCTCCGCAGCTCAACTTTCGGAGCCCGGCTGCGACTGGAGATTAGAGTTGGAGGGAATTGATCATTGAGCGCATGCTATTGAGCGAGCGCTCGGAGGCGCCCTGGCGACTGTACTTGATGCGGTTGTAGAGCTCGACGATGTTTGCCAACTGGTCGAGTTGCGGAATATCACGGCCCGAGACGCGCTCCAGGAATGCACGGGTATCTTCCGCCGGACCTTTCTGAATACCGCGCTTCGACAGCTTCTTCAACAGGCGGTTAAATAGAACTTCGCAGGGTTGTGGCTTTGGCGGGCGTTCACGATACCATACGATAAACCAGAACATGCCGGTTACAGCGACAAGCGAAAAGACCAGCGCGAAAGCCATGTCCGACGAGTTTTCGATACCGAGCTGGAGTTTGCTGAGAAAGTTCCGCTGCTTACGCTGATCGTAGTTTATTACCCAGTCATTCCAGCCGTGCTGCATGTTGTCCCAGCTATAGAGAATCTTGCCGAAGATTGGGTTACGATTCTGGATACGAAAAATGGATCTCTCGTCCGCCAAGGCGTCATCGAGGCCCTGTTCGATCCGGCTTGGCGACACCGCTGCGGTAGGATCAATCCGCAGCCAGCCCTTGTTTTCGATCCAGACTTCGGCCCAGGCGTGAGCGTCAGATTGGCGCACGATCAGGTAGTTGCCGACATTATTGTACTCGCCGCCCTGGTAGCCGGTGACGACGCGCGAAGGAACTCCGGCAGCACGCATTATCAGTGCAAAGCTACCGGCATAATGCTCGCAAAAACCACGCCGGGTGCCAAACAGAAACTCGTCCACCGAGTTATCGCCAAGGACCGGGGGTCGCAAGGTGTAAAAAAACTCCTGTTCGCGAAACATGGTCAATACCTCGTTGATGATGTCTTCGCTACGATCAAAACGTTCGGCTAATGATTTACCAAGGGTGATTGTTTCCGGATTGAGCTCGTCAGGGTATTTGAGGGTTAGTTCCCGGTATTTCAGGTTTTCGTTGACACCAACCTGGTAAGCCAGGTGCGACTTCATGCTGTAGCGCATCAAATCGTTAATTTCTTTCTTACTGATGAGTTGAAAGTCTTCGGTCATGATGCTATCTGGAATCAGCCGCGTCGGAATATCCAGCGCCAGCAGCCAGTGTTCTCCATTGGGCTCCAGGGTCACGGTATACTCGACGGGGGCTTCCGATACGATCATATCGAACCTATTGATTGACTGTCTGCGCATCTGCGACCAGCGGTAACCGTCATATAGAGGCATCACCGGCCCACGCCAGTAGAGCCTGTTTTGAGGCGGGATATTGCTTTCGAAATCAACTCTGAAGGCGACTTTGTTACTGCGAATCAGGTTGCTGATTTTACCGGGTGACATGTGACTGCTGAGACCGGTAACCCCACCGTGTTGCTCGCCGCCTATTCCCCAAAGCGGGCCAGGCACGCGCGGCACCAGCACAAAAAGGATGAGCATTAGCGGGATCGACAGTAAAACCAGACGTGCGCTGCTCAACAACAATTCTTTGGGATCGACGCTTTCCTCGCGCTTGTTGATCGTAATTAGCGTTGCGGTTATTACGATCAGGGTTGCAAGCATCAAGCTTGCAGTCAGGATACTTTGCGAAAACAGGAAATGAGTTGCAATTAGAAAATAGCTAAGAAAAACCAGGATCAACATGTCACGGTGACGCTGACTTTCCAGGAACTTGAAAGATGTCATCACTGTTAGCAAGGCCAGACCGGCATCTCGTCCGAGGATAGTCCAGTACTCTGCAAATACCCCGATACCTCCGAGTAAAATCAGTGTTATTAGTAGCCACTTTGGTAACTCGCGGGTTTTGCCGAGGTTTTGCAGGCAACGCCATCCCAGTGAGAGTAAAACGATTGCGCTGACCCAGAGCGGCAAGTTGCGAAAGTGGGGGGCTATCGAGAACAGGAAACAGAAACAGACAGCGAAAACGCTGGAGCGATTTGATACCTCGTCTGGAATCGATTGAATTGGCAGGTTCTGGCTAGCCGTTTTCAAGTTTGAATTCCTGGTTGAAATCAGCTTGCTTGAAAACCGCCAGGGCTTGTAAACAGGCGTGTTTGTGAGAACTGCCGTAATCCTGTTCGATGGTTGTGCCTGGTAGCCGCAATCCGTATTTCTGCTCCTCGTTTTCCGCGGCCAGAACCTGGGCTGTCATGAAACTTAGTTTGTCTTCAAGCGAACCCTCGGTAAGCAGTGCCCAGTCGATCCACAACGAGGGCCTCGCATGCCCTTGAAATGTCTTGGTCAATAATCCCTTGCCCTGGGCATAGGCTTTCCAGGAGATATGGTGCAACGATTCACCCTCGCGGTGTTCGCGTAGACCTGCGAAATCATCGCCTTCGATAGTACTGGTCGAAGTCTGTCCGTCATATTGTTCGATCATGCTCTGTTGCAAATTAACTTTCGCTGTTGGCCTGGGATAAATCAGAACCGGTAAATCGAACTTGAGCCACCCCCAGGCATGGAACAGGCCTGTCGGGTAGCGTGTGAATACCGTAAATCCCGCGGGCTTGAATTGTCCACGGTGCGCGGTGGGAATTTTCAGTTTTGCCTCGGTGTTGCCTTCAGGCTCGAGCTTCAGATAAACCGGCGCCTGGTTAGCATACTGGATACCAATCGCGAAACGTTTTGACTTATTGGCATGGCTGACTTCAAAACCAAATTCGCAGAATTCACCACAAAAAACAGGGCGCGGGATTTGCAACTTTACGGTAATTCCGAGCAAATTTTTATGCGTATGCCAAAGACTGAGTATGCCAAGTGAGGTCAACATGAAGGTCAGTACGTACGCCATGCTGTTTTGGTAATTGATCGCTGCAAAAAACAGGAACAGCAGCATTATCGCGAAAAGGTAACCGAAACGAGTGGGCAGAATGTATAGCCGCCGATTATGCAGCACAATGGCATCCTGGCTTGGCGGATTATGGCTATCAAACCAGTCGTCGAAGTATCGCCGGAGGGGCCTCGGTAGACTAACCGAAATCATGGTCGTTAAGGAATTGGAATATGATCGATTAAATCGTTGACCAGGTCCATAGTCGGATGGCTGTGCTGCTCTGACGCGGTGAGGCGATGGTCGGCAATTGCACCAAATACCGCTTGCACATCGCCAGGTTCAGCATGACTACGACCGTTCATAAGCGCCCAGGCTTTGCTGGCCTGGATTATCGCGAGTCCGGCGCGCGGCGAAAGTCCATAGACAAAGAGTCCTGGATTACGAGTTGCCTGAATCAACAGTTGAACGTAGTGCAGCAAAGGTTCGGAGCAATGGATATCGTCAACCGTGGCTTGAATCGTCATAAAGCGATCGATGCTGAGCATCGGCTTCAACTGGCGCATCTTCGCGCGAGGATTACCACCAGATAATAAAGTACGTTCAGCCTCCTGGTCAGGATAACCGAGCGAGATCTTCATCATGAAACGATCCAGCTGGGATTCGGGCAACGGAAAGGTTCCTGATTGATCGAGCGGATTCTGGGTGCCAATAACAAAGAATGGTTCATCTAACCTGTGAGTCGCGCCTTCGACGGTGATTTGTTTTTCTTCCATCGCTTCGAGCAGCGCACTTTGAGTTTTTGGCGTGGCGCGGTTGATTTCATCGGCCAGGATAAAATGCGCGAACACGGGGCCGGGATGGAATTTGAACACTTGCTTTTCCGGGTCGAAAATCGAAACCCCGAGAATATCGGCAGGCAATAAATCGCTGGTGAACTGGATGCGGTTGAAATCGAGACCAAATACCTGCGCTATTGTTTGCGATAAGGTGGTTTTGCCGACACCGGGTAAATCTTCGATCAGGCAGTGACCGCGCGCAATCAGGCAACAAACTGCAAGCTTGATCTGGGTCGATTTGCCCAGGATGATCGTTTCGATCGCACCGATAGCAGTGGTGATGTCGGTTTGAATATCCACGATCGAATTATCCGTTGTGTCCAGCATTTATTAATTCTCAATTAACAAAGGTAAAGTTATCGACCAAGTTTAGCCGAAATCGTTTGATTGTTTCGTTAAATAAAGCACGCCGGGTTAAATAGTATTTCGGTGTCCATATGGCTTCCAGGCGGGAGAAATGACATCAGGCATGCTTGAGCGGTCCAGTAATCGCGCCGAGGCCAGGGTCATCTTGCCGTAGCGTTGATTGATCTGGTCCATCGCCCGGTGAGCACGTTGGCGCCTGGGATGCTTGCGCTGAAACAGGTCAGCCTGGCAGGGTGCTTTGGGATCCAGCGCCACGATACGGACTTGCCAGACTCCCTGACCCCGCCAGTTGTCTTGCAGCCACCGATTTCCGAGACGGTAAATTACCATTTCGTCATCGCAGGGTAGCAGCGATCGGCAGGTGGTTTTTAACCAGCCCCGGTAGAGACGCAGTGCGAACAGAAATTGCTGAGCCACCAACTGATTGCTGCGCAAACGCTCGGCGAGTTTATGTGCCATGTGCATCAAATAGACGCATATCGATTCAGCGCCACGGGTGTTCGGTGGTAAAACCTTGCTGTGCCCAATCGACTGGGCGGTTGGAACACTGGTCGTTACTGGTTCGGGATCGAGACCCTGGGCCATCAACCAGATTCGCCTGCCCGGGTTGCCGAAACGTTTGCCGAGTACGCTAATCGGCAATTTCTGTAAATCCGCACAGCGATGCGCGCCATAACGCGCCAGCATGTTGGCGATTCCGGAATTTATCCCGCAGAGTTCGATCAACGGTGTATCGGCGAGGCGGTCCCGGGACTGCCAGGGGGGGATGATGGTCAATCCATTCGGCTTTTGTTGCTTGGCGGCAAACTTGGCCGTGGTCTTATCACCGCTGACCCCAACCGAACACAAAATCCCCGAGTGTTCGTAGACCGACTGCTTGACTCTGAGTGCGACTTCTCGCGGCGACCCCCAGAGCTGCAGGCAGCGGGTGACGTCCAGAAAGGCTTCATCGACCGAAAAAATTTCGATATCAGGGGTGAAGCGAGACAGGGCACGCATGATGTTGGTGGATACCTCGGCATAGCGCTGGGGGCGACTGACTACCTGGATAAGGTCCGGACAAAGTTGTCTGGCCTGTTTTATATGCATTCCGGTTTTGACGCCAAAGGCGCGCGCCTCATAGGAGCAGGTAATGATACAGGTACCAATACCGCCATTGGTCAGCGCGATCGGTTTAGCGCGCCACTGCGGGTGATCGACCTGTTCAACCGATGCGAAGAATGCGTTCATGTCGGCCAGCAAGATCACACGCGGCCAGGCACTGCTGCCGTTCGGCTTCAACGGTAACGCCGAACTTGCCCGATGACCTTTCCCTGGATAAGCACGCGCGAATCAGCGACGATTAAATCTGTCAGATCAGGATTATCGGCGAGTAACTGAATCCGATGGCCGGCACGATATCGAATTCGCTTCAACGTGACTTGCTCATTGTCGATCAGCGCCACCACGATATCGCCATTGCGAGCCTGCTGTTGGCTTTGTACGACGACGATATCGCCTTGAAAGATGCCTGCCTGGCACATCGAATCGTCAGTGACCTGGAGCGCATATCGCCCGGGTGCCGTCAACAAGCTCTTCAGTTCGTTGCGTTGCTGGTCTTCGATCGCTTCCAGCGGGATACCGGCCGCGACGCGACCCAGACCAAGGAGCCCTTCGTACCCGGCGGGCACAGGTCTTATGGGTCTGAATTTGCTGGATTGCAGGAATTTGTTCATCTAAAGTGTCTCAGGTTTGAGGCCACTATAGAGAACAAAATGAGAACTATCAAGTACAACCAATGATTTGCCTCATAGAATAAAGAAAATTGAAAAAATGGAATTTTTTCTACTCTTTGGCCTTTATTTCAATTATAACTACGCAAAACTCGGGCGGTTGCAAAATAAAACTAATGGGTGATAAAGCCTCGATACTGTGCGTTGACGACGAACCTGTCAACTTGATCATCATGGAAGAATTGTTGCAGGACAACTACGCGTTGAATACGGTGAAGTCCGGAGAAGGGTGTCTGCAGCAAGTCGCGATACAAAAACCTGATCTGATTCTGCTCGATGTAAACATGCCGGAAATGGATGGGCTCGAGACTTGTGTGCGTCTTAAAGCCGATGCCGATAGCGCCGAAATTCCGGTTATATTCGTCTCGGCGTTGGCCTCGCATGAGGAATTGATGGCTGGTTACGAAGTCGGCGGCGACGATTATATTACCAAGCCCTTTAGCGAAGAAATCTTGCAAAAGAAGGTGCAGATCGTACTCGCAAGCCAGCAGCGCAAGCAGGAACTTAAAAAGATTTCTGACACCGCTGTTGAAGACTTAAGGAACAATTTGACCCACACCGAAGAACTCGCAATGGTGGTCAAATTCCTGCATCAATGTCAGGCGGTTAACAGCCTCGATGATCTGGCTAACAACGTGTTTGACTGCCTGCGTGAATTCGAACTTGAGGGCAGCTTGTTGATTGTGGCTGAACCCGAAAATCGTGTCTGGTTTAGTGACGATATCTACCGGCCGATGGAGAATCAAATTATGGACAGTTTGCGGGGCCAGGATCGGGTGTTAAGTTTTGGCACTCGATTGGCGATTAATTCTGATCACGCCACTATCCTGGTTCGCAAGTTGCCGTCCGGCGAGGGCGAAAAAGAACGACTGCGCGAACACCTGGCTATTCTGATCGAGGGTCTGGATGCGAGATTGAATGCCCTGCAATCTGAAATGCTGCTCGACTCGCGTCGCGATATCCTGGCCCGTGTACTGGAAGTAACTCACGATAATCTGGGCAAGATCGACGAGCTCCATAAGCAGCAAAAGCTGACAGCAGAGAAAATCATGGGGTCGATGAGTACCGAATTAGAAAAATCACTAGTGCGACTGGATTTGAGCAAACGACAAGAATCGGCATTAATGAAAATCATCCAGTCTACGGTGACACGAATTAATTCTGCGCACGATGAGGGACGCAAACTCGATGAGCAATTCGAGGATATCATCGATGCACTTTCCGGTGTATTGGACGAATAGAAATAAAGGAGGGGGAGAAGAGGGGCGGGAAACGGGGTCGTATCTAAATTTTACAAATAATAAGCAGAACCAAGTAAATAGATGCCTCCCCTTTTTCTTTTGCTGGGGTATAATTTCGCGAATTTTCACTCTCGGCATAGCTCAAAATGAAAGACGCAGTTATAGTATCAACCGCGCGGACCCCGATCGGGGCGGCGTTCAAAGGCACGCTCAACAATATTAAATCGCCTACCTTGACGGCCCATGCAATTCGGCAAGCGGTCGATCGTGCCGGTGTCAGTGGCGAAGAAATTGATGATGTCATTATCGGTGCGGTGCTGACCGCGGGAACCGCCGGCATGAATATAGGGCGCCTGGCGTCGTTGGCGGCCGGCTTGCCGGTAACGGTGGCGGGACAGACCATCGATCGTCAGTGCTCGTCAGGTTTGATGGCGATCGCAACCGCAGCCAAGCAGATTATTGTTGACGGGATGGATATTGTTGTTGCCGGCGGACAGGATAATATTTCGGCGGTACAAAATCAGTATTTCCCGTGGGTAGCCGATGAAGCCGATCCCAACGTGATTGTGCATGCCGAGCATGCCTACATGCCGATGCTGCTGACCGCGGAACACGTGGTTAAACGGTACGGCATTACGCGCGAGGCACAGGATGAATACGCGCTGCAATCGCAGATGCGTACCGCGGCGGGCCAGCAGGCAGGCGCTTTTGATGATGAAATCGTGCCGATTTCTGCCACCCGCGCAATCAAGGACAAGGAAAGCGGTGAGATCAGCTATAGCGACGCAAGTTTGTCGAAGGATGAAGGTAATCGCCCGCAAACGACGCTCGAAGGGCTCGCCGGTCTGAATCCCGTGGTGGAAGGCGGAACAGTTACCGCGGGCAACGCGAGCCAACTGTCGGATGGCGCGTCGGCTTGCGTTTTAATGGAATCTTCGCTCGCCGAAAAACGCGGACTGGAGCCTCTGGGCATCTACCGCGGCATGGCGGTCGCCGGTAATGCGCCCGAGGAAATGGGCATCGGCCCGATTTATGCTATCCCCAAACTGTTGCAGAAAAACGGGCTTGGCATTGACGACATCGACCTCTGGGAAATCAACGAAGCGTTCGCCTGCCAGACGATTTATTGCCGCGATTATCTAGGGCTCGACAACGATAAGTTCAACGTCAATGGCGGTTCTATATCGATCGGTCACCCCTATGGTATGACCGGCTCCAGGCTGACCGGGCATATCTTGATTGAAGGCAAGCGTCGCGGTGCAAAATATGTCGTGGTTTCAATGTGTGTCGGCGGCGGAATGGGCGCTGCCGGATTGTTCGAGGTTAACTGATGAAAATTAGAGATCTGCTGGTTTATCATTGTTTACCGGTGCTGGTGGTCTTGTTCTCATTCATCTGGTTCGCGATTGTCGGCGATTACAAGGCGCTCAAGGGCGAGTTCGGCATCGTTGAAAACATGACCGTGCTGTTCCTGTTGGTTGCCATCGGATTTTGTGGTTCCGCAATTATTAAGGTGAATAAACTCGGGATAACCAGTTTTCTCAGGGCCTGGTTGTTCGTTTTAATCCTGGGCGCGGCTTATTTCGCGCTGGAGGAAATATCCTATGGTCAACACATGTTTGGCTGGGATACTGCAGAAACCTGGAAAGAATTGAATGATCAGGGCGAAACCAATCTGCATAATGTGCACGCGCTGTTTGACCAATTACCGCGGGCTTTGCTGACCCTGGGAATTCTGATTGGCGGTGTGATACTGCCGCTATATCGTCATTTACGGCAGATCAGGCTCGAGGAATCCAACCGTTTATACTGGCAATGGCCGACCCTGGATTGTGTCACCATCGGATTGTTGGTCATTTTAATTCGGCCGATACTATCGGTGTTTGAAACTGACATCATCAACACCGGAGAATTGAAGGAAAACCTGTTTGCGCTGTTCATCCTGTTGTATTGTGTCTCGATTCATAACCGACTTAAACGAAAAGTTGCCTCGGCCGAGACCCCGCAACCGATTTAACGGACGTTTATTTACCCTTCCAGACAGGGTCACGTTTTTCGGTAAACGCCCGCGGGCCTTCCATAAAATCCTCCGACATCAGCATTTTCTGATAGATCGGCAATTCTTCGTTACCAGGTTTGGTTGCCGTAAAAGCCTGGGGCATTGGCAGGTTATATATCGCGGGTACGACCTCTTTAAGTGCCTGCAACGCGAGCGGAGCTCCCCTGGTCACATCGGCGGCCAGTTCACGCACGGCATTCATCAGTTCATCAAATGGGCAAACCCGGCATACCAGGCCCCACTGCAATGCTTCCGCGGCACTCATGCGCCGCCCGGTGTAGAGCAGGTCCATCGCCACATTATAAGGTACGCGGCGTGGCAGAATCTGGATTGCGCCGACGTCGGGCAGGAAGCCGCGTTGCATTTCCGGCAGGAAAAACTCGGCATGATCCGCCGCGACAATCAGGTCGGTGGCAAGCGCGATTTCGAAACCGCCACCAACCGCCATCCCATTAATCGCGGAAATGACCGGTTTTTTCAAACCCCAGAACTCGCTGATTCCGGCAAATCCACCGGGACAGGTAAACGCACTATTGACCGCCTCCTCGTTGTTGTCGATGGCGGCGATTTCCTTCAAGTCCCAGCCCGCGCTGAAAATTCGGTCCCCGCTACCGGTAATGATACCGACCCGGAGACTGTCGTCCTCTTGCAGCATTGTCAGGGCTTTGTAAATTGCGTTTGAGACCTCCGGGTTAATCGCGTTGGCCGGTGGTCGATCGATGGTGATTTCAACGATCTGATCATGAGTTTCTACCCGCACTGCTGTACTCATTACTGCCCCCGAAAATTATGTGTGAATGGCGGCAATATATGTCAAAATCGCGCCGCATTCACGTTTCGTTTTTTGCCCATGCCACACTGGTTAACTCCATTACTGTCTCCGCGGTCGATTGCCATCGTTGGCGCCTCCGAACGCGACGATAGTCTCGCGTCAATGACGCATAGTCAATTGGCGGAAAGCGGATACGACGGGGAAATATACTCGGTTAATCCGAAGTACCGGACGGTGCATGGTAATACCTGTTACGCCTCACTGGCTGACCTGCCGATGGTGCCCGACCTCGTGGTTTACGCCGTTAGCGGCCTGCCGTTGGAACAGAGCTTCGATCATGCTTTGACGCTTAATGTTGGAGGCATAGTCATCTACGCGGCTAACTACATCGAAAATGATACCGAGCCGAAACTTCCTGCACGTCTTCGCGACAAGGCCAGGCAGGCAGGAATTCCGGTTTGCGGTGGTAACTCGATGGGATTTTATAATTACGACCATAATGTCATGGTCAGTTTCGACAGGCCGCCCGTCGGGCGACCTGCAGGTCACATCGGCCTGATCCTGCATTCTGGATCCGGCATGACTTACCTGGCAAACAATGACGCGCGTTTCTGCTTCAACTATGTGATTGCGAGTGCACAGGAAGCCAACGCGACCGTCGGTGATTACATGGATTACCTGATCGATCAAAATTCAACCCGAGTTATCGCAATTTTCCTGGAAGCGGTACGTGATGTTCCGGCCTTCATCGCAGCATTACAAAAGGCAGATAAAAGATCCATACCGGTGGTAATAACGCGTCTGGGACGTACCGAGAAATCTGCTCAGCTGGCGATGAGTCATTCGGGTGCAATTGTCGGTAATCACGAGGCGTTTATCGCTGTTTGTGAGCGTTACGGGGCAATTCTATGTCACGATGCCGACGAAATGATTGTTACCGCGATGCTGTTTGCCGCCGGCTTTCGTATCAACGGCGGTGGGCTTGCGAGCATGCTCGATTCGGGCGGCATGCGCGAACAGATGATCGACCTCGCAGAAGATCACGGCGTCCCGTTTGCGCAAATATCGCCAGCTACCATCAGGGTGTTGCGCTCGCATCTGGAAACCGGGCTTGAAGCAGTCAACCCGATGGATGGTATGGGTGCACTCGGGAACAACACCTTTCAAACCTATCTTGCCTGCGGGAAAGCCTTGCTCGACGATGCAGATACCGGGTTGTTGAGCTTTGAATTCGAATTTCGCGACGGGTTTTCGCACTATCCCGAGTTGTTTGCCGTGGCAAAGCAACTATCTGCCTACTGTGATAAACCGGTCATCCTGGTCCAGAGCTGCACCTTCACCAATCTGAGTAACACCGCAGCCGAATTGACTTCACAGGGAATTCCGGTCATCAACGGTATCGATGTGGCATTGCGCGCCATACTTAACCTGATGAATTATCGATCCGCGGGCGATGCTGTTGCCCGCTCAAATGAGATTGATTTCGATCGGGCGAAAGTCAGGAGCTGGTCGAGTCGTCTAGGCGCAATTGAAAGTTGTGACGAAATCACCTCGTTGAGCCTGATGTCGGAATTTGACTTGCCAACGGTTGATTACAACCTCGCGCAAAGCTTCGAGCAAGTGTGCGCGGTCGCCGATTCGTGTGGTTATCCGCTGGTGCTCAAGACCGCGATGGCAGGTATCGCGCATAAGTCCGAAAAAAACGGGGTCAAAGTTGGTATCGTGGATCGTAAACAGCTTGAAGTTGGTTACCGAGATTTACAGGAGCGACTCGGTGAGCGTGTCGTGGTAATGCCGTTGATAGCGCCCGGTGTCGAGGTATCCGTCGGCATGATAAATGATCCGCAATATGGCCCGATGGTGATTGTCGCCTGTGGCGGTGTCTTGATCGAAGTACTCGCCGAGCGCGCGTTCAAGCTTGCTCCGGTGAATAGTGCACAGGTCAACGCAATGATTGATCAAACCCGGTTGACCAAACTGTTGTCCGGCGTGCGTGGACAACCTGCGGTAGATCGCGTGGCACTGGTCGACTTGATAGTCAGGTTTTCCGAACTAACGGTTGCATTTGCCGACTCAATCTCCGAAATCGATTTGAACCCGGTGATCGTCAATCAAACGGGTTGTACCATCGTAGATGCGCTTGTTATTCCAAAGTAGATTGAGTCGATTTAAACGTGTGGCATCAATACCAGGCGTCTTGCATCGATGCCTTTTTTCGGGCGACGAAGTCCAGCAGCGCCTCGTCGATCGCGGGATCAATTGCCGGGGTTTCATATTCCGCTAGCATCCGGTTCCAACGTTCATATGCGCGCTGTTGCATATCTTTACTGCCTGCTTCGCTCCATTGTTCGAACGGATTTGCATCAGCGAGTTCGGCGCGAAAGTTAGCGGTCTTGTAGTGTTGCATGGTATGACCCACGCCGAGAAAGTTGGTGCCGACTCCCGCTTCCCGGTAGGCATCTCCGGCAAGCTGATCCTCATCGATCTCAAGTCCTGCAACCACACGTGCGAGTGCACCGCAGTGCTCGGCATCCATGACAAACTTTTCGTAACCGATGGTCAGACCGCTCTCGAGCCAGCCTGCAGCCTGGAAGATAAAGTTCGCTCCAGCCATGATTGCCGGGTTCATCGCATTAGTGGACTCCTGCATCGCCTGCGCATCGGCGACCTTGGATGCAGTCAAGTGACCGCCGCAGCGAAACGGCAGCCCCATGCGTCGGCTGAGTTGAGAAATTGCAAGTGTTGCCAGCGTGGATTCGGGGGTGCCGAAAGTCGGAGCGCCGGACTTCAAGTCGATCGTCGTCAGAAAGCTGCCATAGACAACTGGGGCACCTGGGTGTACCAGTTGGGTCAACGCTATCCCGACCATCACCTCGGCATGGGCCTGGGCGACGATTGCCGGCTGGGTTACCGGGCTCATTGCACCACCCATAATAAATGGGGAAATAACATTGCCCTGGTTCGCTGCCGCGTAAGTGCGTAGCGCCGCAGTCATGGTGTTGTCATAGACCAAAGGCGAATTGACGTTGATATTGCCTTGGATTACGAGGTTTTCCTGCATGAATGCTTCGCCGAATACGAGCTGCGCCATCGCCAGTGAATCCTCGGCGCGCTCGGGCGCCGTCACTGAGCCCATGAAGGGTTTATCGGAATAACGCAGGTGCGCATAAACCATGTCGAGGTGTCGCTTGTTGACCGCTATATCTACCGGTTCGCAAATGGTTCCGCTCTGATGGTGCAGCCAGGGGGACAGGTAGGTCAATTTGATAAAGTTCTGAAAATCCTCGAGCGTAGCGTAGCGCCTGCCGCCCTCCATGTCGGTCACAAAAGGCGGACCATAGGCTGATCCAAATATTAGGTTATTGCCGCCAAACTCGATATTTCGCGCGGGGTTACGCGCATGCATGGTGTAGGTCCTGGGGGCGGTTTGACAAAGTTCTCGCACGTGACCGCGATCGAAGCGCAGCAATTCACCGTCGATGGTCACGCCCGCTTCCCTGAATAGTTCCAATGCTGCTGGATCATCTCGAATCTCGATACCAATTTCCGATAGCAACCATTCCGCATGATCTTCAAGCCTAACCAGGGCTTCTTCGTCAAGCATTTCATAAGCTGGGATCTTGCGCGTCAAAAAGGCCGGTGCGTTCAGTTGATCGGTTTCAGCGCGGTCGCGATGACGCCGGTGCCGTCGGGAAGAGGCTCGAGACATCAGGTTTACGCTCAGGCGTGAGTGCGTGATTTGCTGGGGTTGAAGAACGGGGTCGTGTCGACCGTTGCGGTGCCCGAAAAATCATCGCTTACCACGTCAAGACTTGTGCCTGGCTGTGTCGCGTCGGGGCGCAGGTGCACCAGTGCCAGCGATTTGTTGAGGCGATGTGAATAACAGGGGCTGTTAATCACGCCAACTTCCTCTCCATTGAGATTCAATATTTCGCCTCCGACGAGGGCATCGTCGTGATCGATCGAAACCCCGGCCGCAACAAAGCGTTCCCGCCCTTCAGAGGCTAGTACTGCTGGCTTGCCTCGAAATTCGCCCTTGTTTTGGTTAACGGTAAATCCGAGACCGACTTCCCACGGCGTATGCTCTGCAGTCATGTCGTAACCAAAGAAAAGCAAGGCAGCTTCGATTCGCACCTTGTCGAGTGAGGCGAAAGAGCAGGGCATCACGCCATTATCCGCGCCATATCCGAGAATCTGGTCCCATATATCACCGACTACCGAAGCGCTGGCAAAGATTTCATAGCCGCGTTCACCCGAGTACCCGGTGCGTGAAAGACGGCATGGATGGCCAAACAGCTGGGTAGCCTGATGATGAAAATACTGCATTTCATTCAAGTCGGTCGGGGTGTGCGCATCGAGTAGTTGCAACGCCTTTGGACCTTGCAGCGATATATTGTGCAAATCATCGTCAAGTTCGATATCCACGTTGAGACCTGCGGCGGATTCCTGCAAGCGTTGCATGCTTTCACCCGATCCATGGCAGTGCATCCACTCATCATCGCCATTATTGGCAATTATGGCATCGTCACAAACTGTGCCCTGTTCGGTCAGAATTGCACCGTAGGCCGATTGGCCGGGAGAGATTGTCGTCATATCGCGGGTAATGACGTGGTCGATTACCCTGGTCGCGTCGGGCCCGCGAACAAACACCTTCTTTAACGGTGACATATCGAACATACCGGCCGCCTCGCGGATTGAGTCGTGTTCGTCATTGGGATCGCTGTTATAGCTCCAGGCGGTTCCCATCCCGTTCCAGTCTTCAAGCCCCGATCCCAGCGCGGTGTGGCGCGAAGCGAGCGCCGAGCTGCGTGAAAGTTCGCTCATTGGTGATCTCCAGTCAGATTGAATAATTTTAAACGTATAATTAATTTGATCGAAAATATTATCGGTCCCTTGCTCTGATTAGGAATATTATTAATTTAAATGATTGAATTCCAATCAAATTATTTGACCTTATTGTCAAAATAAATTAAACAGTCATTATGCGATTTCGAAATTACGATAACTTGCGCAGTTTCATAGTCGTGGCACAGTATTTGAACATGGGGGCCGCAGCAAAGGAGTTGAACCTGACCAAAGGCGCGGTCAGTTACCAGGTGCAGCAATTGGAGGCAGGGCTTGGGTTTCAGGTTTTTTCCCGCTCACAGCGAAGCCTGACTTTAACCGAGAAAGGTCGCGACCTAATCCAGGTCTGCCAACCCTTGTTTGAGAGTGTGGAACGCAAGATTGTCGATCTCAGACGACGTAACAGTCAACGGATCACCATCGGAATGGCAACTTACTTCGCGTCTCGCTGGCTGTCACCGCGCCTGATGCATTTCATTACTGAGCATCCTGACATCGGATTGCGTATTCAACCCCTGATCGACCTGATGGATCTGCGCTCAAATGAACTGGATCTCGCGGTGCGCTGGGGTAGAGGAGACTGGCGCAGTGACGACTACGAAGTAGAATTGATTTTTACCTGCCCGGCTATGTTGACCGCCAGTCGAGACATTGGCCGGCAGATCGAAGCCGAGGGAATAGAGGCCGTGGTCAAGCGGCAGGCGTTGCTGCAAGATCGTGACAGCAGCAGGGCCTGGATCGACTGGTTTGCAGCAGCGGGAATCGAATGGTCGTCAGGGCCGGACGATCTGGTGATTCCGGATCCCAATGTTCGCGTGCAGGCGGTCATCGATGGCCAGGGCGTGGCGCTTTACGATCGTCTCGTTGACGACGAGGTAGCCGCAGGGAGCCTATACCAGTATCGTCCGGTCAGTCTGGAAGAATATGGCTACTACCTGGTTTATCCACGTGCGGTGGATTCCAGTTCCGCGATCACAACATTCCGCGACTGGATTATGCAGGAAGCTCATCTCGGTTAGAATTCATAGCTATCCGGGGATCTGGAAAAACTATGGTAAGCAAGAAATCGAATCATCCGAGTCGATGTTTCAGGGAGTTAACTAAAGCTAATCTTCGATATCGAGGCGCCGACGTAGTGCGCGCAAACGACTAAAAAACTCGTCCCGATCTACATGGCATTGCCTGATGTGTCGGTTTCCGTTAAACGCAGTGCGTGCGTGTAAGACCCGATGATTGTCCATCACCGCAGCCTGCCCGGACTCCAACCTATAGGTCACACAAGCCTCAGGAGCGTAGACCAGCGCCAGCAATTTCTGTAGCGCTCGATAAAAGGGTTCGACTAAATCCTCATCCGAATCCAGGGGTGCCATAGTGCGTTCGTTGATGTGTACTCCCGCGATATCACCGTGGCGGTTCAACTCGATGCTGCGCCAGTTCCCCGATAGCGCCACGTCATCCACATCGTCGACCAGAAACCTTCGATGAGGTATCGGCACCCGGCACAGTAATTCAAACATATCCTTGTGCTGGGAGCGCAACTTTTCCGCAGCACTGAAGCCGTCGACCAAGATCGACGCGCCTCCACCACACTCGCTGGCATGCAGGCAATGCATCATAAACAGCCCCGGTATCGGGTCACGGAACAATTCATCGTTGTGGGGCCGTATGGCATGTGCCGTTTGCGCCAGAATGCGTTGTTGCGGTGTGGATATCAGGTCGAAAATGCGTCCGTAATGGGTTTCCCGAATGAATCCGAATACTGCTGCCAGGCGTTCGATCTGGTCCTCCAGGGTGGGGACAGCGTTTATTATCGCAAAGCCATAGTCATTTATGCGTTGAAACATCTGCAGGCGAATCGATTCATCGGTGAGGATCTGGTCGTAATTCCATTCAGGAATTTTGTCGTTAAGGATTGAATCCCAAAGTACTGGTTGCTGCTGCCGTTTGGCGATCGAGTCGGTCGAGTAGCAATGCTCGTGCAACCAGGCTGCAGCGTAACTGCTTAGATGACCGTTTCCTTGCCACCGGATCTGCAGCGATCCCGAAGAATCAATCGATACTTCGTCAGGAGCAATGTCTGGATCAATGCTAGCCAGTTCCAGGTATCGATGGCCACCGCTACGGTCACCGCACTGCGAACAAGTACAATTGTCGCGTAGCCAGATATGGTGGAACACGCTGCGATGTCCGTCTTTCCAGATGATCGATATATTGCATTGTTGCCTGTCGATCTTTTCGATTGAGGGTTTCTGTTTGGTCGATGTTTCGTTTAACAGAGAGTTATTCAACAGTTATGGTTTTCGGTCTGTCCAAAGACTCATAAAAGTGTATCCGAAAAGTTAATGGTTGTCTGGTATTGTGATTAGTCACTCCAATCCACAAGCAGCCAGCCCTTAAACTTCTTTTTTCTGAATTATCTGAGTTAAGAATGTAAACGAATATCAGATAGCTTGATATGAATCATCCCGAGAGTGAGTAATAATGGATAACTTTCGAATACGGTGGATTATATTGTGTAAAAGTTGATTAATTGATCGACATGCATCTATTTCAATCTAAACTTTGACTCAGTGTAGGCACATTGAATTTCAATCAAGATAGGAGAGAATATTCATGAGACTTCTCAATCGGACGATACTGATACTTGCTACCTCACTTTTAACGCCGCTTAGCGTCTATGCGGATTCATGGAGCTGCCGCCATGGGAGTGATGTACGGGAAGTACATATGGAGCAGATAACATCGGCGCCCTTGCCATGTCAGGTTCTTTACAAAAAACTTACGGAAGGAGCTGAAGATCAGGTGCTTTGGAGTGCGCAGAATGACGCGTCATATTGCGAAGAAAAAGCTAAAGGTTTTATTGAAAAACTTGAGTCCTTGGGCTGGACTTGTGTAGAAACAATCCGGGATGAAGCTGCCGTACAATAAAATTTTTTATTTTAGAAGCTGCTTTTAATGAAACCCGCATTGATTTACCAACCAGTTCGCTCAGTGGATTACCTCCAGACTGTTGTGGTGGTAACTGTCGTAGGGAGCCTAAGGCTGTCGCCGTAGCGGGTATTTTCTTAATCGAACACTAGAAACCCCTTTTGGCGACAGGCCGAAGGGGTTTTTTTATGTCTACGAGGTAAATGAGATTTCAATGAAATATGCTGCCACATCTCCTCCGGGATTTTTTACGCTGGTGTTCCTCACTGGGCTATCGATTCTGTCACTAAACCTGTTTCTTCCCTCACTTTCAAATATCGCGGAAGAGTTTCAAGCCGACTATACCATTGTGAGCCTGTCGGTCGCTGGCTATCTAGGCATCACGGCAATGTTGCAACTCATCATAGGGCCATTGTCTGACCGGTTTGGACGTCGCCCTGTACTTCTGTCTGGATTGGTAATATTTATTCTGGCATCTCTGGGCTGCATGCTGGCAGGCAATATTTGGACCTTCCTGGCTTTTCGTGTGATGCAAGGAGCGATCATCGCAGGCGGCGTACTGTCATACGCAATAATCCGAGATTCTGCGCCAGAGCAGGAGGCGGCAAGCCAGATGAGCTACGTCTCAATGGCAATGGCGATCGCACCGATGCTGGGACCTATGGTTGGCGGAGTACTGGATGAATTATTTGGCTGGAGGTCCAGTTTTTTGTTTTTTACAGTCCTGGGATTTGCGGCGCTGGTCCTGTGTTGAATCGATCTGGGCGAGACCAATAAAAGTCCGTCAGAGACTTTCACGAAACAATTTCAGGCCTATCCTGAGCTTTTTCGATCACGGCGTTACTGGGGATTCACACCATGCACTATGTTTTCAGTGGGTGCGTTCTATATTTTTATAACGGGAGTGCCGCTAGTAGCAGAAACGATTCTTGAATTATCACCAGCCGCACTTGGATTCTATATGGGAACTATTACTGCGGGTTTTGCGCTAGGCAGCTTCCTTTCAGGTCGATATGCGAATCGCTATCCGTTAACCACGATGATGATTGCTGGAAGGGTCGTCGCCTGCGTCGGACTTATGGTGGGGCTTACATTATTCCTGGCGGGGTTGGTAAATGTTTTCTCGTTGTTTGGCGCGACTGTGTTTGCCGGTTTGGGTAATGGATTAACCATGCCGAGTGCCAACGCTGGGGCGCTGTCAGTTCGACCCAGGCTGGCTGGAAGCGCTTCAGGATTAAAAGGTGCATTAACGGTTGGCGGCGGAGCGGTGCTGACAACAATCGCAGGGGTGATCCTAACGGAGGGAGGTGGGCCCTATCAGCTTCTTGGCATGATGCTATTTTGCTCGGTGGTGGCACTGCTAGCTGCACTTGACGTGCAACGAATAAGCCGGCGTAAAGGGAGAGCATTTTCGTAAATCCCTGTTAACTAAAGATGCAATGCCTGAGCTTCGTAGTTCGGCCATAAACGGACATTAATATAAAAGGCTAGGTATACTTGGTAGGTATAAAATTCTAATGCCAGCTTAACAGGAGAGGAACGTGACTCATACTCCACTATTGGCCGATCTGGAAAGAGCCTTTGATCTCTTGAAGCAGGTGGATGAAAGCAGACTGGACTTCGCCCCTGACCCGAATGTATCTCCCGACATTCGGGAGCTAACGGGTCTGGAGACGTATCCGGAAGATTCCCACCTGGCGAACTTGCAGGCCAGAATCGAGGCCGTCGTGAAAGCGGGGGATAAGCTGGAGCCGCGCGACCCCTCCGACTATGTGTCGAAGCTCATCGTCGCGTGCGTAAGACTCGCCCCGCCGAGCGACGATTGAGATTAGAATTAAGGAATTAAGGTGACAGTTTATTAATCTCGTCCCTGCCGGGAGTTAAGTTAAAGGCCGTAATTATTGACCTCTAATGACAAGTGCTGAGAGTCCGTTTTGGGTCGTTTGCGGACTCCTAGGACTATCGTTTCAATGCTCGTTTTTTAATTAACTTAAAGATTGCACAGGTAATTTTTGATTGCCAAAGATTGGCTCAATTCGACCGGTTGGCGATTGGGTTAGGAATCGATATTGGTACCGTCGCAAGTTTTTGAAACCAATCCTGCCGCCCACTAAAATAAGTGTTCGATTACGGTGTTTTATCGAGTTAAAAACTGATTACTCAAAATCTTGAGGTCGGGGCGCGATGTTAATTTATCCTGCTATAATCAACCAGCATCCGACCTGTAAAATCAAGGGTTTACCCATGGGCGATATCTACGCTACCCCCGAATCCGACATTGCGTATCACAGTCAATCCGAACGTAGTGGCGGTAACATCGAAGATGCAATTGCAGGCAATATTGAAGTTAAAATGCTCGGGACTCTCGGCGAAGCCTGGCGTGGCCTGAAGGGTTTCAAGCTCAAATGCCATATTGCAACGGTGATCTGGTTTATTGTTTATATAGTAGCTGCGCTAATTAGTATCCCTATTGTATTAGGACTATCAGCCATTGGTGCAGATGAGGCGACAGCGTCAATCCTCGCATCGTTGGTGCAGATCATCGCAATTGCTGCAACCATGCCGATGATTGTAGGAATCACCATCATGGGCATCCGCCACTCGCAGAATAAATCGGTTTCACCTGGCTCTGTTTTCAATTATTTTCACCGAATTCCGGGAACCATACTGTGGTATATCCTGATGTCATTGATGATCACACTCGGGTATCTCCTGTTAATCATTCCAGGCATCTATCTTTCATTTGCCTACATGTTTTCACTACCATTAATGATCGAAAAGGATATGACTGCGTGGCAGGCACTCGAGACCTCGCGCAAGGCGGTCACCCGGATCTGGTTTCGGGCTACGGGGTTTTTTCTGCTGGTAATGCTGCTGGTGATTCTCGGCATGATTCCGCTGACTATTCCGTTGATTTGGATAGTGCCGTGGGTTTCACTGGCTTATGCATTGGTTTACTTTAAACTGTTTGGCGCAGAGGCCCAGACCCTCGCGGATTAAGGAAAGTTATTGCTGGACACAAGTTATCGGATCGAGATTCCTGGCGGTATTAACCTTGAAGCCCAGGTCGTCGGACCAATCCCGCGATTCTTTGCTTTTGCCATCGACCTTGGCATTCGCGGCATCATCATCTTCGTTATGTCGATTGTGTCGATCCCGTTCGGCAGCTTCGGTTTGGGGGGTGGTTTTTTTCTCATTTTTCTGTTCGTCATCGAGTGGTTATACCCGGTGCTGTTCGAGGTTTATTCGCGCGGGCAGACCCCCGGTAAGAAAATGCTGGGGATATCGGTCATCAATGACGATTTAAGCCCGGTGACTCTCGGCACCTCGATGGTGCGAAACTTGTTGCGCACGGTTGACTTCCTGCCTTTGTTTTACCTGGTTGGGCTGGTTACGATGCTGTCGAACCGACGTTTTCAGCGGCTCGGCGACATGGCTGCCGGAACCTTGGTGATTAGCGTGCCCGAGTCGGCGAAACCGGCAGCGATGGAAGAGATCGTGCCACTTGCACCCTCCACCTCGTTACTGCGCACCGAACAATCATCGATCATCGATTTTCTGCAGCGCAGCAACCAACTTTCGGAGCCCCGACAGCAAGAACTGGCGAGCATTCTCGAAGGCATTACCCATGAAAAGGGAGATAACGGGGTAGAACAATTGCAACGCATCGGTGCCTGGTTCCTGGGGGTACGATGAAACAGCAACTGTTCGAAGCGCAGCACCAGGCCGTCTGGCAACAGATCGAAGAGTCGCTACAAAAACCCTCGCAGGGTGATAACAGCAAGGTATTGGCGGAAAATTACATGCTGTTGTGCCAGCACCTTTCGATTGCCAAGGAACGCCTTTATGACGCCGCGCTGGTAGAGCGCCTAAATAACCTGGTGCTCGGTCTTTATCGCGAGCTTTATCGATACCGTTCAGAAACCCGGCTCAATATTTACGCCTTTTTCAAACGCGATTTTCCACTCGCGATTTATCGCCATCGGTATTTTATCCTGGTGGCATTCATGGTGATGGTTTTGCCCGGCCTGGCCTCCGGTCTCTGGACCTATCTCGATGAAGACGCAGTGTACAGTGTGCTCGATGGACCACAGGTACGCCAGGTTGAACGAATGTACGATCCCGAGGCGCGCAAAATCGGTCGCGAACGTGAAGCCGAGACCGATGTTTTCATGTTCGGCTTTTACATCAAGAACAATATCAGCGTGGCGTTTCGTTGTTTTGCCGGTGGTATGGTGGTTGGAATCGGAACCTTGCTGGTACTGTTTTTCAACGGCATGTTCATGGGCAGTATCGCCGGACATTTAACCCGCCTGGACTATGTCGATACTTTTTACCCGTTCGTGGTTGGTCACGGTTCTTTCGAGCTGACCGCGATCGTATTCAGTGGCGCCGCGGGTCTAAGGCTTGGCTATGCGATCCTGAATCCGGGGCAGTCATCGCGGCTCGACTCGCTACGCATAGCCGGGCGTGATGTAGTACCTATGCTTTACGGCATCGTATTGATGCTGATCATTGCCGCATTCCTGGAAGCTTTCTGGTCTTCGAGTACCAGCCTGTCGATCGAGGTTAAATATACGGTTGGCGCCGTGCTATGGGCATTGGTACTGCTCTATTCATTTTCCGGGCGGCGTCATGAATCTGGATAAACTGCAGGTTAACGCCTCTATCCGTTCGGGCTGGCAGGCGGTTGATCTCGGATTCCTGATGGCGCGCGCGTGGTGGCGGCAAATTTACGTCGCCAGCCTGGTGCCAATGCTGCCGCTGTCTATCGTGCTATTGGTCGTATTCGCAAAGAGTCCCTTTTGGGCCTTGCTATTTGTCTGGTGGCTGAAACCGTTCTGGGAGCGCCTGCCGCTGTTTATCGCCAGTCGCATGCTGTTTGCCGAGGAACCGGGTACCTGGTCCAACATGAAAACGCTGCCGCTCAAGGATAGTATTCCATGGTTACTATGGCGTCGGTTCTCGGTGCAACGTGCTTTCGATAATCCGGTTACGGTGCTCGAAGGTCTCAAGGGCGCTGCCCGTCGCCAACGCCTGAAAGTACTGCACGGCAGATACAGTGATGTCGCGTTGAGCAACCAGGTGGTCTGCTTTTGTTTCGAATTGGTAGTCGCATTCGGCATCGTAATACTGCTTAATTTTTTCACCCCGGATACGCTGGGAATCAAGTACTACGATAATTTCAATGATCTAACCCTGGCCGGTGAATGGATTTATACCCTGGCCGGCATCGCCGCAATAACCCTGATTATGCCGTTCCACACGATGGCCGGTTTTGCGCTGTATCTAAATCGCAGAATCGAACTCGAAGCCTGGGATATCGAGATCAGCTTTCGCAACCTGGTCAATCGCAAACAGCAGGCCGCATCGCGTGCCAGCGGAATGGTTGCGGCGATCTTTATTTCCGGGTTGGTACTGTTGACAACACCGGCTGCGGTTGACGCTGCGACCGAGCATGACCGTGAATCGTCCAGGCAACTGATTGAGTCGATATTGCAGGGTGAAGACTTTGGCCAGGAAAGAACGGTGCGTAAATGGCGCTTCAAGGACTGGAGCGAACCGCAAGACGACACGTTTCCAGACTGGATTATCGATTTCTTCGAATGGCTGGAGTTGTATAGAGACTGGTCACAGACACTCAGCAACATCGCGGTCTGGGTCAAGGTGTTGTTGGTCGTGGCATTTGCCGGATTATTGTTTTATCTAATTAGACGCTTCCGGGGACCCTTGTCCAGGCTGGGTCGACAACAGCCAAAGGAAATCGCGCCGGAAGTATTGTTCGGCCTCGATGTTACCCCTCAAAGCCTGCCACCCGATGTGCCGGCTCAAGTGATGCGACAGTGGGCCGCAGGCGGTTACCGGGAAGCCCTGAGCCTGCTTTATCGGGCCTCGCTATCGCGGCTGATCGATAAGTATGAAATCGCCTTTCGCGCCAGTCATACCGAGGCGGAGTGCGCCGCGTTGGTCAGGGCCTGCGGAATCGACTCGCTTAGCGAATACTTCTGGCAACTTACCAATGTCTGGCGGCGGCTCGCCTACGGCCACCAATTGCCGGAAAGTGAAACCATTCAGGGCCTGTGCGATGGATGGACTATGGAGTTGTCCGATGAACCGCAGTAGCGCCTATGTCAAACTCGCATTGGGGCTGATCCTGCTGGGCCTGGTTGGTTGGGGTTTGTACATGAGCATCGAAATTTATGAAGAAACTGAGGAGTCGAGCTGGAGTATCGACGCGTTGCGTAATCCCTACCTGGCGGCACAGAAATTCATGACTGCAAGCGATATCGAGGTAACCGATGTCGATAGCCTGGCAAGGCTCGATGAACTTACCGGCCTCGGTACGCTGTTTTTCAGCGATGCAAACCAGGTGCAAACACCGCGTCAGCTAGAGCAGGTGATGAACTGGCTTGAATCGGGTGGCAATGTAATTTATACCGCTGATGAAGTGTCCCATGAGGACGACATGCTTTTGCTGGAGTTTTCGGTCGACGTCGACTGGCGCGAATTTGAAGTTGAAGAAGAGACCGAGGAAAAATCCCTTAGCGAAACCATGCGCGAATATAATCGTCAGATCGAGGAGGGAAAATCCAGGGAAGAGATTGCACAATCTTTAAACGACGAAGAGGACTCGATCACCCTGGTGCAATTTTCCGATGATATCGGCGAAGTCGAAGTCGCGTTTAACGACGCAAAAATCCTGTCGCACCTCTATATTTTAGATTCCGAGAATGATACCGAACATAAGCCCATTAGCTGGTCCTACTCGGAACACGGCATCCACCTGATGCAGTTCGAGGTTGGTAGTGGTCTGCTGACAATAATTTCCGATCCGGGCATCTGGACTTCGTATCACATCGATCGATACGACAATGCCTACCTGTTATGGTTGTTAAGCTCGGGCGAGGGTAATTTTGCTATTTTACGTTCGGTACTGCGCGATTCGATCTGGGTATTGATGAGGCGAAATGCAACTGAACTTTTATTGGCAGCGGGCTTGTTGATATTAATCTGGATATGGCGGACTGCTTATCGATTTGGTCGCCAGGTACCGAATGACCTGTCACGCTCGCGGGCGCTGGGAGAACATTTCTCATCGATTTCCCATTACCTATGGCACCGTCGTCAGGGGCGGTACCTGGTGGAGCCTTTGCGCGCGCGCGCGTTGCGTCGTGCCAGCCTCACGCTGGGTGAGTTTTCACGTGTGGACCAGGCGCGACAATTCGAATTGATAGCACTGCGCTGTGATCTCAATCCGGAGGCAATCAAACGCGCCTTCAGGTCCGATGATTTCAACGAAACTTCTTTTGTACAAACGGTAAGACTTTTAAAACATATCGAGCAATCACTATGAATGATTCAACCAGCACAACATCCACGGCACTTAACGCATTGCGGGAACATATTAATGGCCGGCTGATAGGGCAGTCACAAGTCGTCGACCAGGTGTTAATCGCAATGCTTGCAGGCGGCCATGTCTTAATCGAAGGTGTACCGGGACTCGGTAAAACTCTTTTGGTACAGACCCTGGCTGCCGGTATTGGCGGCAAGTTTAAACGTATTCAGTTTACTCCCGACCTGATGCCGGGAGATGTGACAGGACATGTCATGTTTGATATGTCACAGAGCAAGTTTGTGCTCAAGCAGGGCCCGGTTTTTACCAATTTATTACTCGCCGACGAAATCAATCGTGCGCCGGCAAAAACCCAGGCCGCACTGCTCGAAGTCATGCAGGAGTACCAGGTCACGCTGGATGGCAAGTCGATGGAAGTCGCAAAACCATTCATGGTGCTGGCAACCCAAAACCCGATCGAACAGGAAGGAACCTATGCCCTGCCGGAGGCGGAGCTGGATCGATTTGTCATCAAGATAAACATCGACTACCCGCAGGCGGATGATGAATTGCTTATCGCGACGCGCTATGCGCTGGAATCTTTCGGCGGTGATCAAAGCGATACGCAACAATTACTCGATGTCGAGGCTACGCAACTACAATGCGCCGCCATCGAGGTTGACGACAAGGTAGCCGAGTATGCAGTTAACCTGGTGCGCACGACACGCGGCACCACGTTGTTGCGACATGGAGCCGGCCCGCGCGCGAGCATCGCACTGTTGCGCTGTGCCAGGGCATTGGCATTGATCAATGGTGTTAGTTTTGTTACCCCGGACGATGTAAAGTCGATGATATTACCAGTACTACGACACCGGGTTATTCTCGCGCCCGAGGTGGAAATCGATGGCCTTGGTGTCGATGAAGTACTCAGTAACCTGTTGGAAAAGGTCGACGCCCCGCGCTCATGAAACCATCCCGACTATTAATTCAGCTAATCCTGGTCTGGGCGTTGCTGGGCCTGTTCGCCGCGGTGGCCACAATTCTCGAGTGGCCACAATCATTTGAAATCAAGCTTGTTTTCTGGTGCTGGTTTGTTTTGGTAGCGCTATTGGCGTTACTGGACGGGTATGCATTGCATAAGCCCCAACTCGAAGCAACCCGATCGCTCGAAACACACCTCGCTCTCGGTATACGTCAACGGGTCGGTATCAAGATCAGTAACCATGATCAGCGTCACCAGGATTTCTGGCTGACTGATTTTCCGCCGCCACAATTACATCTCGAGGGCTTACCGGTAAAGCTCGCGCTTGAACCCGGTGCGTATGCAGAGCTGCGCTATTCGATCAAGCCGCTGCAACGCGGCCTCGCAGAATTCGGGCAGCTGTGCTGCCGGGTAAGGTCGAGCTGGAAACTGTGGGAAAAGAACTTTTACTACGGCGAGGCCCAGGCCTCGAAGATCTACCCGAACTACAAACCACTGTTTCGTTCATCGTTTATCGGTAGTGAGCAACTCTACGTTGATCTCGGACTGCAGTTACGCCAACGTCGCGGGGAGGGAACCGATTTTCATCAACTGCGTGATTTTCGTGTCGGTGATTCGTTGCGCCAGGTCGACTGGCGCGCGACTGCTCGCTTCCAGAAACCGATTTCACGCGAGTACCAGGAAGAGCGCGACCAACAGGTCGTGTTCCTGCTCGACTGTGGCCGACGGATGCGCGCCAAGGATGGTGAAATCAGTCATTTCGATCATGCGCTCAACGCGCTGCTGATCTCTGCCTTTGTCGCCCTGCGCCAAGGCGACAGTGTTGGGTTACTGAGTTTTGCCGGGCAGTCGCGTTGGGTTGCGCCAATCAAGGGACGTTTTCAGATCAGTCGGCTGCTGGATCAGATTTATGATCTAGACAGCTCGCCTGCCACTAGCGATTTCCTCGAGGTCGCACAGCAACTGGTGACACGTCAACCGCGCCGCTCGCTGATTATCCTGATTTCGTCACTGGAACCGCAAGATCGGGATGATTTGGCTAAAGCCGCCAGACTACTGTCCCAACACCACCTGGTAATGGTTGCCTCTATGCGACAGCAGGTATTAACCGACACCCTGGCTGCGGAGGTTGTGTCGATCGACGATGCATTAAAATATTGCGGTGTTAGCCATCATCTGCAGGAGCAATCGGCAATGTACGCGCAACTGCGTAGCGATAACATCATCGTCGCCGATACACCCCCGGCCTACATGCA
Source organism: uncultured Gammaproteobacteria bacterium (assembly GCA_964194715.1). GTDB lineage: Bacteria > Pseudomonadota > Gammaproteobacteria. The sequence continues at coordinate 41,072 of CAXMNA010000049.1, forward strand.
TTCGACTCTGATCAACGAGTACATGGCATTGAAACGCAGCGGAATTTTTTAGCTCGATTGATACAAATCAATAGTGAATCCAACATCCTGAAACACAATCCGGCGGTACGCATGATCTTCATGCGTAAACTATTGCAGCTGATCGATGTCGACGGCACCCACCGGGAAGTACTCGATTTGTTCTACGAAACGCTGCACGAAGTATTCCCCGAGGTCAGGGAGATCAGTAACGAGGATGAATTTTAAGTATTAGATAGCATCATCGAAGTGATCGTGGCTGGAGAATATATATGCAACCTTCATTCGATGCCGTTACCTTGATGTTATTGTTTTACGACATGAAATAATGCCCACCCTCGGCGGCCCTGCGTTAGCTGGGGCCGTTAATATTTATTCTTGTGTATTGTTTACTTAAACAGGAACAACGTTATTGGCACATGGACCTTTCTGGCCCTGGCCCACTTCAAATTCTACTGACTGGCCGTCATTTAACGTTGCGTAGTCATCGCCACTTTTGATTTCAGAATGATGAACAAATAGATCTTTGCCACCGTCTTCAGGTGTGATGAAACCGTAACCTTTAGTAGCATTGAACCACTTTACTGTACCTTTACTCATGTTAACTCTCTCGTTATTAATGGTGAATCATTTTGATAACCCCATATTCGAATTCACCGTTTCGAAGCAGGTATAGGACAAATAGTGCCTCAACAAGCGCTATAAAGAAACCTCGATCTTGCATTATGCGGGGTAAACCGACCTATTCCCGTCATTTTCGGATGTGATAACGAAAAATTGCGGTTCAGCGGCAATAACGTGTGCGTAGCGCTCAATTGCTAGTTTTCACCTCGGGTCAATTGTTTGGCGACCCACTTTGCAAAGTGATGCGAGGGCTTGTCCATGATTGGCGTGAACACACCGCCACTGAACGCGCTCGACTGTCGGCCGCGCTGCATGCCCTCAACCACGCCGATGTCTTCGTTGAATACCTTCGCCCAGACCTCGAGCCGATGGGCACGCGCTGCTTCGAACTCGGAACTATCGGCCGCATCGCCAAGATAGTAAATTTGCAAATGATCGAGCGAGCGTTCGGCTGAAACCGGTTGCACGAAGCGCGTCCAGTAATGGTCGGCCTGCAATCCGAGAAAAACATTGGGATACAGGGTAGGATATTCGGCAACCTTATCTGACCAATCGTCAAACACCGGAAATGCATTAAGGTTGGTCTTGTCATGGTCATACTTGAGAGTACCCTGACCGGCGAACAGGTCGCCACCGTAGAAATGATAGTGATCTTCCAGCTTCGACACCGCGTTCAAATCGGGATGTATCGTCGGCAGGTGGTAACTTTCGAGGTTGTTTTCCACGCACAGCTTCCAGTTGCCGGCAAAATCGATGGTATAGGTACCATGGCTTGCAGCCGGTTTCAGCGCAGCGAATTGCTCCGGTGCCACCAGCTTGTCGATACGCTGTTGCAAAGGGGCGATAAAGGATTCGAAATCAGCTGCGTCTGCCGAGAGATTGACAAACACCAGGTCCATCCAGAGCGCCGAACGAGCCTCGCGCAAGCCGTGCTTACTTTTGTCGAGGTCATCGATATTGTGCACTCCGCTGCCGCCGATATTCGGGGTTGCCAGTAATCTACCGTCGAGATCGTATGCCCAGCCGTGGTAGGGGCATTGAATCGTGTTTTTTACCTGGCAGGCATCCCAGACCAGCTCATTACCGCGATGGCTACAGACGTTGTGAAATACCCGGATGTCGCCTTGTTTATTACGCAACATCACCAGCGGTTGGCCGAGAAATGCAACCGGTTGCAAGTCACCTGGATTCGGCACGCTGCAGCCATTGCCGATACAAGTCCAGGTTTTGGCAAACAACTGTCGCTGCTCCGCGCGGAAAAAGTCCTCGCTGGTATAGGCCTGGTTTGGCAATCCTCCAGCAATGCCCTCGTCACGGTTGATGGCGTCGAGCGTCGTTTTATCGAGATTGATATTCATGACTCCACAAACAATAGCAAATGCAAAATCAGTTTGTCGATAGCAGACTTGCAAAAAGCATCGCTAATCCGGCAAGTCTTTGGTACCAGCGGATTTTTTCGAGCTTCGAAGCCAGACTATGTTTTATGATTTGGCGGGGCAACGGTAATTTAAGCCCGCCAAAATTTTCTAGTGCGTTTTAGCTTTACGCGCTTTCATACAAACGGGTGAGTACGAATTCCCGGTGCCCTAAAGCCTCGGCCGATGTGAGACGCCCATTGGCTGTTCGAAACATTGACTCGAGCAGCTTGTCGCCAGCCTCGCCCGGGGTCATTTCTTTACGCAGTAAACCGGATACATCGACATCAACATGCTCACTCATGGTGCGAACCGTGCGCGGATTAGCACATAATTTGATAACCGGGAGGATCGGATTACCAATGATATTGCCCTGGCCGGTGGGGAAAAAATGCACGACGTAACCTGCTGCGGCTGCCAAAGTCACCATTTCGGCCGCAGCCGATGACGAATCCATAAACCACAAACCGGGCCCCGTAGGTGCTTCCGCTTTATCCAGCACACCATCGACCAGACACTCTTTACCAATTTTTTGAATATTCCCGAGTGCTTTTTCTTCGATGGTAGTCAAACCACCTTCGATGTTGCCCTTGGTAGGCTGGGAATCAGATAGATCCGAGGTTTTGAAGCGTTCGATCATGTCCTGGTAACGGTTGAACATGAACATGAAACGCTCACGAACTTCATCGTTGCGACAGCGCTCGGCGACAAGGTGCTCGCCACCGGTAATTTCTGAAGTCTCGCCAAACAGCAGCGTTGCTCCATGGGGATATAGCTTGTCGAATGCATTGCCAACCGTCGGGTTTGAGCCACAACCGGAAGTGGTGTCGGATTCGCCACATTTGGTTGAAACCCAAAGTTCACTTACCGGTGCGTCTTCACGCGTCAATTCAGAAGCCCACTGTACATACTCTTTTGCCACCTTGGATGCTTCCATAATGGTTTCATGGTCGCCGTGCTGCTCGATGCCAAAACCAGTCACCGGTTTACCAGTAGCCGCGATGCCATCGACAATTTTCTGGGTCCAGCCGGTTTCGATACCAATGACGACAACAGCAGCAACATTGGGGTTGGAACCGGTACCGATCAGGGTGCGGAAGTGCAATTCAAGGTCTTCGCCAAATTGCAAGCGTCCATAGGAATGGGGCAGGGCCATAGTGCCCGAAATATTATTCGCGACCGCTTCGCAGGCGGCGTTCGAAAGATCATCAACCGGCAGGATAATGACGTGATTGCGGACACCGACGCGACCATTTTCGCGCCTGTATCCTGAAAAAGTTGCCGTGCTTAAATCTTGGGACATTTTTTTGTTCTCTAAAATTAAGGGATTTACAATTTTTATGTTATTTGTCGATTACCAGCGCTTGGTCTTGATATTGTGAACATGGGCATGTTCACCGGTACCGATATCTGCGACGACCTTGCCGATATCCGTGCTGTACTTGATCACGGTGTCGCCTTCACTCATGGGTTTTATCGCAAGCTTGTGCCCGATTGGTATATCGTTGGCCGCCTTGAATTTTATCTCGACGTCCTGATCCATTACCCAGCCGGTTAGTTCCTCTCCGGCTTTTACGCCCTCGACCACGACAACGCCGACGCTATCCCCTTCGTCATGTACTACGAAATCTATCATTTGAGTCCCCAGAAAAATTAAAAAGCTCGCTTGGAATTAGCGCTAAAACGAGACCCTACGCCTCATTATAGGTTTAGTCAAGTAGTCTTATATAAGAGTGGTAGGCGTAGGTATACAAAACCATAAGTGCAACCAATTGATTTTCGGGAATAATTATTGAACTGGAAGTTAAGAAATTGTTGGCGAATAAAAACAAACCGCCACTTTTGTTTTTTGCCACAGTCTTATATAAGACATATACTCGTTTCGAGGGTATAAAATCAGCCGGGTGGTTTAGAGCTTTATACCTGGTCTATTCATATATTATTGTTAAATGAGATCTGGAGTTTTAATGCTTACCACTGGAAAAGGATCTATTTCACTTTACATGCAAATAAAGGATCTCCTCACTGCAAAAGTTGGCAAAGGGGAATGGTTGCCAGGCGGTATTATTCCCAGCGAAATAAATCTCGCGCAGGAACTCGGGGTAAGTCAGGGCACAGTTCGCAAAGCGATTACTGAACTGGTGGAAAACAACGTATTAACACGCAAACAGGGCCGTGGAACCTTTGTTTCAAATCATAATCCTGATAGAGCCCTGTTTCATTTCTTCCATGTTACCGATAACAAGGGCCATAAAGTGCTACCGGACAGCAGGGTTTTGCACTGTCACAGGAAACCGGCATCACGCATGGAAGCCTCGAAATTACAGTTGGCCGCTGGGACTAACATAATCAGAATCGAACGTGTACGGAATTTCTCCGCTAAACCAACCATGATCGAAACCATTACATTGCCCGCTAAGCCATTTGGCGATTTAGGCAAGGAAGGCAACTACGATCTGCCCAATACACTTTATGAACTCTATGAAAAGCAGTACGGAATTACGATACACAGCGCCGATGAGCAGCTGCGCGCAGTAGCCGCTTCAAGGCATGATGCCAAAATACTGAAGCTGGAGGTCGGAACCCCACTGCTCGAAATTGAACGAGTTGCACTGACCCTGGATAAATTGCCGGTTGAATTGCGTATCAGTCGTTGCAGCACAAAAAATCACCATTATCAAAATACTATTTTTTAGCTGTGACTTGCTAAAACCATGGGCCTCGAAATCATTTCTTTACATAGGATATAAATGTATTTGTTCGATTCGGGTTCAACAAGATAGGCTTGCGCGTTGATTTTTAAAGATAAACCAGTTTTCGAAAACTCAAGTATCTATGGGCAATAAGATATTCAGCGCCTCGGATGCGCGCAAGTTCGCTAAACGTCGCCTGCCGCGGATGATTTTCGATTTCATCGACGGCAGCGCCGGTGAAGAAAGGGCCTGTGCGCTAAACGTCGAATTGATCGAAGCCCTGCGCATGATGCCCCGGGTCCTGGTCAACGTAGAAAATCGCAACCATCAGAAAACCTTGTTCGATCAAACCTGGAACCTGCCGTTTGGTATCGCGCCGATGGGGATGTGCGATCTGACCTGGCCCGGCGCCGATGCGATGCTGGCCCGGGCGGCCCCGCAATACGGTATTCCGCTGGTGTTATCGACCATGGCTTCGAGCAGCATTGAGAAGACTGCCGAGCGTGCCGGTGAGCATGCCTGGTTCCAGCTCTACGTCGGTCAGTCGGAAGAAGTCGCGTATCATCTGATTGAGCGCGCCGAGACCGTGGGTTACACCAACCTGATTTTAACCGTCGATGTCCCGTCGATCGGGTCGCGGCCGCGTGAAGAGCGCAACGGCTTCCAGTCGCCGTTTCGAATTGGCCCTAGGCAGTTTTTAGATTTTGCATTGCATCCGCAATGGTCGCTTACGACCTTGAAAACAGGGATGCCGAAGCTCGCCAACGTCAACGTCGCCGGCGGCAAGCAATTCAAGCGCAACGAGACGCGGGGCCTGGTCGACTGGGAGTTCCTCGCGCGCTTGCGCGAGCGTTGGCCGGGCAAGTTGATCGTCAAGGGCGTGCTCGGCTGCGAAGATTCAGTACGCATCCGTGATGCCGGCGTCGATGCGGTGTGCGTGTCCAATCACGGTGGGCGCCAACTCGACAGCGTACCCGCGGCGATTCAAGTGTTACCGCAGATCCGGGCGGCGGTCGGCCCCGATTTTCCGTTACTGTTTGACAGCGGCGTGCGTAATGGCGAAGGGGTGATCAAGGCGCTTGCATTAGGTGCCGATTTCGTACTTATCGGGCGTCCGTTCCTGTACGCGATGGCTGCCGACGGTTACTCTGGCTTGCAGCAGGTAATTGAACTGTTCAGGAGCCAGATCGATATCAGCCTGGCGCAACTCGGTTGTAGAGATATCAATAATATCGACTCCAGTTATATCATTGGGGATCCAATGGCAATTAATGGGTCGGAGGACAAATGAAGATTCGCGGCGGCCAACTGCTCGCAAAAGCATTGCAGGAGAAGGGTGTAAGCCTGGGAGTCGTTGCCGACTTGCCGATGGAGGATTGATGCGCGATATCAAATCGATGAAGCGCTATACCCATGTCGATCGTGTCGCCAACGAACTCGCGGAGCTGGGTAAAAGTATTAATGACCCGTTAACTGTTGCGGGTTTGAGTGCGTTTGGTCAGCTGCATTATCACGGCACCGATGCGTTAGATTTTGTGCCAGACGTGTAGAATAAGCACCGTGAGTGATTGGAAAACAGCCTACCGTTCGTTTTACTACGAGACCGCGGAGCTCCCGCAAGATATTGTATTGCCGGCATCAAAAACCGCGATGCTGGTCATCGATATCCAGAATACCTACCTGGAAGTTGATTCGGATCCAATCGAAGCCGAACGCTGGTCGCCGTTTCGCAAACGTATGAACGAAATCGTTATTCCAAATACCGCCAAACTGGTTGCAGATTGTCGCGCACGTGGTGTCGAAGTGATATTCGCGCGCATTGCCTGCCTGAAGGGCGATGGACGTGACCGTTCACTGAGTCAGAAGAAACCTGGTTTCAACTATTTGCTATTACCGAAAGACCGCGAGGATAGCCAGCTAGTACCCGAATTGACCCCGGATATGGAAGATATTGTCGTACTCAAGACTACCGACAGCGCGCTGACTGGAACCAATCTGCGGTTGTTACTGCGCAACATGGAGATTAGCGACGTCATCGTCGCCGGCATTTTTACCGACCAATGCGTCAGTTCTACGGTACGCAGCCTGGCCGATGAAAGCTTCGGTGTTGTTGTGGTCGAGGATTGCTGTGCTGCCGCGACTGAGGAGTTGCATCAGAACGAATTGAAATCGATCAACATGATCTACTGTCATGTTTT
>CAXMNA010000050.1:0-38868 GCA_964194715.1 uncultured Gammaproteobacteria bacterium
CGGGTCAATCCATGGCGCGCTCGTTTGCGAGGCGGAAGGTGTGCCTGTGTCAGAGTTTACTGCGCTGCTGCCAGACAACGACAGGGCTGTTCCACTGACCCAAGCGATCAATGACGGGTCTTTCGACACCATTACCAAGGCCGGAGCCACGGTTGATGTGGCTGGATGCGCCGTTACGCGAATGCGGCAGCAAGCGAATGACGCCGGCATCAATAGCGACCTGCCAGACCTGATGTGTGATTGGGTGAAACGCGCTCAGAAAGCCGGATATGGATCGCAGGAAACGGCTGCCGTCATAAAGGTGATTCGTCGGGGCGCGTGAAGTCTCAATTCCTAGTCGAATGCCCGTTAAGGGTCGTTAGCGGAAGCTCAAATTCGTAACATCAGGGTCGTAGTTCGGCCAGAAGCAGACATTCAGATTTTACCCCTTCGGTTAACCCTATAGACCCTTCCTGTGTTAGCTCTTGCATCCTGGCTAAGACGAATCTCCAGGGCCATTGCCGGGGGGCATTCCAGAAAGACGTCGAAGTCCCCAGGCACGCAGCCTGCGCCAGCCCGTTACCAATGCAACCAGTACCAGTGGTGCCGTCCAGAATACTAAAGGGTCGTAGAAATATTCAGCGAGTTTTTCCAGCATGACGCCTCTTAGGTCTCGTGCCCGTGCCAGAAAAGCGGGAAAAAAGCACCCACTTGGCGCTGGTAGCGGCGATAATCATCTTCGAATATCTTGATCATGCGCCGTTCCTCGAAATAGCCACCGATCACCATATAGGCGGTATACATGGCGGTGTAGACGATATTGTTCAGCGATGGCCCGCTGGTCAGCAAGAATAAAAGCCCAGCGACCATCATCGGGTGTCGTACCCAGCCGTATACTCCCTTGACTTCAAGGCGGTGGGTCCCGAACAGTTTGATATCTGACATTGGCGGAACCCTACCGAGAATACTCAATAATCCCCGGTAGGCCTGCTTTAACCCCAGAAACTCCAGGTAGTTGCTCTGCAAAAAAGCAGTGTAGAGAAGAGCGATTGAACCTAAATGTAGGACAATGATGATTTGCCACAGCCAATCCGGATAGGGGACCAGCCAGACGTCGTATTCGATGTTTCGCGCCCAATGTAAACTTGCAACACCATAGTAGAGCGCCCAGTAACTCAGGCTGCAATAAACTAAACGCCAAAAGTGATCGACGAAAAACGAACCCGTCCAGCGCGCCAGCGCCAGCTTGAACGGTTCCTGGGCGCCGATCGAGTGAAGCAGGCCGAATACGGCAAACGCGATTATCGATGCTCCGTAATCGCCAATTACGGACGAATCCATCATCGGTGACCTTATCTACTGGTGTTTAATTGTTCTCGTAAGCCGTAATGGCGGCCTTCAGGTCATTGAACTCTTCGCAGCCGAAGGTGCAGATATCGTCGAGTTTTTTGAGGCGTTCCTTGGCTTTTGCTAGGTCGTCGGTTTGCAGGTAAAGCTCACCCAGATATTCGTTGGCGCCGCGATGTTTCGGGTCAATGGCCAATGCCTTCTGATAGGCACTCAGGGCCAGGTCAAACTTCTTCAGTTTTCGGTTACTGAAGCCGAGGTAGTTCCAGGCGTCGGCATCCGTTGGTTTGGTGGCAACTACTTTATTAAACAATTTTACCGCCTTATTGTAATTGGCGGACTTAACAGCCTTTACGCCCTGATCGTAATAGCTGTCCTTTTTAGTGGACGAGCTGGAGGTGCCAGCGGCCATTGCCGTGGATGCCAAAACGAAGCTCATCACGACAGCCGTTACATACTTAATCAACATCGTATTTCTCCTGGGATCGCGATTGTTGACGGTAGGTTCGAACTGTCGCGCTCCCCATTAGTCATTAGCCTCAATTATGTCACCATCGATGCCAAATTAGTAATCGGAATTTTGCGGGTTTCAGTTATGCATTGTGGTGCGAAGTCCCGCAACGGACGCCCCATAAATTGTTGATCGCTAAAGAAATATTAATCAGTCAGCAATCTGAGAGTCTCTTTTGGGTCGTTAGCCGACTCTGAAATATCAATTTTGAGCGTCTGCTTTTCCGATAGCGGGCGCCGGTTCCAGGTTTTTCAGAGTCGGAGAACAGCCAGCTCCTAACATTCACATTATTCGTTTTTGGCCCACCTGATAATCTATTTTGATGTCGGTTAATTAATCATTCTTAAAAAAAGGTAACAAAAATTAGCTATAAAGCTACTTGGAGACATGTAGTGCATGCAGCATCTTCCACTAACTCAATCAAGGGTGAAGAGATATGAACGCATCAAAATCGGGCAACGATTCTCCAAAGGGGAGCGGGAAACTGAGAAACTTTGACTTAACCGTCGATGAAATAAGTATATTAAAGGCCATTACAGATTTGACCCATTCACTTGAAGATATTGAAAGCAAAGGTGCTCAACCTGTGCGGCTACAATTTTTTCTTGACGAAATTAAGAGGCTGGAAGATCGACTGGAAGAGATCAGGGAAAACACTCTTATCAGGTAGTACTGTATCGATTGATTTGAAGCTGTCAGCTTGAATTAGTTTCTCCAGCCCTTCGCCCGCTTTTCGGTAACGATTAGTTGTAAGCTTAATTCCAAAAACAGACGCTCACATCAATCTTTGCATACAACCAGGTTCTCTCCGTTCAGTTATCAAGTCTTTCCGCTAATAAATATTATAAGATTAATGACCACTTATATTTAATGTCACCTAACAAGAGTTTGCTGCGGATCTGACAAGCGCCAAACCGCTTAAGACTGGCGTTATCTGGATCAAATAGTTATCTATACTTGGGCATATATCGAGGAAAATACTTATGAATAAGCGATTTGCTTTAAAATTAATCCTGGTCGTGGTGTGCTCTAGCCTTGCTGCTTGCGACTATCTGCCGGGTAAGCATAAAAAAATCGAATTTTTAAATAATTCCTTTTCGGTGGTGATGCCATCAAGCTGGTCATTACGAAGTGATTTGAATGATGTCGCTAATTTGCAAATGGGCAATCTACTCAAGGAGGCCTATGTCATTATTATCTCTGAGAATAAAATGGATTTTGATAATCTCTCATTGGAAGGTCACAGCGACATAACAAGATCCCAGATAAAGACGAGCCTTAGCAAATATAAGGAGTCGAGCCCTGAATACGTTAGTAATGGAAAATTACGAACTCTACGTTATCGATTGACGGGCACAATCGACGATATAAATCTGATTTACTGGCATGTAACCATAGAGACAAAAGAGTATTACCATCAAATGTTATTATGGAGTTTGAAGTCGAAATTTTCGAGTAATGAAGCTGATTACAATTCAGTGATTCAGTCATTTGAAGCGAAAAATGAATGAGCGGAGTGCATTAAGCTGTTATGTTCAAAACTTCCGATCACATAGCAAGCAATTGCGATCCGACCGGGCTAAAGCCGGTTCATTGATCTAAGCGAAGTATTTTTACAAAGAAGAAGGCCTTGATGGAAATCGGCACTAATTTGATATTGGGTTCAGCTACGATTTTATATGGTTTGTATACACTGATTGCAAGACAAATCGCGCCCGAAAATTTTGATAAATTACAAACCACGGAAGAGAAATACGGTATAAAAATGGGCCGCTCTATACATATTATTGGTTATACGGTTGTTCCTATAGTTGCCGTTGCCCTGATGCTTGTCGCACACTTTCGTGGCTAACATACCGAAGGCAGGCACATGAACCAATTGAAGGTGCCGTTAAACGAATCAGAAATCAGGCAAGTGGTCGGCGCAGTGAGACGAGATGCCGGACTGGATGATTCCGCCTGGTTCGAAACCATCAGTCTTGATGAATCAGAAAGCTTCCCTGATCAACGCAGTGTTTACGTATGCTGCTATGAACCGATCAGCAATCGTACTCTGGCAGGGTTGGTCGTGCTCGCAACCGATGCACTGCACGATTGGCATCACGTCGAGGGCGTACAGGCGCGTATCGTACCCGACGAATTTGCAATGGCCTGTGATCTGGCGAGACAGGACTCTGACTTTCTCGAAGCATTGAAAAAACGCGACCTTGAGGATGCCTCAAAAGTCCTGATTGAGAGTTGGTCCGCCGGTAACTTCGGTAATCCAGAAGAGCAAGATCGACGCATCGCCTACGGCCACTGCTGGTTGATGAATGATGCCGGCGACAATCCCTATGCGCGGCCGATAGCAAACCTGCACCCGGTGTTTGACCTGGCCAAGCGCGAAATCATTCGCATCGACGATTTCGGCATAGTCCCGATACCGCCAGATCCGGATCCGATACGGCGCCTGCAACAGCGCAACGATTTAACCGAAATATTGATTACCCAGCCCGACGGTCCCAGCTTCGAAGTCGATGGCTACCAGGTTAAATGGCACAACTGGGAATTACAGGTTGGCTTTGCGCAGCGCGATGGCCTGGTGCTTTATGATATCGGCATCCATGATAAGGGCCGATTACGTCCGCTCATGAAACGCGCTTCGATGGCCGAGATGGTCGTCCCCTATGGCGACCCTCGCAACGCAAACTTTCGCCGTAACGCCTTCGATACCGGCGAATACGGAATCGGTGTTTCGCTCGACTCGCTCGCCCTGGGTTGCGATTGCCTCGGACATATTCATTACTTCGACATCTGGACTCACGACTGGCACGGTGAGCCGCGATTAATCAAGAACGCGGTATGCATGCATGAAGAAGACTACGGGATTTTATGGAAATACTCGGTGCCTGCAGCGCAGCAAAGTACGGTTACGCGTTCGCGGAGATTGGTGGTTTCATCAATCGCTACGATTGGCAATTATGTGTACGGCTTCTTCTGGTACTTTTACCTGGATGGCACGATTGGCGTCGAAGTCAAGGCGACTGGTATACCGTTTCCATCTGCGCTTGCAAACGGTACCGCCAGCCCTTACGGCAGGCATATTGGGGATCAAATCGAATCGCACGTGCACCAGCACGCGTTCAGTTTTCGCTTCGACATGGCGCTCGACGGCGAGCGCAACTCGGTCAGCGAAATGAATTTCTCTGCCGCAGCCACCGGCGACGACAACCCTCACGGTAATGCCATTCGGACCGAGGAAACTCATTTTAAGACCGAGCAGCAGGCACAACGCGAAATCGATGCACGCAGATCGCGCTACTGGCGAGTGCTCAATCCCAACGTAAACAACCGGTTTGGTGAACCGGTAGCCTACAAACTGCTGCCGGGTGTAAACAGCTTCCCATTTCAGCAACCGGATTCCTCGATCGGACAACGCGCTGCGTTCATGTACAAACACCTATGGGTGACCCGTTACGCGGCCGATGAGTTATACCCGGCCGGCTGGTTTCCGAACCAGCATGCTGGCGGCGATGGGCTGCCAAAATGGACCCAGACCGATCGCGCTATCGACAACGAAGATATCGTGGTCTGGCACACGGTCAATTATCATCACTGGCCCAGGCCCGAGGACTGGCCGGTGCAACCGGTGGTCTATGCCGGCTTTCACTGGATGCCGGACGGATTTTTCGACGAGAATCCAACCATGGATATGCCACGCGGCAAGTGAGATGACGATCGATCGCAAACGCTCATAGCAACCATGATATTCTGAGCCGGTATCGCAACCAATTTGAAGCCCGGAAGAGGTAATCATGAATATCAGCAGGCCCAATATACTCGTAATCCAGGCAGACCAGCTTGCCGCCAACTACATCGGGGCTTATCAAAACCCGATTGCGAGCACTCCAAACATCGATTCGTTGGCATCCAACGGCGCCATTTTCGACTCTGCTTATACCAATTTTCCATTGTGCGCACCCTCACGGTTTTCGATGATGGCAGGTCAACTGGCGTCGACCATAGGCGCCTACGACAACGGTGCCGAATTCCCGTCGTCGATTCCTACCTTTGCCCACTACCTGCGCAATCTCGATTACCAAACTTGCCTGGTTGGCAAAATGCATTTTGTTGGCGCGGATCAGTTGCACGGATTCGAGCAAAGACTAACTACCGATATCTACCCGGGAGATTTCGGCTGGACCGGTGACTGGACCGAAGTGCGACCGAGATTTGCCAACGACGTGGTTACGTTTACCAATGCCGGGGTTTGCCTGCGCAACGTACAGCTGGAATACGACGATGAAGTTTGCCATCGCGCGCGGCGCAAGATTTACGATCTGGCGCGCGCCAATGACGAACGGCCCTTTATGCTGTTTGCTTCGTTCACGCACCCGCACGATCCGTTTCAATGCCGTCCCGAACACTGGGATCGTTACCGGCATGACGATATCGACATGCCGGTCGTGAATACCGCGCAGGAAGATATGGATCCGTATAGCCTGCGCCTGATGGCACAGTACGCGCTCAAGGGAAATCCGCCCAGCGAGGAGCAGGTGCGCGTGGCGCGACATGCCTATTACGGTTCTATCAGTTACGTCGACGATCTCGTCGGTGAACTGCTCGAAGTATTGAAAGAAACCGGCCTGTACGAAAATACTATCATCCTGCTGACAACTGACCACGGAGAGATGCTGGGTGAGCACGGACTCTGGTACAAGAAATCCTTCTTCGAGGAAGCCTGCAGGATTCCCTTGATCATCAGTAATCCGCAGATTGAACATCGCCGCGTCAACGCAAATGTATCGCTGGTTGACCTGCTGCCAACACTGCTGGAGATTGCTGGCGACACCCATCAAACCAGCCTGATTGAACCGGTGGCGGGTCACAGTCTCTGGGGCCTGGCAACCGATTCCGAATCATCCTGGGATCATCCTGTGTACGCCGAAAACCTCGCCGAGGGTTCGACCACACCGTTATTGATGGCCAAACAGGGACATACTAAATACATATACAGCGCGATCGACCCCGAGCAATTGTTTGACCTTGAATCCGATCCCCATGAGCAAACCAACCAGGTGGCGAATCCCGACTACCAGGATTCTTACCAGGCGCTATCGGGGCTGGTCCAGCAGCAATGGAATGTCGAGACCCTGGCACGCGACATCTTTGCAAGCCAGCGACGACGCCTGTTTCTGCGCGAGGCGCTCGCTAAAGGTAAACTCCAGGATTGGGATTTCGCCCCGGTCGATGAACTTGAGCAGCATTGCCTGCGCGCCGATAAAGTTTATTCGCAATGGGCCTACCAGGATATTTTGGGTTACCGGTTCCCGAAGACATGAACATGCCGGGTTTGCGTGGGCTTTCAGAAGCACTACGCAGCGGTCAAACGACTGCAGCCGGACTGGTAGAACAGGCCCTGGAGCGGGCCCACCGATCGGAATCGGTCTTTACCGCGATCAATCCGGGGCTCGTTAGCCTGGCCTACTCGATCGATAGAGCCCGCAAGAAATCCCAAACCTTGCCTCCGCTTGCCGGTATCCCGATCGCACTGAAGGATTTATTCAACGTCAGGAATGAGCTCACGCTGGCGGGATCGGTAGTGCGCAAACACTATGCGCAACCCGAGGCAGCCGACGCCGAGGTCGTAGCGCCATTGCGTGCCGCCGGATTACTATTTTTCGGCCGCACCAACATGAGTGAATTCGCATTCTCCGGAATCGGTAAAAATCCTCATTACGGTACGCCCTTATCGATCTGGGATCGTGATACAAAGCGCTTACCCGGTGGTTCGTCGTCGGGAAGCGCCGTCGCGGTGGCCGAGGGTATTGTCGCCGCCGCGCTCGGTTCCGATACCGCCGGATCCTGCCGAATACCGGCCGCGTTCAACGGCGTCGTCGGCGTCAAGCCCAGCCATGGTCGTATGTCGCTTAACGGCATATATCCACTGTCACCAACACTCGACGCGCCCGGGCCGATAGCGGTTGATGTCGATAGCTGTTTTATTCTCGACCAATTGATGTGCGGCAGGATCAAACCCGATGCTGCGCTGCCACGAATACCGCCAGCAAATCTCGAATCGATGAAGCTGGTAATTCCAGTGGCACGCGTGATGGAGAATCTGGACGATGAAGTGCGAACCGCGTTCGAGCGATCGGTCGAGGCGCTCATCGCCGCCGGGATTAGTATCCGCGAGACGGCAATGCCGGTGCTCGATCATTGTGACGACTTTTTCAACGAGCGCCCGATCGTCGTCTACGAAGTCTGGCAACATCATCGCGAAATGCTCGAACAACACCTCGACGAATACGATCCTTTTGTTGGACTGCGCATGTCAAGCGGCGCTGAAATCAGCGCTGAAGAGCAACAGCGGCGATACCGTGAGAGAGAACAGATTGTTGATACCTTTAACCAGCAGTTTGAATCACTGCAAGCCGACGCGCTGCTCTACCCAAGCGTCGCCTGCGTCCCGCCAGCAATTGCCGAAACCGACGATGACGAAACTGCCCGGCGCGTCAATCTGCGCTGCCTGCGCAATACCGCGACCGTAAACTATTTTGACGGCTGCTCGATCAGCCTGCCCTGCCACCAGCCAGGTGAAGCGCCGGTTGGACTGATGCTGTCTGCCGCCTACGGCAGCGATGAAAACCTCTACCAGATCGCAGCTGCAATAGAAGCCGTATTGAAAAGCAAACCGAAAAGGAAACCGGTATAGGCACCAAACGCCATCGCACCGAACGCTTTCATGGTACTTTTGCCCGCAGTTTTACGCTGCCAGACGCGTTAAAGATGAAAGGGTAAATGCCACTTACAAGGATGGCGTGTTATCGCTGGTCATTCCCAAGGCAGAAGAGGCCAAGCCGAAATTAATCGATATCAAGGTCAGTTAATTACCCTGGCTTCAGCTGGTGGCATACAGTATATGCAGCCAAATTTTATTCCACCACAGCCGCGAACAGTTGGTAACCCAGATACCTCAGGGAAGAAACAACCCGATCAGGCTTTGATTCACATCAATACTGCGGTAGGCTATTTCGCACGTTATCATGTTATCTTCTTTATCGGAGAAAGAGCATGGAATTCAAAAACATACTTATCCATCTGGATCACAGCAATGGTTGTCGCAATCGACTGGAAACCGCTTTTGAGCTCGCACGAACCTTCGATGCGCAACTCACTGGGCTGTTCATAGTTCCTGACTACGTAGTGCCTTCCTACGTCGAAGCCCAGATCAGCGTCGATCTGATTACCGACGTTACCGAAAAGGCAATCACACGCGCCACGGATACGCTCGCTGGCTATCAACAGCTCGCCGAGGATGCCAATGTCTCAATGGACGCCCACGTCGTGGAAGGACAGGTCATTCCGATTCTTCGCGAGCACACGAAGTATGCGGACTTGTTGCTGCTGGGCCAGGACCAGCCGGATGACCCCGACAATTCAAGCTATGGCCTTGCCGATGCGCTGCTGTTTGAAGGTGGCTGCGCCTGCATGATAGTGCCACACAGTGGTAAACTTTCAGCCCCGGGAAACCGCGTGCTGTTAACCTGGAATGCCAGCCGGGAATCGGCACGCGCACTGCGTGAAGCCATGCCTTTTTTAACCCGTGCGGAAACGGTCGTAGTGCTGTCGTCGGAACCGGACGATGGCAATGCCGCAACAGCCCGCGGCCATCCGCACGCCCAGGAACTCGCGAGATTCCTCAAATCACACGGGATCGAGGCGATTTCCAGCGGCATCAGAGATCCGGACTTGAGTGCCAGTGACGCCATCATGGGACAGGCCGCAGATATGAATGCCGATTTGATCGTGATGGGCGCTTACGGTCATGCACGGCTACGTGAAATTATCCTGGGCGGGGTAACCCGCGATCTACTCAAGCAGGCACCGGTGCCCCTGTTACTCGCGCACTAACTAGCGTGTTGATTAAAAAGAGTCAGGCATTGCTGTTAGCGTCGGCGATCAGGCTCAGGATTTCGAACATTACCGAGCTGGCAAAATGTGAGGTTTGCCGATTAGGGTGATCCTTGGTCGGCATCAGGCATACTACGTCACCACCGATGATGTTTTTACCGCGCACGCAACGCAATAACTCCATCACTTCATCAACCTGGAATCCCTGGATCCCGCATTCGAGATTGGCTACGCCCGGACACACCAGAGTATCCATGCAATCGAGGTCGAAGGTAATGTAAAGCGGGGCATCGCCGATGCGGTCATTAATCAGTTGCATCGTTTTTTGCGGCCCCAGTTCACGGTAACGCTTGATCGGCACCACTTCGTAACCGAGATCCGAACTGGTTTTCCACCAGTCGAGCGTACGCGGATTACCGCGCATTCCGATTTGTACGCTATGCGCGGTATCGATGTAACCATCGCGCACCAGGTAAGCCGCCCAATGCGCCGCGGACTTGATCGCGCCCAGAAAATGCGGCACCTGTTCGTAGGCATCGGTATGGGCATCGAAATGCAAAAAGGCCGCTTTGCGTCCGCCCGTCAACTTGGCTTTGTCACCGGAAATCGCCTGCATGATGCCGCCGGTGACTGCATGATCACCACCGATCGACACCGGACGGGTACCGGCGGCGTCGATCTCGCGATAAAACTCGGTAATTCGCTCGATACAACGTTCATTGTTATTCGCCTCCGGCAGGGGCACATCACCCATGTCGCCAATTCGACTGCTTTGCCATGGATCGACCTGGAACTCGGTATGCACCCGCCGCGCCATTGCCGATACATCGCGTACCGCGCGAGGTCCAAGGTGCTGGTCGCGTTCGGTGGTACCGTTGCCGGTCGAATGCGGAACCCCGACCAGCGCAATATCGAGCATAGCGGGATCACGCTCAATCGGACATCTGAACAGTGTCGGGATATCCCACCAATAAAGGCTTTCCAGCATCATCTTGTCGTCAGCAGATAAATTCTCGTTCATTTTTGAATTCCTCGGTGAATTAATAGGCCCGCTTTTTAGGCGCTCCCTGGTATAAGATGTCAGCCCAGTTCCGGTTCGCCTTTTCGCGTTCGCTAAGCCCTCCGGGTTCCATATCGTGGCGGGGTCGATTGAGATAAACAAAATCCAACTGTGAACAGTTACCTCGCATCGGCAGCCAATAGTTGTCACCCAGCGTCTGGCGTGCGCCAGCGGGCATATAAGCCTGCATTGCGAATCCGACGCGGCGTTGCTGGCTTTGGTTGGGCTGCGATCCATGGATTACTTTTGCATGGTGCAGCGACATTTGTCCCGGTTTCAGAATCAAATCGACTGCAGCAGATTCATCGACCTCCTGAATTTCCTGACCTCGGGTCAATATATTGTCTTCGTGGAACGTCTCCTGATGTGGGTGAATCGGATTTAAATGGCTACCCGTTATCATACTCATACAGCCGGTTTCTCGGTTGCTCTCAGTTAGCGCTATCCACGCGGTTACATAGTTGTGCGGCGTGATCCCCATGTAAGTTGCATCCTGATGCCAGCTTACGAAATGACTGGTTTGAGGTTCCTTGATGAACAACACGCTGCCCCACAACGAAAAATTGACGCCGATCAGATCTTCGACCGAATCCAGAATTATCGGATGATGTGCCAGTTCATCGAGAAATTTAAAGGCCAGGTGCGCATTATTGCGGTTCTCGGCATTTAGCTGTTCGGGATATTTTGCTTCCGCGGCCCTTAAGCGTTGCTCATATTCAGCGGCCTCGTCATCGGAAATCACATCGACAGGCGCTATGAATCCCTGTTCGTGGTACTGGTCGATTTGTTGCTGTGATAGTACTTTTCCCACGGCGTCATTTTCTCGTGAATTGGGAATCCCACGATAGTAGCGTAAACTCGCATCGGATAAATAGCAGAATTACACCACGTTTTAGCCATGAAAAAACTCGAAAAACAAACCCTGATCGGCATTCGCGATCAGCTCGGTGGCTATGCCTGGGAAGACGCCGAAATTTCAGAGCTGGTAGATCCGAAGCTTGGCATCATTACCGGCTTTCAGGAATTGATCGACCAGCTCGAGATATTGCGCAAGGTCGATCTTGAATCAACGCCCCCTGCTGGCGACATATCCCCGAAATGACCGATTCATTGGCTTTCGCGCCAATCAGCGAAATTTCCAGTAAATTGCGTAACCGTGAGGTCAGCGCTACCCAGTTAGTCGATCTCTATGCAGACCGAATCGAACGCCTCGCCGAAACCAGCAAAGCCTTTATCTGCGTCGATATTGAAGGTGCTCGTGCCAGGGCTGATAGCATTGACAAAAATTTCGATAACGATCTGTCGCTCAACGGAATTCCCTATACCTGCAAGGATTTATTTGATGTGCAAGGTCTACCGACCACGGGTGGTTCACAAGTGCTGCAGGATAACGTGGCTCAGCACGATGCCGAGGTGGTCAAACGCATGAACCGGGCCGGGGCGAATTTCATCGGTAAGAACAACCTGCATGAATTTGCCTACGGCGCGACCGGTGAAAATACGCTCTATGGCACTGCACCCAATCCTTATGACCCATCACGTCTGGCCGGTGGTTCGAGTAGTGGCTCGGCCGCAGCGCTGGGATTCGGCCTTTGCGCCGCGGCGCTCGGCACCGACACCGGCGGCTCGGTACGCGCACCCGCGGCACTTTGCGGACTGGTAGGTTTCAAACCGACGTTCGGGCGTATCAGTACCGAGGGTGTCATTCCTTATTCCTGGACACTTGACCACATCGGCACGTTAACTCGCAGCGCTGCCGATGTCGGGATTTTATTCGAATCGCTGGCGTTAAAGCACCGGCAAATTGAACCTGTTGGTCTCGATAATCTGAGTATCGGCATCCCTGAGTCTTTCTTTTTTGAACGCTGCGATCGCGAGATTCTCGACAGCGTCGATGCGCTGATGAATTTTTTACGCAATGCGGGTGCCAAACTCATACCGGTACCAATGCCATCGATGGAATACACCCGTACGGTATCGTTGACGGTGCAAATGCCGGAGGCATTGTCGTATCACAACCGTTACCTCGAACAACGCGGTGATCTATACAGCGAGGATTTCCGGGCCGGCCTGGCGTTGGGGCAATGTTTGCTCGCCGAGCAGTATATCCGCGCCAAGCGCTTCATTGAAATCTACCGCCGCGAAATGGATAGGGTATTTGCGCAGGTAGATCTGATACTGACTCCGGCAACGCCGGTGGTAGCGCCAAAAATCGGTGCAGTCGAAGTCACGGTAGATGGATTTTCCGAGCCGGCCGGAAACGCGATAACACGATATACCTCTTTCTTCAACATGACCGGACATCCAGCGATCACGCTGCCTTGCGGCATGCATAGCGAGGGCCTGCCGATCGGAGCGCAGTTAGTCGGTAAACACTTTGACGACGAACAATTGATCGACATCGCGAGGCAGATTGAATCGGGCTACGACTTCGATTTACCCCTGCCCGACCTGGAGTTTTAAATCAATCGACCCAAAAGAGAAATACAGTAAGTTTGGGTGGAACCAGCTTCGGTGCGTTAATAGGATCGGGAATGCTGATCAATTAATGTCATCTCCAGCGTAGGCGGCGGATAACGGACTATACAATACCTTTGCGCATCATCTGTTTTATCAGGGTTTCCATTTCAACTTCGGTAATTCCTTCACGTTCAGTCAGCGAACTGCTCAGGTTCGCCCCGGCGGGCATCTGGGGAGATTTCTCAATGAACAGTTCGAGCGCGTCGCCCTGCCCCGCAATCAAGTCTCGCATCACCAAGGGACTCAGCATACCGGCCGTCTCCATCACCGGACACTGCGCTATGTTGTGCAATGCACTCAGCAACTTCGGACCGATAAACTGGGGCGTCAGCCTGCCCTGGTTCAGCTCTAACAGACGCTCGGCGGTATCACAATAAAAATCGAGAAAATGATTACCGCGACGAAACATCAAAAAAGCATTATGCACTTTAGTGTACGATTTTAATTTTCCTGACTCATCCCGTTGCACCCAAACCTCTCGCCCGAGTGCGAAATACGAATCGGGCAACGCAAATTGTTCTGGATCGAATATCAAAAAATCGGCATCGCACCAGATCACGCAGTCGTAGCCTTCGGCCAATCCCTGTTGCAGACCTTTGAGTCGTGCCAGATCACTCGCAATTACTGGTTGTTTAGAGACTTTCTCAAGCAGTGCGGGTGTGAGCAGGTCAAAAATTTGATCGTCAGTAAATCGATAATCAAAACGGTTGGCATGCGCCCAGTCTGCTATCGAATCGAGACAAGTTCGCAGCCACTCGAAAGGCAGCGGATCACGATGAGACTGAATCACCAGGATAGCGGACATGAAAAAACCGGTGCAGTTACTCGAGCGCAACAACTTAACATGCTATTTTTGCCGCGTTTTTTTTGAGATTTATCCGCACAGTTGCGGACTCCCGCCTTCACGGGCGTCCTTACCATATACCATGCGCTCGATTCCAGCCCAGTAAGCCGCAGCCTCGCACATCGGGCAGGCCGGTGAAGATGAATATAATGTGCAACCACTTAAATCGCGCGAATTGAGCCGGCGCGCGGCATCCCGAATTGCTTCCATCTCGGCGTGAGCCGTAGGATCGCGATTGATTATCACGTGACTCGGGGATTGACCAACGATCTTGCCATCTCGAACCACAACCGCGCCATAACCCTGATCACCACTTTCGATCGCCCGTTGTTGCATGCTAAAGGCACGCACTATGAATGACGCATCATCATCACCTTCGAGCTGTTGGATTGCTCCAGTTTCGGTGATGCCCGCCATTGCATCACGAGTAGCGAATAGCGGAAAAACACCCGCCATGGCAACTACCAATGCTCTTCTTTTCACGTTCGCTTGTTTATCCATGATCAGCCCCATTCAAACAATTCACTCAGTTTAACATTTTCCGTTCAAAAACCAGCTTGTGCAGCATGCCAGCTAACGCATAAAATACCCGGCTTTCCAACTGATACCTGGGGACTACCATGAGTGAATGTCCGGTTTGTGCGGCCGAAGTCAAACTCGCCGACGACGCGATTGCAAGCGAAATGCTGGTTTGTGAAGACTGCGGCGCAGAGCTTGAACTAATCAGTATTGAGCCGGTTGTGCTTGCCGAAGCACCTTCCGCTGAAGAGGACTGGGGGCAGTGAAAATTGGCCTGTTGCACTCGCTGATTCGAAAGGAAGAAAAACTGCTGATCGAGGCGTTTCGTAAAGCCGATGTGGAACCGATCATGATCGATGATCGCAAGTTGATCATGGATTTTCATAGCGCGCCCGATATCGACATCCTGGTCGAACGTTCAATTAATCATTCACGCGCACTGCATGCGCTGCGGCTGTTTGAAAGTGCCGGGGTATGCTGCATCAACTCACACAAGGTTGCGCAGATCTGTGGTGACAAGCTGCTGACCACCGCCGCACTCAAGGACCACGGTATCGCACAACCGGAGTGCCGGGTTGCGTTTACCGAGGATTCTGCGCTTACCGCGATTGAGGAGCTGGGCTATCCGGTGGTTTTGAAACCAGCGGTCGGTTCCTGGGGCAGGTTGCTTTCCAAGATTAACGATCGCGATGCCGCTGAAACCGTGCTTGAACACAAAACCGTACTCGGCAGCTATCACCACTCGATTTTCTATATTCAGCAATATATTGAAAAGCAGGGGCGTGATATCCGCAGTTTCGTGGTCGGTGATGATTGTATTGCCGCCATCTACCGCAGCTCGGATCACTGGATCACCAACACTGCACGTGGCGCTCAGGCAAGCAAATGCGAGGTAACACCCGACGTCGCCGAGATTTCGATCGCAGCGGCAAAGGCAGTCGGCGGCGGGATCGTCGCGGTCGATTTGTTTGAAAGCGATGCCGGTCTGCTGGTCAACGAAGTCAACTACACCATGGAATTTCGTAACAGTATAGATACCACCGGCGTAGACATTCCCCAGGTCGTCGCGAATTACGTCGTCGGCCTCGTAAAGCAATGAAAAAGGTTTCGATTGTCGGTGCCTCGGGTTATACCGGCGGCGACTTACTGCGCATCCTGTTATTTCACCCTCAGGTCGAAATACAACAGGTCACTTCGGAGCGGCACGCGGGTAAGCTGGTTTCGAGCGTGCACCCCAACCTGCGCAAAATCTGTAAGCACAAATTCGTATCCATCACCGAACTGGAGCCCTGCGACGTGCTATTTTTGGGATTGCCACATGGACAGATGATGAACCGCCTGTTCGAGTTTGAAAACCTTGCCGACACGCTAATCGACTTATCCGCCGATTTCCGCCTGCGCGACAGTAACACCTTTGAGACCTGGTACGGCAAGGCACACAGCTGTCCGCAAAAACTCGCCGATTTTGTCTACGGCATTCCAGAGATTCACCGCGCCGAAATAAAGGGCGCCAAACGGATTTCGGGTGCTGGTTGTAATGCTACCGCTACGATCCTCGCGCTGCATCCGCTTTATCAGGCAGGCGTGGTCGATTCCGCGGTGGTCGAGGTAAAAGCTGGATCCAGTCAGGGCGGCAATGCGCCCAGCGAAGGCAGCCATCATCCGGAACGCAGCGGCGCGGTGCGCTCTTACAAACCGACCGCACATCGTCACCTCGGCGAAATTCAGCAAGAACTGGGCGCCGACAATATTCATTTCTCGGCGACCTCGATCGAGATGGTGCGCGGGATTCTGGCTACCTGTCATGTGTTTCTGAACCAGGAGCTGGAAGAAAAGGACATCTGGAAGCTTTACCGCAGCGCCTATGGCGACGAACCTTTTATCCGTATCGTCAAGGAACGCAGCGGCATCCATCGTTACCCGGAGCCGAAGATCCTGGCTGGCAGTAATTATTGTGATATCGGCTTCGAGCGTGATCCGCACAGTAACCGGCTGGTGGTCATCAGCGCCCTCGACAATCTGATGAAAGGTGCCGCCGGCCAGGCGGTACAAGCATTTAACATTGCACTGGGATTCGACGAAACCACGGGTCTCGAATTCCCTGGATTACATCCCTGATTCCGCACCAGCATGTGTCGTATTCTCTATGCTCGAGCCGAGACGCAATTTTCGATTGCGGATTTGCTGGCGCCGTTTGCAGAGTTATCACGCGATAGCAGGGAGTTCCAGGGCCACGGTTGGGGTTGCGCCTGGCGCGACGACGATGGCTGGCATCAATATCACGATATTCATCCGGTCTGGGAGGACAACCTGGGACAATTTGGAAGCACTCGCCTGTTACTGGTACATGCCCGCAGTGCGTTTCGCGATGAAGGTATCGTCATCGAAAACAACATGCCCTTCTCCGACGGTGAGTCGGTTTTTATATTCAATGGTGAGTTACGCGGTGTTCGAATCAAAGTGGAGGGTCGTATCGGTGCAGAAAAAATCTACAACTATATTCGACGTTTCGACAAGGGCGACAAATGCTCGGCTACCGACAAGGCTGTCGAAATAATCAAAAAGCGCAGCGCCTACGTGCGCGCAATGAATATTATCCTCTCAGACGGAGAGCGGTCGTGCCTGTCCACCAGTTACGGTGAGGATCCGGATTATTTCCAGATGCACCAAAAGCGTGACGAGGACCTCCATCTGGTATGCTCGCAACCGTTCACCGGAGACCATGGCTGGTCCCGAATCGATAACAACACGACGATCGAACTATGATGTTGATAAAAATCGGCGGCGGCGAGCAGATAAATCTCCAGGCCGCTATCGCAGATCTGGCAACGCTTGAGCAGCCATTTATAATCGTGCACGGCGCTAATGTTTTACGTGACCAGCTGTCGCAGCAACTGGGTATGGAAAAAACAGTGCTGACCTCGGTTTCAGGTTATGCCAGTGTTTTTTCCGATCAGGACGCGATCGATGTCATCATGATGAGTTACTCGGGCCTGCGTAACAAGCAGATCGTCGAATTGTGTCAACGCAATGAAATCAACGCAGTGGGTCTGACCGGTCTTGATGGCCGCCTGGTCCAGGGGGAACGCAACAAGGGCATCCGCGTACGTGAAAACGGTAAAACCCTGATCAAGCGGGATCTTTCAGGTAAACCGCGCTCGGTTAACAACCAGTTGTTGAAGCTGCTGTTGGAGAACGGTTACTGCCCGGTGCTGACGATTCCCATCGTTGACGAGAAAGGCTTTGCAATAAACTCCGAGAACGATGATATCGTCGCACAGATTGCCAGTGCGCTTGATATCGATACCGTGATTCAATTGATTGAAGCGCCTGGCTTCCTCGATGACCCAGACGATGAATCTTCACTGGTAACCAGTATGAGCGTTAGTGAACTACATCGTCGCGAAGCCAGTGTGGAGGGCCGCATCAAGCGTAAGCTGCTGGCGCTGACGCGGCTCTGCCAGAGTGGCAAAACCCGGGTCATCATTGCTGATGGCCGATGCGAACAACCCATTATCAGTGCGCTAGGTGGCGCCGGGACTCATATTTCATGACTGATTACAAAGCACTAGAACACGAATATGGCGTGCCGCTGCAGGCGAAGCGCGACCTGGTCGCGGTGCGCGGAAAAGGTGCCTTTCTTTATGATGAACAGGGCCAGGAGTATATCGACTGTGCCGGCGGAATCGGTGTCGCTTCACTCGGCCATTCACATCCAAAGCTGGTCGCTGCGATCAAGCAGCAAGCCGAAACTCTGATTACCTGCCCCAATATCATGTACAACGATGTACGCTCAAAGCTGCTCAAGAAACTGGTTGAAGTGAGTCCGAAGAGCCTGACCCGTGCCTACCTGTGCAATTCGGGTGCCGAGTCGATCGAAGCCGCGCTCAAGTTTGCACGCCTGCACACCGGTCGCACCAATTTTGTTACCGCGATGCGCGGCTTCCACGGCCGTACCATGGGTGCAGTCAGTGCCACCTACACGCCAAAGTATCGCGAAGCTTTCCAACCACTGATTCCTGGCTTTGACTACGTGCCTTTCAACAAAATTGAAAAGCTCGACGCCGCGGTGAATGAGAATACCGCCGCGGTCATGTTCGAGCTGGTGCAGGGCGAAGGCGGCGTGAATCCGATTCAGGCCGATTACCTCGCGTCGGTGCGTAAACTTTGTTCAGAACGCGGCGTATTATTGATTATCGATGAAATACAGACCGGCTTTTGTCGCACCGGAAAATTCTTTGCCTGCGATCATTTCGACCTGCAACCCGACATCATGTGCGTGGCCAAGGCGATGGGTGGCGGCGTCCCTATAGGCGCAACCTTGCTCAATGCCGAGATTAAAATTGAAACCGGGCTGCATGGTACGACCTTCGGCGGTAATCCGCTTGCATGCGCGGCGGCGTTAGCCGCGATCGAAGTCTATCAAACCGATCATCTGGCCGAGCGTGCCGCGGAACTCGGTGAGTATTTCGAAGCACAGCTGCAGGTTGCGGATCTTTCCCAGGTACGCGCCCTGCGTAGGCTCGGTTTGATGATCGGCATCGAACTCAAGCAAAAGGTACAGGACAAGTTGGTGGAGTTACTCAAACATCGTATCATCGCGCTGCCGGCCGGCCCTAACGTGATCCGCATGTTGCCGCCTTTAATCATCGAGAAAGAACAGATCGACCGGGTCGTCAAGACCTTGCGCGAACTGCTGGCTTGACCTGGTTCTAGCAGGCATTGATATCCACGTCGACAATATCCAGGAATGGTGACGGGGATCACATTTTTTTATGTTTATCACTAATGGTTGGTTTTTGTGAATTCGATACTCTTATATAATTCCGGTTTTACGTATCATCGAGCGTTCGAAACATGTCAAGCCCCGCTAATCAAGTTGAAATGAATATGACCAATACTCTGGACTTAACTGCCTATGGCATCAGCGACACCATTGAAGTCCTGCATAATCCCAGTTACGAAACTCTGTTCGCCGAAGAAACAGCCGCCAATCTGAATGGCTTTGAAATTGGTCATTTGACCGAGTCGGGCGCAATTGCCGTCGACACTGGAGACTTCACCGGACGTTCTCCCAAGGACAAGTACCTGGTCCGTGACGACACAACCCGTGATCATATCTGGTGGTCGGATCAGGGTGAAAACGACAACAATCCTATCGACAACAAGACCTGGAATGCATTGCGCCAACTGGTTACCGAACAGCTTTCGGGCAAAAAACTGTTCGTGGTTGATACCTATTGTGGCGCCAATCCCGATAGCCGACTCAAGGTTCGTTTCGTCACTGAGGTTGCCTGGCAGGCACATTTTGTCACCAATATGTTTATCCGCCCAGACGCTGCAGAACTAGCCGATTACGTTCCTGATTTCGTCGTGCTCAACGGCTCCAAGACCTCGAATCCGGATTACCAGGCGATGGGTTTGAACTCGGAGAACTTCGTCGCTTTTAACATGACGGAGAGAATGCAGATCATAGGCGGTACCTGGTATGGCGGTGAAATGAAAAAAGGCATGTTCTCGATGATGAACTACCTGTTGCCGCTTAAGGGTATGCCCTCGATGCACTGTTCAGCCAACGTGGGCGAAGATGGTGATGTAGCGATATTCTTTGGCCTTTCCGGAACCGGCAAAACAACACTGTCTACTGATCCCAAGCGCCGCTTGATCGGAGATGATGAGCATGGCTGGGATGACGACGGAATTTTCAATTTCGAAGGTGGTTGTTATGCCAAGGTGATCGACTTAAACGTCGAAGACGAACCCGATATCTACCGCGCGATCCGCCGCGACGCATTGCTTGAGAACGTGGTGGTAAATGGTGAAGGCAAAATCGATTACACCGATAGTTCCAAAACCGAAAACACCCGGGTGTCTTACCCGATTTACCACATCGATAATATTGTCAAACCCGTGTCCAGGGCCGGTCACGCCAATCGTGTCGTTTTTCTGACCGCCGATGCCTTCGGCGTGCTCCCTCCAGTTTCAAAATTGACTCCGGAACAGGCGCAGTATTACTTTCTTTCAGGCTTTACCGCCAAGCTTGCCGGCACCGAGCGCGGTATCACCGAGCCGGCTCCGACATTTTCCGCCTGCTTCGGCAAAGCTTTCCTGTCACTGCATCCGACTCAGTATGCCGAAGTACTGAACAAGAAAATGGATCAATTCGACAGCCAGGCTTACCTGGTGAATACCGGCTGGGACGGCAGTGGTAATCGTATATCTATCAAGGCTACACGCGCGATAATCGATGCAATTCTCGACGGATCCATCGATATCATGGAGACCGAAGCGTTGCCAATTTTCAAACTGAGCGTGCCGACAAGCCTGCCCGCAGTAAACGCAAAGATTCTGGATCCGCGTAACAGCTATGACGATAGTTCCGAGTGGGAAGCGAGAGCAGCCAGGCTGGCTTCGCTGTTTATCGATAATTTCGAGCAATACACCGACACCGATGGTGGTATGAAGCTGGTATCCGCAGGCCCATTACTCTATTAACCCGGCGATATATATTGTCGCGGGGTTAATACAACCCCTGCTACACTTCACCACTGCAGCGCTTGCCTGAGCATCGCTTGGGCAGGCAGAATGTCGTTCTCCAATGCGGTGAGTAAAAATAAATGAAAGAAACTGGTTTCAAGGTTCTGGAAAACGAGTGGATCCCGTTAGCCGACGGACGTAAATTATCGGCACGGATCTGGATGCCCGACAACGCTGCGAAAACACCGCTACCCGCAATCCTGGAATATATTCCCTACCGCAAACGCGACGGCACCGCTCAGCGCGATGAAAGCACTTATCCAGCATTTGCCGGGGCGGGTTATATCGGGGTGCGAGTCGATATTTCAGGTACGGGTGAATCTGACGGTGATTGGGACGATGAATACTCGCCGCGCGAACTGGCCGATGGCTGTGAGGTAATCGAGTGGATCGCAAACCAGGGCTGGTGCGATGGTAATCTCGGAATGATGGGCATCTCCTGGGGTGGTTTCAACAGCTTGCAGATCGCAGCGCTGAAACCTTCTGCGCTCAAGGCCGTGATCTCGATAGGCACCACGGTTGACCGCTACAACGACGACATCCATTACAAGAATGGATGCTTGCTCTACTCGAATTTTTTCTGGTCGAGCACAATGCTCTGCTACGCATCTCGGCCACCCGATCCGGATCTTGTCGGTGATAGCTGGCGCGAAACCTGGTTACAGCGCTTGAACACCCAACCCTTTCCACTGGCTATCTGGCTTGAGCATCAACGCAAAGACGATTATTGGAAGCATGGTTCGATCGGTGAAAATTATGACGATATCGAAATACCCGCGCTGGTTATCTCGGGTTGGGCCGATGGTTACATCAATGCTCCCCCTGCAGCAGCAGCTAATCTGAAAAACGCCAAGGCAATCAATGGCCCCTGGATACACATGTATCCGCATTTTGCACTACCAAAACCGCGCCTGGATTTTCTGAAGGAGGCAATCAACTGGTGGGACAAATGGCTCAAGGGTGCTGATAACGGCGTCGATAATCTACCCGCCTACCGTGCCTATATTCTCGAAGATGCCAGGCCGGTGCTGCGTCATGAAGTGGAACCCGGGCGCTGGGTAGCGGAAGCGGAACTACCATCGCGCGACAACCGGGATCGCAATTATTATCTGGCCCCAAATCGACAGCTACTCGATATTCCCGGCAGAACCAAGGAAAAGAAGCTGGTCTCACCGCAGGATTGTGGCACCAGCTGCGGCGAGTTTTTTACCCAAAAACCCGATGGAGAAATGCCGACAGATCAACGCCGGGATGATTCCGGATCGCTGGTATTCGATAGCGGCAAGCTACACCAGCCCATCGAAATCCTCGGTCGACCCAGAATCCGATTGAAATTAGCTATCGATAAACCACTCGGAAATATAGCGATACGCCTGAATGATATACATCCCAATGGCGAAGTTTCGAGGGTTAGCTGGGGCGTGCTGAATCTTGCACATCGTAACGGCAACGAAAATCCCGAACCGATGATCCCGGGTCACCAGGAGTCGGTTGAAATAGAGCTGAATGAATGCGGCTATCGTTTCATGCGTGGTCACAAGATGCGCGTTGCGATCTCCACCAGCTACTGGCCCATGGTCATGCCGCCACCTGAAGTGGTTACTGCGACCATCAAACTCGGTCCCGATTCCGTGATCACGCTACCGGTCCGGGCCGGCGTAGATGTCTATGAAGAGCCGGAGCCCGAGGTTGAAAACCCGCTGCCAGAGTACAAAATTAAAGCGCCTGGGCTAAGCCGGCGCTGGATCGAGCGTAATTTCCAAACCGGACAATCCCATTACCGGGTCATCGAAAACACCGGTGAAATAGAAGTACCGGGCAATGGTATGTGCACTCGCCATAGTCATGATGAACGTTGGACTATAGCTGCCGACGACCCACTCAGCTTTCGCGCGTTAAGTCGCTATATCTGCTGGATGCATCGCGCTGACTGGTCAATCAGAACCGAGTCCGAAAGTGAGTTTCGCTGTGACGCAGATAACTTTTATATCAAGGCGACGGTACGTGCCTATGAAGGCGATGAACTGGTAAATCAGCGCGATTGGGATGAAATTACCATTCCGCGCGACCACATTTAGGCAAACCGTCAAAAATTTGTCATTTGTTTAAACAATTGGGGGGTTTTTGTAAGTTAGTGTTAAAATGAGACTTTTGGGCAGTTAACGAGCATTTTTCATGGCCAGATTACCACGGTATGCGGTAAAGAATCAGCCGCAACATATTATCCAGCAGGGGCGAGACGGGCAGCAAATCTTCTTTGCAGAACAGGATTACCAATATTTCTACGATTGCCTTGACGCGGCAGCCTACAATTATAACCTCAAAGTACATGCCTATGTTTTAATGCCGAATCACGTGCATATTCTGGCAACCCCGGGTAACACCGACAGTATCTCAAGAACCACGCAATCCGTTGGTCGAAACTACGTGCAATACTTCAACGAATGTTACAACGGCAGTGGCACCCTCTGGGAAGGGCGTTATCGGGCAACCGTAGTTGATAGCAAGAGCTACTTGCTAACCTGCAGTCGCTACATCGAGTTAAATCCGGTCCGAAATGGGTTGGTCAAAAATCCCAGAAATTATCGATGGAGTAGCTATGGGCATAACGCGCTCGGGAAGGACGACGAAATTATCAGCGCGCAACAGGAATACCTGAAACTCGGTAACAATGACAAGCAACGCGCTAAAACCTATCTCGCCATGTTCAAACAAAAACTCAGCAATCAAACTGTGCAGCTAATCACCGAAACTGCACTTAAAGGTTGGGTCCTTGGCGACGCTAAATTTGCGCGTAAAATCGAAAAGATTAGTGGCCGACGTGCATTCCAGTTACCTAAGGGTCGCCCCCGAGCCAGCTAATCAGGTGTACCCTGGTGAATGGTGATGAGGACAGGCACGGGCCCGGCTTAAAGTTTCCACCTCCACTATTGGTGCTCGCTGTCATTGGTTTTGGCTATGGTGCCGACCGAATAATTCCGCTGCCGATAACAACCGGTGACTACCTGTGGTTGACTGGCTTTGCACTGATCGTGATATCGGTGGCGCTCGCTCTTATTGCATTATTCCACTTTCTCGAAGCGAAGACTCACGTCGAACCCTGGCATCCCACCACGACGATTATTGAAAAAGGTGTTTTCCGTTATAGCCGCAACCCTATCTATCTTGCGTTTTGTATCGCCACGGTCGGCTGTGGTCTGGCGTTGAACAGCTGGTGGGGGGTTATGTCCGTTTTACCATTGGTATACCTGTTGCAGCAATTAGTGATCAAACGCGAAGAGACTTACCTCGAAAGCAAGTTCGGGAAAACATATCTTGATTACAAAAAAAGGGTCAGGCGCTGGATTTAATGCGCAACCGCAAAATAGACCGCCTGTAAAACCGCATGCGGACGATCTCCGACCTCAACTTCCAATAAAAGCTTCCCCTTGCCAAGATCGCGCAAGCCCCGGGCAAAAGATTCGCGTTGTACAGCACTGACGTAGCACCTGCATTCCAGAGCTGAAGTGATCGGCGCGCGATAGGAAATCTCGGCCCTGGCGACTACCAGATCACCATCCATCTCAAGTTCGTCCATAACATGCGCGCACAAGGCCCAACCAGTCAGGACGGCAACGGAATAAATACTGCCAGCAAAGCCGGTGCCATGGATGTTGATGTTGGGTTCGAGCGGCGCACTGACCTGAATTTCGTCCAGGCTCAGGGTCTTGATGGAAAATTCCATCGCGGCGGATAACGGGATAGCACCGCGTATCCTATGTTCTAAAGTTTCTGCCACACTCACATTAATAACCTTGCCCGCGATCAACCAGGTTTAACAGCGCTTCACCATTTTGCAGGCGTCGATAATTTTCGGCGATGTCAATAATTGCATCACCCAGATGGTAGCCTGAAATATGCGGGGTGAGCTGTACTTTTGGATGCAACCACAGCGGACTATCGGCAGGTAAAGGTTCAACCGACATGACATCCAGTACCGCGCCGGCGAGTAAGCCCTTGTCGAGGGCCTCGATTAGATCGGTTTCGTTGACCTGATCACCGCGCCCGACATTGATAAAATACGACTGCGGATTGAAGCGCTCAAAAAGACAACTGTTAAACATACCGAGCGTTTGTGCTGTCGATGGTAGTACCGAAACCACGTAGTCGGCAAATTCCAGCGTCTGGTGCAAACCGTCAGTGCCGGCATAGCAGCGGACATCGGGAATATCTTTGAGACTGCGACTCCAGCCGACCACTTTGAAATCGTTACCGACAAAGCGCTGCGCAACCAGTAACCCAATACGGCCCAGGCCAAGAACTGCCACCGTCGTCTCGTCAGCCCGTCGCGGCGGATAGAACTTCCACTCGGATCGTGCCTGCTGCTGGTGGTAATCACGCATATGACGCTGCTCTTGTAACACGTAGGCAAGTGCATACTCGGCCATCTCGGCACCAGAAGTATCGGTTGTCAGGCGCGCCACCTGGATCGATTCAGGTAGCTCCGGATCAGCCAAAATATTATTTACCCCGGCACCGGTTTTTTGAATTACTTTCAATTTTGGGTATTGCAAGGCTTCGCGCGGAAAATAGGAACTCACTGTAAGCATCTCGATTTCATCGAGGTTACCCGGGTTGTCGCCGGTTCGAATATCCGCTTCCGGGTAATAACGCAACAGTTCTGTGCGCAGTTCGTCATCTTTCATCCAGTCCGGGTGCTTGACGTCGATCAACAGTGCCATGATTCTCTCGATGCTAGTTCACGAAGGTATGCACGGCCAGGCCGGCAACAGCCTCCGATTATGCCATTTATTTAACTCCGAAAGACATGCGAGATATTCATTTTTTGGTTAATCTCCAGGTTTCCAGCAAGACAACGATTGTTAGCGGGGCGTTATGGATCTTGAGATTCTTGGTACCAGGTACGACAAAATATCCAGCTCGAGCTAATCGACATGCTGCATTTCGTAATTATTGGACTGTTCGTGCTGCTAGTGATTAGCGCGGTTTGCTGGGTGCTGGTTTATCGGCAACTCGACCCACTGAATCTGGCAGCGCATCCACTGTACAAACTGCATCAAGTATTAGTTGCTTTGATTGCGGCACTGACCATAGTACTCGCGATGTTGGTGGTGTTATCGAGCGATCCCGGTGATCCTGAGAACTATTTATTCTGGCCCTGATGTCACTCCGGGAAATTATATTACGATATCCAGATTTGCCTGCGGCAGCTGCCCCATGGCGTTGAAATTCATGGTCACCAGTTCGCGTTTATCTTCCGGAACACGCTGGTAGAGCCAGTCATTTTCATTGTCAGGATGATCGGGTAGATAAAATTGCGTGGTCAGGCGCTCCTGGTTATTTAGCAGTACCTTGACGTGAATATGCGGGGTACGTCCTGAATAGGGAACGGGCTTTATGGTGCGAAACGAGTAGCTACCATCGGCGCCGGTCAGGTCATGACCAAAACCCTGGAACGCTTTGTCACGTGAATTCCCAACAGAATCGCCGCGATGCAGGTAACGCCCTTTAACATCGCATTGCCAGATTTCAACGCGCGCTCCCTTGATGGGATTACCAGAACGATCCATTACCCGCCCGACGAGTTCAACGATTTCTCCCCCAGCCTGCTCGACTTCACCTTCAATCTTAACGAGATCGTTATCCACATCAGCGAAGCGCATTCCAGTGGTTGGATAAAACGGTCCTTCACTTCCAGATGGGGTAGGTATCGCGGCAGCAGCCCATCCAGAAACCGGCAGCGCAAGCATGCCAAAAAACAGCTCACGGCGCCTCCGATTGACCGGATCATTCATTTCACTACCCCTGGAATTGACGGATCTCGTTAGTGTATCGCAAATTTTAGTGATGTCGAAAAATTTGAGGGACGCGAGTATATTCGCAACAGCACCGGACCTTACTCGATATCCCAGTAACGCACCATCTCGATGTACAGAAACGATGCCGACCAGGTAATCAGTAGCAATCCAGCCAACGATTCAACACCGGTCAGGTAGCGTAGGGCGCCGATTGGTTCGATATCTCCAAAGCCTAGCGTGGTAAAAGTTGTAAACGAGTAATATCCACTAGCCATCAAACTACCGTCGAAATTACCCATCAGTCTTCCCCAGTCGTCGGCGTGGTGCAGCCAGTAGTAGGCGACTGCGAATATCCAGATTTCGATCGAATGCGCGATCAGGGCGCCAATGACGCCAAGTACGATGCGCAGACGGTGCCTGATATTGATTCTCGGCATCATCCGGGTCATTTGATATAAAAATTCATAGTGAATCATCACGCACAGCGCGACCACGATACAAATTATTGAAAATACGATCAGCACGGTTTCCCCGCTTTCAGTCAAAATCTACCCAGGAGAGATCTTACCACCATCGATCGAATTACTGGATACCGCCCGATTCAGGCATCATCGGGGTGTTGCCAAGCAACAGGTTTGTGCGACAATATCTCTTTGGTCTGACAAATTATACCCATGAGCAATTCAAATCTGTTGGCCAGTTTGCAGGCCAGTTTCATCGGCCGTGACACCGAGTATCCGACTGTTGATGGAAAGCGCGGCCCACGCATCTATCTGGATTCGGCCGCCTCGACGTTGATGATGTCACCTGCCTACGACATCGGCCATGAATTCCTGGTGCACTATGCCAGCACTCACTCCGACCTGCATTACGCGGCGCGTGGCGCCTCGCATGCCTTCGAATGGGCGCATGAACGGGTGCTCGATTTTGTCGGCGCCAGTCATGATCAATACTGCACTTTTTTTGCCGGCAGCGGCGCCACCGCGGGCTTCAATCGGATGGCAGCCAGTCTTTCGCGAGCGCGCCCCGAACGCGATGTAGTGCTGGTATCGGAGATGGAGCACCATTCCAACGACTTGCCCCATCGCTACCACACGACAAAGGTGGTTCATGTTCCGTGCCTGGGTGAGTTCGAGCGTTACGGCGGGCTGGATATGGATCGCTTGCGCGAAATCGTCGCCGAGTACGGCGACAGAATCAATTACATCGCGATCACTGGCGCCAGCAATGTCACCGGCGCCATCACCCCGCTTGCCGAGGTCGCAAAGATTGTACATGCGGTTGGCGCAAACCTGATCGTCGATGCATCGCAAATGATTGCGCATGCACCGGTCAGCATGGACGACGCCGATATCGATGTACTGGTTTTTTCCGGGCACAAGATTTACGCCCCCGGATCTCCCGGAGCGGTTATCGCCAAGAAAAGCGTGCTCAATGCGATCAAACCTGCCGAGCTTGGCGGTGGCATGGTCGACGACGTTTATATCGCAGAGTACATGCCGACCGAAACCCTGCCTGATCGAGAAGAAGCGGGTACACCGAATATCGTTGGTGCAATTACCCTCGGCGCGGTGCTCGACCTGCTGACCAAAGTCGGTATGGACAAAGTTCGGGAAAAAGAAATTGATTTGATCGATTTTGTCTGGGACGGATTGAAGGAAATTGACAGCGTTTCAGTTTATGGGCCGAATCCGGAGGATGTCCCGAGGACCGGCACTATCGCGTTTAACATCAAAGGATTCGATCATGGTCTGACCGCGGCGGCGCTCAACGATTATCACAACATCCAGGTTCGTAACGGTTGTTTCTGTGCGCACCCTTACGTGCGTGAATTGTTGAAAAAGGAAATGTGGGACATGGACATCGATCCCGATGCGCCGAATGCCGAAGCCGACGTCGAACGCAAACGCGGCATGGCCCGTGCGAGCCTGGGACTTTATACCACGCGCGCCGATCTCGAAGCGTTGCTCGTTGCGGTGCGAGATCTGGCTAAGCGGCGCGACGAAATCCTGTCGTTATATGAGCCGATGGGTTCAAATGGTTACCGCCACAAACAGTTCGAGCCCGCAGCGGTCGATTTGTTTGATCCCGAACGTATGCTAGAGCAGTTTCTGGCTGATCCTGCTCAGAATACCGCCGGATAAACAACCCCGATCCTCTTGTCGGCGCTGAATATGCCGCCGCCCCAGCGCTGCTCGAGATCTTTGAGCGGCGCCTGCATAACTACATCTTCGGCCGACACGCTCGCGTTCTTGAGCTTAATTAAGTGATCGCAGCAAATTAATGGGAATCTTGCGGCCTGCTATCCAGGTTGCGAGATTGACATCACCTTGATTCGTCCGTACTAATGTCGTTTTTGAATTAAAGCAATCCCATGACATTAAAATCTATTAAAGACAAGGGGGTCCAGACGCTTTCGATTCACGCAGGCGAAAAACCCGATCCTGCCACTGGTGCTTCAGCGCCGAGCCTGGTGATGTCGAGTACCTTCGTGGTCGACGAGGAAATCAGTTTTTCAGCCAACAACCTGACCACCGAAACCCCGTTTGTATACACGCGTTGGGACAATCCAACCTCACAACAACTCGAGCAAAAAATCGCCGTGTTGGAGCAGGCCGAGGCTTGCCTCGCATTCGCGTCCGGCATGGCCGCCAGCGCTGCGGTTATGCTCGCACACTTAAGCCAGGGCGATCACCTCGTCATCAGCAATACCAACTACCCGGGTACCGCTGAGTTTGCACGCGACACGCTGACGCGTCTCGGCATCGAGGTCACCCCGGTTGACACCTCCGACCTCGCCAACATCAGTGCCGCCATGCGCGACAATACACGCATGGTCTGGATCGAGTCGCCATCCAATCCATTGTTACGTATAACTGATATCAAGGGCGCAGCGAGCATCGCACATGCGCATAACTCGCTACTGGTCGTCGACTCCACTTTTGCGTCACCGATCGCAACACGTCCACTGACACTCGGTGCTGATCTGGTCATCCATTCGTTGACCAAGTATATCGGTGGGCATGGCGATGCGATGGGCGGTTCAGCTTGCGGCAACCAGGCGCTGATCGGCCCGTTGCGTGGCGAGGCACTGGTTCATTACGGCGGAGTCATCAGTCCGTTCAATGCCTGGTTGATCATGCGCGGCATGGCGACCTTACCGCTGCGCATGCGTTGCCATGAAGATAACGCGCTGGCAGTGGCGAGCTTTCTTGAAGTGCATGACAAGGTCGAGAAGGTTCTATATCCAGGCCTCGAGTCGCACCCCCAGCACGATCTCGCTAAATCACAAATGGATAATTTCTCCGGCATGATCAGTTTTCGCACCGCAAACGCAAAAGGGGTAGCAGAACGAATGATGCAAAAGCTTGAAGTCATCCATTACGCCGTATCGCTGGGACACCATCGCAGCCTGGTTTATCTGATGCAAACTGCAGACCTGGTCGGTTCATCGTATCGACTCGAAGGCGAAGAACTCGACAAGTATCAAGCAGCGGCGGGTGAAGGAATTTTCCGTCTTTCCGTTGGGCTCGAAGATGTGGCGGATTTGATCAGGGATCTCGAGATGGTCCTTGAATGACTAAACGTAGAGCTGATATGAGCCCCGAGGCTGCTACCCTGGTCGCCGAAATGCGCGGCGCCGGATTGAAGATTCCAGACCTTGACAAGCTGGAACAGTATCGCAAAGACGTTCGTGCAGGTTTCGAAGCTTATGTGCGCAAAGCACAGGCAGCGTTTAGTGGCGCAATCGAAGATATCGAGATTGCCGGGGTCAACTGCAAGCAGTTAACCCCTGCCAACTGGTCAACCGACACGGGTCTTTGTATCCAGTATGCCTACGGCGGAGGTTATGTTTGTGGCAGCACTTACGAGGACCTGGTTATCACCGTTCCGCTCGCACAGCGCTGCGATGCCCGAGTAGTCATGGTCGATTATCGACTGTCACCGGAACATCCGTACCCGGAGCCACAACAGGACATGCGACAGGTTTACCCGACCCTGCTTGAACAATACGGCGCAGCAAGGCTTGTCATAAGCGGTGAGTCGGCCGGCGGCAACCAGGCAATAGCTTTGCTCCAGCATATTCGTGATTCCGGCCTTGGTATGCCGCGTTGCGCGGCCTTGTTTTCGCCGTGGTGCGACCTCAGCAACCAGGGAGATAGCCATTTCTTTAACGACGGCCGGGATCCCACATTGAGCAATTCATGGGTCG
The DNA here is from genome assembly GCA_964194715.1 of uncultured Gammaproteobacteria bacterium. GTDB lineage: Bacteria > Pseudomonadota > Gammaproteobacteria. Next base: position 31,222 of record CAXMNA010000050.1, read on the forward strand.
ATATCGCCGCTGACTTGCATGCCAATGGCCAGGCACTCGATTATCCCGGCATCTCACCGCTCTACGGTGATATGACCGGAATGCCTCCGTGCATCATCACGACTGGAAGCTGCGATCTGTTACTCAGTCAATGTCTGCGCCTGGCGACGAAACTGCGCGTCGCCGGAATCGAGTGCGACCTACGGGTTATGGAAGGCATGTGGCACGTGTTCGAGTTTTATCCAATCCCCGAAGCCGAACGGTCAATCAGTGAAGTTGCCGGGTTTATCAAGGCTCACTGCTGAGCCGCGATATCACGATTGACGCGGTAGTAACCATCGCCCTTGTACTTGACCTGCTGCCCGGTATAGGCATGCAGCGCCGGTAAGGCGTGAAACGGCACCGATGCAAGGTAATGATGTTCGGCGTGATAGGGCATGTTCCAGGCGAGAAAATTGAGCCACGGCGTCGTATAGGTAGTGCGCGAGTTTTCGAGCATGTTGTCGCTGAAATCGCAGCCGCTGTGCTCCGCTAACAAGAACAGGCGTAACATTGGCTGGCCCAGGAGAGCCGGCAAAATCCAGAACCACCATAGCGCGTCGCTCGAAAAAAGCATACTGAGCACTAGTAACAGCGCATAGCCGGCCAGGTGTATGCGCGCCTCATTAATAATCGTTTTGTGATGGCGCTGCTCGATATAACTCTCGTCAACTGAACCGAACGCATGCCGCCAGATTGAGCTCAGGCCTTGCCACCAGGTTGGTAACCCGGTGAGATAGAGCCAATAGTGATTACGGACCAGCGGCTTCATATCGATCAGTTCTGGATCATGTTCAGAATTTTGCGTATAGCGATGATGGGCATAGTGGAACACACGAAAATTCTGGAATGGAATCAACAACAGGAATCCGATAGGCGCGGCGACCAGGTTGTTGAGCCAGCGGGTTTTAAATACGGTGAAATGAACGGTTTCGTGCAGGGGTGCAAACAGAAAGATCAGCAGCGCAGCATACAGAGGCAGTGTGACGATCAGCCAGATACTATCGTGAGTTAAATGCAGCCCGATCCCGGCCAAAACCAGCATCGCCAGATGTGCTCCCAATTGCAACAGCCCCCTGAAATCAGACCGCTGCTTTAAATGCTGCAGGACCTCGGGCTGAAGTTTAAAGGCTTCTTCGTTAGTCATGTCAGTGGGTAAGTCTCGATAACACGGTATTGTACGCCATTGTCGATCTGGTGGACTTCAACCAGCGCAAATTGTTCGACCTTCCAGGGTATCGGCTCGAAGCTTTCGAGTTCAGGAATACGGTTTATCTTACGGGCCACCGTAACATGCGGGTTGTAACGCCGTGTCTCGGGCTGGTAGTCACACAGTTGCAGCCGCTGCCCCAGTCGCTGATGCAGTTCACTCAAGGCAGCGGGCGTTTCACTACAACCCAGCCAGGCAACCCTGGGTTTGCTGAAATATCCCTGGCAATCGATGTTGAAATCGAAGGCATCGCCGTCGACCTGCCGCGCCTGCTGCTGCAGGCAGGTCACTTGATCCAGATATACGTTACCGATGAAGTGCAGCGTCAGGTGTAAATTAAAGTGGGATACACGTCGTGCCGGGCGCTCGACAGGTATTGTATTACTGGCTCGATGCAAGCGTTCGCGCAATGCATCGTCCGGCCACAGCGCGAAAAAAATTCGATTATCTTTCTGTTCTCGCACTAATTCGAAACGGGCACGTCCGGTACCCAGATGTAGCCGTCATCATCGATGATATGTACCTCGCGCAACCCATGATCGGATTGATCACGCGGTCCATCGAGTAGCCTGAATCCATACTCCAGTGCGCGCGCTGCTGCCGCATCGGGATCGCAGTCGTGGAGTCGTAATTCTACGCCGGCGCCACGCCGGGTTTCATTTTGAGTATCGGCCAACAGGGGGTGTTTATCGTAGGTATGATCGGCATGCACCATCCAGTTGCTACCGTAGCCACGCAGGATCAGTAAATCCTCGTCCTGGTGCAGAATTTCGGCCTGCAAAACGTCACGTTGAAAAATCAGTGCCCGCGGAAGATTGGCGGTCAGGACATTGATGGTAAAGCCAGATAAAGACTGACCGTAATCGGGTGCCGCCATGAACGGCGTCGTGCTACTTTTTTTCATTGGTAATTAAGCGTTCCCGCGGGATCCTTGAAGTAAAAATCGAGTGCAATATCGTCTATTTTAACCGTGATTTGTAACGCATCAGATAAGTGCAGGTGGTAATACCGCTTGACCAGTTGCAGGCATTCACGCCCGATCGCCTGATGTATTTCATCGAACAGGGCACGAAAATCCGGCAGTTCGGGCAGGTTGTCAGAGTACTCAAGTACGATATGCGGCATGCCTAACAAATTTTTGATTGACCAGATATATTAAGCCCTGCCCCGGCGCAGATCACGTTTTTTTTCATTTGTATATCTAGCTCGATGGTAATCTCAACCGGCCAATACTCCAGGCGCTGACCCCGAGTATCAGCATAAACACGATAATCATGCCGTGCCACCCCACCCCTTCGAACAAGTAGCCGGGCAGCCATGAACCCAGGGCGCCACTGAAATAATAAATCGATACGTAGAGCCCGTTGACAACACCCTTGTGTTCCTGCGCCAGATGATTCGCCAGTCCCGACAACAACGCATGTATCAGGAAGAAGCCCGCCGCCAAAAAGAACATCGTCACGACCAGTCCCTCAAAAGCCACGAACAACAACATAACCAGGCCAAAGACATGAATTACCAGTCCCAACAACAATCCTTTACGTTCATCACTCAACAGTTTGCTGATCGATTCACTGAAAAACGATACCGGTGCTCCCACCAGATATCCCAGGTAAAGCAACGAAATTATGAAGGGGGTGGCGGCAGACTCGATATTCTGCAAATGAAAAGGAACAATATTCAATATCCCCGAAAACACAAAGAAGACCGAGGCCAGGGTCAGAAACATGAAACGAAAGTTTCGGTTCAGTAATACCCGCGAAATACTTTTTGGGTCGAGCCGGGCAAAATTGATATCGGCATCGGATTCTACCCGGGTCAGCAACAGCAATGGTATCAACTGCATCAAGCCCATTACGACAAAGGCACTGCGCCAGTCGAATGAACTGGCGAATACACCACCGGCTAATCGACCGGTGAAACCTCCGAGGATGGTCGCGCCAATATAAAATCCCATCGCGCGACGCACCATGTTCGGGGGAACCATGCTCGCGCAGTAAGTCATCAAGGCGGTGAAAATCGCCGGCAACAGCAAGCCCTGCAGCAGTCGCAACACGATCAGGTGCCAGAATTCATCGGCAAAGTAGAAACATACCTGGTCGAGCGCAAGCAGAGCGAGAGCGACTGTTAACATCAGTTTGGCGGGGATGGCCTGCAGGAAGTATCCGTAAAGCGACGGTGCAATCGCCAGCGGTAGCATGGCTACGGTCATCAGCAGTCCCGCCTCACCTGCGGAGACCCCGAAATTTTCCGCCAGCAACGGCAGCATCGGTTGCGGGATGTACAGTGTGCTGAACGAAATGACGGTCGCGATCAGCGCAACAACAAGGTTAGGTGTGAAGATCATTTGCAGTCATTGCGACCCCCCGAGCCGATACGTCGGACCACGCAATCCATTTTTTGGTATGAGTGTTTAATAGCCGAGCTTCGTTTAGAATAGATCCCGGGTCAAGCCCGGGATGACAATAATAAACATGGAACTGTGGATTCCGTTAACGATTGCCGCGGCGTTTTTTCAAAACATCCGCTCGGCCATGCAAAAGCATCTGAAGGGTAAGCTCTCGACGCTGGGGGCCAGCTATGTTCGTTTTGTCTATGCCTGGCCGATTGCACTGATTTATCTGTTTGCCGTTATTGTTATCGAAGGTCAACCGCTACCGGGATTCAATTCCAGCTTTTTGCTATACGCGCTGTTCGGGGGCATCTGCCAGATCATGTTCACGATCTTCCTGCTATGGTTGTTTTCGTTTCACAACTTCGCAGTCGGCACCACGTTTTCCAAACTCGAAACCGTCATGGTCGCCATTTTCGGGCTATTGCTACTCGGTGATAAATTAACCCCGCCAATCATCATCGCGATCGCAGTGAGCACGGTGGGCCTGGTGGTATTAAGCGCCGGTCAGGCACGGCTCAACATCAGCAATTTGATCAACGGACTGTGGCGCTTACCGACATTAATCGGACTGGCCTGCGCGGCCTGGCTTGGCATGAGTGTCGTCCTGTTTCGGGCCGCTTCACTATCGCTAAATCTCGATAGTTTCACGGTGGCAGCGGCATTTACTCTGTTAATTGTGCTGATCATGCAAATTGTGATCATGACCGTGCTAATCGGCATTCGCGAACCTGCCCAGTTATCCAAAGTCATGATCTACTGGCGTCCGGCGATGCTGGTTGGTGTTAGCGGTGGCCTGGCTTCGATCGGATGGTTCAGTGCCTTTACGCTGCAAAACGCGACCTATGTTCGTGCATTGGGGCAGATCGAGCTGATCTTCACCTTTGCCGCGACATTGCTGGTATTTCGCGAAAAAGTCTCAACCATGGAAATCGCTGGCATCGGCCTGATTACCGCGTCAATCGTCCTTATCCTGCTAGCCGCTTAGCAATCGCCATACCGCAATCCATACAGCTGGCGTTGCCGCCCATGTCTGGCGTCAGGCTGTCGCGTTCGCGAATAACATCCTCGATCGCAGTGACGATCGCGTTATGCGCGTCTTCATGCCCGAGATGCTGAAGCATCATTGCCGCGGACCAGATTTGCCCGATCGGATTAGCGATGCCCTGCCCGGCAATGTCCGGAGCCGAACCATGCACCGGTTCGAACATCGACGGGAAGTCGCGTTCCGGATTGATGTTGGCGGACGGGGCAATACCGATGGTACCGGTCACCCCCGGTCCCAGATCAGACAAGATATCGCCGAACAGGTTGGACCCAACCACGACATCGAAAATTTCCGGCTTGTTGACGAAATGCGACACCAGGATATCGATATGATACTTGTCGAGATCAATCTCCGGGTAGCCCTCGGCCATCGCGGTAACTCGCTCGTCCCAATAGGGCATGGTATGGATAATGCCATTCGACTTGGTAGCCGAGGTCAAACGTTTCGCGTCTCGTGACATGGCAAGCTCAAACGCATACTTGAGAACCCGGTCAGTCCCTTTGCGCGTAAATATGGATTGCTGCATCGCCATTTCATCTTCAGTTCCGACGTACAGGCGTCCGCCGATGTTCGAGTATTCGCCCTCGCAGTTTTCACGCACCACGTAAAAATCGATATCGCCCGGCTGCTTGCCTACCAACGGACATTGCATACCCTCAAACAAACGCACCGGTCGCAGGTTGATGTATTGCTGGAATTCACGTCGAATCGGGATCAACAATCCCCACAAAGACACGTGATCAAGCACCGTGGGGAATCCCACCGCGCCGAGAAATACCGCATCGAATTTGGATAACTGGGCAATGCCGTCGTCCGGCATCATCGCGCCGGATTCGAGATAGCGCTCGCAACTCCAGTCGAAGTGTTCGAATTCCAGCGAAATATCATAGCGCGGAGCGATTGTTTCGAGAACCTTGATACCCTCAGGTACGACTTCCCTGCCAATCCCGTCACCCGGGATAGATGCAATCCGGTAATTATTCGACACGCTCAGCCACCGAGGAACAATTCGCCGACTTTAGGATTTTTTAGCAAGTCATCGCCCTTGCCCGCAATCGCCAGCTGCCCCGATACCAGCACATAGCCGATATCGGCAAACTCGAGCCCCTTCTTGGCATTTTGCTCGACCATGATAATGGTTTTGCCCTCATGATTTTGCAGGTCGTCGAGGATTTCAAACACCATGTCGATAAAACGCGGTTCGAGACCGATCGAGGGCTCGTCTACCAGCAGTATCTCGGGATTCATGACCAGTGCGCGGGAAATTTCCAGCAGGCGACGCTCGCCGCCGGATAACACCCCGGCCTTATGTTTGCGTCGCGCAGCCAGCCGGGAATACTTGTCGAAGACCATTTCCGCAGCCTGCTTGGCTTCCTGCGGCTTGTCCTTGAGGAAGCCTCCCATCCACAGGTTTTCTTCCACTGTCATACCCGGAAAAATCGATTTATCCTGCAGAATATATGCGATGCCGGCCTTGGCGAGTTTTTGATTCGGGGTCATGCGGGTGACATCCATGATCTCATTACCCGAGCCAATCTCGATAGAGCCGGAGAAAATTCGGTTAAAGCCAAAAATGGCATGCAGTATCGTGGACTTGCCGGCCCCGTTCGGTCCAATCAGGCACAACGACTGTGCCTTGCCGACGCGCAGGTCGAGGTTATGCAGGATTTCCATCTGCCCGTAACCCGCGACCAGGTTTTTAATCGAGACATGCGGCTTGTTACCGGCGAGCTCATCGAGTTGTTCCAGGCTGATATCTTCAGCGATAGCGGCGGCCTGGCGGGTAACTTCCTCAACCGATATGACCGAATCGACACCGCCACCATGATAGCCGCGAGTTTTGTCCTGGTCACTCATCTAATGGGCCCCTAAATACGCGTCGATTACACGCTGGTCATTTTGAATTTCATCCGGGCTACCTTGCGCGAGCATTTCGCCGTGCGCAAGACAGTAAATCGTCTCGGCCATATTCATGATTACGCGCATGTTGTGCTCGATAACGAACAGGGTGATACCAAACTCGGTATTGGCCCGCTTGAGCCTGTCGATCAAGCCGTTGATCAAAGTAGGATTGATGCCGGCGGTGGGTTCGTCGAGCAGTAAACAGGTCGGCTCGTTCATCAGCGCCATCGCGAACTCGAGCAGCTTCTGCTGCCCGAAAGACAGGTCGCCGCTTTTCAGCAACCGTTTTTCGTAGAGCCCGACAAATTCAAGCAAATGGTCGGCACGCTCGTAATCTTCCCGGGTGAAGGTTTTGAGTGCATCCCAGATTTTCATCTTGCGATGCGGCAGCGAGATCAGCATATTTTCGACACCGTTCATCGCACCGTAGATTCGGGTCTGCTGGAACGTACGCAGCAATCCACGCCGCGCGATCTGTTGCACCGGTAATTTCGATATTTCCTCGCCTTCGAACTGGATCGAACCCTCATCAATCGGGTGAAAGCCAACGATGGAATTAAACAGCGTGGTTTTGCCAGATCCATTAGGTCCGATCAACCCGGTAATTGTGCCGGATTTGACCGCGAGCGAAACATCCTGATTCGCGACTACGCCACCAAAGGATTTCGACACTCTGCGAACATTTATAATTGCGGTCATTTGGTTTCCTCCGCAATTTTTTCCTCAATCCGGATACCAAACCATTCAGGGCGCTTATGCATTAACCAGCCCATCACGCCGTCCTGGAAATAAACCACGGTGACGACGATCAGCGCGCCGAGCGCAACCCATTGCCAACCGAGCAGGTAATTCCACGTAACTTCCTTGAACAAGTGAAACAAGATTGCACCGACGACCGGTCCCCACAGGGTGCCTTTTCCGCCGAGCAATACACATACCACCATAAAAATACCGAGATTGATGGTCTGGTAGGCCGATTCCAGCGGCTCGAAATGGATCAACTGAAACGCCGATACACCACCGGCCATGCCCACGAAAAACGCGGCCATCGCCCAGGTATAAAGCTTGTAGCGCAAG
>CAXMNA010000051.1:0-44514 GCA_964194715.1 uncultured Gammaproteobacteria bacterium
CCAAGAACCATCGCATCCCTGTCAGCATGTTCATCATGAAACGCCTGGAGTTCAGGCATTTCAACTATGCATGGTGGGCACCAGGTAGCCCAGTAGTTAACCACAACCCACTGACCCTGGTAACTGCTCAGGTTTACTTTATTTCCCTGGGTATCGGTCAGTGGCATATCTACTGCCACTGCCGTTATCGGTAAGGCAATCGATAAACACAGACCCAATAAAATTCGCTTCCTAAATTTAATAAAGCCATTCACATCCAACATAGGACTAGGAGAATTAATTATGGGTTTAGTTCATTTATTTGGCTTCAGCAACCGAAGCGCCAGCGAAACGTCCACCCGGGAACAGGGCTTATTCATATTAAAATAGAAATTCCCAGTTTATTAATACCAGTGCTTAAACGGGCGCAATCAAATAAAAACCAAAAAAAATGCCCGCAATATGTGCGGGCATTTTTTCGAACTAGTGTGTTCTACTGAGCCAGGTAATCCAGATCGGATGCCTCGGTTTGGCCAATTGTCCAGGCACCTCTACTCTTCGCATGCTCAATTGCCGCGGCACGCTCAGGACCTTTAGCTTTGGGAATATAGAAATACTGACCTGGAAAAATCAGATCTGCATCTTTAATCTGGGCCGAATTGGTCTTGTAAATCAGCGGCCACATGAAAGGATTGCCATAAATGGTGTCCTGACCGGCAATATCCCACAGATTGTCACCACTGACTACGAGGTATCCACCGAGGTACGGTGACTCTTCTGTCATTACGACTTCCTCAACTGGCTCCATTTTAGCCATTGCGGCGATTGCAGCTGCCGCTGAATCTTCAGCCTTGTTAGCCAGGATCTTGGCGCGAACATTTTCACAATCTGCAGCAGCTTGTTCCGCTTCCTCGATAATCTTCGCGTTTTCTTCCCATTCGGCGCCGAGGTTTCTGGCACGCGCATTCTTCAGCTTGGCAGCGTAAATTGCGTTGCGTACTTCAGGAGTCGCACCCTGGCATTCCTCTTCCATGGCGACTTCGGTCATCTCATCAGAAGATTGCTGACAGCCAACCATAATGCCTGATGTCAACAGTGCGATAGCAGCAACTTTAAGGAGTTCTGTTGGTTTCATCTATTTATTCTCCGAGAACTTTATTGAATTAGGTTTTGAGTAATTACTGACAGCCCATTTTGCCCAGAAGACTACATCGATCAAGCCCTTAGAGCAAGTTTTTAATGTAAATATTACTCAATTAGCGGAGATTATAGACCAAATTTCAGTCTTTTGAGCCGAGCGACAAATTTTCTTCTGGGGGACCTCCATTTAGCACTTAAATTTCGCTATTGCTAATAAAGCATCGATATTGTAAAACAGCGACAATTTCGGTCGCCAGGGACCCTGAAATGAAAAAAACCAGGCTCATCATGTATCATAATCCCAGCTGCAGCAAATCTCGCGAAACACTGCAAATACTGGAGGACAATAATTTGAGCCCCGATATCATCGAATATCTTGATGAACCACCCACCCGGCAAGAATTAAAGAAAATAATCGGAATGTTGAACATTTCGGCGCGTGATTTACTACGCACTACCGAGCCGATATACCAGGATGCCCAACTCGATGCCGACTCGCTGACCGAGGACGAAATTATTGAAAAAATATGCAAGTTCCCGGCGCTGTTGCAACGCCCAATTGTGGTTTCTGGTAACAAGGCAGTAATTGGACGTCCACCGATTAAGGTTCTCGAAATCATTGCATAAAATCCTGATCGTGTATTTCAGTCGTCATGGCGGCGTCGCGCGCATGGCCGAACAAGTCAGTCTTGGAGTCGATTCTAACCAGGGCTGTGAAGCGGTACTGCGCAGTCTTCCAACCGTATCAACCTCGATCGAACAAACCGAAGAGGCTATTCCCGCCCAGGGTGTGCCATACGCGCAGCTTTCGGATCTGGAAAACTGTGCTGGGCTTGTAGTCGGTAGTCCCGGATATTTTGGCAACATGGCCGCAGCGGTAAAATATTTTTTCGACCAAACCAGCTCCCTGTGGCTCGCAGGCGGGATGATCGGCAAACCGGGCGGTGTGTTCACCGCAACATCGAGTATGCACGGCGGACAGGAAACAGTATTAACCAGTATGATGCTGCCCCTGCTGCATCACGGCATGCTGGTTACCGGCATCCCCTATTCAGAGCCAGCTCTAAACCAGACCAAATCCGGTGCAACTCCATATGGTGCCAGTCATGTTACGGGCCAGCATGGCCAGGAGCTGAGTGAACATGAACGCTCGGCCTGCAGGGCACTAGGCTTACGCGTGGCAGATCTTGCCTGCAAACTCGGTTAAATCGAATGAGCCTGAATGCACCCACTTAAAGTCATTAGCTTGATGTCCTGGTTCGGGTTAATTGCGTTCCAGATCGGGCTTTTGGGGCCAGGTTTCAATGTTGACTACTACTGGGTGATCCTGTTAACCCTTCCCTTGCTGTTTCCAATCAAAGGCTTGCTGAACGATCAACGTTATACCTATAAGTGGATTGGCTTTATGACGCTTATCTATTTCTGCATTGGTATCAGCGAGCTGGTTTCGAATCCACAAGTACGCGTCTATGGTTTCGGGACCACGATTTGCAGCACGCTACTATATCTGTCCAGCATCTACTATGTCCGCTACCTGGGAATGCAGCAAAAAAAAAGACCCTAGTTATCGCGTTCTAGCAAAACCTGTTTGACCAGAGGTATCGTCACTTTGCGCTGCTGCGACAAAGATGCCCCATCCAGGTGCTGCAGAATGTCCATTTGCATAGAAAGATTGCGGACATGATGAGTCATTAGATAGGAAATCACGTCATCGGATAATTCGATACCAATCAAAAGTGCGCGTTTACGCAGTATTTCACGAATCTCGTCATCACTGCTTGACGGTAGCTGCAACATCAATCCCCACTGCAAGCGGGAACGGAAATCGTCGAGGCTGGTTACCAGATCGTCTGGTTTATGAGTCATTGCAAACACGAATCGGAAATCACCATCGCGACATCGATTGATTACCTGGTAAAAACAGGCCTCCCATTCCGCGTTTCCGGCAATTGCGTCCAGATTGTCGATGGCCAGCACATCGCAACGACTGAATCCTTCGAATTCGCTTGCATCACATTGGAGCAGCTGCAGTGCATCGTAGATTTGCAGTAGCACGCCACTTCTTCTAGCCAGATCAGCGCTGGCATTTAGCAAATGCGTCTTGCCGCTGGCAGTCGCTCCCCACAGTCCAATCTGAACTTCACCATCGCCGAGAACTAACGCCTTCAGGCTGTTCAGGATTAAAGCTGCCCGGTCGGAAATATAATTATCGAAACTGAACTGGCGGTCAAGCGCAAGCGGTAACGCGATCTGTTTAATTGCCGACTCCACGGTCGATGTAACTATAATTTAAGATAATCTGTTCCTCACCCCGGGTGCTTACTTGCGGGAAATCTTCCTGTTCCAGCACCTCACCAAAATCGATCAGGCGCTGCAAATCCTCGGGCTTGTTGCGCAGCTTCAGGCGATAGGTAATAACATCCTTGTTTATCATTGCGACACGCACACTATCGACAACGTTTAAGGATGCAAGATAATTTTGCACTTTAATCAGGTTTTCGATTCCCTCGAGTGCCGAAACGCTCAGCAATAGCGATTGCTCGACACGGCGATGGTCTTCCAGCGCATACTCCAGTGCTAATATCTTGGCCAGATGCTTGACGACCTGGTTGATTACTTGCTTTTTTGAGGAAGCCTTGAAACTCCACTTGAAAATTTGATCTGCAAAACGAACTTCCCAATCACCCTGCCAACCTTCACTACTGCGCCCCACTACTTGACCAACCAGCAGTGCATCTGGCGCGTAACGTGCGGCCATGGTGTTGATTTTGCTGTACTCGCGCGACACGATATCGCTAATCTTGACCAACGCAATATCTTCGAGGTCCATCAGCGGAAACAACACTGGCACCGCATGAATCGATGCGGCCTCGTCTAGCGCTTCAACCAGGTTAGGAGTTGTATCCTGAGATACCAGTTTAATATTTTCATTTACATCGTATGAAATCACCAACAAACTACTTGGGCGCTCACGTCCCCAGACCGGGAAATTGTGTTCACGCAGCAGGCTTTCGATTAACTGCTGATTGAAGTCAATACGCAAATACAGGCGCCCGGCGTCCGACTCGGTGTCACCCGGCAAACTGCGATTGACATAACGAAATTGTTTAACGTAGCGAGCACTGCTTTCGATCGGCCGTTCAAAGGCTGGACTAAGCAGAGCATCATCCGATCCGCTTACTTTAACGATCACTTGCCGGAAAGCCTGGCTGAATGACTCGAGCCTTAAACTCGTGGTTTGATCTGCAACCGGCAACTCCACTGTAAAAAGATCCTCAACGGTCACCGCTTCGGCCGGCAGACTCAATGTTCCCAACAACACTGATAACAGCGCTAAAAATTTGTGCAAATTCATCGTTTCCCTATTTTCATCCACGGACATTTGTCTGCAAGGCGTGTAAAATAGCACACCACTATTATTTCCTGAACCAGCAAACCATGAATCCCGATCGATCTCTTAACTATCGCGACGCCGGCGTCGATATCGATGCCGGCAACGAGCTGGTGGATCGCATCAAGCCCGTGATCAAATCCACTCAGCGTGAGGGTAGTGTTGGCAGCATCGGTGGATTCGGCGGCTTGTTCGAACTACCACTGGAGCGTTACCGGAACCCGCTAATGGTATCGGGCACCGACGGCGTCGGCACCAAACTCAAGCTTGCCATTGAACTCGGTATTCTCGATGGCATCGGAATCGACCTGGTTGCGATGTGCGCCAATGATATCGCGGTACTCGGCGCTGAGGCACTTTTTTTTCTGGACTACTACGCCACCGGTCGCCTTGACGTCGAACAGGCAGAGCAGGTTATCAGGGGAATTGCAACCGGCTGCAAACAGGCTGGCTGCGCTCTGATCGGCGGTGAAACTGCGGAAATGCCGGGTATCTATCAACCCGGGGATTTTGACCTTGCCGGATTTTGCGTCGGTATCGTGGAAAAAGACGGCATTATTGACGGCAGTCACGTGGCCGCGGGTAACCGACTGATCGCTTTGGCTTCGTCGGGCGTGCATTCCAACGGTTTTTCCCTGGTGCGCAAAATTATCGAGGTTTCAGGTGCCAAATTGTCACAGGATTGCGGCGAACAAACGCTTGCGGGCGCGTTGATTGCTCCAACCCGAATCTATGTTAAAAACTTGCTGGCACTATCCGGCACCTGCCAAATCAATGCGATTGCGCATATAACCGGCGGCGGACTGGTCGAAAATGTTCCGCGTGTATTGCCCGAGCAGCTCAGCGCCCGAATCGATTTATCCAGCTGGCAACTAACGCCTGTTTTTACCTGGCTACAACAGGCCGGTAACGTCGAGCAGCAGGAAATGTTGCGTACTTTTAACTGCGGCGTGGGAATGGTGCTCGCGATCGATCCTGAGCAAGAGCAGGATTGCCTGGCGCAGCTCGACGCGCTTGGTGAAAGCGCCTGGGTCATCGGCGATATTATCCCACGCGAAAGCCAGGCCGCAGTCGTCTTTACATGAGCAACCCTTTGCAGCTGGCGATATTGATCTCTGGCAATGGCAGCAATCTGCAGTCGATTATCGATGCTATCGAGACGGGTCGCCTCAATGCGAAAATTAAGGCTGTCGTTTCCAATAAATCCGAGGCCTTTGGTTTGGTGCGTGCCACCAGGCATGGCCTCCATACCTGGGTTATCGATCATCAGGATTACGCCAACCGGGACCAGTATGACGACGTTTTACAGCACTATCTCGAGTCGATCGATCCGGACTACATAGTACTCGCCGGCTACATGCGTATTCTTAGTCCGGATTTCATTGAAGCATTTGAGCATAGAATTCTCAATATTCATCCTTCACTATTACCAGCCTATAAAGGCTTGAATACTCACCAGCGTGCGCTTGACAATGCCGAAACGCAACATGGAGTCAGCATCCATCTGGTCACCGCAGAACTCGATGCCGGTCCGGTAATTCTCCAGGCTAGCTATCCTGTAGAAACGGGAGATCGTGTCGAAGATATGCAAACAAAGGGTCACCGGCTTGAACACCAGATGTTCCCACAGGTGTTAAGCTGGCTAAGCGACAACAAATTAACCATAGAAGGAGGCCAGGTATTCTATGAACAGGCTTTGCTTGATCAACCGATTCTTTTCAATCCCTAGCATTCTACTTTTGACGCTTACACTAATTGCGCCCGGATTGGCTGCGCAAGTTCCGCTGCGAGCTTTTACAGCCAGTTATGACCTGTACCAGAGTGGAATGCACATCGCGATTACCGAACTTAGCCTGCAACCTTCGGATGACTTATGGCGTTGGCGCATGAAAACCAAGGCGCGTGGCATTTATTCCCTGTTTATTAGCGAGAGCCACTACTCCGAGACTACGTTTACCCAGACTGGTGATGATATCCAGCTGCAACAGATCGTAATCACAAACTCGAAAGACAAAAACAAACAGGAATCTGCCAGCTTCGACTGGAACAAGGGCAGTATTGCAGTTCTCAGGAGAGGCAAGCAGAAACAACTGCCGCTCGACACGGGAGTATATGATTACCATAGCATCCACCTGCTCACGGCCGCGATGCAACTGCGGCAGCAGAAACATACAACGATCGATTTTTACCTTAAGGGTAAGCTGGTCAAATCAAGAATTGTCTATAGTGGCGAAGGAAAGGTCGATATCAAAGGCAAGCCTATAGGCGCAATCATATACGAGCAGATGATCGTTAAATCAAACTCAAAGATTAAGTATTACTACGATGCCGACAATCCACTGCTGCCTTTGCGAATAGAAAAACTCGAGTCCGGCGAAAGCCCGACCGTGATGTCTCTGCGCGAAGTCGACTATAATCTATAGCCGGGTAAAACCCTCCTCGTTCTGCAAACGTTCAATTTCCGCGGGTGCGAAAGGCACCTGTTCAATAAAATTGGGGAGTTCGTTTTGCTCGATCTCGAGTACCCGCATCATGGTCTGGCAGGCCTTGATATCGATTATGTTGTCCCGGTCCAGCAGTCGTGCACGCTCTACCACTGACTGGTTTAAATTGTAATTCTCCTTCTGAAACAATTGCAATTCATCGCCGTGCAATACGATAGCAATTTTGCTGTGTTCGTCAGGATTAAAAAGCGCACGTAGGTCCTCGGCACGATCGAGTACTACATCGAGCTGCTGCGACGAACTCACGGTCACGCTAAATACGTATCCCTGCTCCTTGGGTTCGCCTAGCGCATAAATCGGCGCTACTGCTATTGCTATTGCTATTGCTAGCTGGACTATTGACAGGCGACGCCCTGGCATATTAATCGCTACCTGCAATAGTCATGTTGTCGATCAGAATCGAACCGCAACGAACGCTACCACGAAAATCGAGGTCCGTTCCAATTTCCACAATTCCTTTGAACATGGCGCGCAGGTTGGATGCGATCGTGACTTCTTCGACCGCATAGTCGAGCTCACCATTTTCAATCCAGAAGCCTGACGCACCACGTGAATAATCTCCAGTTACGGTATTCACTCCATGCCCCATCAGTTCGGTGACCAGGAAACCGCTATGCATCGCGGCAAGACATTCTTCGAAAGTCTTACCGGTATCATTTAGAGTCAGGTTGTGTACCCCACTGGCGTGGCCGGTTGGAGTCAGGCTGAGCTTGCGCGCCGAGTAACTATCCAGCAGGTAGTTCTGTATCACTCCATCGGTAACCAGATTATTCACACGCGTGGCCACACCTTCCGCGTCAAAATTAGCCGAACCCAGCGCCTGTGGAATGAAAGGATCCTCTTGCAATTGCAAGAAATCGGGGAAAACACATTCACCAACGGCATCGAGTAGAAAACTTGCCTTGCGATACTGTGCCGAGCCCCCGATTGCACCCATGAAACCTCCGATAATGCCACGCGCAAGCTCAGGGACAAACAACACCGACGCCTGCTGAGTTTTAAGCTTGCTGGCATCCAGTCGGCGTACCGTACGCTCAGCCGCCTTTTCACCGACGCTGCGGGCGCTGGCGAGGCGATCCGGTTGGCGACTGACGTCGTACCAGTAATCGCGTTGCATTTTGCCTTTTGACTCGGCCACTACTGAACAACTGATACTGTGGCGGGTTTTGTCCTGAGCCTGTAAAAATCCGTGTGAATTGCCATATATCGACAGGCCCGCGTTCAAATCAACCGAGGCACCTTCGGAATTGACGATTCGCGAATCGAATTCGAGCGCGGAGTTCTCGCATTCCAGCGCCAGATCGATAACCGCCTGCGGCTCGAGGTTCCAGGGATGATATAAATCGAGGTCGTGCATCTCACCGGCCATCAGTTCGGCAGCGGCGAGACCTGTACAGGGGTCCTCCGACGTATAGCGAGCAATATTACAGGCCGCCTCAACGGTTTTACGTATCGCGTCGGCATCGAGGTTCGATGTGCTGGCACTGCCCTTGTGCTGGCCAAAATAGACGCTGATACCCAGGCCATTGTCCTGCTGGTGCTCGATAGTTTCGACGCTTCCCATGCGTGTTGCCACCGAGAGTCCCTGCGATACCGATAAACCAGCCTCTGCCTGGGTCGCACCGCCATCCCGGGCTAATTTGAGCGCATCGGCGACGATGTTTTTAAACGAATCCGCTTGCGGAAATGCTAACATGCTATTTTTTTCTAGGTCCATTGAATCATTTTATCCCAGACAGTTATGGAAAACGAAGCACAGTTTGATGAAATCGAATACACCAGCAAGAGTCAGCTAAAACGTGAAAGCCATGCGATCCTGAACCTCGGCAAAAGACTGGTGTCAATGTCCGCCGACCAGCTAGCGCGGATTCCACTAGACCCACCGGTACTCGAAGCAATTGAACTCGCACAGCGCATTCAAAACAAGCGCAGCGCGCTAAAGCGACATTACCAGTTTATTGGCAAATTGCTACGCGCCCGCGATACCGACCCTATTTTTGCCGCTCTGGCCGAAATTGACAATGAGAGCCGGCAATCAATTCAGCACCATCACCGTGCAGAAAGCTGGCGTGATCGTATCATTGAACAGGGCAACGACGCGATCGAAGTTCTGCTGGATCAAATTATTCACGCCGACCGCCAAAAATTGCGTCAATTGTGGCGCAACCATAAAAACGCCAAAACCGACGCCAAACGAACCCAGCATTCTCGCCTGATCTACAAAGAAATCAAGCGCGCCCTCGACGCTTAGTTTTCTGCACCAATAATTAAGTAGGGGATCTTCCCAAACTGCGGCAACCGATAAAGCCCCAAGCGATTCTATGGATGGACCAACCGGCGCCTGCGCCGGTTGGGAGCGCCTTCTGCGGGCATTCTCCCAAGGTTGCTTGCGGGTTTATTGCTCAAGAACAGCAGGGATAGGGTTATTCGGGGGTGGCGGGGATGATCGGGGTTTTACTGACGACGTCGGCATTTTGGGCGCGGTTGCGCAGGTAATGATCCATCAGCACGATCGCGAGCATGGCTTCGGCGATGGGTGTGGCGCGGATTCCGACGCAGGGATCATGGCGACCCTTGGTGCGAATCTCGACCGGATTGCCATCGACATCGACAGTCTTTCCCGGCAGGTGAATACTCGAAGTTGGTTTGAGCGCAATGCTGACCAGGATATCCTGCCCCGAAGTGATACCACCGAGGGTACCGCCGGCATTATTCGATAAAAATCCGGCCGGAGTAATTTCATCTCGATTCTGGGTACCCTTAAGTTCGATACTGCCGAAACCGGCACCGATTTCGACACCCTTGACCGCATTAATACTCATCATCGCACGCGCGATTTCAGCATCGATACGATCAAAGATCGGTTCTCCGAGTCCGGGCGGCACTCCGCTTGCAACAACTGATATCCTGGCCCCGATTGATTCGCCCTCTTTACGCAAAGCGTCCATGTACTTCTCCATCTCCGGCACCATTTCGGCATCCGGGCAAAAGAAAGCATTGTTGTTGACCTCATCCCAGTCGAAGTTGACTGGTTTGAGTGGCCCCAGCTGCGACAAATATCCGCGCACCTGGATACCGCACTGCGCGCTTAGATACTTTTTTGCAATGCCACCAGCAGCGACCCGCATCGCCGTTTCGCGCGCCGACGAACGTCCTCCGCCTCGATAGTCCCGAAAGCCATATTTTTGGGTATAGCTGTAATCGGCATGACCAGGACGAAACTGGTTCATTATGGCGCTGTAATCTTTAGAACGTTGATCCTGATTATGAATAAGCAGGCAGATCGGGGTGCCTGTCGTCTTACCCTCAAAAGTACCCGAGACAATTTTTACCGCGTCATCTTCACGCCGCTGCGTGGTGTGTCGAGAAGTACCCGGTTTGCGTCGATCGAGATCAGCCTGCAAATCTGATTCTTCGAGTGCAATCCCGGGCGGGCAGCCGTCTACGACACACCCAATAGCAGTACCGTGGCTTTCACCGAAGGATGTCACTACAAATGATTTGCCGAAACTGTTACCCGACATTAAACCTGCCCTACATTGAATTCCAAGGATTTAACACTAAGTTATAGTGCAATGACCCATTCTACTAAAAAACTCGGCATGATGTTCACTGCCGCTGCGTGGATTCTCGGGTTTTTATTGCTGGCGTTAATATTTTCAAAAATTCTTGACCAGCAAAGCAATCCTAACCAGTCAATCTCGACCTTACAAACAGCTGATTTCCAGGAAGTGGTGCTGATACGCAGCCGCAGCGGTCACTACCTGTTTGACGGTGAAATAAACCGCCACAAGGTAACTTTTCTGGTGGATACCGGCGCCACCATCACGGCGATACCCGGCGAATTGCAGCAAAAACTGGGGTTGAAGTCCGGTCCGGCGACCTCGGTATCTACTGCAAACGGTCTCACCACCGCATATTTGACTCGCCTGGATCAGTTGTCCATCGGCGAAATCGAACTTTTCGACGTGAATGCCAGCATTATCCCGGGTATGAACGTCAGCGAAATTCTCCTCGGAATGAACGTCCTAAAACACTTCGAACTGGTACAAAGAGGCGACGAACTGATAATTCGTCAATATCGATAAAAGTTCCGCAAAGCAAAGCAAAAGCAAAATATTTTGAAAAAGTAGGAATTTTTCTGAACTTTCTCGAAAATCGACTCCTCTAAACTCGCGTAATGGGGAAATAACCAGTACAACAAACTTTTTAAACGAGAGGATAAATTAATGATTACAGCTAAGAAAACGACAGGGGTCGCCCTTGCTGCAGCTGCAGCCGCCATGTTCGCTGTTGCGCCAATGAGCGCTACTGCTGGCGAAACAGCAGGCAAATGCTTCAACGTCAATTCTTGTAAAGGCACCAGCGCCTGTGCAACCGCAACTACAAGCTGTGCAGGTCAAAATTCCTGTGCTGGACAAGGTTGGGTAAAGCGCACCAAGACTGACTGCGAAGCAGCGGGCGGTAACTTCGAAGCCTAAGCTGTATTTCTCAGCTTTTGAAAAAGCACCGGCCATGTCGGTGCTTTTTTTTGCCCGCTGGATACAATTAATCCTGTTCAAAGCTTTGGTTATCACTGATGATACAGCCCACGCATAAACCTTTTCTCGGATTCGGTCTGGGACTACGTGCTGAGCATTACCAGGATATCCTCGATCGCAAGCCAAAAAACATCGACTGGTTTGAAGTCTTAAGCGAGAACTACATGATCGACGGCGGCAAGCCGCTCTATTTCCTTGACGCGATCCGCCAGGATTACCCGATGGTCATGCACGGGGTGTCGATGTCGCTGGGTACTACCGACGATCTTGATTTTGACTACCTGAAACAATTGAAGGCCTTGATCGAACGAATTGAACCGCGCTGGTTCTCCGATCACCTCTGCTGGACCGGCGTCGACCATAAAAATATGCATGACTTACTGCCACTGCCATATACCGAGGAAGCAATTGATCACGTCGCCGAGCGAATCTCCAGGGTACAGGATTTTCTCGGCCAGCAAATGCTGATCGAAAACCTGTCGAGTTATATCACCTACTGCGAAGACGCGATGCCTGAATGGGAATTTCTTGCCGCAATTGCAGCAAAGGCGGATTGCTACTTGCTTCTCGATGTCAACAATATTTACGTCAGCAGCTATAACCACCATTACGATCCGGTCGAATACCTCGAGGGGGTGCCAACCGACCGCGTCTGGCAGCACCACCTTGCCGGCCATACCAATGATGGTAACCTGATCATCGACACCCACGATCAGGATGTTATCGATCCGGTATGGGCACTTTACGAAGAAACAGCGAAGCGTTTCGGTCCGGTTTCGACCATGATCGAACGCGATGGCAACATCCCAGAACTCGATAAGGTGCTGGCCGAACTGGACCACGCCCGTCAAGTCGCTGGGCCTTATTACCAAGTCTGACAATGTCTCATTTACGTGATCTGCAGCTACGCTTCCAGGATTACCTGATCGATGGATCGGAAGATATCGAGCAGGATATAATCAGCACCGAAAACGCACTCGCGGAACACCGACTCGGAACTTACTACAACGCCTATCGAATTCGTCTAATCGACTGTCTCGCAGTCGACTATTCCGCACTGGAAAAACACATCGGCCGCGAAGCCTTTGAAAACATGACGCTCGATTACCTGCAACATTTCCCGTCCAATCACCCTTCGGTACGGTGGTTTGGTCAAAGCTTGCCCGTTTATTTAAGTGACATTTATAGCGGTGACGACGCCGAGTTTTTATCTGAACTGGCGCGTTATGAATGGGCACAAACCACGGTATTCGATGCGGTTGACAGCACGCAATTACTCCAGCTTGAAGAAATGGCAGAGGTTCCGGCCGATGCCTGGCCGGGACTTACATTCAAATTCAAACCAGCACTAATCTGGCTCGATCTGTACTGGAACGTACCGTTGATCGAGAACGCACTGGATACGGGTACCGAGGTACCGCAAAAGCAGCGTGACGATTTCCCACAGCGCTGGATGCTTTGGCGTCGGGACATGAAAATCCAATGGCGTTCGCTCGAAGTTCACGAAGCCTGGGCCATCGAACGGGCAGCAAACGGCACAAACTTTGCTGCAATTTGCGAAGGCTTGCTCGAATGGATTGATGAGCAGCAAGTCGGCCTGGTAGCCGCCGGGTTTCTCAAACAGTGGGTTAGCGATCAGCTAGTTGCGAGCCTCGACAATTAGTAATATTGGCATTTATTAACCCGGCGACAATGTATATCGTATTCAGGGCTTCAAGAAAGCGTCAGATCAAGGCGCAGCTTGCAGCCAATGGTTATTCCATTAGCAAAAGCTGCAACGCAGGGCTGACGCTTTCTTGAAGCCCCTAACCAATTGATATTTAAAAAAAGGCCATCGCGTGTCTGCCCGCAGACGGCGTTATCAAAACTTGCTGCAGAATAACTGCAGCGGCGTTTTGATGCCTTGCTGCGAACAGACACGTGATGGCTGAATACGATATACATTGTCGCCGGGTTAATAGTGTTAATATTCACGACAGCACTATAAAAATACGACTAACCTGGGAAGCTACCCGGTTAATTGATTAGTAAAGCCTCTGACCAAGGAATCATCGCCATGACCGACCTTAACTTAAAATTACAGGATCTCGATATCTTCCACGGGTTTATCCGGCGCCATGTCGGTCCGGGAGCGGAGGACGAAGCCGCGATGCTCGCCGAACTCGGGATGGAAAACATCGAAGAATTGCTTGACAAGGTAGTTCCCGAATCAATTCGTCGACGCAAGCCACTCGAAGTCAAGTCAAGTCTGTCAGAGCGCCAGGTGCTGAATCGGCTTTATCAAATATCTATTCGAAACCAACTTTTCAAGACATTTATCGGTATGGGTTACCACAATACCCATACGCCCACCGTAATCGAACGAAACCTGCTACGGAATCCAGCCTGGTACACAGCCTATACCCCCTATCAGGCTGAAATTTCCCAGGGCCGACTCGAAGCTTTACTTAATTTTCAGACTATGATCAGCGATCTGACGGGGATGGAACTCGCCAATGCTTCGGTACTCGACGAGGCTACCGCGGCAGCCGAAGCCATGGCCATGTGCCACCGTTTGTCGAAAAGCAAAAGCGACGTTTTTTATATCGCTGACAGCTGCCACCCGCAAACCATCGAAGTGGTAACCAATCGTGCGATACATATGGGCATCAAGTGCGTGATCGGTGATGCTTTCGACGCTTCTGAAAACCCTGAATTATTTGGTATCTTGCTGCAATATCCGTGTTCCACCGGTGAAATTCACGACTACGGTGAGCTGGTATCGCAAATTCATGAAAAGCAGGGGCTGGTCGCGGTCGCGGCGGATTTGCTCAGCCTGACGCTGCTGACTCCGCCCGGAGAATTCGACGCCGACATCGTGGTTGGCAGTTCACAACGCTTCGGCGTACCGCTCGGTTACGGCGGACCACACGCGGCGTTCATGGCAACACGTGAAGCTTATAAACGATCGCTGCCGGGCCGCCTGATCGGGGTTTCCCAGGATAGTCGCAACGAACCGGCATTGCGGCTCGCACTACAAACCCGTGAGCAACATATCCGTCGTGAAAAAGCGACCAGTAATATTTGTACCGCCCAGGCCTTGCTTGCAATCATGGCAAGTATGTACGCGGTATACCACGGACCCGATGAACTGCGCCGTATCGCACAACGTATCAATCGCCTGACGGTATTGCTAGCAGAGGGATTGCGTGATCTCGGGCTTGACGTTCAAACCAAGTATTTCTTCGATACCATCACCGTAAAAACAGGAAATGCAACTGAGTTCATCATGGCGGCCGCGCGTGCGGAAAAAATCAACATGCGTCAGGTCGACGCTACTACGATTGGTATTTCGCTGGATGAAATAGCTACCAAGGCCAACATAATCACCCTGTTTAACGTGTTCACCCACGATCACGGCGACCAGGTTTCGCTTGCCGAGCTGGACGCTAAGGCCGGTAGCAGCTTGCCACCCTCACTGGTCCGCAGCAGTGAATTTCTGACCCACCCGGTATTTAACAGTCATCATTCCGAGACCGACCTGATGCGCTACATGCGCAAGCTCGCCGACAAGGACCTCGCGCTCGATCGCAGCATGATTCCGCTTGGTTCCTGCACCATGAAATTGAACTCTGCAACGCAGTTAATTCCTGTAACCTGGCCTGGCTTTGGACGTATCCATCCTTACGTACCGCTTGATCAGGCCCAGGGCTATCAGCAATTGATCACCGAACTCGAGCAAATGCTGTGCGCCTGTACTGGCTACGATGCAATTTCGCTGCAACCCAATTCCGGTGCGCAGGGCGAATATGCAGGACTACTTGCGATCAAGTCCTACCACCAAAGTCGCGGCGAAGGACATCGTAATATCTGCGTGATCCCAGCCTCGGCGCATGGCACCAACCCGGCCTCGGCACAGATGGCAGGCATGAAAGTGGTCGTCGTCGGTACTGCAAAATCGGGCAACATCGATAAGGACGATCTCAAGGCCAAGTGCGAGAAACACAGCGACAACCTGGCCGCGATCATGATTACCTATCCGTCGACCCATGGTGTATTCGAAGACGATGTAAGCGAAGTCTGTGAGTTAATTCATCAGCATGGCGGCCAGGTTTACATCGACGGCGCCAACATGAACGCAATGGTCGGAGTTTGTGCACCGGGTAAGTTCGGTGGCGATGTTTCGCACCTGAATCTGCACAAGACTTTTAGTATTCCGCATGGTGGCGGAGGCCCCGGTGTCGGTCCGATTGGTGTCAAAGAACACCTGAAACCATTTCTGCCTTCCACCAGCCAGAATCACAACGGTGGTATCAACAAGGTCGCTGCTGCTCCTTTCGGCAGTGCCGGCATCCTGCCGATTAGCTGGGCTTATATCTCGCTGTTAGGCCGTGTCGGATTACCCAAGGCAACCGCAATCGCGATTTTAAACGCGAACTATATTGCGAAACGCTTAAACGACCATTTCCCGATTCTCTACACCGGACCCAATGGGCTCGTTGCACACGAATGTATTATCGATACGCGGGTGGTCAAGGAAATCGGTATTACCGTGGATGATATCGCCAAGCGCCTTATCGACTATGGCTTTCACGCCCCAACCATGTCATTCCCGGTCCCCGGTACGCTGATGATCGAACCTACCGAGTCGGAATCCAAAGAAGAAATCGATCGTTTTTGCGAAGCAATGATCGCGATTCGGGGTGAAATTCGTGAGATCGAGGAAGGCCGCATGGATCCCGACGACAACCCTCTGAAAAACTCGCCGCACACGGTTGATATGGTTTGCGCGGACGAATGGAACCACACTTATAGTCGCGAACAGGCCGCCTATCCACTGGCTTCATTACGCGCTTACAAGTACTGGTCGCCGGTTGGCCGGGTTGATAACGTTTTCGGTGACACGCACCTGATCTGTTCCTGTCCGCCGCTGTCGGACTACGTCGACGACGAAGCGTAGTCAGGCATTGACACGACACTTTCAGCGAACGTACTGGTGCATTTAATGCTCTATTCTGGTGTTATACACCGGCCTGGCTCTGAGATAGGATTGCTCGATGGCAATTAGCGTTTTTGATTTGTTTTCCATTGGTATCGGTCCGTCGAGTTCACACACGGTGGGGCCGATGCGTGCCGCGCAAAAATTCGTGCAGAATCTCAAGGACGATAACCTGCTGGACCAGGTAGCGAGTGTAAAAACCGATCTGTATGGCTCACTCGGCGCTACCGGCAAAGGGCACGGCAGTGACAAGGCGGTGATGCTGGGCCTGGAGGGTGAATTGCCGGAATCGGTCGATACCGGCAGCGTCGAGTCCCGACTGGAGTCGATTCGGTCTACCCGGCAATTGTTTTTACTCGGCGAGCATAGGATCAAGTTCAACGAGAAAAAGCAGTTGGTGATGCATCGTCGCGAAACTCTGCCGTTTCACTCTAATGGTATGACTTTTTGCGCTTCCGACACGCAGGATAAAGAACTACGGAAAGCCACTTTCTACTCGGTCGGCGGCGGTTTCATCGTGGATGAAAGCGCACAGGGCAGCGATCGCATCGTCGAGGACGACACCAAACTGCCCTATCCATTCTTAAGCGCAGTCAACCTGTTGATTCATTGTGCCAACCACGACATGTCGATCAGCGACGTGATGATGGAAAATGAAAAAACCTGGCGTAGCGAGGAAGAAATTCGCAGTGGGCTACTCGAGATCTGGAAAGTCATGCGCAGCTGCGTCAATAATGGCTGTCGCAACGAAGGTATTTTACCGGGCGGCTTGAAAGTCAAGCGACGCGCCGCTGATCTGCACCGCAAACTCAGGGGCGAACCCGGCATCACCTATAAAGATCCATTGGTGACGCTCGATTGGGTCAATCTCTGGGCGCTTGCGGTCAACGAGGAAAATGCAGCCGGTGGGCGCGTGGTGACCGCACCCACCAATGGTGCCGCGGGAATCATTCCGGCGGTGATGCACTACTATCAGCACTTTTACCCGGCGGCCGATGACGATGGTATCGTACGCTTTTTATTGACCGCGGGCGCCATCGGCATTCTGTACAAGGAAAATGCGTCAATATCGGGGGCCGAAGTCGGGTGTCAGGGTGAAGTCGGCAGCGCCTGCTCAATGGCTGCGGGGGCACTGACCGAAGTTATCGGCGGCACCCCGGAGCAGGTTGAAAACGCGGCTGAGATCGGCATGGAACACAACCTGGGATTGACCTGCGATCCAATCGGTGGCCTGGTGCAAATACCCTGTATCGAACGCAATGCGATGGCTTCGGTCAAGGCAATCAATGCTGCTCGTATCGCGATGCGCGGCGACGGCCAGCATTTTGTATCACTCGACAAGGTCATCAAAACCATGCGCGAAACCGGCGCTGACATGAAAACCAAGTACAAGGAGACCGCGCGCGGGGGTTTAGCGGTCAATATCATCGAATGTTAAAAGATCTGCAAACCTGGATGGCGCCTTACCTGAGCGTGTTTGGCGATCAGCCCTGGCTCAAGGCCCTGGTTATTGTGCTGGTCTTTCTTGCGCTTGCGTGGATTTTCGACCGCTTTATCAGTGTCGCGCTAAAGAATCTCACCGCGCGCACTCGATTTAAGTTCGATGATCAAATAATTAGTCACTTACACAGCCCGATTTATTTCAGCGTGATTCTGATTGGCGTGGCGCTGGCCGTTAACCTGTTAAAATTCGGCGAGCCTTTCGATTTCATTATTTTTTCCAGCCTGCGAACCATCGCCTATGTCGTCTGGACCGTGTTTCTGATACGCGTTATCCGTTCCACGCTACGCGTTGTCGCTGTTAACGATCAACACGTGCCGATTTTACATCCGCAAACCCTGCCTCTATTTGAAAACATCGCCTTGATTATCATCGTCGTGCTCGCGGTGTATGTCATATTCTCGGCCTGGAATGTCGATATGACCGCGTGGCTGGCATCCGCCGGTATCGTAGGTATCGCCGTTGGTTTCGCCGCCAAGGATACACTCGCCAACTTGTTTTCGGGGGTTTTTATCATGGCCGATGCCCCCTACAAAATCGGCGATTTTGTGGTACTGGATTCAGGTGAACGAGGAGAAATTACCCATATCGGCATCCGCAGTACGCGTCTCAGGACCCGGGATGACATCGAAATTACCGTACCTAACTCGGTCATGGGCAACACCAAGATCATTAATGAATCAGGGGGTCCTGCTGAAAAATTTCGTATCCGAGTCGTGGTCGGTGTCGCCTATGGGTCCGATATCGATAAGGTACGAGAGATTCTGATGGATATTGCGTTTAGCGACGAGGCGGTATGTGAGGACCCGGAACCGCGGGTCAGGTTTCGCACTTTCGGTGCTTCAAGCCTGGATTTCGAATTACTCTGCTGGATCGAGCAACCGGTATTGCGTGGACGCGTGCTCGACGCGCTCAACTGCCAGGTATACAAACGCTTCATCGAAGAGCAGATCGAGATTCCCTACTCCAAGCACGATCTGTACATCAAGCAAATGCCGTCCGGAGAATAGCTGTCACCCCGACCCGCCGGTGATGAACTCAGACAGGATCAGCAAAAGCCCCAGTACCACAAAGGCGGCTCCGATAACTGCCAGGCGGGCAATCGGTTCGGAATGGGCGATGCGGGCTAGCAATCGACTTTCCCTACGGTCCTTCAGCCAGAACAGACCGATGATCACTGACAGCAGGCCAAGCCCAGCAAGCAATAAAAACATTGGCAGGCAAACTCTGAAATACCAGATTCACTCCCCGCGACTATTCCCCAAAAACATCGACGACTGCGTTGCGCACACCGGCAACCAGTTCATCGAGGGTGGCCTCGTCGGTGGTCAGCGGTGGTGCGAGGCACACGACTTCGCTACGCATGCGAGTGAACACACCGTGATCGATCATCGCCTGGGTCATCTTGGGTCCCACACCCCACTCGGGTGGATAGCACGTCTTCGCGGCCTTGTCTTCAACCAGTTCGACCCCACACATCATGCCCTTGCCGCGCACGTTACCGACATGCGGATGACCATCCAGTTCGCCGCGTAACTTCGCCAGCAGGTACTCACCCTTGCTCGCCGCCTGCCCGGGCAGGTCATGCTTTTCTGTGTAGTCGAGCGTCGCCAACCCGACTGCGCAGGTGGTCGGGTGGCCGCTGTAGGTATAGGCATGCATCCACGGCTTATCGCTGCTGCGAATGGTTTCCGCGATTTCGTCGCTGATACCGATACCGCCGAGTGGCAAATAACCGGAAGTGATCGACTTGGCGAACTGCACCAGGTCGGGTTGCACGCCGTAATGTTCAAGCGCGAACATCTTGCCGGTACGACCAAAGGCGGTAATAACTTCATCGGCGACAAAAAGCACTTCGTACTTATCGCAAATTTCACGAATTCGCGGGAAATAATCGTCCGGCGGTACCAGGACACCGCCAGCACCTTGTACCGGTTCGGCGATAAACATCGCCACGGTTTCAGGCCCCTGTTTCAGAATTTCCTGCTCCAGCTCATCGGCAGCGGCGATCCCCTGCGAAGAGCCGTCTTCCGGCAGCGGATAATGATAGGGATCGGGTGCCGGAATATGACTAAAACCCGGAATACGAGGCTCGAAAGAAGCCCAATAACCTGCTATCCCGGTCGCGCACATCGCCGCAAAGGTAACCCCGTGATATCCCCAGATACGGCTGATGACCTTGGTCTTTTCCGGCTTGCCTTTGGCCTTCCAGTAGTAGCGCGCCAGTTTGAAATTACTATCGGTGGCTTCTCCCCCGCCCGAAGTAAAATAGAAATTATTGATTTGCGGGTAGCACATGGCGGCGAGCCTGTCGGCAAGTTCGATTGCCGGGGGATTTGAGCTGCCGTTATAGCTTGAACAAAATGCCATCTGTCGCATCTGCTGTGAGGCCGCATCCGCCAGTTCCTCGCGGCCGTGGCCACAACTGACATTCCACAGGCAGGACAGACCGTCAATGAAGCGATTGCCGTCGGCATCGATTAAGTGAGATCCCTCCGCTTTCACCCAGACCCTGCCACTGGCATGACCGGGATTGTGATGCAGCGGATGAATCATGTGTTCCTGATCTTTTTCGATGAAGGCGCTATTGCTGAGTGGGGCATTCATAGGATTACTCGCTTTTCAGTATTAATATCGGCGGCGCCCAGGGGCCGCGTTGAGACAGTGTATTATAGGGCTTCACTAGATTGATGGAACCCGTTTTAAAGGATTACCTCCACATATTTTTATTTCAACAGAACCTGCCACCAAAACCAGACAGATAGTATCTTTGACGCCAGCTGGCTTACCCTGGCACCTGGATTTATTGACATCCTCTCGCTTTGGTCTCAATAATCGCAGTTGGCATGATAAAACATCGACTAGAATTCAAAACGACTTTTTTCTGACTTATTGAGCCATCAAATGAAGACACTAAAATCGCTCTTGTCCGAGGTCGCTGGTTGCCGCATATGCGAAGCCAGTTTGCCTTTAGGGCCTAACCCGGTACTGCAGTGCTCGGAATCCGCCAAAATCCTGATTGCCGGTCAGGCGCCGGGCAAAAAAGTTCATGCCACGAGCATTCCTTTTGATGACCCCAGTGGAAATCGCTTACGCGACTGGATGGGAATCAGTCGGGAGACTTTCTATGATGCAACCGAGATTGCCATTCTGCCAATGGGCTTTTGCTATCCCGGCACCGGAAAATCAGGCGATTTGCCCCCTCGACCCGAATGCGCTGCCCAATGGAGAGAGTCCCTGCTGGCACACATGAAACAAGTAGAATTGACACTGGTAATGGGCCAGTACGCACAGCAGTATCACTTCGAGTCCAAATCGCGCACCTTAACCGAACTGGTGAAATCCTGGCAGGATTACTGGCCAGCCATGATACCCTTACCGCATCCGAGCCCCAGGAATAACCGTTGGCTTAAAGCTAACCCGTGGTTCGAAACCGAGTTACTACCTGAATTGAAAACAAGAATAAAACAAATTCTTCATGGTCAGGTCAGTGAGTGAAGAAATTCGCAAGCGCATGTTTCGGGAAATGGAACAGAAGTCTGTATTTGATGAAGCACGCGACGCGGCATACAGCTATGCCGACCAGGCCCTGGAACGCAATGTCTTTCCAACCCCGGAGGCCATCGCAAACCTCGCCCGCTTCGATGAACCGTTACCTGAAAAACCAGGTGATGCGCTCAAAATTCTAGACCAGTTGCACAAATTCGGATCGCCTGCCACCGTGGCGCAAATCGGTGGAAGATACTTCGGCCTGGTCAACGGCGGCGTAATTCCGGCAACACTCGCGGTGCGCTGGCTCACCGATTTCTGGGATCAGAATACTCCGCTGTACCTGACATCACCGATTGCTTCAAGGCTGGAAGAAATAACCGAGGGTTGGCTGCGGGAACTGTTTGCACTCCCCGATTCCACCGTAGCAGGCTATGTCAGCGGTTCATCGATGTCCATTTTTTGCGGCCTGGCCGCAGCCAGGCAAAGGAACTTTGAACGCCTGGGTTGGGATATAAATCGCAAGGGATTCGCTGGTGCACCACAATTACGCGTCGTAACCGGTAAGCAGGCGCATGGCACCGTCTCCAAGGCGATCGCGCTGCTTGGCTTCGGTATCGACAATGTTGAATGGGTGGATACCGATTCACAGGGCAGAATTGAAACCGGACTTGTTCCCGAGCTTGACCAATCGACCATCTTGGTCCTGCAGGCCAGTAACGTAAATTCGGGCGCCTTCGATGATTTTGAAACTCTCTGTGCAATGGCCAGCAAAGCCGGTGCCTGGGTGCACATCGATGGTGCATTCGGTTTATGGGCGGCTGCCAGCCAGCAATTAAAACATTT
Source organism: uncultured Gammaproteobacteria bacterium (assembly GCA_964194715.1). Taxonomy (GTDB): domain Bacteria; phylum Pseudomonadota; class Gammaproteobacteria. The sequence goes on from CAXMNA010000051.1 coordinate 22,370, forward strand.
AACTACGGGCATCGAACTCGCAGACTCGTGGTCATTTGATGGTCACAAAACCCTGAATACGCCCTACGACAGTGGCGTCATCATGTGTCGCGATCGCTCGGCACTGGTAAATGCATTACACGCATCGGGCGCCTATATCGTTTACAGCGACAATCGCGATGGCATGTTACACACACCAGAAATGTCTCGCCGTTCACGCGTTTGCGAACTCTGGGCGGCATTGAAATACCTGGGCAAGTCCGGCGTTGACGATCTGGTACACGGATTACATTTACGCGCCCGACAATTCGCGCAGGAACTCGAGCAACAGGGTTTTGAAATTCTCAATGATGTCGTTTTTAACCAGGTACTAGTGGCTTGTGGCAGCGACTCGATAACAACTGAGACAATAAAGAATATTCAGCAGTCTGGTGAATGCTGGGTCGGCGGCACGCAGTGGCAACAACGCAGCGTGATTCGCGTCAGCGTATGTTCCTGGGCAACGACGCCGACCGATGTTTCGCGCTCGGTCAGGGCCTTTGTCGATGCGCGCGAGCAGGCGCGCAACGCTTAAGCCATGGACCTGAATAGTTTTATCTTACTCGTGATCGCCTGTCTCGCGGTAAACCTGTCACCCGGACCTTCGGTACTACTGGTGACGTCGGTGAGTGCGGCACGTGGATTTAAGGCAGGCGTCTTTGCAGTCCTTGGAATGACGGCAGGCGCTTTCGTTCATGTAGTGCTAGCCGCGAGTGGTGTTGCGGCGGTACTTGCGACGGCACCGATCGCCTTTACCATAATTCAATACCTCGGCGCGGCTTACCTGATTTATCTTGGCGTCGACCTGTTTAGAGGCAGGCCGCAAAATACCTCAACAGCGGTTTACGAGGAGGGTGTTAATGGCTGGCAATAATTTCGTCGAGGGCTGCTGGTCGATGCGCTCAATCCCAAGATAGCACTATTCTTTCTCGCTTTTATCCCACAATTTTTAAGTTCGGTAGAGACCCCAGGATTTCTAATTTCGTTGGCCCTTGGTTCCGTATTCCTGGTCACCGGTGCTGTCGTCAACGGATCGATCGCCTACCTGGTTGGCGCCGGGGCCACCCGCATGCGTGGCAGATTTAGAGACTACCTACAGCGCTGGCTTCCGGGCAGTGTCCTGATTTTCCTGGGCTTGCGCTTGCTGTGGCAGGAAAACTAATGGTCGATCAACATAGGAATGATGGACCACTAACGCGCAGGAATATCGACGATAAATTCCTGACTGCTATAGCCGTGCTGCGTATCCCGGGCACGAATTTTTATCTTGTTAACTCCCTCCGGAATCAAAACGCCCGACAATGAACGGGTGAAAGGCTGTTCATTGTCGTGCGGGTGATACAACACCCGGGATTTCAATAGTTTCCCATCCAGGGTAACCACATCCCATTGATTAGCGTAATGACCCCAGCCCCGATCCCCATGCTCGAGAGTCACCGAGAAAGTGCAGCTGCTGGGGCATTCTACGCTGACTTCAATAATGCTAACCTCGCCCGCGTAGCTGCTCGAAGACAGTAACAAAAACCCTGCAATTAGTCGTTTCATCGGCATCTCCCTCCGTTATTCGTAGGCGTGGCCGCAGTTCCAGCAGATTCGGAACGAGGCATCATTTTGTTCCTGACAACTATGACAAAACCACTCGTCTTGCTTGGGACTTGTTAAAATACGTTCCACAATTGCCTGCGCCTGTTCCAGTTTATCGTCATCTTCGACCCACAGCTCCGGCCAGGTATCGAAGGTGGGCAAATCGCCGGCACCTCCTGCGGCAAACTCGTTGACCACGACTGTTTCAATGCCTTCGCCCTGCAACACATTTTTCATGTTGAAAACGATCATGCGATTTTCGTGCGTGTATACCTTTTTCATCATTTTCGAGAATTTCGAATCAGTTCGTAAGCGGCCTTGATTTGCTGGGTTTTTGCGGTTGCATCCTTGATCATTTCTTCGGGTAAACCCTTCGCAACCAGCTTGTCCGGATGGTGTTGTGACATCAACCGACGATAGCTTTTCTTGAGCTCGGCATCGCTCACAGACTCGTCAACGCCAAGCAACCGGTATGCATCCTTGAGCGATGCCCTGGTAGTAGCTGGATCATAATCGCTACTCCCAAAGCCAGCCCGCAGCATCTCTTCCAGACGATCCAGCTGCGAGCTGGGAATCCCCAGGTGCCCACAGATTCTGATCAACGCCTCTTTCTCGGCCGGATGCATGACGCCATCGGCATAAGCCGCCTGTAACTGAATTTCGAGAAACATCTGGATCAAGGTGGTGCGTCGGTGCACTTCGCGCCGAAACTGTTCCATGACTTCATCGATGGGAAAGTCACTTGCTTTGCCTTCGCTGAATAGCTTCTTTGCCGAACTGCGCATTTCAGCACTGAGGCCGAGCCGATCCATGACTGTTTCGGCAAGTTTTATTTCATCACGAGTTACTCGTCCATCCGCCTTGGCGATGTAACCCATTACTGAGAAAGTAGCGGTGAAGAATGCTGCCTGTATGCGTTCCTGATCGGCGCCGGTTTCACCGTGGCCAAGGTTCCCCAGGCCACGATCAAAACTATGTCCGAAGGCGATACCCATCAGAGCACCTAGCGGCCCGCCTATCATGAATCCGAATGTGCCGCCGAGGGCTTTTCCCCACCAGGCCATAGTTAGTGCTCCGGTTTACGCAGTAACAACAAGCGATAAATCTTGAAACGCGCGAAACTTTCGCCGTTGCGTTCGCCGCTGAGATACTTACGATTTATTTTGTTTATCTTCTTCTGGTATTTCCAACGCAGTAGCCTGTCCAACCAGGGATGATTTGCACCGAAGGCATAACCAATTAACTTGAAGGTCGGTAACAGCAGTTCGCGCCCCATTTGATCAACAATGTCCAGGTTGGGAGCGGTCTCTTGAGTTATATCTTTGTCCTCCAGCACCTCCAGTCCTGATTGATCCAATGCAGCGATAAATTTGTCGATTGGATGCCCGCCACCGATCGCCGACTTGCCAGTCGCATTGGTCTTAAAAAAATCACAGATCAGTATATATCCGCCGGGATTTAACCGCTGCTGGGCATTTTCGAGCACCGTGTCGAGGGTAATGTACTGAAAGCTTTCGCTGAACATAACCAGGTCGAATTTTTCACCGGCGCCAAAGGCGACATCTTCGAAACGACCCTGGTGGATTTTAAACTCGTCACCAGCCTGCTGCTGCGCGGCCTCCGACAACAACGGACTCGGTGAAACTCCCTCAACATGGTAACCACGTGCCAGCAGTTCCGTGGCGACACCGCCCGCGCCGCAACCAACGTCCAGGACTCGATTAACACCCTCCGGGATATGGCTGAGCAAAAAGTCTGAATAGCGTTTCTGGGCCTCGGGCAAATTCTGGACACAAACTTCGAGATCATCCTGCCACAAGCCGTAATGCAAATCGCGGGTGCCGAGAAAAAAATGGAACAGGTTCAGTCCAGCGACCAGTCCAACCTCTTTGGAATCTACTTTTGATGTCATATTGATTTCTTGGGCTAGCTAACTGGCAATGGCAATAATCGCCGGCTGTTGCTGCTTCAAGTCCACCGCCTGGATACAGCATACTCCACCACTGCCAAATTCAAAATCAATCCAGGTCATCGGCAAAAAGGCGTACTTGCTCTCCAGTGCCGGTTGGGAATTTCCAACTTCGATAAAGAGTACGCCATGGTCACTTAGAAATTCACCTGCCCGCGCAAAGATTCGATCGACCAGCAGCAAGCCGTCGTCACCCGCACGCAAGCCTATTTCCGGTTCGTAGCGGTATTCATCACTCAAGTTCGCCATATCCTCGGCATCAACATAGGGTGGATTACAGACAATCACATCAAACTGCTGCGGTGGAATCGCGTCAAAGAGGTCGGATTCATACAAGGTTACATCGTCACTGAGATCGTGTAGTTGAAGGTTCATCCTGGCGACTTCGAGAGCATCGAGCGAAACGTCAGAAGCACAAACCTCAGCCACCGGGAAGTGGTATTTCGCGGCAGTTGCGATACAGCCACTACCGCTACAAAGATCCAGTATGCGTTTTACCCTGCTGCTATCCACCCAGGGTTTAAAATCACCGGAGATAAGTTCGGCAATCGGAGAGCGTGGCACCAGAACACGCTCATCCACGTAAAACCTAAGGCCGCAGAACCACGACTCACGCGTGATATAAGCCGCGGGCTGGCGCGAACTAATCCGCAACCGTAAGATATCGATTACCTGCTCGCGTTCAGGCGGCGTCAAAACTGTGTCAAAATAATCTTCCGGCCAGTCATAAGGTAATGCCAGGGCATGCAGGGTAAGATACCTGGATTCATCAAAGGAATTTTCGAAACCGTGTCCGAAACTCAGCTTGTTGCGCAAGAATTCACTAGTCCCCCAGCGAATGAAATCCCGAATCGTGGTCAAGACATGCAAAGGATCAGGAATCGACACGTTGTGTTTACTACCAGTTGAAATATAATGCCGCGGATTTTACACCATAACAGTCATGAATAAATCGAGTATCGCAATCGTAGCGCTAGTAGCCCTGATCGGCGGAATTTCGATTTCTTGGTTTCTCAGTAGCAATAAACCGATCGCACTAGAGGCTGGCCTCTGGTTCGGTGAGCAGGCCCGAGCCTTGCCCGAATTCGAACTTATCGATCACAACGGGCAACAGCTAAGCCGGACGAGCTTAAACGGCAAATGGAGTCTGATGTTTTTTGGTTATACTCATTGTCCCGACATCTGCCCTACCAGCTTGCAAACCATGAGCGACATGGTCAACGCAATTGAAGATCCGGATGTAGTTGATAACCTGCGCGTTTACTTCGTATCGGTGGATCCGGAACGCGACAAACCCGAAATCCTTGCCAGTTATGTCACTTACTTCAATCCCGGATTTATCGGTGCCACCGCGATAATAGAGAAATTAACTCCACTCACCCGCTCGCTTGGCATTGCACACGATATTCGCAATAAAATCGAAGGCAATCCGAGTTACGAGGTCGATCATAGCTCGGCAATCGTACTCATCAACCCACAAGCTGAATTCGCCGGCCTATTCAGCGCACCGCATAATGCGCTCGCTCTGGCGCGCGACATGACGCGTATTGTTGAATACAACTAGTTCTATCAGCAACACCATGAACCGAATACTGCTATTTCTTTTGCTCATAGTTCCGCAAGTTGCATTCGCCGAGCTCGATATCCGCGACTCCTGGATAAAAAACCTCCCCCCTTCGGTCCCGGTGCGAGCAGGCTATATGACAATTCATAATCGGCAATCCAATGCGGTCAGTATCGTCTCACTGCGCAGCGATACTTTTGCCAGCGTTGGAATTCACCAGACGATTACGCAGGAGGGCATGTCGCGTATGGAACGGATACCGACACTGAAAATTGAACCCCATTCATCCGTGCAACTAGCACCAGGTGGACTACATTTAATGATGATGAATCCGATCGAGCCGACACGACCGGGCGATGTGGTGGTAATCGTTATCGTGCTTGATGACGGTTCCGAGCAAAGCCTCGAAATGAAGGTGAAAAAATAGCGATGGCCGAGTTAAGCAAAAAACAGAAGTTTCTTAAAATCCTGTTCCAGGTGATGCCGCATCATGCGGTATCACGCGTGGTTTACCTGATCACGCGCCTGCGCGGTCCGCAGGTAAAGCCGATGGTTACATGGTTTGTGAAAAAATACGGTGTCGAAATGAGCGACGCCGAAGAATCTGAAATCGGCTATTACCAGACTTTCAACGAATTCTTTATCCGACCTCTAAAACCAGGTATCAGACCCATCGCACCCGGAGAAAATACCCTGGCCTGCCCTTGTGACGGCACGGTATCGCAGGCGGGTCCGATTCGCGCCGGTGCGATCATGCAGGCCAAGGGCCGTGGTTACAGCGTGCTCGAATTGCTGGGTGGCGATAAGGCCATGGCGGCTGAATTTGCCGATGGCCACTTTGCGACCATTTATCTCGCCCCCTATAACTACCACCGCCTGCACATGCCTCTAGACGCCAATATGCTGAGAATGCTTCATGTGCCAGGCCGCCTATTCAGCGTCGCTGAATGGACCGTCGAGGAAATTCCGCGCATATTCGCGCGCAACGAGCGGCTTGCCTGTTACTTTGAAACCGCGGCTGGACCCATCGTGATGGTACTGGTAGGAGCGATGAATGTTGCCGCGATCGAAACCGTATGGAGCGGATTGGTTACACCTCCACATGGCAAGAAAATCAGCGAGTTCGACTATAGTCATACCCGCAAGGAGATATCCAAGGGAGCCGAAATGGGTCGCTTCAATATGGGTTCAACACTGATTCTACTGGCCGGCAAGAATGTCGAATGGTTGCCGCATGTCGCCCCTGGTAAATCTGTAAAAATGGGCCAACTCATCGGCCACTTCCCAACCTGACACCCTTCGAGGGGGTCAGATCTTTAGCTCTGACCCCTTCGAAGTTAAGGCACCGTCGCCGTGAAGCAATTAGTCTCGAAAAGTTAAAACCTGGTCGATTGAATCGAGACCGAGCAAAACCATCAGCAGACGATCGAGTCCGAGAGCTACACCAGCGCAATCATCCAGCCCCGACTCAAGCGCTGACAGCAAATGCTCGTCGATCTGATACTGCGGTAATCCTTTTTCACGACGCGCTTTATTGTCCCGGCTGAAACGTGAACGTTGCTGATCGGCATCGGTGAGTTCGGAAAAGCCGTTAGCGAGTTCAATGCCATCGAAAAACAATTCGAAACGTTCAGCTACGCTGTTGTCATCTGCATTGACTCGAGCCAATGCGGCCTGCGATAGCGGGTAATCGTAAACAAATTGATAGCCTTGCATGGTGGGTGCGATAACCATCCCCAGCAACAGATCGAGACACTGGTCGAAATCAAGGTCGGTGTTGATTGTGTCCGGAACCAGCAATGCGCCCTGCCCGCGTAAATCTTCCAGTGTGACCTTGTCGATTTCGAGATCCAGTACCTGCCGAAATAAGTCCTTGTAACTGATCCGACTAAAACTGCATTGTCGCAAACTCAACGTGGTGATCAGCAATTCAATTTCATCCATGAGTTGCCGATAGTCATATCCAATCCGATACCACTCGAGCAAGCTGAACTCCGGATTGTGCAGGCGCCCAGACTCACCTTTCCTGTACGCATGGCAGATCTGAAAAATCGAACCGCAGCCTGCGGCCAACAGTCGTTTCATCGCAAATTCGGGTGAAGTCTGCAAGTAAAGATGCTTATCAGCATCTGGTACTTCAATTGATGCAATATTTACATCGGTGCTGGTTGTTGGCATCAGCACCGGGGTATCAACTTCGAGGCAACCACGGGTATTGAAAAAAGATCGGATCTGCCGATAAATCCGTGCTCTTTGGCGAATGACTCGCGGGTGTGCGCGCGGCTGCCAGTTCATGGGAGAAATGGGTTTCCAGTTACTTCTTTACTCGAGACATGTACTCGCCAGAACGGGTGTCTACCTTCACTAGCTCACCGATTTCGAGAAACAAGGGCACCTTGACCACAGCACCGGTTTCCAGTGTTGCCGGCTTGGTGCCGCCCTGGGCAGTATCACCTTTCAAGCCGGGGTCGGTATCGGTAATTTCAAGTTCGACAAAATTAGGGGGTGTCACCCCGATCGGACTACCGTTATATAGTGTCACTTCACAATTATCCTGTGCTTTCAGCCATTGTCTCGCTTCACCAACGGCGTTTGCATCGGCGGCCTGTTGTTCGTAGGTTTGTGGATCCATGAAATGCCAGAACTCGCCGTCGCTGTAAAGATACTGCATTTCAGTATCGATAACATCGGCTGCATCAACCGAATCACCCGACTTGAAAGTCTTATCCAGCACCCTCCCCGTTTTAAGGTTTCGGATTTTGACACGGTTGAATGCCTGCCCTTTACCGGGCTTGACGAATTCATTTTCAATAATTGCGCAGGGATCTCCGTCGAGCATGATTTTCAAACCGCCACGAAATTCGTTAGTGCTATAACTTGCCATTGCCATCCCGATCGAAAAAACGCTAATCATACCGGAATCCATGTTTGATTCGTAGTTATCGGCTATTATTGATGACTAGCAAAATAGTTTGATATCACCGTAGAAGTATATGGAAAATCAAGAAAAACTGATTCGCCTGCTCATTGTCGACGAGGGGTTTCACAAGGCTGAACAAATAACCAGTTCATTGCGTGCCACCGGCATGCATGTACGCGCTGAATTTGCCGAAGATAGCGAAGACATGTGCGATATACTTGAAAATAAAATCCTCGACCTGGTGCTGTTTTCAATCGACCTGCCTGAATTTTCACTTAGCCAGGGCCAACATCTAATCCGAGAATGTGGACGTCACGTGGCACTGATCGCGATGGCAAATAAGGTTGATACCGAGGTCATAGTTGCGGCGATCGATGAAGGCGCACAGGATGTTGTCGCCAGCGGTAGTCTTGAACATTTAATCCAGGTCATTAAACGCGAAGCTTACAATATTAATATCTGGCGTCGTGCGATGCGACTTGATCTGGAATTACAGGAAAGCGAGAAACGTTGTCAGCAGCTGCTCTCAAATTCGAAAGACGCAGTTGCCTATGTTCACGAAGGCATGCATATTTTTGCCAACGAAGTTTACATGGAACTATTTGGCAACGCTGATTTCGATGAGCTCGAGGGCACTCCCATTATCGACATGGTTGACGCGTCGCAACAAGGTGAACTAAAAACCTTTTTACGTGAACTCAGTAAAAACGAAAACGACACCAACCAACTCGAATTACAGCTGATTCATAGCAGCGGTGAGAAAGTATCCGCAACGCTAGAATTTTCACGCGCCAGTTACGATCGTGAACCCTGTACTCAGATTTTGATTCGCTCAGGCTCGGATACCTCCGAACTCGAAGAACAGATTAACTACCTGCACCAGCACGACATGGTAACAGGTTTGTATAACCGCCAGTTTTTCATGGACGAACTCAAATCCTCCATCTCACAGGCGGTTAATGGCAAAAGTCAGTCGGCAATCATCTATATTGCGATCGATAACTTCCAGTCGATACGAGATATGGTCGGTATTTCCGGTTGCGATACATTGATAAGCGATATCGCCAAAATACTGACCGAAAATGCTGGTGACGATAACATTGTTGCCCGCTTCGGCGCCCATTCCTATACCTGCCTGGGCAAGATCAAAGAAAAGCAACAGGCCGAAGCCTTTGCTACCAAAATACCTGAACTCATCGAACAACATATATCTGAATTCGGCAATCAGTCGATCAGCGCAACCTGCAGTACGTCAGTGGTATTCATCGACGAAAATTCGCCCGATAATCCAAACGAAATCATATCCCGTGCCGAAAAAACCTGCGATGAAATCCAGGAACTCGGTGGCAATCAATCGAAAACTTTTATCCCCAAAGCGGGTGACATAACACAGGAAGAAGAGGATGGTATTACCGCCAACCTGATCAAGGATGCGCTAAATCACAACCGGATAGGCGGAAAGTACCAACCTATCGTCGGTGTCAAGGCCCAAGGCGGAGAACGTTACATCTCAAGCCTGGAAATTTCCTCCGAAGACGGACGCACACTTTACGAAAAGGATTTCCAGGATGCCGCGGAACGCACCGGTACTGCTAAAATGCTCGATCGCTGGAAAATACTGCACGCTATCAAAAAGATTTCTGAAACCAGTCAACGCGGCCGTAAAATCGATTTTTTCGTACCCCTGAGTGCTGATTCGATCCAGGATCCCGGGCTTGCAGTCTGGATATCCGAAAACCTTACCAAGGCCAAGATCAGCGGTGAGCAACTGGTATTCATGATCGATGAAGCGCAAGCGGTAAACCAACTTAAAGGCGCTAAAACCCTGGCCAAAGGCCTGCAACAAATTCACTGTCAGTTCGCGATTGACGAATTTGGCACCGGGCTGAATCCCTTCCAGCTGGTTAAGCACGTGAACGCAGATTATGTACGAATCAACCATGCCTACATGGATAACCTCACACAAAATAAAGAGAACCAGGACAGTATTCGCGAACTCGCATACCAGGCGGGCGATATGGAAATAAATACGATTACACCGGGAGTAACCGATGCTGCGGTGCTAAGCGTCCTGTGGACGTTAAATGTCGACTTCGTGCAGGGTGAGTTTCTGCAGGCACCAAGCAAGGATTTAAATTACGATTTCAGCTCGATGTAGACCTGGCTTCTAAATATGGCCCAATTCCGCTGAAACAGGCCATACTGTTTCGTAAATCATTCGCTTTCAGACCTGATCGGTGTCAAGCGGTGAGTTAATACCTGCTACCTGAATCGATAAGTGCAACCGATGGCGACATGATATTAATCAACGACTTCGATTGCAGTGACGTTTTGATATCCACGCGGTAGCTTGCGCCCGCGCTTACCGCGCTCGATGCGATAATCCTCAAGCTCTTTCAAATTCATGGATTTATATTTCTTGCCGCAGTGGATAACCAATTTTTGCTTGCCTACAAGGCAGGTGATAAATGCGACTTCCTCTTCACCAGCTTTGATGCGCCTGGGTGGAATTCCCTGAATTTTGTTACCTTTACCCTTGGCCAGTTGCGGCACCGATTTGACCTCGAGCATTGCGATATAACCATCACTGGTGATAGACACAATCTGACCGCTGTCATAGTCGGGTACAGCGACCACTGGCAGCAGCTGCGCACCCCTGGGTAAACTAATTTGGGCCTTACCATTCTTGTTGCGGGTTAACATACTTTCGAATTTACAAACGTAGCCGTATCCATGCGATGACGACATCAAAAATTGATCGTCGTCACGGCCCATCAGGCAGCTTTTGAATTCAGCCCCGCTTGCCGGCTTGAAACGCCCGGTAAGCGGTTCGCCCTGTCCACGTGCCGAGGGCAGCAAATGCGCGGCTAATGCGTAAGCACGACCGAAGGAGTCGACGAACACCACGTTTTGGTTGCTCTTGCCTTGCGCCATGTCCTGAAAACCATCACCGGATTTGTAGTTTAGCGCTCGTACATCAATATCGTGTCCCTTGCCAGCTCGCACCCAGCCACTGGTCGATAGCACGACAGTGATCGCTTCAGTTGGCACCAGGTCGGATTCGTCGAGGGCCCGTGCTGCTTCGCGACTGACAATCGGCGAGCGCCGGTCGTCCCCATAGGTTGCCATGTCTTCCTGAATTTCCTTCTTGATCAAGGTTTTGATTCGACGATCCGATTTGAGCAATGTTTCAAGTTCTTTTTTCTCGGCGCTGAGTTCTTCCTGTTCGGCGCGAATCTTCATTTCTTCAAGCTTGGCCAGGTGTCGCAACTTGGTTTCTAGAATCGCTTCGGCCTGGATATCACTGATCTTGAAGGTCTTGATCAGCACCGCCTTGGATTCATCTTCGTAGCGTACGATTCGTATCACTTCATCAAGATTCAAAAAGGCAATCAACAAGCCCTCGAGGACATGCAGGCGCTTATCAACCTTATCAAGCCGCCATTGCAAACGACGGCGTACCGTGGTCACCCGAAAAGCAATCCATTCCTGCAGAATCTGCTTCAGGTTCTTCACCTGCGGGCGACCGTTGGTACCGATCATGTTCATATTGACACGATAGGTGCGCTCGAGATCGGTAGTCGAGAACAAATGCCCCATCAAAGCCTCGACGTCGACACGGTTAGAGCGTGGCACGATAACCAGTCGTGTCGGGTTTTCATGGTCAGACTCGTCACGCAAGTCATCCACCATGGGTAATTTCTTGGCCAGCATCTGCTGCGCGATCTGTTCCATAACGCGTGCGCCTGATACCTGGTGCGGTAACGCGGTAACGATAATATCGCCATCTTCACGTTCGAAAATCGCGCGCATACGGATAGAGCCGTGGCCAGTTTCGTATAAACTGCGCAACTCATCCTGCGGGGTAATAATTTCTGCCTCGGTTGGATAATCCGGACCCTTAACCTTTGTGAGCAAATCAGCCAGCGTGGTCTTGGCCTTGTCCAGCAACATGACGCAGGCCGTGGCAATTTCACGAAGGTTATGAGGCGGCAGGTCGGTGGCCATCCCGACCGCAATACCGGTGGTGCCATTAAGCAGGATATGCGGCAGGCGTGCAGGCAATAATGAAGGTTCTTCCATCGTGCCATCGAAATTCGGGACCCAGTCAACTGTGCCCAGCCCAAGTTCCTGCAGCAATACGCGTGCAAAATCAGACAGGCGCGATTCGGTATAACGCATCGCAGCAAACGACTTGGGATCGTCAGGAGAACCGAAGTTACCCTGCCCATCGATCAGCGGATAGCGGTAAGAAAACGGCTGGGCCATTAGCACCATCGCCTCGTAGCAAGCGGTATCGCCGTGTGGATGATACTTACCCAGCACATCGCCGACGGTGCGCGCCGATTTCTTATGCTTGGAACTCGCCGACAGGCCAAGCTCCGACATTGCATAAATAATACGTCGCTGTACCGGTTTCAGCCCATCGCCGATGTGCGGAAGCGCACGGTCGAGGATGACGTACATCGAGTAATCGAGGTAGGCTTTTTCAGTAAAAACATGGAGCGGCTGCTGCTCAACGCCCTCGTAGTTGAGTTCCAAATTCTCGTTCATACTTCAGCCAGGTCTCCCTTGGTCTGCAGCCAATCCTTGCGATCCGATGCGCGTTTCTTGGCCAGCATCATATCCATGATTTTGAAGGTCTTGTCCCCGGGGGCTATCGTCAACTGTGCCAGGCGTCGAGTTTCAGGTGCAATCGCACTTTCGCGTAGCTGCATCGGATTCATTTCCCCAAGCCCCTTGAAGCGAGTTACCGACACCTTACCCTTGCGTTTTTCTGCAGTGATACGATCGAGAATACCATCGCGTTCGGCTTCATCGAGTGCGTAGTACTTGTCCTTGGCGATATCGATTCGATAAAGGGGGGGTTTGGCCACATATACATGCCCCTTTTCAACCAGGGGCTTAAAATGCCGCAGAAACAGCGCGCATAATAACGTGGCGATATGTGCGCCATCCGAATCGGCGTCGGCGAGGATGCAAATTTTCCCGTAACGCAGGTTGGATAAATTGTCGGACGCGGGCTCGACGCCGATTGCAACCGATATGTCGTGCACCTCCTGTGAAGCCAGCACCTGGTCGGATGGTACTTCCCAGGTGTTCAGAATCTTGCCGCGTAACGGCATGATCGCCTGAAACACTCGATCGCGGGCTTGTTTCGCCGAACCACCGGCCGAGTCTCCTTCAACCAGAAAAATTTCAGTGCGCGCAACATCCTGGCTGCTGCAGTCAGAAAGCTTGCCCGGCAAGGCGGGGCCACTCGTAACCTTCTTGCGTACCACTTTCTTGGCACTTTTTACTCGGCTTTGTGCACTCGATATCGCCAATTGCGCCAGTTGATCGCCAATGTCGGCGTGCTGATTCAACCACAGGCTGAAGGAATCCTTGGCAACCCCGGAAACAAAGGCTGCTGTCTCACGCGACGATAGTCGCTCTTTGGTTTGCCCCGAAAACTGCGGCTCCTCCATTTTGACCGAGAGAATAAAGCTGACTTTATCCCAGACATCGTCCGGCGCGATCTTGACGCCACGCGGTAGCAGGTTGCGAAATTCACAAAACTCACGGATGGCGTCGGTAATACCAGCCCGTAATCCGTTGACATGAGTGCCGCCCTGCGAGGTGGGAATCAGGTTCACGTAGCTTTCAGTGACCGATTCACCACCCTGCGGCAACCATAGCACCGCCCAGTCGACCGCCTCGTGCTCGCCCTCGAGCGAATTGACGAAGGGTTGCGAAGGCAATAACTCAAAATCGGTAAGTGACGCGAGTAAGTAATCGGAAAGCCCATCCTGGTACATCCATTCGACCGATTCCTTGGTCTTTTCGATATAAAGTTTTACCTTCAAGCCGGGACAAAGCACCGCCTTGGCGCGTAGCACATGTTTCAGTCGCGTTACCGAGAAAACGGGACTATCAAAATACTTGGGATCTGGCCAAAAACGTAAACTGGTACCCGAGTTCTTTTTTCCTACCGTACCCGTTTGCTTCAGCTTGTCTTTTTTATCGCCATTTTTGAAACCGATCGTGTATTCCTTACCGTCACGCCGTACACGCACATCGAGCTGTTTGGACAATGCATTGACCACCGAGACGCCAACCCCGTGCAGTCCGCCTGAAAACTGGTAATTTTTATCGGAAAACTTGCCCCCGGCATGCAACTTGGTGAGAATCACCTCGACCCCGGGGATTTTTTGTTGCGGGTGGATATCAACCGGCATACCACGTCCGTTATCGATTACGCTGAGCGACTGGTCGGCATGCAAAATAACGCCTATTTGGGTGGCAAAGCCGGTAATAGCTTCATCGACACTATTGTCGATCACCTCCTGTGCAAGGTGATTGGGACGGGTAGTGTCGGTATACATGCCCGGTCGTTTCTTGATCGGTTCGAGCCCCGTGAGAACTTCTATCGAGGCGGCGTCGTACTGATTTTTCAAATGAGGCGGTTCCTGAGTTTAAATCGTTCGCGCTGCTTCAAATCCTTGAAATTCATAACCATCGGCCTGATATAATGCGCATCTTTTTTCAGGTTCTCTATTATGAGCGAGTCACCTTATATTCACAATGTCAGTATGCAGAATTTCCAGAATCTGGTGCTGGAAAAATCGATTAATAATCCTGTTTTAGTGGATTTCTGGGCGGACTGGTGCCAACCCTGCCAAACCATAATGCCGATGCTTGCCAAACTCGCGGAAGAATACGCAGGTAAGTTCGAACTCGCCAAAGTGAACGCTGACGAAGAGCAGGAACTGGCCGCACATTTCGGCATCAAGAGCCTGCCCACGATGAAGCTGTTTTACCAGGGGCAAATCGTCGATGAGCGCATGGGTGCGGTACCCGAATCGGATGTCCGCGCCATGCTGGACAAGCATATTGTGTCAGAATCTGATCAGTTCATGCAGGCAGCAATGATGGCATACCAGCAGGGCCATTCCGAGCAGGCACTTGAAATGATGAATAATGCGCTGGCCAAGGACCCCGATAACGCCGAACTCAAGGTCGCAATCGCACAAATAGTTCATAGCGAGGGCGATAGCGAAAGTGCGCTCGCGTTACTGGATAGCCTCGATAGCGAGGGCAGTAATCTGGATGCCGCAGTAAAACTGCGTGCTGAGATTAAACTGGCGGCCCAGCTTGCCGATTTGCCGGACCTGGGCGAGATTGAACAGCGTCTGGCGCAAGATCCTAACGATCTCGACGCGTTGTTGCAGAAAAGCAGGCATTTGACCGCTCAGGGCGATTACGACAATGCAATGGAATCCCTGTTGACGATCATACGTACCGATCGCAGTTTCGAAGATGACGCCGGCCGCAAAGGCTTGCTCGAATTATTCGATATGCTCGGCCGCGAACATCCCAGCGTGCAAAAATACCGCCGCAAACTCTTCACCATGCTTCACTAGATTCCCAGGTTTTCGCTTCGAGGGGGTCATTGATACCGTAAATTAGCCGCGCGGGTGATGACGGGCATGGATCGACTGTAGGCGGGCCTGGGCTATGTGGGTATAAATTTGGGTAGTTGACAGGCTACTGTGCCCGAGCAGCATTTGTACGGTGCGCAAATCCGCACCATGATTGAGCAGGTGCGTGGCAAAAGCGTGGCGTAACGAGTGCGGTGAGAAAACGGTTTTGATGCCGGCTTTGAGCAAGTATTTCTTGATGTTTTGCCAAAATGCCTGACGCGTGATCGCGCTGCCTCGGCTCGACAAAAAAAGTGCATCATTGAGCGATTGCGCACGTTGCAAACCTGGGCGTGCCTGCTTTACATACTGGGCTAACCAGTGCAACGCCTCTTCACCGACTGGAATCACGCGCTCCTTGCTGCCTTTGCCGATAAGTCGCACCAAACCAAGGTTGACGTTGACCTGGTTCATCTGCAATCCCACCAACTCGCTGACACGCAGACCGGAACTGTACATAAGTTCGAGCATACAACGATCCCGCAAGCCAAAATTAGTTTCAAGATTGGGCGCGTCCAACAACTTTTCGATATCACTCTCGGCGAGCAACTGCGGCAGGGTTCGATGAATCTTGGGTGCGCTGATAAGAGCCGTAGGATTATCCTGACGCTCACCAACCCGGATTAAATGCCGATAATACTGCTTCAAGGTTGATAACAGGCGCGCATTGGAACGTGCTGAGGTACCGCGATCAAAACGTTCTGCTAAAAACTGCTGGATACTCGACTGATCTGCATCGATGAGCTTTTGTTGCCGCGTCACCAACCAGCGCGAAAACTGACGCAAATCCTGCTGATAAGCACGCAAAGTCAGATCGGCTAATCCCTTTTGCGACCACAGGATATCGATAAAGCGATCGATATCCGAATCGTCAGTCTGTGTTGCCGGTTTCTTCATGGACAAAAAAAAGGCACAACAAGCTGTGCCTTTTGATTAATCGCTAACATAAAAGTCAGTTACTTTTTCTTCCTTCTTGGCTTTGCGGACCTGGCAGCCGCTGAGTTAGCCGCCCTATCCCATCCACTGACAAATCTTGCGAGAGCTGCACCCCGTTTTGCAGATAAACCACCCAGGGCATTCGCGCGCTTATTGGCGGCATTAACATCGTTCTTCAATCCCTGTACCTGTTTTTTCAAAGCATTGATATTAGCCTGTAATGCCTTGACTCTGGCATTAGCGGCTGATCCGGCAGAAGACTTCTTCTTAGCTGCAGGTCTCTTCTTAGCTGCTGGTTTTGTCGCCTTCTTTTTAACTGCAGGTCGACGTGCCTTTTTCTTTGCAACCGGTCGTCGGATTGCTTTTTTGGTTACGCGTTTCTTTTTAGCTACGGTTTTTTTAACCGCACGCTTTGGTGCTTTCCTCTTTGCTGCGGGTCTCTTCTTTGCTGCAGGTCTCTTCTTCGCTGCAGGCTTCTTCTTAGCCTTGGGTTTCGCCTTTGCTGCTTTTTTTGCTGTCGCCATCGTCCAGTCTCCTCAACGTTAACTTACGAGTGTCATTATAAAAAGCATTCGCGATAATACAATAGCAAGTGTGCATTAATTACGAACACCGAGAACTTACTTACGCCGTGTATTATAGTTGCGTCGTTAAAAAAAGTTGCACGATATTTTAATTTATTTTTGTGCGTAAAAAATTTTTTAAATTTAAAATTTATGACGACTTAATAATCGATTCGATACATGACAACTAATTATTACCGCGACTGTCCTCCAGCAAGCTTAATCAAACAATTTGCGGCGATGTTGTATGACAGCTTACTAATTTTTGCCGTGCTTTTTTTTGCCACTGCAATCGCGATGATATTCAACCAGGGAGAGGCGATAGATACGAATCCGCTGTTCAACCTCTACCTGCTATTCATATTGTTTACATTTTATGCATTTTTCTGGAACATGTCCGGGCAAACTCTAGGTATGCGAGTGTGGAAGATTCGTATCGTTTCCAAGTTGGGTGGGAACCCTGGTTGGGGCGTCAGTTATCTACGACTTGTTTTTGCGTTGGTTTCCCTGATTTGTTTCGGTCTCGGATACTTTTGGCGGCTTTTCAAACCTTATACCTGGCACGACAAGCTCAGTCAGACGAGCATTATAGACGTTTCAACCCTGGGTCCGATTAAAAAATAACCCTCCACGCAAACCATGTGATCGTTTCTTTGCCAACATATAAATCGCAATTCCCAGAAATGTAAGGTTGGGTAAAATCGCTACTATCAAGGCATTGATCTCGAGCTGCGTTCCCAGCTGAATTACCAACCGGTCTACCACTACAAATGCCAAACCCAATAGTATTCCGATCAACAAGCGCTGCCCGGTATTCCCCTGTCGCTGAGTTCCAAGCACAAACGGAAACGCTAGCAAGCACATTACAAGGATGGTTAAAGGTGCGAATAGTTTTTGCCAGAAAATAACACGCTCGACACTGGCATCCATTTTGTTCTCATCCAGGAAGTTAAGGTAAGCATGTAAATCGTTGCTGGACATTTGTCGGGGTTCGATCATTAGTACTTCGAGCAGCTGAAGCGAAAGGTTGCCATCGTAAATCAGTCGATCATAGGTATTCGTCTCCACTTTTTTGCCGCTAATTATCGATTCCTCGACCCGGCGTAATTCCCAACCCTGTTCCAGGGGGGTTGCTCGCTCCCCTTTGAGGACAGATAATAATTTCCCCTGACTGTCCAGTTGGAAAATTTCGATATCGCGTGCGATTCCGTTTGGCAGAAGTTTACCGATATGCAATACCCTCGATTCATCCTTAATCCACAGCTCCTCCCTGACAAGTAGCGCTGTCGTTTTATCTTGCGCAAAATTCTTCAGGTTGCGCGCATAGGTCTCACTGTCAGGCACTACCCAGTCGGCCAGCAGGAAATTTAGCAGCGCCAATATTACTGCCGCCTGAAGAACCGGACTGATTAGTTTTGCAAGGGAAACCCCGGAAGCCTGCATCGCAATAATCTCGCTATTACTGGCCATCGCACCCAGACTTAGCATGCTGCCCAGGAGGACTGCGAGTGGCATAAATTCAACCACCTTTCCAGGCAAACTCAAAGCCACATATGTAATAATTTGAAGAAGGTCATAATTTCCCTCCCCGAGATCATCAAGCTGACCCACAAATACAAAAAACAGACCCAAACCAACCAGTGCCAGCAGGGCAATAAAGGTTCCGAAGTGAATTGTACGAATAATGTAGCGATTGATTATCATGTCACTGATTTGTTTCTGTAAAACATGACACCCTTGCTACGCCAAAATAGAAGAGCACACGCAAACGCAACAAACAACAAATGTACCCCCCAGAAATTAACAGCTATAGGGAGTGTTCCTGCTTCGAGTTGAGCACGGATTACCACGATTAGATTCAGATAGATGATATAAACCAGCAGGGCATAACCAACCTTCCCAAATCGCCCCTGCCGCGGTGAAATATACGATAGTGGCACTGCGAGGAATGCCAGAATGATTAGCACCACCGGAACTGCTATTCGCCATTGCAGTTCTACCCGGTCGCTTATGCTTTTTGAGGACCAAAGTTCCGATGCTGTTTTTTCGATGCTACGAATACGAGAATTAGCGGTTTTGTTTTTCTTTTTAACTAGTATGCCATGTTTGTCATACTCGATTAACCTGAAATCTTTTTGCCCTGCGATACCCTCGACTCTTTGGCCGGGCCCAACAACAAGAAATAAATCACCGCTGGCTTCATCCACCTGATGGCGACCAGACTTCGCAGTCTCGAGAATCATCGCATCCTGATTGGTCTGGCTGATAATCACCCCCTGCAGTTCGAGTCTGTCAGCACTCAACGACTCCATAAAAAATACCGTATCGCCACCCTCGCTCTGGTTAAATTGTCCCGTCTTGATTTGATGAAACTCGTGTAGATTTTCTTCCTGATCGATAATCGCTCGCGCATTACCCTGCATTTTTGCATTGAGCGAGAGGCTGACGTAGCTGCTGAGCAAAAGCAGTGGCAGCAGGATAATGAGAACCGGCTTGTAAAACTCACGATAACCGATGCCACAGGCATTCATTACCACAATTTCGTGATCTTTGTACATTCGACCAAAGGCAAAAATAATCCCCAGGAAAAAACAGATCGGCAGTAACAAAGCCAACACGTTGATCGATTGGCTCAGCATGACTGCCCCCAGGGCCTGTTGAGGGGTATCACCATCGGCAATATCGGCCAATACCCTACCCAGAGCATTACTCACGAGAATAACGTATAAAACCAGCATCGTAGCGGCGCTGGTTTTGAGGATTTCCCGGGCCAGGTAAACGGTTATGATGTTACTCATTGCTGAACTTAGGTCCGATTCGTTAAACTTGCATCAGTCTGCATACCAGTTACTTAAACTACGCTGAATAATCACAGAAATATGTTACATACGACTGGTTTTTTTCGTTGCTTCACGTATCTTATCGCGTTATCAAAGCTATCAACACCAGGAAAATGATGGAATTCGGTTTTAAGTATAATGCCCCTGAGAACGCGCATAGCGCCTGCCAAATATTAACTGTTTCACAAGCACGAAAATTATCCAGCAGTGGATTGCGTGTTGACAAGGCAGGTAAGGGGTTTCTGACCTCAATTGTTAAAAGTGGCGACATGGAGGGAAAACTGGGGCAGACCCTGTTGCTGCCAACAGTTCCGGGGGTCGCAGTACAGCGTATTCTGTTAGTAGGTTGCGGCAAGGCAAGCGATATGAATGAGCGCAACTTTAAACGGGTGATCGATTCCATTGCCAGTGCGCTTGCCGCTTGTGGTGCCCGCGATGCTGAATTCTACCCCGGAGATATTTCGTTAAAGGGACGCGACCTGGCCTGGAAAGTTCGCCAGGCAGCGCTGCTATTGAGCAATAGCGAGTATCAATTCGACCAACTTAAAAGCCGCAAGTCCGGGCGACGCAAAAGCTTGCGTAAGCTCAACCTTAACGTTGCCCGGAATGATGCCGGCAAGGCAAAAAAAGCTACCAGCGAAGCGACAGCTATAAGCGCGGGTATGAGTATCACCCGGGATCTCGGTAACCTGCCGGCCAACGTCTGCACCCCTTCCTATATAGCCAGACAGGCAAGGATGTTAGCCAGTGGTGAAAAGCGGCTTCGTGTTAATGTACTCGATGAGGCTGACATGAAACGGCTGAAAATGGGTTCCTTGCTATCGGTCAGCGCAGGTAGCCGTCAACCGGCTAAGCTGATCACGCTGGAATACCGCGGTGCGGCTGCCAAAGAACAACCAATAGCGCTGGTGGGAAAAGGCGTTACCTTCGATACCGGCGGGATATCACTAAAGCCCGGCGCAGCGATGGATGAAATGAAATTCGATATGTGTGGTGCAGCCTCGGTTATCGGAACCTTGAAAGCAGTGACACAAATGCAGCTACCGATTAACGTGGTCGGTATTATTCCCACTACCGAAAACATGCCCGATGGGCTTGCCAGCAGGCCGGGTGACATCGTTACCAGTATGTCGGGGCAAACCATCGAAATTCTTAACACGGATGCCGAGGGTCGCCTAATACTTTGTGATGCGTTGACCTACGCGGGTAAATTCAAACCCCGCTGCGTGATCGATATTGCTACCTTAACCGGTGCCGCTATTATCGCCCTTGGAAAGATCCCTTCGGCGGTGTTAGGTAATAACCGTGCGCTGATCAACGATCTTGTAAAAAGTGGCCAACAAATCGAGGATAAAATCTGGGAACTACCGCTGTGGGACGAATACCAGGATCAGCTTAAAAGCAATTTCGCCGATATGGCCAATATCGGCGGGCGCGACGCCGGTACCATCACCGCTGCATGCTTCCTGGCACGCTTTACCAAGGATTATAAATGGGCCCACCTGGATATCGCCGGCACCGCATGGAAATCCGGAGACGACAAGGGTGCTACTGGTCGTCCTGTCCCGCTGCTCACCCAGTACATACTGAACCAGATTTAGTAATGACACGTATTGATTTTTACCAATTGAGTCCTGAACGTCCTCGTTACGATTTATTAGTTTGCCAGTTGTGTCAGAAAGCTTATGAAAGTAAACAGCTAACCCTGTTATTGACACAGAACCGTCAGCAGAGCGAGCATCTCGATAACAGGCTATGGACTTATTCCGACGAAAGTTTTCTGCCCCACGATAGCGAGGATACCGAAGGATTTATCACGCCTATTCTAATTCATGACGATCCCGATCCTGGTGGCGACCGTCAACTGTTAATTAATTTATCCGCGTCAGTGCCCGCCTACTTCGCTCAGTTTGAGCGCGTCATCGAACTGGTTACCGAGGAAAACAAAACGCAGGCACGTGAGCACTACAGTTACTACAAGGAACGCGGTTACCCACTCAAACACATCAACCTATGAGTGATCAAAGCGATATCCCGATACTTACCGACCTGATCGAAGAGGGCGTCGAGATCAAGATGGCCGATCTGGGCCTGGATGACAACATCGATGTCGAAGATCCTCTGTATGAGGATCCTAAAATCGATATTGTCGCTCCTGAACCCGAGGCTATTGATCCGTTCGAGGATAACCCGGCGCTCGAGCAGACCGTTCGCCGCATTCTCGATGAACACATGGAACTCGCCTGGCAGGAAATCAAGCTCGCCATCCAGCGCGACCTCGACCGCTCTTA
>CAXMNA010000052.1:0-46020 GCA_964194715.1 uncultured Gammaproteobacteria bacterium
TTCTGGGGCGAGTCGCGCTCGCGACCGAAGTACATGCGCGTCTGCGGTGCCCACGATAAAGCCTTTTCGGACAATTTGCTGTCGCTGTGTGAGGCACTTGAGGCACAGCATGGCGCGCGCCTGCAGGCAGCAACCGCCGCACTCAGTATCGAAGGCATGATTGACGGCCTGTGGCAAAACTTTCTGATCGGCCCATCCGGATTTAAGCGTGACCGGGCGATTCGGGCGGTGTTTGAGCTATTCGATACGATTTACCCGGATCTGAGGACGAGCTGAATACGAATTCACGTGATCACAATAATGCTTTTTTTATGTTAACATCCGCTCAAACTATTGATGTGACAGGCTATTCGTCATTATGCTAAAGTTTTCGCGTTACGAATACATTCCGGCTGATTTGCGCCGTTAAGCCAGCGTACAGACTGGAAACACAATAATAAGTTTGAAATTAAAAACTAGTACCAAATTCCGAGGAGGAATTATGAACAAAGACACTGCTTTAAAATCCACGCTGGTTGGCTTGACCGCCGTCGCGATGCTAACAGGCGCGTCGATCGCATCGGCAGCCGGTAAGCTCAACGTCAGTAACTGGGCCGAGTACATGGCCGAGGACACCATCGAAAACTTTGCCAAAGAATACGATATCGACGTCACCTTCACGCCCTACGAATCAGTCGAAGCGATCGATTCCAAGTTACTCGCCGGTAACTCGGGTTACGATGTGGTTTCGCATGCGGCTTCGCAAGCAGCGCGCTTGGCCAAGGGCGGTATATTACGCAAAATCGACAAGACCAAGCTGGGTAACTTCAAACACATGAGCCCAGATGTCATGGCGCAGATCGGCAGCAAGTGGGATCCGGGCCACAATTATTTCGTGCCGTTCATGTGGGGCACCCATGGTGTGACCTATAACAAGGAACTGGTGCTCGAGACTTATCCCGATGCGCCGATTGGCTCGATCGAAATGATTCTCGATCCGAAACATATGAAGGAACTGGCCAAGTGCGGTGTCGCCTTCATCGATTCGCAGACTGACGTCATTCCAATGGTGCTGGCGCACCTGGGGTACCCCGCGGATTCGACCGATCGTGCCCACTACAAAGAGGTTGAGGAATTGCTGCTCAAGGTTCGCCCATACATCAAAACCTTTGATAACTATGCCTATCAACGCATGCCCGAAAAAGAGTTTTGTGTCGCCGTCACCTGGGGGCCGGATGGATTACTCGCAATGTCCGGGGCCGAAGAAGCTAAGACCGGAGTGGTTCTCGATTTCTTCCTGCCAGCGATTCCGAACTTCTGGGTTGACGGCTGGGTCATCCCCGGGGATGCCAAGAATATCGAAAACGCACACTTGTTCCTAAATTATATGATGCGTCCGCAGGTTGGTGCCAACGACAGTAACTACACCTGGTATGCGACCGCGAACAAGACCGCAATGCAAGAAAAATTGATCGACGAAGCGGTTACCAGCAGCACGGCTGCTTACCCGACCGCGGCACAAATTTCAACCATGTATACGCTAAATCCCCTGCCGCCCAAGGCAGAACGAGTCCGCACCCGGACCTGGACCAACTTCAAGGCCGGAAACTAGCAAGACGAAACCGGGGTGAACAATCACCCCGGTTTTTTTTGGTTGGCATATAAATGGGGAGAATATGTCGCAGCAGATAGATTATAACGACCGTCCCTGGCTCGACCCTGACGCCGAACCCTTCATCAAGGTGCAAAGCGTCAGCAAGCATTTCGGGGACTTCACCGCGGTCGACAGCGTCGATCTCGAAATCTACAAAGGTGAATTATTCTGTCTGCTAGGTGGCTCTGGTTGCGGTAAGTCAACTCTGCTGCGAATGCTGGCCGGATTTGAAACTCCGACGTCTGGCAGCATTCTGATCGACGGCGCCAATATGACCGATGTGCCACCCTACGAACGACCGGTCAACATGATGTTCCAATCCTATGCGCTGTTCCCACATATGAACGTGGAAAACAACGTCGCCTATGGTTTGAAACGCGACGGCGTGGCAAAAGCGGAGATTGATCAGCGCGTCGAGGAAATGCTGGCGATGGTCGAGCTGACCCAGTTTAGCAAACGTAAACCGCACCAGTTATCCGGCGGTCAAAAACAACGCGTCGCGCTGGCCCGCTCATTGGTCAAGCAACCCAAGGTGTTATTACTCGATGAACCGCTGGGTGCGCTCGATAAACGCTTGCGTGAACAAACCCAGTACGAATTGGTGAATATCCAGGAACAGCTTGGTGTCACCTTCGTCGTTGTAACCCATGATCAGGAAGAGGCGATGTCATTGTCGACGCGCATTGCGGTAATGGATACCGGAAGGTTTATGCAAATTGGTACCCCCACCGAAATTTATGAATTTCCGAGCTCACGTCTGGTGGCCACTTTTATCGGTAATGCCAACATGTTCGAAGGTCGGGTTATCGAAAATGGGCCAGACCATGTCGTCGTCGAAAGTCATGATCCGCAGTGCGAGTTTTATATCGATCATGGCATGTCGATCCAGGAAGGTACCAGGGTCTGGGTCGCGTTACGGCCGGAAAAAGTCAAAATATCCAAAGGCTCGCCGGCCAACGGAAGTGCAAATACATTTAAGGGTATGGTGGACGATATCGGTTATCTCGGTGGCATTTCTACCTATCGCGTAAAGATCGGAAATGATCGCATCGTGGAAATCACTTCCCCCAACCAGGTGCGTCCAAAAGACGGCAACCCGCCCATCGAATGGGACGAGGAAGTCTATCTGAGCTGGGAGCCTTCCAGTTCGGTAGTATTGACCAAATGAGCACACCGGCGGAAACTGTTGTCGCGGAGCAAGTTACGACCCAAGACAGGCTGATTCATCGGCTTACTCATTATTTACAAACTCACTGGCGCACGCTGATTTTACTGGTTCCCTTTGTGTGGCTGCTGTTGTTTTTCTTGGCTCCGTTTTTCTTCGTGCTCAAGATCAGTCTCGCGGAATATACGCTGAAGAGCCCGCCGTACACCGATTTGATCGAATGGGTGGACGAGGGCGTCATGCAAATTCGCGTCGTGGTCGACAATTACGCCTACCTGTGGGAAGACGACCTCTATGTCAACACTTACCTGAGCTCGGTCAAGATTTCGAGCATATCGACGATTCTGTGCCTGTTGATCGGCTACCCGATGGCCTATGCGATCGTGCGTTCCAGCCATACCACCAAGCATATCCTGTTAATGCTGGTAATCTTGCCATTCTGGACTTCGTTCCTGCTGCGCGTCTACGCGTGGATGGGCCTCCTCAACGACCAGGGCCTGATCAACGACATCCTCACCTGGATGGGCTTCGAACCGCTACGCATGATGTACACCCATTTCGCGGTTTACGTCGGCATCGTCTATACCTATGTGCCGTTCATGATCCTGCCGCTCTACGCCAACATGGAAAAACTCGACTGGACCCTGCACGAAGCTGCAGCCGACCTCGGCGCCAGGCCGATGACAACTTTTTTTACGGTGACCCTGCCGTTGACGCTGCCGGGGATTATCGCGGGCTCGCTACTGGTATTTATCCCGGCGACCGGTGAATTTGTCATCCCGGACCTGCTCGGTGGCGGTAACGTACTGATGATCGGCCGCGTGCTGTACAACGAATTCCACCAGAATATCGACTGGCCGGTGGCCTCCGCGGTCGCGATCGCCTTGCTGCTGGTGCTGGTCATTCCGATGATGCTGTACCAGCATATCCAGGGGAAGGAGACTGAAGTCAAGTGAATGCCAGACCCTCCACTTTCCTGATAACCGCGGTGTGCTTCGTGCTCGCGTTTCTGTACATTCCCATTTTCATGTTGATCGCCTACTCGTTCAACTATTCCAAGCTGGTTCCGGTCTGGGGTGGATTTTCAGTTCGCTGGTACGAGAAATTATTGTTCGACAGCCCGGAAATCTGGGATGCGGTGGCGCTAAGCCTGAAAATTGCAACGGTGAATGCCTGCTTCGCGACCATCCTCGGTACTCTCGCCGGACTCGCCCTGGTGCGTTTCGGAGGTTTTCGTGGGCGTATGCTGTTCAGCGGCATGATCTCTGCGCCGTTGGTGATGCCCGAAGTCATTACCGGCCTGTCATTACTGCTGCTTTTTATCTGGCTGCAGAATACCATCGGCTGGCCCAGTGAACGCGGTTTCACGACCATTACGATCGCGCACATCACTTTTTCGATGGCCTATGTCGCCGTTATCATACAGTCTCGCCTGGCCGGTATGGCGCAGGACCTCGAGGAGGCGGCGATGGATCTCGGCGCCAAACCCCTGCGCGTATTGATCGATATCACCTTGCCGTTGCTCGCGCCCGGCATGGTGGCCGGTTGGTTGCTGTCGTTTACACTGTCGCTGGATGATCTGGTAATCGCAAGTTTTGTAACCGGTCCTGGAGCAACCACCCTGCCGATACTGATCTACTCGCGCGTGCGCCTCGGGCTACGCCCGGATATTAACGCGCTCGCGACCATCATCATCCTGGTGGTGGCGATTGGAGTCCTACTCGCGGCGTGGATCATGTTCCGTCAGCAAAAACAACGCGAACTGGAACTGAGTATGAGCGAAGAAACTTAACCGTCATTCACACGGAAGTAACGCCGAAAGGCGCCATCCCTGAACGGGTATAGCACTTATCCGGGATCCTATAATCTCCGTTTGACTTTGCATTTTTTTGTGATCACAATTGCGCGGTTTACCGATTTTCAACTATTCTTGATTGCTAACAGCAGCTGACTTGTGCCTGTCACCAGTCACAATCGCTGCAAATTTATGGTCCTAAATGAAAGACTGGATTGACCAACACCAGATTACCGAAGTGGAATGCATCGTGCCCGATCTCGCGGGCGCTGCGCGCGGTAAAATCATGCCCGCGTCAAAATTCACCGATACCACGACGCTGCGCATGCCACAGTCCATTTTCATGCAGTCGGTGACCGGTGATTATCCCGATATCACCGATCAAATTAATCCACTCGATGTCGATATGGTGTTGCAGCCTGACCCGTATACGATTCGACTGCTGCCATGGGCCAGGGAACCCTCCGCCCAGGTAATACACGATTGTTTCGATATAGAAGGAAACCCGATCGAATTTTCTCCGCGCCAGGTTTTGCGCAGAGTACTCGAGTTTTATCACGCCGAAGGCTGGAAACCGGTAGTCGCACCGGAACTCGAGTTTTATCTGCTGCAACCGAACCTGGACCCGAAGAATCCACTGTTACCACCCGTCGGGCGCACCGGCAGGGCTGAACGCAGCGGCCAGTCTTTCAATATCGATGCGGTCAACGACTTCGACCCGATGCTGGATGACATGTATGAGTTTTCTGAGAGCCAAGGTCTTGAAATTGACACCCTGATTCACGAAGAAGGCATGGGCCAGATGGAGATAAACCTGGTTCACGGTGACCCACTGGAACTGGCTGACCAGGCATTCCTGTTCAAGCGCACGGTGCGCGAAGCCGCCCTGCGTCACGATCTGTATGCGACTTTCATGGCCAAGCCGATGGAAGCGCAACCCGGTAGCGCGATGCATATCCACCAAAGCGTCGAAGATCTTGAGTCGGGCGAAAATATCTTTTCGACGCCGGAAGGAACGCCGAACGATTTGCTGCTGAGTCATATCGCAGGGCTGCAGCAATTTCTGCCCGAGGCGATGGCGCTGATGACACCCTATGTCAATTCCTATCGCCGTATCGTCAGGGAAATGTCGGCGCCGATCAATTTTCACTGGGGCTTTGATAACCGCACCACGGGATTTCGCATTCCGGAAAATAATCCGAAATCGATGCGCGTCGAAAACCGTATCGCATCAGCCGATGTGAACCCCTACCTGGCAATTGCGACTACGCTTGCCTGTGGTTACATCGGTATGAAACAGGGATTAAAACCAACCGAAGCGCTCACCGGCAGCGCTTACGATGAACCCATGCAACTATCGAGGCACTGGTACGATTCGTTACAACGCCTCGCCGATTGCAAGGAATTGCGCGAAGTACTCAGTGACTCCTTCGTCGACGTATACGTTGGCGTCAAAGAAGTTGAATTCGATAACTTTCTCAATGTAATCAGCCCCTGGGAACGGGAGCATTTACTGTTAAAAGTCTGAGGTGAATATTATGAACCAGGCAACCGCAATGGATACCAGTAACACCGAAAAGTGGCAGGCCAATGATAGTGCCCACCACTTTCACCCGTTTACCAATCCGAACGACCTGCTGCAAAAGCCACCACGCATTATCGAGTCGGCTAAAGGGGTCTACCTGACCGATTCGGACGGCAACCAACTGCTCGATATGATGGCGGGACTGTGGTGCGTTAACATGGGTTATGGACAACAGGAGTTGATCGACGCCGCGCATCAACAAATCCAGCAGCTGCCCTATTACAATGCTTTCTTCAAAACCTCGACTCCCCCGGCGGCGGAACTCTCGGCACTGCTTTCGGAAGTTACCCCGGCGCATCTGAATCACGCCTTTTTTACCAGTTCCGGTTCGGAAGCCAACGATACCGTGTTGCGCCTCGTGTGGCGCTACTGGGACCTGATGGGCAAACCCGAAAAACGTATCGTGATCAGCCGCAAGAACGCCTATCACGGCAGCACCATTGCCGCTTCGAGCCTGGGGGGTATGGATGCGATGCATGAACAGGGTGGCGTCATCCCGAACATCGTCCACGTGGAGGAGCCCAACTGGTTTGCCAAACGCTGCGAGCTCGGCATCGATCTCGATCGCGACGAATTTGGTCGCCAGGCGGCGCAATCGATTGCCGACAAGATCGAGGAACTGGGGGTCGACAAGATTGCCGCGTTCATTGCCGAACCGATCCAGGGTGCCGGCGGCGTCATCGTACCACCGGACAGTTACTGGCCTGAAATTAAAAAGATTTGTGAGCACTACGGTATTTTGCTGGTCGCCGATGAAGTCATTTGTGGTTTCGGTCGAATCGGCGAATGGTTTGGAACCGATTATTACGATTTAAAACCTGACCTGATGCCCATCGCCAAAGGCCTGTCTTCAGGCTACCTGCCGATCGGCGGGGTCATGGTTGCCGATCGCATCATGGATGTATTGATCAAACAGGGCGGTGAGTTCAACCATGGCTATACCTACTCGGGCCACCCGGTGTGTGCCGCGGTAGCGATCGCCAACATCAAGCTAATGCAACGCGAAAACATCGTACAAACCGTGCGTGAATCTACCGGGCCGTACCTGCAACAGCGTTTTCGCGAACTCGGTGCTCATCCGCTTGTGGGTGAAGTGCGCGGTGTGGGTATGCTTGGCGCACTCGAGCTGGTCAAGGACAAGGAAAACTATATCAGGTTCGACAAGGACCAGGGCGTTGGCATCATTTGCCGAGATTTTTGTTTTGAAAATAACCTGGTAATGCGAGCGGTCGGTGACGCGATGATTATTTCGCCACCCCTGATCGTGCAACCGGCGGAAATCGATATCTTCATCGAAAGCGCCTGGAAATGTCTGGACCTGACTCAGAAAACGCTTTCCTGATCGTGGCGGTATGACCTTTACGTTAGTTCAGGATCGCAGCGACACCAACGACTACCCGAACTCCTACTATCACGCGAGTCGAAACCGGGCCGTCGAGCTGACGCCCCTGGACGGTTCCCGTCGCGCCGATGTTTGCATTGTCGGTGGTGGTTATACCGGCCTCTCCTCTGCGTTACACCTTGCCCAACGCGGCTATGATGTGGTGCTGCTGGAAGCGCGTAAGCCGGGGTGGGGCGCCTCCGGACGCAATGGCGGGCAACTCTGCAGCGGCCAACGCAAGGACCAGATAACACTAACAAAAATGGTCGGTGAGGAAGCGGCGCGACAGTTCTGGGAATTGGCCGAAGCCGCCAAGAACCTGGCCAGGCAGCTAATTTCCGAGCACAGTATCGAATGCGATTTAAAACCAGGGATAGCTCATCCAGACCATAAACCTGGCTACGCGAGCGGGTCTGAAGCCTACGTCGATTATTTGCGACGCCAGTACGACTATCAGCAAATAGAATACCTTGAGCGCGAAGCCATGGCTGAACTGGTCGGCAGCAATAGTTACCATGGTGGCAGCCTCGACCTGGGCGCCGGGCATTTACACCCGCTCAACTACGCGTTGGGTCTCGCAGCGGCTGCAGTGTCCGCCGGTGCCAGGCTCTACGAATCTACCGTCGTTGAAGGTTACCAGGAAGGCAACCCTAACCGAATAATCACCAGCCAGGGAGTGGTCGAAGCCGATAGCGTCGTGCTCGCTTGCAACGGATACCTCGGCAAGCTCGAGCAACGCATGTCCGGCAAAATCATGCCGATCAATAATTTCATAATTGCAACCGAGCCGCTGAGCGAATCACAACTCAAACGAATTAACCCGCACGATGTTGCGATCGCCGATTCGCGTTTCGTCGTCAATTACTATCGGCTGTCGGCAGATAAACGTATGCTTTTCGGAGGCGGTGAAAATTATCGCCAGAACTTTCCCAGCGATATCGCAAACTTCGTGCGCAAGCCAATGCTGGAGATCTACCCGGAGCTCGCCGGCTCCCGCATCGACTACGCCTGGGGCGGTACGCTCGCGGTAACGCTCAATCGCATGCCCCATTTCGGTCGACTCGGTAAACACAACACCTATTACGCGCAGGGCTACTCCGGACAAGGCGTCGCGATGGCGACACTGGCGGGCAAGTTAATTGCCGATGCGATCGCCGGTGAAGCCGAGAGTTTTGATTTATTTGGTACGATTCCAACCAGGAATTTCCCGGGTGGTGATTTGCTGCGCTGGCCGGGGCTGGTGCTTGGTATGAGCTACTACGCGCTCAGAGATCGGTTTTAGTTTATCGCCTTCATAGCGAGCATTTGCTCGATCAGGATGTCATCCTGGAGTTGTAGGTGGTAACCCTGTTTTTCAAGATTTTCGAGCACTTCACCGGTATCTTCCCTGGCAAGTTTACGTTCCTGGTTCAAATCGAAACTGAAGCTGAATTCAGGTGGGCCGAAGACGCGTAACAATTCTGGTGGGATAATCGAGAAATCATCTTTGTCGATCAGATATAGGTAAGTGTCGATTTTCTGGTTGCTGCGATAAATATGGCACAACATGGCGGACAGGGTTAATTGGATCGAGAAGCCATGTTAGCACACACAAAACGGGGCCGGCAGATGCCGGCCTCGCTTTAATAGACTAACTGGTAACGTTGGTAAACTCCGGATAGGCTTCCAATCCACACTCGGTGAGATCGACACCATCGTATTCTTCCTCTTCGCTGACGCGAATTCCCATGGTCTTTTTTAGCACCATCCAGACCACGAAACTGGCCGCGAAAACCCAGATGAAAATGGTCAGCGCGCCCACGATCTGACCGACAAAGCTGGCGCCGTCATTGGTTAACGGAACTGCGAGCAGCCCCCATAGTCCAACCACGCCATGTACCGAGATCGCACCGACAGGATCATCAATCTTGAGCTTGTCGAGGGTAACGATCGAGAACACGACGATCACACCGCCAACTGCGCCGATCAGGGTTGCGGCTAATGCCGATGGGGTTGACGGCTCAGCAGTAATAGCGACGAGACCCGCAAGTGCACCGTTCAGGGCCATCGTCAAATCAGCCTTGCCAAACATGATGCGCGCCAACAGCAAAGCGGCGACCACACCACCCGCGGCGGCGGTATTAGTGTTCAGGAAGACCATCGCGACCGAATTAGAACTGGCAATATCACCAAGTTTCAGTACCGAGCCGCCGTTGAAACCAAACCAGCCCATCCACAGGATAAACGTACCCAAAGTTGCAAGCGGTAGGTTGGCGCCCGGGATCGCGTTGATCTGACCACTTTTACCGTATTTACCTTTACGAGCACCGAGCAGCATTACCCCGGCAAGCGCTGCCGCAGCACCGGCCATATGTACGATGCCGGAGCCTGCGAAATCGGAAAATCCGAAATCATCACCGAGGCTATACAGTCCGAACACGCTACCTCCACCCCAGGTCCAGTTGCCTTCGAGTGGGTAAATAACCGCAGTCATAGCCACCGCGAAGACCACGAAGGCCCAAAGCTTCATGCGTTCGGCAACTGCACCCGAGACGATCGACATCGCGGTCGCGACGAAGACCACCTGGAAAAAAAAGTCGGAAGGCGCTGAGTACACCGAGCCGCCCTCGAAGCCGGCTTCAGCAGAGGCTGCCAATGCATCGTCGACCAGGGTTTCGCCGCCGGCAATACCCGACAGGAATAACCCACCGCCGTACATGATGTCGTAACCGACGACCATGTACATGATGCAGGCCACTGCAAACAGAACGATATTCTTGGTCAGAATTTCAGTGGTGTTCTTGGAACGTACCAGCCCGGCTTCGAGCATCGCGAAGCCTGCTGCCATCCACATGACCAGGGCGCCGCAAACGAGGAAATAGAAAGTATCGAGTGCGTACTGTAAGTGAAAAATCTGGTTTTCCATGTTGTCCTCCTAAAGCGCTGATGGGCCAGATTCACCCGTACGAATACGGACAACCTGTTCAAGTGCGGTAAGAAAAATTTTACCGTCACCGATCTTGCCGGTGTTGGCACTGCTGGTAATGGCTTCAACCGCCTGGTCAACCAGGTCATCATCGATAGCGACCTCGAGTTTTATCTTGGGTAAAAAGTCGACCACGTATTCCGCACCCCGATAAAGCTCGGTGTGCCCCTTTTGACGCCCAAAACCCTTCACCTCCGAGACGGTCAATCCCTGTACACCAATTTCTCCAAGCGCCTGGCGAACGTCATCGAGCTTGAACGGCTTGATAATCGCTGTAATGATTTTCATGAATAGCTCTCCGCATTAAATTAGAGCTGGATTTTGACCACTCTGGGCAAGCAAGCAAATAGTCGCTAATATTGGCCTACTGAAAGCCAAATTTGCACCATCACAGTGCAATTTCTAAATTCACTGCACCAAGTTGGGGCTTAATATGATCGACAATCAAACCATCAATCGCCTGTCTGAAAAGATCAACGATCTGCTGCCA
The DNA here is from genome assembly GCA_964194715.1 of uncultured Gammaproteobacteria bacterium. Taxonomy (GTDB): domain Bacteria; phylum Pseudomonadota; class Gammaproteobacteria. Next base: position 11,015 of record CAXMNA010000052.1, read on the forward strand.
CCTGGATTGCAACAGGTGAAGTCCGATTTCGATGCGCGCTTGAAAAGCCTGCTACAGCAGCAGTTGGCTAACTATGAAATGGTGAGTCGAGAAGAGTTTGATATCCAGGTACGCGTGTTGGAACGCACCCGGGAAAAGCTGGAGATTATCGAGGCCCGTTTAAAAGAACTCGAGCAAACGCTGGATTGAACTGAGGGCCAGGAAAGACTCCCTCGACAATTGCCTGGCTGTCCTTGGCGCCGGTATTAATGCCTAACAGATCGTATGGTGGACACCAACCTGTTACCAGGACAGGGGTAGCGGAATAAACGCCGGCAAATTCAGCGCAATATCATGTTAAACTCGGGTGCAAGACGCAGGATGCGTCGCACAGACAGTCCCAAGCGTCTGGATTAATCAATAGAAAGGATTCTGTTATGTCACTCACACAACTCAAAACCCGTGCCCAAGTCGGCATTAATGCACCTGAAGTTCGCGTCGAAGTGCATATTTCCAACGGCCTGCCAGCTTTTACCGTAGTCGGGCTACCCGAGACCGCGGTGCGCGAGGCGCGCGATCGAGTGCGCTCGGCAATACTCAACTCGGGGTTCGATTTTCCGGCGCGGCGTATCACCGTCAACCTCTCACCTGCCGACCTGCCCAAGGAAGGAGGTCGTTACGATTTGCCGATCGCGCTTGGAATTCTGGCAGCTTCAGAACAGATCGATGCCTCCAGCCTGGCGGATACCACTTGTTTTGGGGAGCTGGCGTTAAGCGGTGAATGCCTCAAAATTGAGGGCTTGCTGCCCGCGCTAATCGCGAGCAAGAAAGCCGGACAACCCGTTATCATTCCGCAGCAAAATCGTGCCGAAGCGACGCTACTGCGAGATCTGCCGATACACCTGGTAACCTCATTATCTGAAATATGCAGCTGTCTCAATGGTGCAAGCGAGTTACCCCTGCTCGATACCTCGCCAACACTTCCCTCGCCAAACCACTTTTTGGACCTGACCGAAGTCTACGGTCAGTACAGGGCTAAACGTGCGCTCGAGATTGCCGCTGCCGGTGGCCATCATATGTTGATGATGGGCCCGCCCGGAACCGGCAAAAGTATGCTGGCACAGCGGTTGAACTCCATCTTGCCACTCATGAATGAAGACGAGGCTATGAGTAGCGCCAGTATTCGTTCGGTTTGCCATCAGCCAGTTAATCCGGCCAACTGGCTCGAGCGTCCATTCCAGTCCCCGCATCACACGGTGTCGGGTATCGCTCTGGTTGGTGGTGGCAGATTTCCAAGACCAGGAGAGATTTCGCTGGCACATAACGGCGTACTATTTCTTGATGAGTTGGCCGAGTTTGAACGCCGCTCGATCGAAGTTCTGCGCGAACCGCTCGAAACCGGACGGATTCATATATCACGGGCATCCGGCAAAGCTGAATTCCCGGCGCAGTTCCAGCTTATCGCGGCGATGAACCCCTGCCCTGGAGGCTGTGATTCGATCAAAGCCTGCGATTGCTCTCCCGAACAACTGGGTCGCTATCGAAATAAGTTGTCAGCACCGTTACTGGATCGTATTGACATCCAGATCGAACTGGGTCGACTCGAGCACCAACAGCTGATTCTGGAAAAAGGCAAATCGACGGAAACCAGTAGCGCGGTTCGTGAGCGAGTTAATAGAGCCCGTAGCCTGCAGCTCGCGCGCCAGGGATGTGTTAACTCTCGCCTCGGCAACCGGGATCTTGCAAAAGTATGTCAGCTGAACAGAAAACTTGAACAATTACTGATGACTGCAATTGATAAGCTGCGCCTGAGCGCGCGCAGTTACCACAAGCTCCTTAAGCTAGCGCGTACGAGCGCAGATTTGGCGGCAGCGGAAAGCATCTGCGAGCCACATGTCGCCGAGGCTATTTCCTATCGCCGACAGGAGCAATGGCGGGGATGACGTTGCTAGGGGCGACGTTACTTCGATTCGCCCAGAATATATTCGATCGTGACACGGATCTGGTCATCGTTATATTGCGATCCACCGCGCGGAGGCATGGCACCGATACCGTTAATCGCCGATTTAACCAAAGCGTCGAGGCCCTTGGCCAGGCGCGCTTTCCACGCAGCCGCATCACCGATTTTGGGAGCACCCGCCGCTCCGGTTGTATGGCATGCGAGACAGGCACCTTGATAGAGTTGATCGGGTGATTTGTCCGCGGTGTCGCCCTCGGCCGATGCGACGCTCATATTGACGCGCATGTCGTCAAGGGAAACCACCGGCTTAAGACGCATCGCCATAGCTTCCATGGTATCGATCGGTTCGGCAGCCATCTCGTCACCGCCGTGAGGCCCTACCACAACCTCTCCGAGAATCACTGCGATCAGCAATAAACCGCCGAGGACGGATATATTGTGCGGCGAAAAGGTTTCGGCTTGAACTGCACTCACTTGGTAGTCTCCAGGCAATGGACGGGGTTCAGAAACGCTGGGCATTATCGTTGAAATACAGGTAATTCGCAAAAATTATTTGGTGATCCTGTTTAAACTGGAGCGCTATGGTTTACAATCACGGCGCAGTCAGACCCGGATTGCCAGGTAATGCAATGCGCTCGTAGCTCAGATGGATAGAGTGTTGGCCTCCGAAGCCAAAGGTCGTGGGTTCGACTCCCGCCGAGCGCGCCATTTCCCCATCATCTGATGCCCAGCAAAGATGTTTGCAAAAAGAGCCTCATGAAACCACCGAGTCCCTGGCCGGCTTTTGATAGTTTTTTGCCTTCAGGCCGTCATGAGCGAAGCATAGAGGCTATAAAATTTCAGATCGGAAGCGCAGTTTAGCTAGACCTAAATGAGCATTTCGATCTGAAATTTTATAGCCTCTATGCGAGCGCAGTAGGCCTGAAGGCAAAAAAAAACCCACCCGGTTAGGGGTGGGTTGAATATCAGTCAAAACCTTGAGGAGGAGGAGGGGGTTTTAACTTTTTGTCGGGGAAGCGTTTCTGCCGCACCGACAATGATGCAATGATATGGACGAAACTGTTACAATAACAGTTACACTTTTTTTAAAATCACTACAATACAGTTGGCTAATCACATGACAGTTTCGCGCCCTGAAACCTTCAAGTACGACCAGGTATCGCGCTATATCAACGAATTAATCGAGAAAGGAGATCTCAAACCCGGTGACAAAGCACCGTCATTGCGCAAGCTTAGCAAGCAGCTCGGGGTCAGTATCGCGACGATTACGCAGTCCTATGTCAACCTCGAAGACCAGGGGGTGCTGACCGCGAAACCGCAGTCCGGGTTTTACGTCAACACCCTCGACAACCAGATTAACGATATCGCAAAGTCGGCCACTACGCCCCGCCAGGCCCGGCGGGTACGTTTCGGTGAACTTTTCGAAGAAGTATTTCGCAATGCGAACAACCCACGTATAACGCCCTTTGGCACCTCGAATCCTTCGATGGACTTCATGCCGGTCAAGTCGTTGACCCGGGCCACGCGCAGCATCATCAGCCGTTACCCACAAAAGAGCATGGACTACCTTTTCCCACCCGGAGACCAAAAACTACGGGAACAGATAGCGCAACAATACGCCCAAAATTACACCCGGATCAGCGCTGATGATGTCATTATCACCTCCGGCGCCACCGAGGCATTGTCCATCAGCCTGCGCACTGTGGCCAAGCGCGGTGACATCATCGCGGTCGAATCACCCACGTACTTTGCGGTACTGCGCATGATCGAACAAATGGGCATGCTGGCAGTTGAAATCGAAACTGACCCGGTTACCGGTTTAGACCTGGAGGCGCTCGAAGAAGCCTTCGATACCATGGACATCAAGGCCGTTATGGCATCGCCCAATACCAGCAACCCACTGGGCTGCCAAATGCCGGAAGAGAAGAAACGAGAGTTGGTTAACTTGCTGGCGGAGCGCGATATCCCCCTAATTGAGGATGACGTTTACGGTAGCGTTTATTTTGGCGATAAACCACCCCGCCCTGCCAAGTCCTATGACCTCAATAACATCGTGCTTAGCTGTTCATCCTTTTCCAAAACCCTGGCACCGGGCCATCGCGTCGGCTGGGTAATTGCGGGTCGCTATTACAAGGAATTTTTGCAATACAAACAGGCCTGGTCCTCGGCCACTTCATCAATCAACCAGCTCGCACTGGCCGAGTTCCTGAGCAGCGGGCAATATGACAGACACCTGGTACGACTGCGGGTAGCAATGCGCGAACAGGTCGAACGAGGCCGATTTATGATCGCCAAGAACTTCCCGGAAGGCACCTGCGTTTCGCATCCGCACGGTGGCAACGTCCTGTGGGTGGAAATGCCAAGCAGTTGCGACAGCATCGACATTTTCAATCGAGCGCTTGAACACAATATTGGCGTAACACCGGGAATCCTGTTTTCGGCAACCCGTGGCTTCAGGAATCATCTGCGAATTAACTGCGGGTCTCCGTGGAACGAAGCCAACGAAAATGCACTCAAAACCCTCGGGCAGATCGTTTGTAGTTGTCGCAACGACTAGATCGTTTGCTGCTCGATCGATTCGCTTAACTTAAGCCAATTCTCTTCCGCCTCGGCAAGCAGTTTCCGATTTTCTGCCTGAGCGGCCAGGTTTGCATTCAATGTATCCCGATGTTCTGCATCATAGATTGAACTGTCGTTGAGCTTCTGCTCCAGGCTTTCCTGCGCAGCGCATAAACTCGCAATATTTTTTTCTATTTTATTGAGCTGTTTCAACTGCGCTTTACGTTGACGACGAATTTGCTGATGGTTACTTGCGCCGATTACAGTCGAATTTTCTCCTCGCGATTTGCGCTGTGCCAACCAGGACGGATAGTGATCCAGATCCTGCTCAAAGCGATGCACCGCGCCTCTATCCACGAGCCAAAGGTCATCGCACACGCTGCGCAACAAATGGCGATCATGTGACACCAGAATGACGCTCCCTTCAAATCCTTGTAAAGCCTGGTTTAGTGCCAGGCGCATTTCCAGGTCCAGGTGGTTAGTCGGTTCGTCGAGTAACAATAAATTAGGTCGACTCCAGATAAGTAACGCCAGGACGAGCCTTGCCTTTTCACCACCGGAGAAGGTTTTTACAGCCTGTAAAACCTTTTCACCACGAAAATTAAAACCCCCAAGGTAGGACCTGATTTCACGCTCGCTCAACTTCGGGCCTAGTCGCTGCATGGTCAACAAAGCGTGAGCCTCCAGATCGAGCTGCTCAACCTGGTGCTGCGCAAAATAACCGACTCGCAAATCTTTTGCGCGCGTAACAGTTCCGTCGAAGGCCTGCAATTCGTTCGCCAACAGTTTAATAAAGGTTGATTTACCGGCCCCGTTTAAGCCGAGTAATCCAATGCGCTCGCCGGGAATTAATGAAAACTCGATATTCTCAAGCACGATTTTATCGCCATAGCCGGTCGCCACCTCGTCCAGCTTAAGCAGCGAGGTTGGCATTGCTCTTGGTTCGCGAAACTCGAAATGAAATGGCGAGTCGACATGAGCAGGCGCAATAATCTGCATTTTCTCGAGCGCTTTAATTCGACTTTGTGCCTGTCGTGCCTTGGTCGCTTTGGCGCGAAAGCGATCGATATAGCGCTGCATGTGCGCGATACTTTGTTGCTGCTTTTGATGGGCTGCCTGCTGCCGTGCGAGACGTTCGGCACGCTGTATTTCAAAAGCAGAGTAGTTACCGCTATACAGGTTGATGCCCTGATTTTCGATGTGGGCAATATGGTTAATAACCGCGTCGAGAAAATCGCGGTCATGCGAAATAAGCAACAGAGTACCCTGGTAACGTTTCAACCATTGTTCCAGCCAAATCACAGCATCCAGATCAAGATGATTGGTGGGCTCATCCAGCAACAGCAAATCAGACCGACACATCAAAGCTCGCGCCAGATTGAGCCGCATGATCCAGCCACCAGAAAAACTATTGAGCGGCCTGCGTATGTCGGCCTCGTCAAATCCAAGCCCCGCAAGCAATCGAGCCGCACGACTTGTTGCCTGGTAGCCGTCGATTTCCTGTAACCGTTCGTGACAGCTCGCGATCAACAAGGGATCCGGCTCGGTTTCAGCATGCCTGAGCCTGGTCTCGACTTGTCTCAACTCTGCATCACCATCGATAACATATTCGAGTGCTACGCGATCACTGAGCCTGGCCTCCTGCTCTACCGCGGCCACAGCCCAATCCTGCGGCAGCACAAACTGCCCTTGATCGGCCGAGAGCTCACCTCGAATCAATGCGAACAGCGATGACTTGCCGCAACCATTTGCGCCGGTAATACCGAGTTTTTGCCCGGGATAAATTTTAAAGTCGACAGCTTCGAATAACAGTGCAGCAGAACGTCGCAGCGCAAGACTGGTAAAATTAAGCATGGAAGGGCCCTATATTTCCGAATTGTCGAGCATACAAACCAACCGATTACTTCCCCTGGGAAAAATGCGGTAAGATAACATCCTGGGCCGCAGGATGTTATCCCGAGATAAAAAAAATGAATCTAGAAAAATACTATACCCAGGAGGGTTCCAAACTCTCGTTTAGTCGACAACAGGGGAGCGATTTCGCGAAATCGGTCGCCGGCGATTTTAATCCGATTCACGATATTGATTCAAAACGGTTTTGTGTGCCGGGCGATTTACTGTTCTCGGTCATTATCCACCATTACGGTCTGCGTCAAACCATGGGGTTTTCGTTTTCGGGCATGGTAGGCGATGATGTGACCCTTATCTTGCCGGAGGTAAACGCTCGTGAAATATCTGTCTACGACGAGAATGATAAGAAGTACCTTGACGTTTCCAGCAATGGCAAGCACAGCTCCGATAAAGACCTCATCGAGTCATTAACGTGCAACTATGTCAAATTTTCCGGCGATACATTCCCGCATGTGCTGGTGCCACTGATGAATGAAAATAACGTCATGATAAATACCGAGCGACCCCTGGTGATCTACGACCATATGCGAATTTCACTGGACACTCTCGACATCGATTCGGTAAACCTGTCTCTTAGCGAGAGCACTTTCCGGCTATATGGCAAACGTGGCGACGTCGCGCTCAACTATGACTTGAGCTGTAACGGAGAGCTGGTTGGTAAAGGTCAAAAGAAGATGGTGTTAAGTGGCTTGCGCGAATACGACGAGACCAAAATCGACGAGTTGATAGCAACCTACAGCGCACGAAAAAAAGCTTACACCAATGGCGCTTAATAGCGGCGCGCAAAGGTCAGATAACCCCCGGCCTGACTCCCGGATTGAATCACCAAACGGATGAAAGCCGTATCTTCAAGGTAATAATCTAATTGGATACCGTGGCTTTCGGGATCATCCATTTCAAAAACCTCGGTACCGTTGTCATCGCTGATATCGCCATCGATATGATAATAGGCTGCAAACGGAGTAACCCTGAAATTTGCAATACGCGCACTGACGCCAACCTGAAAGTTGGTTTCACTCCAGTCTATATCGACCCGGTCGTCAACGTCATCGCCGCCATCGTCGTCGCCCGTATTATAGCGGTAACTCAGTGAACCAAATAGTGAGAAGGTTTTGCCAACAGGAATGCGCTGGCGCAGGTAAATATTCAGATACTCGCCGTCAAATTTACTGGAATCGGTAACGCTATCACCTTTTAAACGCATACTAAAATAACCGATACCGAATCCCACGCTTAGCCCGGTTGCAGTTTTTTCTTCAATACGAAAATCGACGCTGTCGATTTGCGCTTCGCGTACAGCGCTATCAAATTTCCAATCAGACTCGAGGTTCGCAATCTCGACGGAAACACCGGTCCAATCTGCGTGCGCCAGCTCCGAGAATAACAAAAGCAATACCAGTAACTTAAACCGCACCCTCTATAACCCACAATCCTTTTAAGTCACTGGCCATTATAGAACACCAATCCGCTGTAATTGAGACTTGTCACTGATTCTCTCATACTCGCTCAAAATCCAGCTGGACACTTCGTCAATTATTTCATCCGCCTTCTTGCCTTCCGGATCTATCGGCTTACCGATAACAACGCGAATCGTACCGGGCCACTTAATCCAGCTATGCCGTGGCCAGAACTCTCCGGCATTGTGCGCAATTGGCAGCACCGAGTATCCGGTTCGTTGCGATACAATTGCACCACCAATCTTAAATGGTTTCCTTTGCGTCGGTAATACTCGCGTTCCTTCGGGAAATAGCATCAAGATTCGCCCTCGGTCCATGTGATATTGACTCTCCTTGATCAGCTGGTTGATAGCCTTGCGCCCGGTACCTCGATTCAGAGCGATTGCATCCATCGCTTTCAAAGCCCAGCCGAAAAAGGGAATCCAGGTCAGTTCACGCTTGACCACCCAGACGAGGGGACGGAAGAAGCTTTGTATCGCAATTGTCTCCCAGGTTGAGCTATGTTTACTCATCACGATAAAGCCATGCTCGGGAATGTTTTCAAGTCCTTCAACCGTATATTTAAGTCCGCAAATGACTCGCAAACACCAGAGCGAGTAACCGATCCAAAATCTGATTATCCCTATACGAAATTTCAGTGGCAGATAAAACGCTAATGAAAGTGCGCTAGCTGAAAGCAGCAGGACCGGCAGGAAGGTTATCCAGAATAAGGTGGAACGTACTCCTAGCCAAAATCTGTAAAGCGGATTGACCACTGTTAACTTCTACTTGCGGCGAAGTGTGTCGCGCACGAAGTGGGCTAAATCATCGTACACCGGAACATCAAGCGCTTCGGGAAAATTCTGCATTACATATTCCCCTTTCCCGGTACGCACCAAAACCGGTTTCGCGTTGGCCATCTTCGCTGCTTGAATATCACTGATATCGTCCCCTACCAGCGGCGTTTGTGACAAGTCAATGTCGAATTGCCTGGCAATCTGAAACAGTAATCCCGGTTTAGGCTTGCGGCAAACACAATTTGCCTCAGGCCCATGCGGACAGTAAAAAATCCCGTCGACGCTGGCGCCTCGGGTTACCAGCAAGCGCTGCATTTTTTCATGCATTTCCAACAATTCCTTTTCGGTATAAAGACCGCGCGCGATGCCCGAATGGTTGGATGCGATAGTGACCAGATAACCTGCCTTTTTCAGTCTGTTGATTGCCTCGATGCTACCCGGTATCGGATCCCAGCCATCAACAGTAGTCACATCATCTTCCGCCAGGTGGTTGATGACGCCATCTCTGTCGAGGATTACCATTTTGGCCAATCGAATCTCCTATCTGACAATAGATTCTCAGGACTTGATCCGTGAGAAATCAGCGACTAAGCGGAAACTTTGCAGCAGTTGATCGAGCAGTGCAAGCCGGTTGTTTTGCAACGCTTCATCCTCAACCATTACCATTACTTCGTCAAAGAACAGATCTACCGCTGGTCTGAGTTTGGCAAGCTGCTCGAGTCCCTGCAAATAGTCGCCTTCTGAAAACTGCTTTACGATCCCGTCCTTAAGCGCCTGCAGCTGTTTAAACAGTTGTTTTTCTGCTTTCTCCTGCAGCAGGCCTGGATCGACCATAACCACAGCCTGTTCCTGTTTTTTAAGAATGTTACTGATACGCTTGTTGGCCGCGGCCAGCGCCGATGCTGCTTCGTGACTTTGAAATTCCTGTACGGCCCTGATGCGCAAGTCGCAATCGTAGAGCAGGCCGGGACGATTGTAAGCAACTGCGTCGATGACATCGAAGCCTATATTCTGCTCCTGATAATAAGCACGTTGGCGATCAAACACGTATTCAATGACATCTCCAATAGCTGCCTGGGCATCCACTTTCTTAAAATAGCCGTCGGCTGCGACCTGGCAAATATCTGCAAGATCCAGTGTTAACTGATTTTCGACGATGATACGCAACACCCCGAGCGCGGCACGACGCAGTGCAAAGGGATCCCCATCGCCGCCCGGTTTTTCGCCAATGGCAAAAATACCGATCAGGCTGTCGAGCCGATCAGCCAATGCGATCGCTTGCGCAATGGCTGCTTGCGGAAGCTGATCTCCCGCATGCCGGGGCCAGTAGTGCTGCTCGATCGCATCACAAACCGACTGCTCTTCCTGCTGATACTGCGCATAGTAACGACCCATCACCCCTTGCAGCTTCGGGAACTCGCCAACCATATCGCTCATCAAGTCGGCTTTGCAAAGGTCCGCGGCGCGGCGCACCAAATCCTGATCGGCGCCCGAATGGCTCGCGATGTACTTGGCCAGGCGGATAATTCGATTGGTCTTGTCCCCGAGACTGCCGAGCCTCTCCTGGAACACGACTGCGTCGAGACGAATACGCATCAAATCCAACCCCTGCTTTTGATCCTGGGTGAAGAAAAATCCGGCATCAGCGAAGCGCGGACGGATGACCCTTTCATTTCCACGTGCAACCACCTCGGGCTTGCGGCTATCGACGTTGGCAATCGCGATAAAATGTGGCAGCAACAGGCCATCGCCATCGAACAACGCAAAATACTTCTGGTTTTCTTGCATCGTCATAACCAGCACTTCCACTGGTAGCCGCAAAAATTCGGCATCAAATTCACCACAGACTGAAACCGGGTACTCGACCAGTGCCGTAACTTCGTCGAGCAACGCCTCATCGATCCTTGCCATGCCACCCAGTCGCGCCGCCGTTTGTTCGACCAGGTTACGAATGATGTCACGGCGACGTTCGAAGCTTGCTATCACCAGTCCCTGCGAGAGCAGGACTTGCTCGTATTCTGAAGCATGGGGTATTTCCAGGCTCGTGGGCGCATGGAAACGATGCCCATAACTTTGATTGCCTGAATGCAGTCCGTATAACTCTGCCGCGACGACTTCGCTATCGATCATCAGCACCAACCATTTGACCGGTCGTACGAATTCTTCGCTATGGTCTCCCCAGCGCATGCGTTTGGGAATTGGCAGGCTGACGAGCGCAGTCGCCACCAGCTCCGGGATCAATTCCTGCAGGCTTCGCCCGGGCTGGGTGGCACAAAAATATAACCAACTGCCCTTTTCGGTTTCACGATGCTCAAGCTTTTCAATTTCGACGCCACAGGACTGAGCGAAACCAAGCGCCGCGCGAGACGGATTGCCGTCAGCATCAAACGCCGCAGCAAGCGCCGGACCCCGCTTTTCTATCTTCTGTTCGACCTGCTGCTGCGGGGTATCCCTTAACAGCATGGCGAGCCGGCGGGGGGTGGCAAATACTTCAACAGAACCCGGAGCAAGTCCATGATCGGCTAAAGCCTGGGTTACCAGTGAGGCAAAATTTTGGGCCAGTGACTGTAGCGCCCGTGGCGGCAACTCCTCGGTACCGATTTCAATCAGGCAATCGCTACTCATCACTCTGCTCCTGCTTGATCAGCGGAAATCCAAGCGCGGCTCGCGATTCGTAGTAACATTCGGCAACGCCACGTGACAAACTGCGCACCCGCAAAATGAATCGCTGACGTTCAGTTACCGAAATCACGTGTCGCGCATCGAGCAGGTTAAAAGCATGCGAAGCCTTCATAACCTGCTCATAGGCAGGCAGCGGTAAATTTTTTTCGACTAGCTGTTGGCATTGCGATTCACATACGTCGAACCAGTGAAATAGTGCATCGGTATCGGCAAGTTCAAAATTATAGGTCGATTGTTCAACTTCGTTTTGATGATATATATCACCGTAGGTCACAACTCCCTGTGGCCCCCGACTCCAAACCAGATCGAAAATACTATCGACACCCTGAAGATACATCGCCAGTCGCTCGAGACCGTAAGTGATTTCGCCTGATACCGGGTGGCATTCGAGGCCACCGACTTGTTGAAAGTAGGTAAACTGGGTTACCTCCATGCCGTTCAACCAGACTTCCCAGCCCATACCCCAGGCACCAAGTGTTGGTGATTCCCAGTCGTCTTCGACAAAGCGAATGTCATGTACCAGGGTGTCGAAGCCGAGCGCTTCCAGTGAGCCAAGATACTGCTCCTGAAAGTTGTCGGGCGAAGGTTTTAGCAATACCTGGAACTGAAAGTAATGTTGCAACCTGTTGGGATTTTCGCCGTAGCGTCCGTCGGCTGGACGGCGGCTGGGTTGCACGTAGGCCGCGCGCCAGGGCTCTGGGCCGATAGCACGAATAAAGGTCGCAGGGTGGAAAGTACCGGCACCAACCTCCATGTCCAACGGCTGCAAAATTACACAGCCCTGCTCGGACCAATAATTTTGTAAGGTCTGAATCAGGTCCTGGAAACTACTACTGTCGGTTGCTGGCAACTCGCTCATTTAATTCATTGATCAAAAGTGCGTGATTATAACCAAATGGAGTTTTTTACTCATTCATTTTCCTGCCTTATTGTGTTGTGATCTTAACCGACTATGATAATGCACATGCACAACATCATCGGCGAATGGCTGATAAGCCTCAAGCACTACCTATTGATGTGCCTACTTCTTTCAAGCCCGGAGCGCCTCCCCTACAATCCATATTGCGTCACGCTCACCCTGTTTATTTATTTCCTGATCGGTCTGCTGCTGGTCGACGAACAACGCAGCTACGCAGCGGTATGTGCACAAATATCCCTGGAACTGGTAATGCTGGGATCAATCGCTTATTGGGGGCTACGATGGAAAAAGTCTCCAGGAAGATTCCTGCAAACATTCTCAGCCCTGATTGGTATCAACATGATTATCACCGCCGTGACGATTCCGGTTTATCGAAGTGTGACGCAAAACGAAACCAATATAGAAAATCTGCTGATCTACGTGACCCTGGCCATCCTGATCTGGAACCTGGCGATCCTGTCGTTAATTTTTAAGCGCGCTTTAGCAATCTCGACCCATCTTTCAGCTATGATAGCGTTCAATTATTTCGTGCTATATCAATTCATCGTTATCTGGTTTTCCTGATGAAAATTTATATTCTCGGCATTTGCGGCACCTTCATGGCAGGCATCGCTCAAATAGCGCGCGAGCTTGGCTATGAAGTGGCGGGTTCCGATGCGAATGTTTATCCCCCGATGAGCACTCAACTGGAGCAAGCCGGGATCGAACTGCATCAAGGCTACGATGCCGACGCGTTGCCTGAAGATTGCGATATATTCATCGTTGGCAACGCTATCACGCGTGGTAACCCGCAATTTGAAGCCATTCTTGAACGCAGACTGCGTTACACGTCGGGTCCTCAGTGGCTATACGAAGCTGTCCTACAAAAGCGTTGGGTGCTTGCGGTCGCGGGAACTCATGGCAAGACCACGGCCAGCAGTATGCTCGCGTGGATACTCGATGATGCCGGTCTCGACCCCGGGTATCTGATCGGCGGCATCTGTCAGAACTTTTCGCAATCGGCAAAGCTCGGCAGCGATCCATTCTTCGTGATCGAGGCAGATGAATACGACTCGGCATTGTTCGATAAACGCTCAAAATTCATTCACTACCATCCGCGCACACTGATTCTGAACAACCTCGAGTTTGACCACGCCGATATCTTTGATGATCTGGCCGCGATCAAGCGACAGTTCCATCACCTGGTGCGCACCCTGCCCGCAAGCGCGTTGGTTATCGTCAATCATGACGACGCAGCGTTGCAGGACGTAATGCAAATGGGCTGCTGGAGCCAACAACTGAATTTCTCGGCTAACGATCCGAACGCCGATTTTTTTCTCGATGCGCAAACCACGCTACATCAAGGTACAAACAGCTATTCACTGGAACTATCACAACAGGGGCAATTCAACGCATTAAACGCTAGCGCCGCAATCATCGCCGGCCGCCATGCCGGGGTGGCGATCGAAACATCGATCGCGTCCATGCGCAAATTCATCGGGGTCAAGCGTCGCCAGGAAGTGATCGCCGAAATTAACGGAGTGAGGATAATCGATGACTTCGCGCATCACCCGACAGCGATTGCGTTAACCTTGAATGCATTAAAAGAAAATACCGCTGGCCGCCTGATCGGAGTGCTTGATATTCGCTCCAATACAATGAAGATGGGCGTGCACGGAACTGAACTGGGTCAATCATTCGCTGCCGCTGACCTGATTTTACTATGCGAAAGCCCTGATTTAAATTGGGATATCGCGAAAATGACGGAATCTGCCGCTACAATAGTAGAAATCAAAACCGATTCACAACAAATTATCGATTACTTGGTTCACAACTGCCAGCCGGAAGATCAAATCGTTATCATGAGTAATGGCGGTTTCGATAATATCCATCAACGTCTTATTCAAGCACTGCGTAACTAGAAATCGGGTATGTCCGACAAATCACAAAGACCTACAAAGATAGCCAAGTACGAAATAAAGCGTCGAATCGGACGTGGTTCCATGGGTGTCGTTTACGAGGCTTACGATCCTTTCGTGCAACGTACTGTCGCGATCAAGGTTGCGCATTCACCCGAAAATATGGATGCGTCAACCAAGCAAAAGTTGCGCGAAGGTTTTTTTGCCGAAGTCTATAGCGCAGGACGCATGCACCACCCTTCAGTAGTTAGTGTTTACGACGCGGGTCAGGAAGCTGATCTCAATTATATCGTTATGGAATATATCGATGGAGTCACGCTACAGGAATATGTGGCCGGGAACAGAACACTAACACCAAACCAGGTTGTCGATGTCATTTATCAATGCGCCAAGGGTCTCGACTATGTGCATCGCGAGGGCATCATCCATCGTGATTTGAAACCTGGTAACATCATGCTCAGCAATGACGGTGAAGTGAAAATCATGGATTTCAGCATTGCCCATGTTGACGTCGGTTTTGAGGGCCATGACACCGAGGTGCAGGGGTCGCCGATGTATATGCCACCCGAACAATTATCCGAAGAGAAACGCCTGGTGGCACAATCGGATATTTACTCGCTGGGTGCGGTTATGTACGCGCTACTAGCGAAAAAAGCTCCCTACAAGGCCGGCAGCCTGGAGTCCCTGATTTACAAAATCAGTAACCTCGATCCCGAACCGGTCATGGAAGTCAATCCCGAGGTACCCGAACACATCGCCGATATCGCAGAAAAAGCGATGCAAAAAATCATCTATGATCGTTACGAATCAGCCTATTTGCTAGCCAGCGATTTGAGTAACGCCTTTGGCCGACTGCGCGGGGTTGGTGAACGTATCGACATGCAGGAAAAATGGAAGACGTTACGTTACCTCGCCTTCTTCAAGGATTTCAGCGACGATCAAATTACCGAGGTGGTAAACGCAAGTGAATGGAAGGAGTTTAATAAGGGTGAGGTAATCGTTACCGAGGGGGAAAAGGAAACCGCATTTTACATTATTGCCAAGGGTGGTGTAGAAGTCGTTAAGATTGACAAAGTCGTTGGCATGATGAAACAGGGCGACTGTTTCGGTGAAATCGCTTTTCTGACGCGCCAGCCGCGCAACGCCACCATCGTCGCACGCACCGATGTTTCACTCATGAGCGTCAGCGCGTCGCTAATGGAGCAGGCATCCACTGAAACCCAGCTGCGTTACTATCGCATCTTCCTCGAAAACCTGATCGCACGGCTCTCCCAGGCCACCGACAAACTGGTTGAAGCCGAAAAAGCAATACCGGATCCATGAGCCCAAAAGTAATTACCCTGGCAATGACCGGAGCTTCCGGTGCCGACTATACACTGCGACTGTTTGAATGCTGTCTACAAAAGGACATACGAGTCCAGTTTATTACTTCACAGCCAGGCCAGATCGTACTTGGAATAGAAACAGAATTAAAATTGTCCGGGTCGCCACAGAAAATGGAGCAAAAGCTCGCCGATTATTTCAAGGCTGACCCGTCGTTGATTAGTGTTTACTCCAAGGACCAGTGGACCGCACCACCGGCAAGCGGCTCCTCGGTCGCCGATGCAATGGTGGTCTGTCCATGCAGCATGGGCAGCCTCGCATCGATCGCAGTCGGTAGTAGTGAAAACCTGATTCATCGCGCCGCCGATGTAGCGATCAAGGAACGTAGGACTTTGATCCTGGTGCCGCGAGAAACACCCTTTTCCAGTATTCATCTCGAAAACATGCTCAAACTGTCGCGCCTCGGGGTGATAATACTGCCGCCAAATCCCGGGTTTTACCATGGCGTAACTTCGGTCGCCGAACTGGTTGATTTTATTGTCGCCCGTATTCTCGATCAGCTTGGTATTGACAACGACCTGTCCCCGCGTTGGGGAAAATGAACAAACATTGAGACAATAGCTGGCCATGGCAGAAATCCCGCTTTTCCCACTCAAAACTGTCCTCCTGCCAGGCAATACACTGGAACTCAAAATATTTGAAACTCGCTATCTCGACATGATCGCGACCTGCATGCGCGAAAATAGCCTTTTTGGCGTAGTACTGATTCAAAATGGAGACGAAACGCTGGTCGATGCCGATATCTATTCGATTGGGACAACAGCCACGGTCAGTGACTGGGAAAATCGTGCCGATGGCCTGCTGGGAATTACGGCGCTCGGTATGGAACGTTTTGAAATATTATCGACACGCACTCAAGATGACGGTCTGACTCTCGCGGATACCAGAACCCTGGGGGAAGACGGCACGCTTGAAACTCCTGAGCAGTTTGCCTACATGCTTGAGCTTCTCAATCATGTAAGTGCTCACGAAGGGCGAATTCGTGGTGAGAACCAGGGCTTTTGTGAAATGCTTTACCAGCTAATTTACCTGCTGCCACTGGAAACAACGCTGAAGCAGCGCCTGCTCGAGATACCGGACTGCAACGACCGTGCCGTAATCCTGCATGCCGAGCTGATTCGACTCGGTGTGATTCAATACATCAAGCCTGAAGCGACTAATGAATAAGGCCGGGGTTCTAAATTGAGGTTACCGGGCATAAACTGCGTTTGAGCCCGTCCGGAGGGGATAGTTGCAATGAAAAGAACTGTACTAGCAATCTGCTTTTGCTTTTTTAGTGCCCTAACGCCCGCAGCTGAATTTTCTGGTGTTTTTATCGACGACGAAATCAAATCTGATGACGGCAAGTCCCTTGTTCTCAACGGGGTCGGTTTACGTGAAAAACTCTGGGTGGATGTTTACGTGGGCTCGCTATACCTGCCGAGCAAGTCTGATGATGTCGCCGAAATTCTATCGATGCCAGGCCCCTGGCGGGTGCAGCTTGATTTTATCTACAAGGAGGTCGCCAAAGAAAAGTTACTCGAAGGCTGGCGCAAAGGCTTCGAGAAAAATCAAAGCACTGCAACTTTAAAGCAGTTACAGGCGCGCATCGATCAATTCTACGGTTACTTTGAAACCAGCGCGATCACCAGGGATCAGTACGTATTCGATTATATTCCTGCACTGGGAACCAGAATCAGTAAAAACCAGCAACCGCTAGGGTTGATACCGGGCGATGATTTCAAAAACGCGTTACTCGAAATCTGGCTCGGCAATCATCCGGCAGATAAAAAGCTGAAAAAAGGCATGCTCGGCCTATAGTTCGGCGAAAGTCGCTGCTGCAGCTTCAATCGTCTGTTCAATTTCGGCAGCACCGTGCATCGCGCTGACGAATCCCGCTTCGTAAGCCGACGGCGCCAAATTGACACCGCGAGCCAGCATGCCATGGAAGAAATGTTTGAAAAGATCGAGGTCGCAGGCACTGACCTGACTAAATCGCATGACCTCTGGCTGATCGGTAAAAAACAGGCCAAACATCGCGCCCACCTGATTAGCGCGCAACTCGATGCCATTGGCTTCCGCCGCCGCCAGAATCCCGCTTACGAGTTGCCCGGTTCGTTGCGTCAAATCTTCGAAGAATCCCGGACGCGATATGATTTCGAGGTTTTTTAGCCCGGCCGCCATCGCTACCGGATTGCCTGACAGAGTCCCCGCCTGGTAAACCGGTCCCAATGGCGCAATCTGATTCATGATGTCCTGTTTGCCACCAAAGGCGCCGACCGGCATGCCGGCACCAATAACCTTGCCGAGCGTGGTTAAATCAGGAACGATGTCGTAGTGTTCCTGCGCACCTCCGAGTCCGACCCGAAATCCGGTCATGACTTCATCGAAGATTAGTACGCTTGAAGTTTCATCACAACATTGGCGCAACGTCTGCAAAAAGCCATCGACCGGAGGTACGCAATTCATATTGCCAGCAACCGGTTCGACGATGACGCAGGCAACCTCGTTACCAATCTCGGAAAACGCTTGCTTAACCTGTTCGCTGTTATTGTACTCAAGCGTAACGGTGTGATCGGCAAGCACTGACGGGACCCCGGGTGAGCTCGGTACTCCAAGCGTCAAAGCTCCCGAACCGGCCTTGATCAGCAAGGAATCGGAGTGTCCGTGGTAACAGCCCTCAAACTTGATGATCTTGTCACGTCCAGTGAAACCGCGCGCAAGCCGGATCGCACTCATGGTTGCTTCGGTGCCCGAGCAGGTCATGCGTATCAGGTCGATGCTCGGCATCAACTCGCATATGCGTTGCGCCAGTTCAAGCTCGAGCGGAGATGGAGCCCCAAAGCTCAATCCTTTTTGCACGGTCTCGGTAACCGCTGCGATAATTTCGGGATGAGCATGACCGCATATCATCGGACCCCAGGAGCCAACATAATCGATATAGCGCTTGCCATCGACATCAATCAGGTAGGCGCCCTCGGCGTGGTCGATAAATAGCGGTGTACCACCAACCGCAGCAAACGCACGCACTGGTGAATTGACCCCGCCCGGGATTACTTTGACAGCCTGTTCAAACAGAGTTTCAGATTTACTCATGGCTTTTCAGATATATCCTTATGGTAGGTGCACTATACAATAATTTAATCTATGAAGATCGATCACGAATTTCGAACCGCTTCGCCGCAATAACGATCAACAGCAACACCGGCAAGCCGAGAATCGCGGTCAACAAGAAGAAACTGGAGTAACCGATCGTATCGACCATCGATCCCGAGTAACCGCCCAGCGCCTTTGGAATCAAGGTCATCAATGAACTGAAAATCGCGTACTGCATTGCAGTAAACGATACATTGGTCAGGCTCGACAGAAAGGCAACAAACGCGGCGCTCGCGATTCCTGCCGACAGGTTATCGGCCGATATCACAACGTAAAGCCAAACTATGTCATAGCCTACGCTGGCCAGTAGCATGAACAATAAATTGGTCGCCGCAGAGAGTACCGCACCCAACAGTAATATACGCATGATCCCGAAGCGCAGCGCGAGTAGGCCACCGATAAAACCACCGGCGATGGTCATCAACAAGCCGAAAGTTTTGGCGACGCTCGCGATCTCAGATTTGCTGAAACCCATGTCCTGGTAAAACAGGTTCGCAATTACCCCCAGTACAATATCGGAAATACGGTAAAGCCCGATCAGTGCGAGCAATATCAAGGCTAGCGACCAGCCGTAGCGGCTGAAAAAATCGCGTATCGGCGCCAGATAGGTTTTTTCGACCATGGAAAAGCGCACCAGCCCAGCTTTAACCAACAAAAAAGCCATTAACCAGGCAGCCAATAATGCCAATGATAGTCGCACCGACTCGACGACAAATGCCGACAATATTCGATTGGCGACAATATCGGTTAGCTGTGCTTTCCAGACAGCTGCTATCTCACCTGAGATGTTATATGTTGCGATCAATCCCCCAACTGCAAAAGCGAATAGCAGGACAAACCTCAGGTAGTCCTGATTGCTTTCGAGGTAATTTGTATAGTTTGGATTTTCTGGCTCTTTGATCACCAGGGTTGTAACGACACCAACCAGCATCGCGACTGCCATCAGACAGTAGGTCCATTGCCAGGCCTGGTAGTTATAGGCATCCACGTCAGTACCAAACCAGTCGGCCAGGTAGAGCGAGCCCGCGCCGGCTACCAACCAACCGATGCGGTAGCCGGCGATGTAAGTCGCCGACATCATCGCCTGTAACTCGATTTCAGCTGACTCGATGCGGTAAGCATCGATAACAATGTCCTGGGTCGCCGATGAAAATCCCAGCATCACTGCGGCCAGCGCCATTATCGTCAGACTAGATCCACCCGCCTGTGGATCGATCGAAGCCATCAGCAGGATGGCACCAGCAATCGCGATTTGTGCCAATAGCATCCAGGACCGACGCCTGCCCAGTAGTCGGGTCAACCACGGTAGCGGCAGTTGATCGACCAGCGGTGCCCAGACAAATTTAAACGAGTAGCCCAATCCGGCCAGGGCGAAAAACGTAACGACTGATTTTTCAAATCCCGCTTCTCGTAGCCATATACTTAAGGAACCAAAGATAAGCAGGTAAGGGAGTCCGGCAGAAAACCCGAGAAACAGCATCGTCACCACCCGTCGGTGGGAAAACATTTTCAGCGTGACACTCCAGCTGTCCGTTTCAGCCTGCACTAGCGCGCGAGCTCCAGGTCATAGTCCATGATTAACGGCGCATGATCGGAAAAGCGCTGATCGCGAAATATACGCGCTTTTTGAACCTTATCCTTCAACCCCGGAGTAACGATCTGGTAATCGATGCGCCAACCGACGTTCTTGTCCCAGGACTGGCCCCGATTCGACCACCAGGTGTATTGTTCCTCGCGTTGATCGACGACCCGAAACGCGTCGACAAAACCGACGCGCTCGAACAGATCGGTCAGCCAGGCGCGTTCCTCCGGCAGGAATCCTGAATTTTTCTGGTTCGAGCGCCAGTTTTTCAAATCGATGTTTTGATGCGCAATGTTCCAGTCGCCGCAAATGATAAAATCGCGGCGTTTACGTCTTAACGCCTGCAAATGCAGCATGAAACAGTCGAGAAAACGCCACTTGGATTCCTGGCGGTGGTCGCCCGACGAGCCGGATGGCGCATACAGCGAAATCACCGACAGGTTCTTATAGCGATACTCGAGGTAGCGCCCCTCATTATCGAACTCGGACTCGCCAAACCCACGGATAACCTGCAGCGGTTTTTCGCGACTGTATATCGCGGTGCCGGAATAGCCCTTTTTCAAAGCGTCACAGTAACTGCAGAAATAATTCTTCGGTTGAAACAGCGGCTGATCCAGTTGTTCGACCTGTGCCTTGGTTTCCTGTACGCAAATGAAATCCGCACGTTGGCGCGGAAGCCAGTCGAAGAAACCCTTGCGCGCCGCAGCGCGAATACCGTTGGTGTTTACTGAGATCACGCGCATCTTAAACTGCTACCAATATTCAATTCTGACGATATGATACATGACTTAGGATATCCGACTAATAACGATTCGCTTATGCATGCTTACCAATCCCGCTTCGTCGACTATTGCCTGCAGCGAGGCGCCCTCAAGTTTGGCGAGTTCAAGCTAAAGTCGGGTCGCGTCAGCCCTTATTTCTTCAACGCTGGCATTTTTAATTGTGGTTCCGATCTTGCGGCACTCGCGGAGTTCTACGCCGATGCGATCCAGCACAGCGAAACTGATTTCGATCTACTGTTCGGGCCCGCGTATAAAGGCATACCTCTGGCCGCAATTACAGCAAGTGCATTGTTTCAACAGTATCAAAAAGACATCCCTTATGCGTTTAACCGCAAGGAAGCAAAGGATCATGGCGAAGGCGGTAACACGGTTGGTGCTGAAATCACGGGTCGCGTAATGATAATCGACGATGTCATCACTGCCGGCACCGCGATTCGCGAATCGATCGCGCTGATCGAGGCACTCGGCGCCGAAGTCTGCGCAGTCATGATTGCGCTTGATCGGCAGGAAAAAGGACAGGGAGAGCTGTCAGCCATTCAGGAACTGGAACAACAGGGACTGCGCGTGGTATCGATCATAAAGCTTGACCATATCCTGGAATTTTTACAAGCTAGCAAGGATACTGAGCACCAGGCAACGATCGAAGCCTATCGAGCCCAATACGGCATCGAATGAACTCAAGGTGTTCGATGCAGTCTATAAAGACTGGTAATATAAAAATTAGGTGCACCATGCTTCGAATCCTCTTGCTCACCAGTCTGATTTCGCTATCCGCTTATGCCGGCGATCCTATCGTAATTAGCAGTAGTGATACCCAAACAGCGGTCGTCGAACTCTATACCTCGGAAGGTTGCAGTAGCTGCCCGTCGGCCGATCGCTGGTTGTCGCGCCTGATTGAGGCGCCCAAAGATGAGATCAATGTGCTCGCACTTGCGTTTCACGTCGATTACTGGGATTACCTTGGCTGGAAAGACCGCTTTTCTAGCGCCGATTACACCCGCAGGCAACGCCAGCTGGGCGCCAACAACCTGCAGCGCACAATCTATACCCCTGAGTTTTTTGTCAACGGTATGGAAGCTCGCGGCACCAATAATATTCTGGGCAAAATTCAACAGACCAACCAGCAACAGGCACCGCTGGAACTGAAACTTATCATTTCCAGGGACGAATCCGGCCTTGTGCTCGAACTTCATTCTCCCGGGGACCGCGGTACCATTGGGCAAATCCATCATCGTTACCTGGTTTATGAAAATGACTTGTCAACCGAAGTAAAACGCGGTGAAAATTCAGGTGAAACGCTGCGGCATCAACAGGTGGTGCGTTATATGAGCCCGGCGCAAAGCTTGAGCCAAAAAAACCAGCATCGTATCCCCATAGATCCGGACTGGAACCCGCAAAATATCGGTGTCGCGATATTGGTTACCTCACCCGGAGACAAGCATTATTTGCAGGCAGTACACACCTCGATAGCTAGTTTGATGAACCGTCAATAGCTTGCAAATTCGTGAAAAATCGCAATAAATAAACTACTATCATCCTGTTACGGTTTGAATGGCCCTATGTGGTCAAGGATGAAGCTACACTGTGCGCGCTGTGTGCAAACAAATAAACACCAGCTCACTAATTTTGTCAGTTGTACTAATGACAGCGTTTCTTTGCGCCATCTCTTACCAGGCTAATGCAGGCACCCTGTATAAGTGGATAGATGAAAATGGCCAGATCCGCTACAGTGATCGCCTGCCAGCCAAACAGGTCAGGAAGAAACACCAGCAGCTGAATTCGCAGGGCGTGGTCCTGTCTACCAAGGAAGCGGCCAAGAGTGCCGAAGAATTAGCAGCCGCGGCCGAAGCGAGGCGCAAGCTGGAGGAACAACAGGCTGCAGCGACGAAGGTCAGGGAAACGCAGTTCAAAATAGACCAGGTACTGCTGCTGACTTTTAGCACTGAACAAGAACTTACACTGGCACGCGACGACCGGCTCGAGGTACTCGAATCAGTGATTCAACTGATCAATAAAAGCATCGATGTCACCCAGCAACAACTGGATCAACTGCAATCCAGCGCAGACGAAATTTATCTCTCCAAGGGCAAGGAAGTCCCCGGTGGTCTGGCTCAAAAAATCGAACACTTTACGCGTAAAATAGAAAACCGCAGTGCGCAACTGGATGCGAAAATGGCTGAGAAATCCAAGATTAACAAACAGTACAGAGTAGACCTGGCGCGTTTTCGAGAACTGAAAATCGAGAAAAATTAGGCTCTTGTGCCGTTTTAATTCTCAGGGGCGCCATTTATCAGGGTGCCCACACCCGAATCCGTCAGCAATTCCAACAAAACCGAATGCTTTATCCGTCCATCGATTATCTGACTGGTGCGAACTCCAGCTTTCACTGCGTCCAACGCACAGCGCACTTTCGGTAGCATTCCACCATGAATGATACCCTCGGCAATCAAACGCTCGGTTTCGTCGGCACTGAGGCCAGTCAATAAATTCCCATCCGGATCGAGCACCCCAGGAGTATTGGTTAACAGCAATAACTTTTCTGCGCCGAGCACCTTGGCCAGTTCGCCCGCAACGAGGTCGGCATTAATGTTATAAGAAGATCCGTCGGCACCGACCCCAATGGGTGCAATCACCGGGATAAAATCATCATCATCCAGCATCGCTACCACCGCAGGATCGATCGATTCAACCTCCCCGACCTGACCTAGATCATTACCTTCCGCGTCGCTCCCTGCGAGCATCATTTTACGGGCCGTAATCATGCCCCCGTCCTTACCGGTAAGCCCAACCGCGCGCCCACCGTGGCGATTGATCAGTGATACGATTTGTTTGTTAACCTGACCACCGAGCACCATTTCGACCACATCCATGGTTTCATCGTCGGTGACTCGCATACCTTCAATGAAACGGCTCTTCTTGCCGATTTGTTCGAGTAGCTTGCCAATCTGCGGTCCTCCGCCATGGACGATAACCGGGTTAACGCCCACCTGCTTGAGCAGCACGATGTCCTGTGCGAAGCTGCTTTTAAGCGCTTCATCGACCATCGCGTTGCCGCCAAATTTTATCACCACCGTCTTCTGATCCAGCGCCTGGATATATGGCAGGGCCTCGACCAGAATTTCCGCAATATTGCTCTTGTTTACCGTCATGCGCAGGTCAGCCTGTTATCAACGGGCGCAAGTATAGCGCTCAGCGATCATATCGATAAGTTGTTTTGCGATTTCAGGTTTACTGTCGCGCCCGATGCTACTTCGACCATCACGCCAGAAAACTTCGAGTTGGTTAAAATCAGTTTCAAATCCACTATCGCCATCACCGACCTGGTTCGCCGCTATCATGTCCAGATTCTTTTGCTCAAGCTTGGCGAGTGCATATTTCTCGAGATCCCGCGTTTCGGCGGCGAAACCAACGCAAAACGGCCTCTTTTCGAGCGCGCTGACCGCGGCCAGGATATCGACATTTAGAATCAACTGCAGCGACATCGAATCCTTAGATTTCTTGATTTTGTGATCCGCTGCCTGATCGACACGGTAATCAGATACCGCGGCGCAGGCGATAAAAATATCGCTGTGTGCTACCTGCTGCATCACCGCATCGTGCATTTGCTGCGCCGATTCGACCTGCACCAGCTTCGCTCCGGGTGGCGCCGCTAGCGACACCGGGCCACTCACCAGGGTCACATTAGCGCCTGCCTGTAGCGCAGCCTCGGCGAGCGCGTAACCCATCTTGCCAGAGCTGCGATTGCTGATATAACGCACCGGATCAATCGCCTCTCGAGTTGGACCGGCAGTCAACAACAGTTCGACCCCGTCAAGTTTGCCAGGACTCAATTGCAGGGCGACATTATTTAACAGTTGTTCAGGTTCGAGCATGCGCCCAGGGCCGACATCCCCACACGCCTGTTCTCCTTCGGCCGGCCCCCAGACCAGCACCTTACGTGCGCTAAGCTGATTTAAATTGTCACGCGTCGCCGGATTGGCGAACATTTGCTGATTCATCGCCGGCGCCACCGCAACCGGTTGCTTGCTCGCGAGACACAAAGTCAACAACAGGTTGTCAGCATATCCGGCATTCATCTTACCCAGGAAATCAGCCGAAGCCGGCGCCACCAATAACAGGTCACACCAGCGAGCGAGCTCGATATGTTCCATCGCCGATTCGGCCTCGGCATCGAACAAATCCACGTAAACCCGGTGACCACTCAACGCCCCATAGGTTAGAGGCTGCACAAATTCCTGCGCCGATGGCGTCATTACAACGCGCACTTCGGCGCCCGCCTTTATCAACAGGCGCACCAGTTCGGCAGATTTATAGGCGGCTATGCCGCCGGTAACCCCGAGTATGATTTTCTTGTTGCTGAGCGACTGCATTTGTTCTATTTTAGCGGTTGAGAACAGCAGGTAAAGGAATACCCATGACAATCTCGCTTTGGCCCAGTGCCGAAAGACCCCGTGAAAAACTCCTCAGCCGTGGTGCAAATGCACTCTCGGATGCCGAGTTATTGGCTATATTGCTGCGCACCGGAGTAGCAGGCAGCTCGGCCGTCGACCTCGCGCGACAGCTATTGATCAACTTTGGCTCATTGCGCGCCATCCTCAATACCGACGCTAAAAGTTTTTGCCGTGTTAAAGGCCTGGGTCTGGCCAAATTTGTGCAATTGCAAGCGGCACTCGAAATTGCACGCCGACATTTATCCGAAGAACTCGAATCCAAAGACTGCCTGACCAAGCCGGCGCAAACGATGAATTACCTGCGGGCCTGCCTGCGCGACTATGATTACGAGGTATTTGCCTGTCTCATGCTCGACAATCGTAATCGGGTGATCGCATTTCGGGAAATGTTTCGTGGAACCATAGACGGGGCATCGGTCTATCCGCGCGAAGTCGTCAAGCAAGCGCTTGCCGACAACGCGGCTGCGGTAATTCTCGCGCATAACCATCCCTCGGGTGTTTGCGAGCCGAGCCAGGCGGATATTCAAATTACCGCGCGTTTGCAGGAGGCGCTGGCGCTAGTCGATATTCGAGTGCTGGATCACGTAATTGTCGGTGACCGGATTACTTGCCTTTCCGAACAAGGTCTGATTTAACTGAAGTTTCGAACCAGGTGGCGACCTGCCCGGCCTCGAGCGGATGACTGATGTAGAATCCCTGCGCATGATCGCAACCCATTTCGACGAGTAATTCGCAAACCGCAAGGGTTTCGACTCCCTCGGCGACAACTTTTAAATCCAGCGTATGGGCAAGCTCAATCGTCGCCTTGACGATCAACTGATCATCCGGGTTGCTCGCGATATCGCGCACGAAGGACTGATCGATCTTGAGTTTTTCTACCGGCAGTTCCTTCAGGTAGGTCAACGAAGCCTGGCCGGTACCAAAATCGTCGATAGACAATGACAATCCCATCACCCCTAGATTCGCCAGTACTTCAATCACCTCTCCCGGATCTTGCATGATCTGCCCTTCGGTTATTTCGATAGCGATCTGTGTGGGTTTGACCTGGTATTGATTTAAATAGGTTTCGATCCGTTCCGGCAAGCGCCGGTCATGCAAATCTATCATCGATATATTGATACCAATTGTGATATCAGGCAGACCCGATTGTTTGATAAAGCGACAGGCGGATTCGAAAATCCAGTTGGTCAGCGGTTTTATCAAATGATTCTGTTCGGCAAGACGAATCGTGCGCTCGATCGAAATATCGTGCTTGTCGGGATCCTTCCAGCGCAACAGCGCTTCAAGGTAAATCGTTTCATAAGTTTCCAGGTCGATGACCGGTTGATACACCAGCTTCAATTCATCGCTGTCTATCGCACGACGTAACGCCTGTATCATGGTAAATCCAGAGGTATCGGTTATTTCATCAGTATCGCGATAAAACTGAATTGGCCAGTCGCTGTTTTCAGCCACGACCAGGGCCTCGCTGGCTTTCTGGTACAGGCTATCCGCATCTACTGCTTGATCCGGATATATTGCGATGCCAAAAAACGCGTGCAACTCAAACTCACGCCCGTAAACCTGGTATTGCCGCACAATCGACAGGTAAATTTTTTCGATCAGGGTATTCAACTGATCGCGTTGCTGTACTTCCAGCAAGATCGAAAACAGGTTTCTTTCAAAGCGCGCGACGTGATCGCTTTCGCGCAATGCTTCGCGCAAGCCTTCGGCAACCTGCCTTAGCAACGCGTCAACGATGTACTGACCGCGCTGCTGCGCGAAATCGTCCAGCCCCTGAATATCGATCATGGCCAGCGCATATTTACGTCCACTACGCTTACCTTCGAGTATCGCCTGCGACAACCGGTCTTCAAATATGACCCGATTGTTGAGCCCGGTTACTGGGTCACGCTTGGCCATTTTTTGCAGCACCTTGAAATGTTCGAATATTACTTTCAGTCCTGGCCTGACTTCGCCCTTGCTGTCGCTGCCGCTATCTTGCTGGCTCTTCGCGGCAAGGCGCATTTTTTCCGTGATTTCAAGTAAGGGTCTGATCAGGTTGAAGTGTAACAACGCCAATGACAGGATCGCGGCACTAATCAGTATTGCCAGTACTATCGCCACCTGTTGCTTGAAAAGTTCCCAGAATGACAGTGCTTGCATTTCCAGGTGCAGTTCCCCAAACACTGCATCCTTTTCCTTTACCGGGATTGTAATCTGTGTGCTCCGATTCCCATTGGTGCTAAATTCCTGGTATTGAATGCCTTGCGCGGTATCAGCAGCACGCTGCAATCTACGACCCGACAAATTCGAAAATTCGTTTAGAAAATCGAAATAGTCCATGCTAACCAGCAACACTGCCGGGTTACCCTCGGCTGCTATCGGACCGGCGATTTCGAGTAACGCCTTATCATCGATGCGACAACTCGAAATCTGCGGCACCAGGAAATCATCGAATTTGTCCCGGTGCATTTGTCCTGGCTGCAGACAGCCCGGCTTGTTCGATCTGGAAACGGGCAGTCCTTCCGGGTCGAAATGCATCAGGTTTACTGCCCAGATACTGGGATTACGCTGGTAATAACTCCACAGGAAAGATTGAAAAGTCTGGGCGTCTGCGGATGACTCCGCCAACGTGCCGATTAAATAATATTGCGATTGCAGCCATAGTTGTTGTTTTTGTTGCAGTTGTAACACCTGCGTATGCAGGTTCTGCCGCTGCGTTACGGCATTCTGTTCATTTTGTCGATCGATCAATGCCAGCAGCGACACGCACCAGAGTGCAAACATCAATAGTGTCAGACTTATCACCAGCAGCACACTAAAAGACGAAATATTGAGTTTCATGAATCGTGACATGGATTACTCGATGTTTTGCACTTGTTCACGCACTTGCTCGATAAGAACCTTGAGATCAACCGCGTGTTGCGTGGTCAGACTATCCTGCGATTTCGACCCCAGGGTATTGGCTTCGCGGTTCAATTCCTGCATCAGGAAATCCAGCCTTCGTCCTACCGCTTCATCACGATCCAGAACATTCAGCACCTCGGCCACATGGGTGTCGAGTCGGTCTAGTTCTTCCTCGACATCGAGTTTTTGCGCGAGCATAACCAGTTCCTGCTCGAGTCGATCTTCATTCCCCTTTTCGCGCCATTGCTTCAGTTTATCGTCGAGGTTGGATTCCCATTTCTGGCGCAACGCGGTCAACATTTCAGGCCGGTGCTTGCGCACTTCGCCGACGATCTCGCTAATCTGTGCACAACGGCTGCGAATTAATTCATCGAGCGCCTTTCCTTCGGTCTCGCGACCTTGCTGCAATTGCTTTAGAGCAGCCTCGAGGCAGGACAATGACAATTCATTGAACGAAGTCAAATCCCGCTCGGCCTCGGTGATCACACCGGGCCAACTTAAAATATCGGAAACCGATAACTTGCTACCTTCGTGCACTATATCCAGAACCTGCAGTTCTACCTTACGCAAACTCAGCACGATATCCGAATTGAGGCTAATGTCGCGCTGCTGAAGCTGGTCAATCTTATAGCGCAGGCCCAGCTCAACCTTGCCTCGTGTCAAGTATTTTGCCACTAGCTTGCGAATTTCGGGCTCAAGCTGCCTGAAATCCTCCGGCACTTTTATGCCCGACTCCAGGTAGCGATGGTTAACCGAACGCAGCTCCCAGGTAATCGATCCTGCTTCATTGGTTTCCTCTACCCGGGCAAAACCGGTCATGCTTCGTATCACGATGTAAATCTCAAAATGTTCGCAGCTGGCATCATAGCCTATTTTGCCAATTCTCTTAACCCGCATATCACATCGGAGTTAAATGTTGCGGACGCCTATACCCTTGACGAGTATAATTGCCGCTCATTTTATGGAGACGAAATAATGCGACCCAGTGCCCGTGCGGCGGATGAGTTAAGACCTGTCAAAATTACGCGAGACTACATTAAGCACGCCGATGGTTCGGTGTTGATTGAATTCGGTGACACGCGCGTCATTTGTACCGCTTCGGTAGATAATTCGGTGCCCGGATTTTTACGCGGCAAGGGAACCGGTTGGGTTACTGCCGAGTATGGCATGCTGCCGCGTTCGACCGGTAGTCGCATGCGGCGCGAAGCAAGCACCGGGCGGCAGGGGGGGCGCACCATGGAGATCCAACGTCTGATCGGACGCGCGTTGCGCGCCAGCATCAATACTGAAAAACTGGGAGAGCGCACAATCACAGTCGATTGCGACGTAATCCAGGCCGATGGCGGCACTCGCACCGCATCCATTTCGGGCGCCTGGGTTGCGCTTTCCGATGCGATCCGGGGATTGATCGAGGCCGGTGATCTTAAGCAGAATCCAATCGAATGCCAGGTCGCCGCGATCTCGGTCGGCATCTACCAGAGCGAACCGGTGCTCGATCTCGATTATGCTGAAGACTCGAACGCAGAAACCGATATGAACGTAGTCATGAACAACCAGGGCGGGTTCATCGAGGTTCAGGGCACTGCTGAAGCAGCCGCATTTTCAGACCAGGAATTGAACAGCATGCTCGCGTTGGCCCGCAGCGGTATTACCCGCATTTTCGATTTTCAGGCCAACGCGTGAAACAACTGGTGCTGGCATCTGGAAATCCCGGCAAATTACGTGAACTGGCGGTAATCCTCGAAGATCTCGGCTACGAACTGCATGCTCAGTCCGAATTTGAGGTACCCGAAGTTGCCGAGACCGGGACCACCTTTGTCGAGAACGCCATAATCAAAGCACGTCATGCTGCCGTCCATACCGACTTGCCGGCGTTGGCCGACGATTCGGGCATCGAAGTCGATGCGCTCGGTGGGGCACCCGGAGTGTACAGCGCGCGCTTTTCCGGTCCAGACGCCGACGACGCCGCAAACAATGCCTTGCTGGTGGAAAAGTTACGCGATGTACCGCCCGCAGAACGAAGCGCACGTTACCGAGCGGTCATTATTTTCATGCGCTACGCGGCGGACCCGTCACCGTTAATCTGCGAGGGTAGCTGGGAGGGAATGATCCAGTTGGAACCGGAGGGTGACGGCGGGTTCGGGTATGACCCCTACTTTTACCTGCCAGGCCAGGGGTGCACTAGCGCGCAACTCAGTGCGGCAGACAAAAACCGGCTCAGCCACCGCGGCGCGGCGCTGGCTGAGTTGAAACACAAGCTTGTTGAGTACGGTGTTTAGCAGCAATCCTCCGCTGGGACTTTATATCCACCTGCCCTGGTGCGAAAAGAAATGCCCCTACTGCGACTTTAATTCCCACCAGGCGGATTCAATCCCCGAACAGGCCTACGTCCAGGCATTGCTCAACGACCTTGAACAGGATCTGCCACTGATCTGGGGACGCACCATAGACTCGATCTTTATCGGTGGTGGCACACCCTCGCTATTTTCAGCGGATGCCATCGATCGCCTGTTTTCAGGACTGCGTTCCCTGCTAAAATTCGTGCCGACAATTGAAATTACAATGGAGTCAAATCCGGGCAGCGCCGATGCAAGTAACTATCGGGGCTATCGTGAGAGCGGAGTCAATCGGCTCTCAATCGGAGTGCAGAGCTTCAACGATCAAAACCTGCAAACCCTCGGGCGCGTACACGACAGCACCCAGGCCAGGCGGGCATTTGTCACCGCGCGCGAAGCCGGATTCGAGAATATCAACCTGGACCTGATGTTTGGATTGCCCGCGCAAGGCATCCAGGCAGCCAGCGACGACCTGGCACAAGCGATTGCACTCGGGCCCGAACACATTTCGCAATATCAACTAACACTCGAACCAAACACGCTATTCCACCATCAACCCCCAAACGACATGCCGGATGATGATTTATGCTGGGAACAACAAATCGCCTGCCAGGCATTGCTCGAGCAACACGGTTACCGGCAATACGAGGTTTCTGCCTACAGCCACGACAAAAGGGAATCGAGGCACAATTTGAACTATTGGCAGTTCGGCGATTACCTCGGCATAGGTGCCGGTGCGCACGGCAAGATAACGCTTGCTGGCGAGAATCGCGTGATTCGCCGGATACGACAACGACAACCCCGGGCTTACCTTGAGCAAGCAGGGCGGGCCAGCATCTCCAGTGAAACCAAACTTAGCGAAGACGATTTGCGGTTTGAATTCATGCTTAACGCGCTGCGACTCAAACACGGCTTTGATACCCGTTTATTCCACGACAATACCGGATTGTCGTTAAATTCGCTGTTGCCCGGCCTGGAACTGGCGCGTGATAAGGGTTTGATTGAGTTCGACAACGTAAAAATCACCCCTACCGAGCTTGGATTTTGTCATTTAAACGACTTACAGGCGCTTTTTTTAGAGTCGATGGAAGCAAAAAGGAGGCCATTTTTTGATTCTACCGACGAAATTATTCACAACTGAAATTACAGCGCAAAAATTGTCAAGCATTTTTTCATAAATTTTTGCGGAGAAAGCTTAGCTTTAATAAGCTATTGATTTTTAAGCGCTTTATAAGTTGGTTAAAAAATGACTAATCTAACAAAAACCTAGCATTTTACAGGCTCTGCGTAATTCAGTCCTGAGTTATACACAGAGTTATCCACAGTTTTTGTGGATAAAATTCGCGCTAATAATCGACTCAGTGTTTTATGAATATTAAGTCATAAACTACATTAAGTTTCATTCCTAAATGGGCTCTGAAAAGGGACCAAATCGTCCAGAAATCACTTGCACTTTTCCCTTTAAAAGGTGAAAATTCGCGCCCTTTAACGCCCACAACGATAGAAGCATCATCATGAAACAAGATATTCACCCCGAGTATAGAGACGTTGTCTTTCAGGATATCTCGTCTGACTTTGCGATCCTGACAAAGTCTACCGCACCCACTCGGGAAACCATCAAGTGGGAAGACGGCAACGAGTATCCATTGCTGAGACTTGAAATTTCCAGCCAGTCGCACCCGTTTTACACCGGCAAGCAACACATCTTGCAAACCGCAAAACAGGTCGACAAGTTCCGTCAGCGCTACGGCAAGTAATTAGAACCGAATTTCAATAAGGGTGCCAGGGCACCCTTTTTTTTGCCTTGAATAAACGGCAGCGACACTCAATAATTCACCCATGAAGTTCGCAAACATACTGTTCCTGGCAATGAGTCTTGCACTCACCGCCTGTGCCACCAATCCGGTGACCGGCAAAAGCGATTTCGCAATCGTCTCGGAGCCCCAGGAAATCGAGCAGGGGCGCCGCTACCACAAACAGATAATTTCGAACTACGGCGTCTACGACGATCCCGAGCTGCAGCAATATGTGAATCGTATCGGCCAGGAACTGGCAGCCAGGAGTCATCGTGCAAAACTGAAGTTTACTTTCACGGTGCTGGATTCTCCGGATATCAATGCGTTTGCCTTACCCGGTGGTTACGTTTATATAACCCGCGGCATCATGGCCTACCTCGACTCCGAGGCTGAACTTGCCGGTGTACTGGGGCATGAAATCGGACATGTTACCGCGCGTCATTCGGTCCGCCAGCAAGGTGGGCAGTTGGCATCAGACCTGCTCAGCATATTGATTACCGCCACCACCGGTAACGATGATCTTGGAGGCCTCAGTCAACAACTGAGCACCGGACTGATACGCGGCTACGGTCGCGATCATGAACTCGAGGCCGATCGTCTTGGTGCCCAGTATCTACATCTGACAGGTTACGACCCTGAAAACATGCTCGAAGTCATCGGCGTGCTTAAAGACCAGGAAGTTTATGAGAAGGCGCTGGCTAAAAAAGAAAACCGCGATGCCAGTAATTATCACGGTGTGTTTTCAACTCATCCGCGCAACGATGATCGACTCAAAACGGTGGTACGCGCTGCGAAAAAACTCTCTGCGCAAACCTACCGGGATAACAACCAGGCGGGTTACTACAACAAGATAGATGGCATGTCCTGGGGCCCCAGCATCAATCAGGGCATCGTCACAAAAAACCGCTTCGCGCACCCTGGGCTCGCCATCGCTCTGCAGCTGCCCGACGGCTGGAAGGTCAATAACAATCCCCAGTTCCTGGAAGCCAGGAATCCAGAGACCGGCGCACTGGTGCAGATCGGGGTTATGCCCCTTAAAAAGAAAGAATCCCTGAATGGACTGCTAAAACGTCTGACTCAAAATAAAGAATTAAAAGTCAGCAAGAAGGATTACGGGGTTACCGCAAGCACCAGGGTCAAACCAGAAGGTGGCGATTACCAACCTGCCCGTGTTAGCGCGATCACGCTCAAGAATTCACAAGCTCTGACCTTGTTTGGTACCTCTACCAAGGACGGCTTTTCCGGAACCGATAAGCAATTACTCGATATCAATCGAAGCTTTCGTCATTTGAATCCGGCGCAAGTCGAAGCAATCAAGGCACCTCGGCTGCGGATAGTCGGGCGTAATACTCAAAGCTTTGAATCCCTGGCGCAACGAAGCGCACTGGATTACGAGGCGGTTAATATTTTACGCCTGCTCAACCGCGCATTTCCCAAGGGCAACATTACCGGCATCGATAAACTCAAAACCGTAACGCTCGATGACTAGCCAGCGCCTCGGAATTTTGCTCGGACTTGGCATGTGTTGCTGCCTCGCGAACGCTTCAGATCCGGCGAAGGCGCTATGCAAAAAAATCTCTAGCAAACTGGCCAGCGTGAATTACCAGGAATGTTCGGTTCTCAAAATGACTCCCACCGGTCATACCTCGGTCGATGGAGCGCCGCTACTGGTTAAAGAGTACCCACCGCTTAACCAGCGCAAACCCAAGGGACGGATATTACTCGTTGGTGGCACGCACGGCGATGAACTCGCTTCGATCAGCATCGTATTTAAATGGATGCACACCTTAGAGAAACATCACTCCGGTCTTTTTCACTGGCGCATCAATCCGTTGATGAACCCTGACGGCGCGCTGCAACCCCGACATCAGCGCACCAATGCCAATGGTGTTGACTTGAACCGCAACTTTGCTACCCCCGAAAGCAAAAATGGCGCGGCGCTCGACTATTGGAGAGTCAAAACCTATGAAAACGAGCGACGCTATCCCGGGCCTTTTCCGCTTAGCGAACCGGAAACTAACTGGTTGCATCAGGAAATTGACCAGTTCAAACCGGATGTCGTAATCGCGGTACACGCGCCCTATTCGCTGGTTGATTACGACGCACCGAGTCGAAAAAATGCGCCCCGGCGTATCGGCCATTTGTATAAGAATCTAATGGGTACCTACCCAGGGTCGCTCGGCAACTACGCCGGGATTTATCTTGGCGTTCCCGTGGTTACACTGGAATTACCTCATTCCGGCATCATGCCGACTAAAAAACAAATCAGTCGGTTATGGACTGACCTGGTGCGGTGGTTGATACGCAACGTCTAACGCTTCGTCACCCCTGCGATTGCTCTCCCGAACAAGCGGGAATCTCACCATGGTCTAAAATTGCAATATTCACGCTTGCCTGGAGATGACGCGCTAGCTGTCCCAATCGCCCAAATTATGCGATATTTGATGTTATCGACTGAAGTAGAGACAAAATAGTGTCCAGTTACCCCTATACCCGCAAACGCCGCATGCG
>CAXMNA010000053.1:0-105167 GCA_964194715.1 uncultured Gammaproteobacteria bacterium
TGGTCGCCCATTTTGATGGCTTCCAGAAAATCGTGGGTGATGAAGATCATGGTCTTGTGCACCTCGTCCTGGATATTGAGGAGCTCGTCCTGCATTTCGCGACGAATCAATGGGTCGAGCGCGCTGAAAGGCTCATCGAAGATCAAAATTTCTGGATCTACCGCCATCGCACGAGCCAGCCCAACGCGCTGCTGCATGCCACCGGAGAGTTCGCGCGGGTAGTGATCGGCCCAGCCATGCAGTCCAACCTTTTCGAGTACTTCCATTGCCTTGGCCTTGCGTTTCTTTTTATCCATGCCACGAATTTCGAGACCGAAGGAAATATTGTCGATTACCTTGCGGTGTGGAAACAGGCCGAAGTGCTGGAATACCATGCTCATCCGAAAGCGGCGTAACTCGGTGAGTTGGGCGTCGTTATAGCCCATGATGTCTTCACCATCGATGATCATTTCCCCGGCGGTGGGTTCGATCAATCGCGAAATACAGCGCACCAACGTCGACTTGCCGCTGCCCGACAAGCCCATGACAACGAAGGTTTCGCCTTTGTTGATTTCAAAAGAGACGTCATTAACGCCGATCACGTGCCCGGTTTGCTCCTGTACCTCGGCGCGTGACAGCGAATGGTCGAGATTTTCCAACGTCCGTTTGGGATAAGTGCCAAATATCTTCCAGATATTCTTACAGACGATTTGGGGTACTTCGGACATTGTAATGCTCGTTATTAGCCGGAATCTCTAGCTATCTTAGCCCGAACTCGAATGGGCTGTAAACCATGACCGGCCGTTGCAGGCGCAGCGGAACCCGGATAAGCTAGACGGGATCTATTGTCGAACGAAGATTTATGAGTGCAGTCATCGAAGACCAGCGGGAACCGAGTTGGCTAACTAGTCTGTGGCTCGAACGCCGTGGTTGGGTGATGACCAGCGGATTGTTGGTAGTATCACTGGTGATCTGGAAGATTAGCGGTAGTGAGACTATTTTTCCGGAAAGTTGGATCGAAAATTTTCCGTTCGCACAAAAAATTAACGAATTCGATGAATGGATTCGGCCCTATGTTCAGCCCACCACGCGCGCCATCGCTGCCGGGGTCGTCTGGCTCTACGAAGCGATAAGCGATTTCCTGATTTTCACCCAGTGGCAAATCGTTTTCGTTATCCTGATTTTACCCGCCTTCGGCTATGGTGGCTTGCGCCTCGGCTTGCTGGGGATCGCCGCGGTGAGCGCTTTCCTGGTACTCGATTTCTGGGATGAATCGATGGAAACACTGAGTCTGATGAGCATTTCAATTTTGATTTCCGTAGTGTTGGGTATTCTAATGGGAATCGCCAGCTCCCAAAGTGACCGTGTCGAAGCCATCATCAGACCTATTCTCGATACGATGCAGACACTACCGGCTTTCGTTTATCTGATTCCTGCTTTCTATCTGTTCGGTATTGGTCCCCCGGGTGCGATTCTGGCGACCGTCATCTATGCCTTGCCCCCGGTGGTGCGTTTGACCAATCTAGGCATTCGCCAGGTGCCTGCTGGCATCGACGAAGCCGCTACCTCGTTCGGCGCCACAAGGTTGCAATCCTTGTTAAAAATTAAGATCCCGCTGGCAATGCCGTCGATCAAGCTTGGGGTTAACCAGACTGTGATGATGGCGCTGGCGTTGGTGGTACTGGCCACCTTCATCGGCTCTCCCGGGCTTGGCGATATCGTCTATAAAGGCCTGGTGCGGCTCAATATCGGCAAGGCGCTGGAAGGCGGGCTCGCAATCGTGTTGATGGCAATTATGCTCGATCGGGTAACTTACGCTATGGGGCACATCGAGCATAAAAGCGCAAGCCAGCACGATCATGTATTTCGGTTGTTCCCGCAAGCACTGGAGAACGTCAAACCGATACTCTATATCGAATACGGCATCGATTGGGTTTGGCGTCAACTAGCTACAGCAGGTAACTTTGTAACCCTATTGATTACCGTCGGCGTGTGTAAACTGGTGTCACTGTATGACTCGGATTTTGCCGGAAAGTTACGTGAAATTATGTTAGCGAGAAGCTTTTTGATTGCGAGCCTGGTGCTGATTGCTATTTTGATGTTGCTCGAGGCCTACACAGATCTGTATGGCAAATTTCCGCGGGATTGGGAGTACAGCTTCCGCACCCCGGTTAATCAATTTATGGACGAATTGCTTGGCAATGATACGTTTTATAATATCACCCAGGGAATCAAGAAATTTCTGTGGTTCGGCATAATCAACCCGCTAAATATCTTTTTAAAGGGGCTGCCCTGGTGGTATACGTCGATTGTTTTCGTGGTTGGCGCGTACCTGTGCAATGGTCGGGGGTTTGCGATCGCAACACTGGTCGGTATGTTATATATCGGCGCCGCCGATCTGTGGGGTTTCGGCATGATTACCCTGTCGACCGTCATCACCTCAGTGCTGATTTGCTTTATTTTCGGGGTGCCCCTGGGAATCATGTCGGCTTACAGCAAAACCGTTGATACCTTGTTAAGACCGGTGCTCGATACGATGCAAACCCTTCCGGTTTTCGTCTACCTGGTGCCGGTCATATTTTTCTTCCAGGGCGGACAGGTATCCGCGGTTATCGCGACGGTGATTTACGCGCTGCCGCCCATCGTGCGCTGTACCACCCTGGGGATTCGCGAACTACCGACCGAAATCAACGAGGTTTCAAATTCTTTCGGCGCCTCACTGATGCAGACACTGATCAAGGTCAAAATCCCGATGGCGATCCCGGCGATCATGGTCGGGGTCAACCAGGGCATTATGATGGCGTTGGCGATGGAAGTGGTAACCCCGTTGATCGGCGGCAAAGGGCTCGGATTCATGGTATTCGATGGCTTGAACCGGGCCAGCATCGGCATCTCGCTGGAAGCGGGCCTGGGCATCGTGATGCTCGCGATCATTCTCGACCGCATGTCGCAAGCCTGGACTAAAACTCAGCGCGAAGCCATGGGATTAACCTGATTTTAGTGCTGCTATCGACTCGACAAAGACTTTTTACGGCAGTATTATCTATCGATTCCGCCTGATGGCGGGAATAAAAAAGATACTCGAAGAGAGGAGATAACAACATGTCATTAAAATTAAAAGCCGTACTCGCCTCGGCAGTACTGGCACTGAGCCTGGGTGTAGTGCCCTCGGTGCATGCGGCCAAAAAATTAACTGCTCCCGATCCCGACTGGACCGGCGGTGTGGTTACCTGCCGCGTGTTGCAGTACATCCTGGAAAATGAAATGGATTATAAGGTCAAGAAGATCACCATGCCCTCGGGCCCCGGTGTCATGGAAGCACTTCGCGCCGGTGACCTCGATTTCGCCTGTGAATCCTGGCCGTCCTATAGCACCGCAAAAAACAAATACGTCAAGGAATACGGCGGAGACGGTTCGGTGATTTATTACGCTGAAACCGGCGTCGTTGGCATCAGCGGTTACTTCGTACCGCGCTACCTGGTCGAAGGCGATTCGTCGCGTGGCATCCCGGCGTCAGCACCCAATCTTAAAACCTACAAGGACCTGAACCAGTACAAGCACATGTTCAAAAGCCTGGAATCCGGCGACCGGGGTAACTTGATCGGCTGCCCGACGGCAGCCTGGGAGTGCGAGGATCAACAGCGTCTCGATTTACTTGGGGTTGATTTTTATGCTCAGGCACTCGGTTCAGAAACCGCGCACTGGGCCGAAATTCAGGCCAAGTACAAACGCGGCGAACCTTTCGTCGCCTACGCCTGGGCGCCGCATTGGATCCACGCTGCGATTGACCTGGTTGAAATCGGTTTACCGCCTCACGACGTAGATAAGTGGCCGGCAACCAACTGGGCCGAGGATATTACCTGGAATTACGGTGCAACAGCGTTGATGGAGAATCACCCCGATGTGGTTCAGTTAATGAAAAATTACAACCTGACCAACGACGTGCAGGCGGTGATGATTTATGAAATCGATGTCAAGAAGCGCGATACCGATGAAGTGATCGAGGAATGGATGGAAGCCAATGAATCTACCTGGCGTAAGTGGATACCATAGTCCAATAAACACAGAGAGTAATAAGCAGGCTCCTTAGGGAGCCTGTTTTTTTTAGCCGTTGAAAACACACGTGGACATATTAGATCCAAATTTTCGGCATTTCTAAGTCAATGAATGTGCTAATTGTTTATACCCACCCGGTTCCCGATAGCTTTAACCGGGCAATTCTGAATGCCACCTTAAAAGGACTTGAAGCCGCAGGAAATGATGTCCAGGTGGCCGACCTGTATGCAGAAAATTTCCAGCCAGCGATGACTGCGGGTGATTTTGTCCAGTTTAAGTTAAAACCGATGCCGACCGAAATACAGGCTGAGCAAGCACGAGTGGAGTGGTCAGATGGGATTATTTTTATTTTCCCGTTGTGGTGGTGGTCGTTACCGGGGATGTTGAAAGGGTGGATCGATCGCATGATGTCATATGGTTGGGCCTGGCTGGATCCCACGGACCCCCTGAGTGGATCACTGGACGAACGCAAAATCCTGGTGATGGTAACCGCCGGTTCGAGTCATAAGCAACTCGCTAAACGCAGGTATGACGAGTCATTTCATACGCAGCTCAATGTCGGCACCTGGGATTATTGTGGTTTCAGAGATGTGACGACGCGCGTTTTTGAAAAGGTTAACGATGATGCCCCGGCAAGCTTACTGGAAGGGTATCTGGCGGAAGCCGAAGAGCTCGCAGCGACTCTGTTTGAAGAGAATTAACATGAGTGGCAGCAACGTTATTGTCTTCATGTCGGATGAGCATACTTGCTCGGTCATGGGTGCCTATGGGAACAATCTCGTGCTTACCCCGACACTGGATAAACTTGCCAATAGCGGAGCGCGCTTCGACAACGCCTATACGCCGTCACCGATCTGTATTTCAGCGCGCGCCAGCTTCGCGACGGGGACCCAGGTGTTCGAGCACCGCTGCTGGTCCTCGGCCGAGCCATATTACGGGCAGCAGCAAAGCTGGATGCATCGATTGCGTGAAAAAGGGCACGACGTGGTTTCAATCGGCAAGCAGCATTACCGCTCGGCAGCCGATGACACCGGTTTCAGTGAACAGATATTGCCAATGTACCTTGCCAATAGTGGGGCTGGATGGCCTCAGGGCCTGCAGCGCAAGCCCATGGGAAATTTCCCTGATTCGATTGAAATGGCGGCCATTCTGGGGCCTGGCGAAACCAGTTATACACAATACGATCGCGATATCACCGCGGCTGCGATAGATTGGCTTGAACAACGCCAGCAATCCGATACCAGGCCATGGGTACTGTTCGTATCTTTTATCTGCCCGCATTTTCCGCTGTCCGCACCACAGCAGTTCTATGATATATACCAAGATATGGACTTGCCGGAACCCTATGACTGCAACTCTGCAAAACAGTTAAAGCATCCGGTGATCGATGAAATGCGCAGTTTCTGGGATTATGCCGACCATTTTGACCGCGACAGCGAAAAAATCGGGCTTAAGAATTACTACGCGCTATGCAGTTTTCTCGATGATAATGTGGCACAGGTGCTGGCGGCGCTTGATAAATCCGGGCAGGCAGGTAACACGCGAATTATCTATACCAGCGACCACGGTGACATGACTGGCAACCATGGTATCTGGGGGAAATGCTACATGTACGAGGATTCAGTTGGTATCCCAATGACATTGAGTGGACCCGGTATCGAACCCTCGATAAACAATACACCGGTCTCGCTAACAGACCTGGCGGCGACTATCGAGCATGCAGTTCACGGAGATGTCAGCAGCGTTGAAAATAGCTGGCAGAGCAGGCCTTTGCACGAGTTTATTGAAAATCCGGACACTGAACGTCCAGTTATAAGCGAATACCATGACGGCGGCAGTCCCTGCGGTTTTTTCATGTTGCGCAAAGGTCGCTGGAAGTATGTGTATTTTTCCGAAGGTTACCCACCATTGCTGTTCGATATGGAGAATGATCCACGGGAACAGGTTAATCTTGCCGATGACGCAGCGTGTGCAAATATTCTGGCCGAATTGCGTGGACAACTGTTACAGATTCTTGATCCCGAGGAAGTTAATCGGCAGGCGTTTTCCGACCAGGCACAAATGATCGAAACACTTGGAGGAATGGAAGCGATTCTTGCAATGCCGAGTTTTAATCACACCCCAATTGGTTAGGGCTTAAAGTTTCTTGAGCTCACCGATCGCAATGCCCTGTTCGCCGGCGATTGCGTAAAGCAGGTAGATTTTTCCATCCTCCTCGAAAATCGCGGGGTCACGCAGTTGATTAACACGTTGCATACAAGCACCGTACCGAGAGGCCTGCGGTCTGATATCCGCTCCCTCCCAGGATTTCTGCGCGCGGTGGATTTCATGTGTTTCGGTAAAACTCCACTGTTGCCAATTGACCGTCGTATCCAGGGTGGACAGCAAGATGCGTTCGGGAGAATCGCCAACCCGTGTCCAGAGCACACACCATTGGTTGTCATATTGTAACAATGCGTGATGACGGATCGGTTCAGCAGTCAAGCGGGGCCCGGTTTCGAAATTACCTAACCCGTTGCGGGAACGACAAAGTTGCCCCGGCATTGTAATCGCATAGAACCAGGCGTCGTGGCAGAAAATTCTGAAATAGGGTGGGCCTATAATTTCCATCCGAGCAGTAAACTTGAGCCCATCCCGTGACAGCGCGACCCGACTACGTTGCCTGCCATCCTCCAGGCGGCCATGGTAATAGAGCCTGATTTGCTCGATCTCGTGATCAACCCAGACATCGGGTGAGGCGATGTGAGGATAGTCTCCATCGGCATCGGCCTGCATATAAGCACGAGCTTCCGGATGAAGTTGTGACTCGTCAGGACGGTTAGTGGCAAACAGGCTGTTTTCTAAATCAAGCGGGCTGGAAATAATTTTCCAGGGCCCGGTTAATTGATCGCTGACCGCGAGCCTGATCGAACGCCCCTCGTGATGTGCAAAATAAAGCAGGTACTTGCCTGGAGGATCGACCAGCCACTCGGGTGCCGCGATTAACGAAGGTCCATTGATATTGCCGCCAAGGTCAGGGTGATCATCGATACTGATGATCGGGGCGTCATTCAGGTAATGAAACGAAAACATTACCTATGTGTAATGCTATGCAGTGGCAGAGCCTTCGCGAGCGCGTTCTTCGAGCAGACCCGTCAACCAGTCGGGATCCATTTCAGGTACCGACGACAACAGCAGCTTGGTATATTCGGGGTAGGGTGGAGACAGGATTTCGCTTTTCATACCCTGTTCGACAACTCTTCCCATTAGCATAACTACAATTTGATCGGAGATTGCTTTCACAGTCGCAATGTCGTGCGTGATGAAAATATAGGTCAGACCCAGTTCTCTCTGGAGGCGTAGTAATAATTCCAGGATGCCTTTCTGTACGATTTGGTCGAGCGCCGAAGTGACTTCGTCGCAAATAATTAACTCGGGATTGGCCGCCAGTGCGCGCGCAATACAAATACGCTGTTTTTGGCCACCAGAAAGTTCGGCCGGCAGTCTGTCGATAAAGGTTTCATCGAGTTCGATCATTTCCAGTAACTCCATCAATCGCTGGTCGCGTTTTTTGCCGCTCAAGCCAAGATAGAATTCCAGAGGTCTGCCGATGATATCGCGAACCGTCTGCCTCGGATTCATCGCGGTATCGGCCATTTGATAAATCATCTGTATTTTTTGCAGTTGGTCGACACTACGTTGTTTTAATGCCGGTGGCAGGGGTTTACCGTTATACAAGATCTGCCCTTTACTCGGTGGTAGCAATCCGGTGATAGCGCGGGCAGCCGTCGACTTGCCCGAACCGGATTCGCCTACGATCGCCACCGTGTGTCCGCGTGGGACTTCGATCGAAACATCGTCCAGTACCTTGGCACTACCCGTGTAGCTGGCATCGATGTGGTCAACCCTGAGAATGATATCTTCCGACTCCTCTTCCTGTTTTTCGATAGAGCGAACCGACCATAACGATTGGGTGTATTCTTTTTCCGGATTTTTGAGCATGGTTCTGGTATCGGAATCTTCGATGGTTTCTCCGTAACGCAAAACCTTGATCACATCGGCCATCTGCGCGACCACCGCTAAATCGTGGGTAATATAAATTGCGGCGGTGTGGTATTGCTCGACGATTTGTCGCATCGAGGCTAATACTTCTACCTGGGTGGTAACATCGAGCGCGGTGGTGGGTTCATCGAAAATAATTAAATCGGGACGAGGCGACATTGCCATCGCGGTCATCACGCGTTGTAGCTGACCGCCAGACACCTGGTGCGGATAGCGGTCTCCAATCGAGTCCGGATTCGGCAGCTGCAGATCGCGATATAGCGCTCGCGCATCAGATTTGGCTTCACTTTCAGGCTTGATGCCATGGCGAACAGTCGACTCAACGGTTTGATCGATGAGCCTATGCGAGGGATTGAAAGACGCTGCGGCGGACTGGGCGACATAGGCGATGCGTGAGCCGCGTAGCTTGCGTTTATCATCTTCCGAGGCTTTCATTAAATCGATGCCATCGAAGATGATGCTGCCGCCATTGATTTTACAGCCTGGTTTTGCAAACCCCATCGCTGCCAAACCCAGTGTCGATTTACCTGCACCGGATTCGCCGATCAGGCCCATGATTTCACCACGTTTCAATACAACATCAACGCCTTTTACAATCTCATGCCAACGGTCGTCGCTATAGCCATCGATTACGATACCGTGCATTTCCAGCAGGATATCGCCTTTTTGGCCTTTTCTATCGGTACTCATGGTTTAATGCTCATCTTTTAGGCCGCTGGTTTTATGCAGGAACCAGTCGACCACGAAATTGACCGCGACGGTTAACAGTGCAATCGCAGCAGCAGGCAACATCGGCGTCATTGCCGCGGTAATATCGTACTCGGCAAATTGAATCAGGCCGGCGGTCTCACGTACCATTGAGCCCCAGTCGGCGGTCGGCGGCTGGATGCCAACGCCAAGAAATGACAGTGCGGCAATGGTCAGGAACACGAAGCAAAAGCGCAAACCAAACTCTACGATCAATGGTGGCAG
This sequence comes from uncultured Gammaproteobacteria bacterium, assembly GCA_964194715.1. Taxonomy (GTDB): domain Bacteria; phylum Pseudomonadota; class Gammaproteobacteria. Next base: position 9,049 of record CAXMNA010000053.1, read on the forward strand.
AATATTGGGTAATATTTCTCGGCGCATAACCCAGCTTAAGCCCTCACCTCTGAGCTTGGCGGCCTCTACATAATCCATCACCACCACATTGAGTGACACCGCCCGAGTCACACGAAAAACACGGGTGGCATCGAGTACCGCGATAATCAGGATCAGATTCGTCGCTGTTGCGCCAAACATGGATATCAGGATCAGCGCAAAAATCAGGCTGGGTATGGCCATTAAAACATCGACCGAGCGGCTTATAAGGTCATCCAACCATCCCCGGCTGAGGGCCGCGGTAATGCCGAGACTTCCACCGATCAAAAAGGCGAGCAAGGTGGTCGTAAAGGCGATGCCGACTGTATTTCGGGCACCGTAAATAAGCCTGGAGAGAACGTCGCGGCCCAATTGATCGGTACCAAACATGAATTCTTCACTCCAGGGTGCGTAGGACAGATCAAATATTTCGGCCTCGCCGTACGGTGCCAATAGCGGGGCGAATAGTGCGAAGAATACATAAATCAATATAACGCTCATGCCGAACAGCGCCGTCGGCGGGGCGGATTTGAGACCACGCCAGATATTTTCTAGCAGCGTTCGACGAGCTTTGAGCATGCTGACTTCGCCCGCTGCTGAATAGCCCTGTTCTCCACCATTGCTCATGAATTAGTTCTCATCTTGGATGTAATAGTCTTGGGTTGGTAATAATCGAAACAATATCCGCAAACAGGTTGAGTAATATATAAGTCGCTGCGAAAATCATCGCACAACCCTGCACTACCGGTACGTCTCGAGTGGTTACTGCGTCAACCATTAACTGACCGACTCCCGGATAGACAAAGACCACCTCAACCACAACCACGCCGACCACCAGGTAGGCGAGGTTGAACGCGATGACAGTGACAATCGGTGCCCAGGCATTTGGCAGCGCATGCTGTAAAATAACCTGCATTTTCGAAACCCCTTTCAGATTGGCCATTTCAATATAGGGGCTCGCCATCAGGTTGATGATTGCTGCCCGGGTCTGGCGCATCATGTGGGCAATTATGACCAGTGTCAGCGTAAGTGCCGGTAAGGCAGATAGATAAATCCGTTCCCAGAATGTCGCATCCGAGGCGATGTTGGCCAGGGACGGGAATAGTTTGGTAAACGACGAGAATATCAGGATTAACATGTATGCCACGAAAAATTCGGGAAATGAAATTGTGGTCAAGGTTAGCGCGTTGACCACTCGATCGTAGATTGAATTTCGATAGAGTGCGGCTGTTATGCCGAGAAACAACGCCAGTGGAACCGAAATGATTGCAGCCATCGACGCCAAAAACAAGGTGTTAGCCAGGCGCGGCGCTATCAAATCGATAACCGCCCGCGAACGATCTGCGCCACCCGAAGATCCTCTTCCGGAAAATGAATTACCCAAATCCCCGGTCAGTATGCCACCCAGCCAGTCTAAATAGCGTTCATGCATGGGCAGGTCCAGTCCGAGCTCAGTTCGAAATGCCTGGACGGTTTCGGGTAATGCCGCTTGACCCAGGACCGCCTGGCCAAAATCGCCCGGTAAAAATTCGATCGAGCTGAATATAATCAACGAGACCACAAAGAGCGTGATCAAACCCAGGCCAAGTCTTTGCAGTATGGTGCGAACTACGGGATGCAGCACGGTACTCTCCCCTCCAATTAGCCTGCCGATCAATCGTTACCGAATGACCGGCCGACTTTTTTTTATTAATGGCAAAGGCAATGGGCTTCGGCCCATTGCCTTGCCTGGTTTTACTTTATGCAAACCACCAGCGTTCGATGGCCTTGTTGCCGTCCTTATCCCAGTTGCCCGCAACCTCGCCATGCGCGACTTTCTTGTTAAGCGCCATGATGTAGTTGGCAAACATCGGTGCCAACGTACCACCATCGTCGTTAATCAGCACCTGGCACTCGTAGTACATCTCGCGACGTTTACTGGTGTCGAGTTCCGAGCGCGCCGCGACCACCAATTTGTTGAATTTATCCGCCGCTGGACCGGTTCTCCAGTCAGTATCGTTCCAGTTGCCGTCAGCAGTATAGGCGCTGGCAAACATCCAGTCCTCGGTCGGCCGGCCGCCCCAGTAACAGGCGCACCAGGCCTTCTTGTTCCAGACGTTTGACCAGTATCCATCTTTGGGTTCACGTACCACGTTGATGTTGATACCAGCCTTGGAAGCAGAATCCTTCATCAACAGCGCCGCATCGACCGCACCGGCGAAGGCTGCTTCGGAAGTGCTGAGATCGATTGGGGTATTTTCCATGCCGGCCTTTTTAATATGGAAGCGGGCTTTTTCCGGATCATACTTGCGTTGCGGCATTTCACCGTTATGGTAAGGATTGGCAGTTGAGATCGGGTGATCGTTGCCGATCGCGCCATGTCCGAGCAGGACTTTTTTCAACAGCTGCTCACGATCGACCGACAGCTTGAGCGCCATGCGCACGTCGTAATTGTCAAAAGGCGGCATGGTAACACGCATCGGGAAGGTGTAGTGCAAGGTGCCCGTGGTCTCCAGAATAGTAAGATTCGGATTACGACTGATCAAATGCACGGTTTTTGGATCGACCCGGTCGATCACGTCGACCTCCTGGTTCATCGCCGCGTTTTGGCGCGAGGTGACATCGACTAACGAGATCAGTTCGACTTCATCGAAATGCGCGCGCCCGGCTTTCCAGTAATTCGGGTTGCGTTTGAAGGTAGCGCGTACGCCCGGTTCGAATTTCTCGATCACGTAGCCACCGGTGCCGAAGCCCGCCTGCCAGTCCATGGTGCCGTTAAAATCAGGCAGAATCGCAAAGTGATAGTCACTTAGAATGTATGGAAAATCCGCGTTACCGGCGCTGAGCGTGAAGGTAACTTCATGGCTGCCATTCTTCTTCATTTCCACCAGCGGATCCAGCAGCGATTTGCCGGCTGATTTTGAATCTTCGCCCCGATGATGATTGAGCGACGCGATGACGTCGTCCGCGGTCATCGATTTGCCATTGTGAAATTCGACGTCCTTGCGTAGTTTGATGACCCAGGTTTTGGCGTCCTTGCTGGCCTCGAAACTCTCCGCCAGTTCGGGTATCAGTTTCCCAGTATTGCCAACCTCGAACAGGTGATTGGAATAAGCAAAAACCATGTCCGACATAAAGCCGTTTTCATGCGTTCCCGGATCCAGGTTATCGGTTGTCTGACCGTGACCAACACCCAGTCTAAACGTTCCACCTCTTTTGGGTGTGGCCGCATGCACGGATTGTGATAATAGGGTTGCAGCGAACGGAGCCGCAATTCCCAGGGCGCCAGCAATTTTGATAAATTCGCGCCGATCGAGTTTCCCCTGTTGCGCCGCTTTTTCGAGATCTTTGATGTCCACCATTGTTCTTGGTCCTCAATATTGGTTGTGATTATAATCAGGTATTATATTTTCCTGATATGACGTCGGTTACGTGAATTTATAAAAGGCTTGTTATATAACGTCGTCTAGCGGATGTTTTAACACGAATCGGGTAACAATATCAATTAATTGACCAACCAGTGAACCTATCAGAAATGACTAAATCTCTCTTTCAGGAACGAGCCATTGAGACCGTTTGAAGGCATTCGTATTCTCGATTTTACCCATGTCTACGCCGGCCCATTCGCGACCTTTCAACTGGCCGTGATGGGTGCCGAAGTCATCAAGATCGAAGCACCCGGCAGGCCCGACCAAATACGTATTGAAGGCGTTGATGAGAAACTCAATGAACAGGGTCTCGGCACTTGCTATGCGTTTAACAACCAGGGCAAAAAGGCGATCAGCCTCAATCTCGATAGTGATGAAGGCCACCAGATCGCGGTGCAGTTGATCGAAAGCGCAGACGTGCTGGTAGAAAACTACCCCGGGACGATGGCAAAGTATGGGCTTGGCCCCGAGCAGGCGTTGGCAATCAATCCACTTCTGATTTACTGCGAAATGACAGGGTTTGGCCAGGATAACCCGTTTGCCGGTCGACCGGCCTATGATCCGGTGATCCAGGCTGCGAGCGGCATGATGTCGTTAAACGGTACTGCGGATCAGGAGTTTTTGCGGGTTGGCCCACCATTGATTGACTACGGAATGGGTGCACAAACAGCGTTCGCCATTGCGAGTGCGTTGTTTCAACGCAACCTGAGCGGCAAAGGCCAGGTGATTGAGGCTAACATGCTTGATGCAGCATTGGTCATGATGTCACCATTGGTTGCAAATGCCATACATGCGGGTAAAACGGAGCAGCGTACCGGCAATGTGCAGATCGACCGTCCGGGATACGGGGTATATCCCTGCCGTAACGGTAATCTCATGATCGGTGCATTTACCCTGGAACATCATCGGAAGCTGTTTAAGCTACTCTCGTTGCAAGACATGGTTGAAATTCCTGAAAACTTTGACCGTCCCTGGGTACGTGAAAACGGTGCGCTGTTGCGTGAGAAAATACTGCAATGTCTCGCACGAAAAAGTGCTGATGAATGGGAAACAGTGTTAAATGATGCCGATGTACCGGCCGCAAGGGTCAGAGATTTACACGAGATGTTGGAACAGGAACAGTCGCAGCGCGCGCCCCAAAGCCAGTTTGAACGGGTCGCAAATAAACCTTATACCGCTCCAATCGCGGCATTTCGTTTTGCTGACCATGGCCCTGACCTCGATCAGCGTTGTGCAAGACACGGTGAAGACAATGCGACCGTACTTGCCGAGCTGGGCTATGACGATGACGCCATCGCAGCGCTGAGTAGTAAAGGTGTGATCTGATTGTTATCAATTATTTACCTGTCCCCAGGATAACAATCAAAATCGATAATCGGATAAAGCAGGACTATTAAATTGGCTCGTCAAGTTGCAACATTTAGCGCCGCGCTCACGTCATCCTGGGCAATCCTGCTGGGTTTCGGCATCCTGATGCTCGGTGATGGATTACAGGGTACGCTGCTCGCAGTACGCGCTGATCTCGAGGGGTTTTCTACGACATTGACCGGACTGGTCATGTCGAGTTTTTATCTTGGCTTCTTGCTCGGTTCGATTATGACCCCGAGGATTACGGTCAAGGTAGGACATATCCGCGTGTTTGCCGCTTTCGCCGCAATTTCTTCGGCGGCGATTCTGATTCATGCGATATTTGTAACCGTCCCGGTCTGGATTGCGATGCGCTTGATCAGCGGATTTTGCTTTGCCGGGTTATATATCGTCGCTGAAAGCTGGCTTAACGATCGCGCCAGTAATGAGACCCGGGGCAAGCTGTTATCGCTCTACATGATCGTTACCTATGTTGGCGTTGGTGCCGGGCAGTTATTGCTAAACCTGGCCGAACCGGACGAGTATCCACTTTTCATCCTGACCTCGGTCTTGATTTCAATCGCTGTGGTGCCGCTACTGCTATCTGCCGGATCCCCACCGAAATTCCAGGGCTCGGTCCGTATAAGTCTGGGGCAGCTATACAGGCTCACACCGCTTGGCATTGTCAGTATGTTCGCGGTCGGACTTGTTACTGCGACATTTTTTGCGTTGGGCCCGGTCTATGCGCAGCGCATGGGCCTTGATATCAAGCAGATTTCGTATTTCATGGCGGCGGCAGTCGTCGGTACCGTAGTGTTGCAGGGACCAATCGGCGCCTTGTCGGATTATTTTGATCGCCGCAAGATATTGACCCTGGTAACAATTTTAACCTCGATAGCGGCATTAATTTGCATTCCGGCAGCCCAGGTTTCTAACGAGGCGCTATTATTGTCGGTAGCATTGTTTGGCGGCCTCGCGTTTCCACTCTATTCGGTTTGCATCGCCTATACCAACGACCACCTCAAACCTAATCAAATGATTGCTGCCAGCGGTGCACTGGTAATGGTTAGTGGTATGGGTGCGATTACCGGACCCGTATTAATTGCGGTGATTATGGACACTTTCGGTAATCAGTCGCTGTTTTGGTCGATCGCCGTGGTACACGCCGTGACGGCTGTGTTCGCGCTTTACAGGATGATCAGGAGCGCTCCGGTGCCGCTCGACAAGCAGAGACCAGGCACCACGGCCGCGGTGCATCCTTCAGGTTCTGCAATTGAATCGATCCAGCAATATACGCACGATGAAACCGAGTTCGATTTAGAGGATGATCGATAAAAATACCGACGCCCCAACTTGAGGCGCCGTAAATCCGAGGGTTCTAAACTACATCTTGTCGAGCAGTGATTGTATGTACTGCGTGCGCAGGGCGATATCTTCTTGCAGATGTTGAATCTCTTCGCTGATCATTGCTTTCAGATCCTGGCCCTTTGCCCGAATAGTCTTGAGTTGCTCGAGTTCGTGCAGGGCTTCCCTGAATGCCGGCGCGCTCTCGTACATTGTTTCGGTTTGCCGGGTACCGCTATCGACCAGCACCGATTTCCTTATCTGCGCGAATTTGTAGCGTCGACTCACCGGCAGCAGCGAGCCTTTCTTGCGATCGTAAATAATTCGTAAAATGTCGGTGCGTCCCACCGTGTATACCGCAAATTTTTCGATTTCCAGCGGGTGCTGCACGCCCATTTCGGTCAGTTTTGGATAGTCGCTCATGTCATTTTAATCCTAAGTTGGTTATGGGACGTGGACCTGCGGATCATCCTGGCCCAGCTTTTCGTAACCGAGCAATATCTTTTGTGCATCGGCTTCGGCTTCCTCTAGCTGCTCGATGGTTAAGTGACAGGCAATTTCGTGGCCTTTTTTAAGTTTAAGTATCGGTGGTGACTGTGTTTCACAAGTACCGTCGATGGCCATTGGGCAGCGATTGTAAAAAGGGCAACCCCTGGCCGTAATTTCCACGCCGCGGGCGATACCTACCGCCATTTCACGCTTCTTCATCGTGTCTTCGAGCCAGCCGATGCGTAGTTCCGGTACCGAGCTGATCAACAGACGGGTGTACGGATGGAATGGTGGTTCGAGTACTTCGTCAGTTGGTCCTTGTTCGACCACTCGACCCGCATAGAGCACGACAATTTCATCGGCAAACGAAGCGACCGTGGAAAGGTCATGGCTGATGAAGACGAAAGAGACACCGGTTTTATCGCGCAGGGCAGTCAATAGTTTGATGACGTTGGCGCCGACGATACTGTCGAGCGCGGACGTTACTTCGTCGCAGAGCATGACTTCGGGATTTGCCGCGAGCGAACGTGCCATATTGATACGCTGTTTCTGACCACCGGAAAGCTCCATCGGATAACGGCTCGCAAACGCAGCCGGTAGCTCGACCATTTCCAGGATCTCGGCAACCTTGGCGTGTTTCTGCTTTCCCTTGAGCCCATGGTAGAACTCGAGCGGTCGACCGATGATATTACCGATCAATTGTTTAGGGTTAAGTGCCGTATCAGCCATCTGGAATACGAATTGCACTTTTTGCAATTCGGAGAGCTTGCGATCGTGTAAATCACCCTCGAGTTTCTCGCCGTCGAGGATGATGTCACCCCGGGCTGGCGGTAACATTCCGGCCATGACGCGAGCCAGCGTTGATTTACCGCAACCCGACTCACCGATGACACCGACTACATGGCCATTTCTAACGCTGACATTGATGTCCTTCAGGATCGGTATTGCGGGTTCACCGTCGACGATTCCGCCATAACCCGCGGTCATATCCTTGACTTCGATATTGTCGGTGTCGCGATGGTGTTCGTGGGTTATCTCAACACCCATGCCAGCCTCGGGTATCGGCCGTACCGCTGCCATCAGTCGCTTGGTATAGGCATGTGTCGGATGGTTAATGATTTGATCGGCGGAGCCCTGTTCCATGACTTCGCCGCTGTAGAGCACGACAATATGGTCCGCGATCTGGGCCACGACTGCGAGATCGTGGGTGACGTAGACTGCAGCTGAATTTTCTTCGCGGATTACTTTCTTGAACGCCTTCAATACTTCGATCTGGGTGGTTACGTCGAGCGCGGTTGTAGGCTCATCGAGTACCATCAAATCCGGCTTACCGCATAGTGCCATGGCCGCCATCAAGCGCTGCAATTGTCCTCCGGACACCTGGTGCGGATAGCGGAAACCGATGCGGTCGGCGTCGGGCAGCTCGAGTGCATGATAGAGCTCTACCGCGCGTAGTGATGCCTCTTTCTGGTTCAATCGTCCGTGTAGTACGGCTGATTCGGTCACCTGTTCGCCAATTGTGATGGCCGGGTTGAAAGTTGCCGCGGCGCTTTGCGCGAGGTAGGCGACATTGCCACCTCGAAGTTCACGCTGCTGCAGGGGCGGCATGGTCAGGACATCCTCGCCGTATAGCTGACATTCGCCACCGGAAAAATGCAGGCCCGGCTTGGTATAAGCCAGCGTCGCCAGGGATATGGTGGTTTTACCGGAACCGGATTCACCGATCAGAGCGACTACTTCACCCTTGTGGATATCGAAGCTGACACCCTTGACGATCGGAACTTCTTCACCGTCGTCGTTGGTGGCGCTGATTCTGAGGTCTTTTACTTCAAATAACTTTTCTTTTTCCATCGTTCTACACCATTTTCTTCGCGAGACTGCCGCCGGCCTTGGCGGATATGTCATCGACGATCAGGTTGATTGCAATAGTAAAGGAAGCGATTGCAAAAGCCGGCCAGATTGCGGCGTAGGAGCCATAGGTCAAGCCCTGCAGATTTCCGCGCACCATGCTGCCCCAGTCGGAAGCGGGTGGCTGTACCCCCAGCCCGAGAAAGCTCAGGCTCGAGATGAACAACACCACGAATACCAGGCGTAAGCCGAAGTCGGTAGCGAGCGGCATTGCAGCATTTGGTAATACTTCAGCCCTGATGATCCACCAGATGCCTTCGCCACGGGTCGCCGCGGCCTCAACATAATCCTGCACCATGATGTCCTGCCCAAGCGCACGCGCAATGCGAAATACGCTGGTCGCATATATTACCGCTGCCGTGCCGATCAATATGGGTATCGACGACCCGAGCGCGGCAATGACGATCAAGCCCAGCATGATCGCCGGCAGCGCCAGTATCGCATCGTTAACCCGGCTTATCCCCATGTCGATCCAGCCGCCCTTGACGGCAGCCAATATGCCGAGCGTTATACCCATCATGTAAGCCAGAATAGTCGCGGCGAGCGAGATGCCGATGGTATTCCGTGCACCGTATAGGATGCGTGACAGTGTGTCGCGACTGAGATAATCGGTGCCGAGATAGAAGTAGCCGTATTCGCCCTGGCCGGCAGGCAGGAAGCTGTCATCACCGTCCATATCCATTTCATGAAAGGGTGCGATGCTGGGTCCGATGAAACAGATCAGCAGCCAGAAAACGACCACTGCGACTGAGACGTATCCGACCCAGGTCAGCCTGAATTTTCGTTTCGGCGGGGCATCGGGTAATTCGGCAAAAGCGTCCAGTTCCGCGAGCACCTCTTCTTCTTTTTTGGTAGCTATTTGTTCAGTCATTATTCTATCCCCTCAAACTATTTCGGACTACGCAAGCGCGGGTTGGAAAGTATCGAGCCGACATCCGCTATCAAGATCAGGACGACGTAAGTGCCACAAAAGATCATCGCGCAGGCTTGCACCAGAGGTAGATCACGAGTCTGCACGCCATCGATCATCAATTTCGCAAGACCGGGGTAGGCGAAGATGGTTTCGACGATTACCACGCCGCTAACGAGGTAGGCCAGGTTCAATGCAATAACGTTTATGATCGGTCCGATCGCATTAAAAAATGCATGGCGCAGGATGATGCGACCGCGAGGAACGCCTTTGAGAATCGCCATCTCGATGTAGGGAGAGCTCATAACGTTGAGAATACCGGCGCGAGTCATGCGGATCATTTGTGCGGATACCACGATAACCAGCGTAATCAGTGGCATTGCCAAAGCTTTCATCAGTTGTACGAAGGTTTCGTCACCGGTCATGTAGGCTGTGGAGGGCAACCAGTGGAGATTTACCGCCAGGATAAGCACCGCTACCGTAGCGATGAAAAACTCGGGTACCGAAATCAGGCTCAAGGTGCCAAAGGTGACAATACGATCGAGCCAGGTGCCGGGATGCATCGCGGCCCACAGGCCCAGCGCGATTGATATCGGGATCGATATCAATGCCACGAATCCGGCCATCATCATGGTGTTACCGAAGCGGCCACCGATTAAACTTGAGATGGTCGCGCCACCGGCCTTGGAGGTGCCTAAATCGCCTGTCATCATGTTACCGAGCCAGCTGAAATAACGCACATATCCGGGTTGATCCAGGCCTAGTTGAGCTCGAAGTGCTGCCAGCGTTTCCGGCGTAGCACTTTGCCCGAGAATTATTTGTGCTACGTCCCCGGGTAAAATACTGGTTGCAATAAATACGATAATGGAAACCACGATTAAGGTAGCGAAACCGATGCCAATTCGCTGCATGACCATTCGTGTCATCATTGGATACTTCCCCCTGTTATACTTCTTTTATAACGAAAAAGGCCTGTATAAATGAATTTATACAGGCCTCGTTCGAATAGCTTTAACTTCTACTTACGCGAGCCAGATGAATTCAGGCCATTCGCAGCCTCCTAGTTGACCCAACGGTACCGTGGGCATTCCCATCACGTTGTCGGCGATACCATCGTTGATGTTGGAGAAGGCTGGAATAACCATGCCGCTACCCTCATGGACCAGGGTTTGCATTTCGCAGTACATCGCGTGACGCTTGGCGGGATCGGTCTCCGCCAGTGACTGGGCTAACAACTCACCCATGCGCTTATTGTTCCAGAAAGTGTCGTTCCACGTGGCGCCGGGAGCAAACTGAACCGCTAGTTGCGAATTAGCGGTTGGACGCATGTTCCAGGTCACTACGTTCAAGGGTTCTTTCAGCCAGACCGCACCCCAGTAGCCATCGGTCGGTACTTTCTTTAGCTTCAGGTCGAAACCGATCTTGGCGCAGTTTGCCTGTGCGGTCAGGCAAATATCTTCGATACCACCGGAGATCGGGGCAACGAAGAGTTCCGCGGAGGTATACCCCGACTTTTTGAAATGGAACTTGGCTTTGTCGGGATCGTATTCGCGCTGGGCGAGCTCCGAACAATGGTCCTTGCCGTGGGCGGGGCTGATAGGGGTGTCATTGCCCAGCGATCCTTTGCCTTTGAGAATGCGCTTGACGATGCGTTTACGATCCTGGATGTACTTCATACCCAGGACAAAATCATCGTTGCTACCGGGTTCGGAATTCTTCAGACAACAGATACCCATTTGCAGCGCTGCCGGAGTTGACAGTAACGTGATGCCTTTCGCGCTTTCGACCTGGCGGAACGCATTGGGTTCAAGCTGGGTAACCATATCCATATCGCCCGAAATCAGCGCGTTGACGCGCGCCACCGGATCGGTAATCGCGGTAATTTCACAGGCATCGAGGTTTGCGCCCTCACGCCAGTAGTTCTCGTTGCGCTTATGGACCGACTTTACGCCGGGTTGGAAAGATTCCATTGTGAAAGGACCAGTACCATTTTGTTCCAGCGAGCCATCCTCTTTGAGCGTGTATCCGGTAGTACCGTTCTTGACAATCTTGGTCTGGAACAGGCCGAGCAGGGTCGGCAAATCGGCATTCGGTGATTCCAGGATCGCCTTGACTTCCATCGGCCCGGTTTTCTTCCATTCCTTAACCGATGCCAGCACCGATTTGATAGTCGATGTCGATTCTTCGCCCTGGTGACGCTTCATCGTATAGACGACGTCATCCGCGGTGAGTTTTCCACCGTTGTGAAAGGTGACGCCTTTGCGAATCTTGAAGGTCCACTCGGTCGCATCACCATTCGGTTCGAATGATTCTGCCAGCTCAGGTTGCGGGGTTAGGTCATTGGCATGCTGGATCAGGCTATTATAGGTCGCGCGACCACGGGTATAGTCGATCGTAGAAGTAAATATTATTGGATCGAGATTGTCGTTGGGGCCATGCAGGTTGGAAGCCATACGTACCGAACCACCTTTTTTCGGCGTCGCCGCAATCGCTGCTTTACCGTCAAACAACAGGTGTTCCGCGGCGACCAGCGAGACGCCGGTGACCATCGAGAGTTTCAGTACTTCACGACGGGAAAAGTCGCCTTTTACCAGTTTTGCGACCAGGTCTTTGTCGGACTGGGTCAAATCCCGGTAATCGAGTTCGGATTTGGATTTATCGTCTTTCATGTTCGCTCCTCGGGTTTAGTGTCGCTTTTATTTTATTGGTGTTTAATTAACGTAAGGTGAATCCAAGCAACTGCTTTTATTATCAAGGATTCAGGGGATACTACGTATAAATCACTCTAATGTGCCCATAGGGTAAAGCGAGCGTGATTTATTGTCAAAGAGTGTCTTTAATTTGCTCAAAACAAGCATTTTTGAATCAGGAGATGATATCGCTGGTTTATTAGTTTAGAGTACCAGCCAATCTCGTCTCCACTGCTGCTGGACCTTACTTGTTCAAAACCCTCGGCACTGTCGTCTCATTGCTTCTCAGTTACGGCTTGTTACTGCTCGCCAATGGCTTGTTTTCGACCTTGCTCGGGGTACGCACGCAGGTCGAGGGTTTCTCTCCCACCCTGGTCGGTTTTATCGTCGCCGCGTATTTCTCCGGTCTGCTGTTGGGTGGTTTGTTTGCCGGTCGCGTGGTGACCCGGGTCGGGCACATCAGATCGTTTGCCGCGTTTGCGTCTTTAATGTCGGTTTCGGCATTGCTGTTTCCCATCTTTGTAACACCGGTGGCCTGGATGATTTTACGTATGCTCGGTGGATTTTGCATGGCGGGTATGATTATGGTCACCGAAAGTTGGCTCAACGAAGCCGCCAGCAACAAGACTCGAGGACAAATCCTGTCGTTTTACATGACCACCAATTACTTCGCCGCCGGGTGCGGGCAATTTCTGTTAACTGCCGGTGATCCGTCGCAATATCATCTGTTTAGCCTCGCATCGATACTATTTTCACTGGCCCTGTTACCCGTGTTGCTGACCCGTGCCAAGGCCCCGGTACCCGTGCATTCTAAAAGGATGCACGTCTGGACGCTTTATCGCATCGCACCACTCGGGGTGTTCGGCGTATTTTGTTGTGGCCTGGTCAATTCCAGCATCCATGGTTTGAGCCCGGTCTATGCAACCAACATGGGCTTTTCTGAAGCACAGCTGTCAACCTTCATGGCGGCCATTATCATGAGTGGTCTGTTTTTACAGTTGCCGATCGGCCACTTATCGGACCGAATAGGTCGCGGCCCGTTGCTGGTTTACATCCCGGTGCTGGTCGCGCTGGCTGCCATCGGGATGGTTTTTGCGGTTGAATACGCGCTGATCCTGATCGGTGCCATGGTATTCGGCGCATTCGTGTTTACCCTTTATTCGTTGGCCGCGGCGACCGCGAACGATATGGTGACTGCCAATCAAAGGGTTCAGGTTGCCGGTGCTCTGTTGATTACCTATGGTGCCGGTGCGGTCACCGGTCCGATAGTCGCAAGTCAGTTCATGGGTGTGCTCGGTCCGCAGGGGCTGTTTTTCTACTTCGCCCTGATCAGTCTTTTGCTATCCGCGTTTGCAATCTTCAAGCGCCGCCGCGATGGCAGCCCCGCGAAGCGTAAACCTTTCGTCGCGGTCCCTGCGACCCAGTCAACATCAAGTCAGCTTTATCTCTCCGCGCATGACGAAACGCCTGAGCATGTGACCGAACTTGATATCGGCGACGATTCCAAAACCTGACAGGTTAACTTTATCCCTATGGTTCAGTCGCCAGATGCATTAATTATTTCCCATCGCAAAGTCTGGATGCTGGCCGGACCCATTATCCTTTCCAACATCTCGGTACCGCTGGTTGGTGCAGTTGATACAGCGGTGGTCGGACACTTGCCTGAACCCCAGTCAATCGGTGCGGTTGCACTGGGCGCGCTGATTTTCAGTTTTCTATACTGGGGATTCGGCTTTCTACGCATGGGAACCACCGGTTTTATCGCACAAGCCTACGGTGCCGGAGACTGGAAAGGGTTATCCGATACTTTATTAAGAGTGCTTTTCCTGGCCCTGGTGCTAGGCCTGGTTACAATTATCATCGGCTGGCCGTTAATCGATTTCGTACTTTACCTGATCGACAGTAGTGCGGAGGTCGAAGGGCTTGCCGCTGACTACGCAACCATTCGTATCTGGAGCGCGCCCGCGGTGCTTTGTGTGTACGCCTTTACCGGGATTTTTATCGGTATGCATAACACGCGCGCTGCCTTTGTGTTACAGCTGATACTCAACATCAGCAACGTGCTGCTCGATCTTTTGTTTGTGCTCGGTTTTAACTGGGGTGTCGAAGGCGTGGCCCTGGCCTCGGTGCTGGCCGAATACCTGGCAATGTTATGCGGCTTTTACCTGTTGCGTACCCAGATCAGAAACGCAATCAATCATTTCAATCGAGCGCGGCTACTTGCGCGCGACGCTCTGTTAAAGCTTTTTACCGTGAACACCAATATATTCATCCGCACCCTGTGCTTGCTATTTGCCTTCAGTTATTTCACCGCGAAGAGTGCGAGCCAGGGAGAGGTAATTCTGGCGGCGAATGCGATCTTGTTACACCTGCAAAGCATTATGGCGTACGGGCTCGATGGTTTTGCACATGCGGTGGAAGCTTTAGCAGGCAGTGCCTATGGCGCAGGTCGGCGCCGAGTCTTTCGCCGTGCGGTGTTGCTGACCAGTTTCTGGGGTGCGGTTATTGCCGTGCTGGCCGGGATACTTTATTTTCTGTTTGGCGAGGCCATCATCAATCTGTTCACCAGTATCGAACCGGTAGCCGATACCGCACTGCGCTATTTGCCGTGGATGATAGTTGCTCCGATATTATCGGTGTGGAGTTTTCAGCTCGACGGCATTTTCATCGGCACCGGGCATAGCCGTGAAATGCGTAATGCCATGATTTTTTCAGTACTGGCTTATCTTGCGCTGTTACAGCTGACGATTCCGTTGCTAGGCAATCATGGGCTCTACCTCGGCCTGGCATTTTTCATGTTGATCCGCGCGCTGTCGCTGTTATTCTATTTTCCGGGAATCGAAACCGCGATGCGAGCGCCTGATTAATGCATCAAGTCATTATTCTGTGGGCCCATCCCCGCTCGATATCGACCGCGATCGAACGCATCATGCGCGAGCGTGGTGACTTTGACTGCCTGCATGAACCGTTTCTGCATTACTACTATCTGGAGCGCAGCCGTAAACCCTTACCTCATTTCGATAGTGAGCAGAATCATCCGACCAGCTATGCGGAAACGCGCGATATGATTCTGCAACGTGCCGAAGATACGCCGGTATTCGCCAAGGATATGAGTTACTACGTAATACCCGAAATTCTCCAGGACGTGGACTTCTGCAAGCAAGTGCAGCATTGCTTCTTAATTCGTAATCCATTGCGCTCGATCATGTCATATTACAAACTCGATTCCGCGGTGGCATTGGACGAAATTGGTATCGAGGCACAGTGGCAACATTTTAACGGGTTGCAGCAACTCGGGATAAACACCAGCGTGGTGCTTGAAGCAGAGGCAGTGCAGACCGATTCGACAAAGGCGATGCAATTGTTCTGGCAAGCTCTGGGACTTGATTTTAAGGAACAGGCATTAAGCTGGAAGCGTGATTCGACCCCTGAGGATTGGCAATATGTGAAGGGCTGGCATCAAAACGTGATCGACTCGGGAGGCATTCGACCAGCCACCGCAGAGGAAGATGCGCAGGCGAGTGCCGATTTCGACCGACTTTGCAGACAAGCCCCGCAATTACGCAGCTATCTGGATCATCACCTGCCATTTTATGAAAAACTGCAACGATACAGCGTGACTGGTAAACCACATGGCTGAACCAATCAACCGGCAGCACCGATTCCTGCTCGGCGCTTTGTCGCTGGGCCATATGACCAATGACTGGGTCGCGGGCACCTTGTGGTTACTGGCGCCGGCGATTGCGGCAAGCCAGGGTCTCGGGCCCGTTGAAGTTGGATTGATATTGACTATCAACGGTATCGGTGCCGGCCTGGCCTATATTCCTGCAGGGATGATATCGGATCGTTCAACCCGGCCTGGCTTCCTGATGTTGCTAAGCTTCTGGTGGGTTGCAGTCGGTTACTTGAGCGCCACCCTGGTGCCTGGTTTCTGGGCAGTTACATTGTTGCTCGCATTCGGTGTCATGGGGGATGCCTTTTGGCATCCGGTAGCGACCGGCGTGCTGGTCAAGGAAATGCCGGGGCGGCGTGCGCAGGCACTTGGTATTCACGCGGTGGGTGGCAGTATCGGTGCCGAAGTGCTTGCCCCTTTGACGACCGGTTTTCTGCTGGGATATTTTGCCTGGCAGACGACTTTACAAATTCTGGTCTTGCCTGCGATTGTGATGGGCCTGTTATTTATTCCCGTTGCCGCACGCATCAGCCGTGAAAATCCGGGCCAAGTGTCTCCCATTGATTTGAAAGGGTTGGTGCGCCACTGGTTCAAACCTACGGGCATCGCCCTGATGCTAATGATGATCCTGTACAACATGTCGTTGATGGCACAACTGGCGATGGCGCCGCTGTACTTTCAGAGCGAACACGGACTGAGTCCGTTTCATGCCGGATTAATCTTCGCGGCAATTCTAATGACCGGTTCGATTTTTCAACCCTGGTTTGGCAAGTACACGGATAGTCGGGGACGTAAGCCACTGATTTTACTGGTGCTGTTTGCAACCAGTTTTTTCGCGTTGTTCGCAGGCCTCAGCAGTGGACTCTTTTGGTCGATACTCGGATTGCTCCCGGCGGTAGCGATGTTAACCGCGGTTCGGCCGGTGGTGCTGGCTGCCGCGGTTGATTATTCGGGGAAATCGGAAGCGACTACGCTTGGTATCGTGTTTACTGTACTGGATGGTGTCGGTATGTTTGGGGCGCTGGCGGCGGGCCTGGTTGGTGAGTTTGAGCTCAGGTACGCCTTTATTCTGGCAGCGGTGCTGGCGCTTGCTTCAGCCTCGATTTGCCTGGTCCTGAAGTTCAAACCAAGAGCGCCAGATGACGGACGCGCGATAATTTCCCAGGTCGCTAGTCCAGCTGATCCTTGATAATGTCGTATAACTCGGGCCGATTGGCAGCGACCTCTTCAATACTTAGACCTTCCAGTGAGTGCGGATACTTGAGCCACTGCGCGGTTTCGTACAGGTAGTAATCCGGTTTGCGCTCAGTCTGATTGCGGGTCGGCTTGAAATAGGGCACCGCGACCCGAATATCGTGAGGTGTGTTAAGCCGGGCTTTTTCCTGTAAATGTGCGATGACCGCTTCGATTGTCAACCCGGTGTCAAATACGTCATCGACAATCAATAGACTATCCTCGCGGACGCAGTTCTTGATCAAATAGTTCATGCCATGAATTCTGATTTCAGGCGAGTGTCCGTCGATTCCGCTATAGGACGATGTGCGAATCGAAATGTGATCGGTTTCGATGCCATACCAGGCCAGCAGTTCCTGTACCGCGATTCCCATCGGCACGCCGCCGCGCCAGATCGCGATCATGATGGTAGGACGAAATCCATCCTTTATAATTTCAGCGCCGAGGCGGAACGAATCCTCGAGTAACTGCTGGGCTGATAGATACAGTTTTTCACTCATCTTGCGTGCATTAAACCGGGTCACTTGATAGGCTTCGCAAGAATATCATATGAGTTTCGATGGACGCAGTTTAGATGCAAAAACGCTTTATCGGAGAACAGGAATTGCTCGAGGATTCCTATCGTCTGGCGGTACAGATTTACCAGAGCGGTTTTCGTCCCGATTTTATTGTCGGGGTGTGGCGCGGTGGGTCCACGGTCGGGATTTACGTGCAGGAATGCCTGCAATACCTCGGTGTCGAAACCGACCACATCGCGATCCGAACCTCGTATCGGGGGCGCGATGATTACTTCAAACAGCTCGAACAAGGCAACGAAATGAGCGTGCATGGTCTGCAGTATCTTTTTGAAAATCTGAATGCTGATGATGCCCTGTTAATCGTTGACGATGTTTACAGTACCGGACGTAACACCCATGCCGTGGTCGACCGCCTACAACAGAAAAACAAGCGCAACATGTCGAAAGACGTGCGTATTGCGGCACCTTATTACCGTATCGATGCCAACAACTTGCATCCAGCGCCCGATTTTTTCCTGCAGCAAACCAGTGACTGGCTGGTATTACCTTACGAACTGACCGGAATCAGTCGAGCCGAGCTCGCAGCGAACAAATCCTGGATTGTGCCGCTACTCGATAATTTAAAACCCAACTGGCAATAACCATGAAATTTTCCGCGCTGACCGACCGGGTTAAAGGCAACACCGCCGACGTATGGGATATGCACTACCTTGCCATGCAGGCTAAGCGCCGAGGTGAAGATGTCATCGTACTCAGCGTTGGTGATCCCGACTTTGCGACACCGGATGCGGTAATCGAAAAAGCAACGCGGGCGATGCGCGAAGGCGATACTCATTACACTTCCATCCTCGGGCACGAGGAGTTACGAGAACTGATAGCCGAGCAACACCGCAAGCACAGTGGTCAGGAGATCGACGCGGCCAACGTGATCACCACGTCAGGCGCGCAAAACGCACTGTTTGCGTGTTCTTTATGTCTGCTCGACCCGGGTGACGAAGCAATTGTCCTGCAACCAATGTACGTTACCTACGAGGCGACGGTGCAGGCGCCCGGTGCCACCCTGGTGCC
The DNA here is from genome assembly GCA_964194715.1 of uncultured Gammaproteobacteria bacterium. Taxonomy (GTDB): domain Bacteria; phylum Pseudomonadota; class Gammaproteobacteria. The sequence continues at coordinate 27,654 of CAXMNA010000053.1, forward strand.
GGTGGTGCTAGACGCTGCGAGTGGCTTTCGGCTTGATCGCAAAGCATTGGAGGCCGCAATTAGCGAACGCACCCGCGCGATTTTTTATGCATCGCCGAGCAATCCAACCGGAATTGCACTGAACCTCGAAGAACTGGAATTTATCGCCGAACTCGCGCAGCGGCATGATCTGTGGGTAGTGGCCGACGAGGTTTATGCCAACTTTATATTCGACGGGGAGTTCCATCATATCGCGTCACAACCGGGCATGTCCGAGCGCGTCATTACCATCGGCAGCATGTCGAAATCTTACGCGATGTCAGGCTGGCGGCTCGGCTGGGTCATTGCGCCGACGGCAATGATTGCCAACCTTGAAAAGCTGGCCCTTTGCATGCTCTATGGACTTCCCGGTTTCGTGCAGCAGGCGGCTGCGCATGCGCTGCGACATTGCAGCGACGATTTGGCGCACATGCGTGAGATCTATCGTCAGCGGCTTGATTACCTGTTTACCGAGTTTTCCGCGATGCAGGGATTAAAACCGTTAATGCCGGATGCCGGTGTGTTCATGATGGTGAATGTGCTCGACACGGGATTGAGTGTGGCAGAGTTTGTTCGCGACCTGTATGAACAGACTGGCGTATCGGTACTTGACGGTACCGCATTCGGTGCTAGTGCCGAAGGCTATGTGCGCGTGTCCTGCACGGTTAGTGATATAGAATTACAGGAAGCTTGCGCGCGTATCAAATCGTTTCTGGAGCAACTGTAAATGGACGGATCGGCAAAAAAGCGTTGTTGGTGGTGCGGTGAGGATCAGCTTTATCAACAATACCATGATCTCGAATGGGGCGTTCCGGTTTACGACGATCGGTTACTATTTGAATTTCTGTGTCTCGAAGGCGCGCAGGCGGGGTTGAGCTGGATTACCATTTTGCGCAAGCGTGAAAACTATCGCCGCGTTTTCGATAATTTTGATGCCAGCAAAATTGCACGCTATCAGGACAAAAAGATTGCTGCCTTGTTGCAGGACCCAGGCATCGTGCGCAATCGACTCAAGGTTAATGGTTTCGTTAAGAACGCCCGGGCGTTTCTCGAATTGCTGGAACAGGGGAAAACCCTGAACAAGTACCTGTGGGAATTTGTCGATGGCCAACCGCTACAAAACACCTGGAGAAGTATCGACCAGGTTCCGGCCACGACGGAAATATCAGACAAGATGGCCAAAGATTTAAAAAAGCGGGGCTTTACATTTGTCGGCAGCACCATATGTTATGCCTTTATGCAGGCCGCCGGTTTAGTGAATGATCATACCGTCGATTGTTTTCGCCATGCAGAATTGAACCGAGGTTGAGATGTCATTGCAAGCAAAAGTCGAATTTTTAGCCGAGAGATCTGAGCGGCCCATTTATTTTGCTTCGAGCGCGGGGCGTAGCGCGGCCCACGAAATTGATCAGCCGATGAATATCGTCTCGGTCGAGATTAATGATGCCAGGGCGAGAGCGGATAGCGATGCGCCAGGTGACCATGGCATCCATCCGTCGGGATTCAATCTGATCAATTTTTCTACCCAGGTAGAAAACTTTCTCGACCAAACCCAGATCGAATCGATTTACGAGGCGGAGGTTGACAGCTTCCTGAAATCAGTCACCGGATGCTACCGGGTGCATATCTTCGATCATACGGTGCGCGCTTCTGACCCGGAACTACGCGAAATAAAGCAGATTCGTGAACCCGCTTTCCTGGTGCACAATGACTATACCTCCAATTCCGGTTTTGTCTGTTTAGAAGAGAACCTGGGTGCCGAAGCCGATACCCTCGCGCAAGGCAGATTTCAGATCGTCAATGTCTGGCGCCCGCTGGTCGATCCGGTCGAGGATTATCCGCTTGCATTGTGCGACTCACGCAGCCTGAAAAAATCGGACTTGGTCGATACCGAGCGCCGCGCGCCCAATCACACCGGGGAAATCCAGCTCGCGGTACATTCCCCCGAACAACGCTGGTATTACTTTTCCGCAATGCGCCCGGACGAAGTATTGCTGTTCAAGACTTTTGATTCGATCGATGGCGGTGTCAACCCCTGCAGTATTCACAGTGCGATTCAATTGCCCGATGCACCGGCCGATGCGAGACCACGTGAGAGTATCGAAACGCGCGCATTCGTATTTTATCGCTAGCGATGACAGGAGAAGATTCAAGAACGCAAGCGCTGAATCAAATCTGGAATGCGGCGGTTAGTGCAGTTTCCGGATACCAGGCGGTTGCAAACGCGCTAGACGTTGATGAAAGTTTTCATCCTGACCTGGTGCTGGCAGTCGGCAAGGCGGCGGTTGGCATGTGCCAGGGTGCGCTCGATAATCTACCGCCATGTGATGCCCTGGTAGTGACCAAATACGATCATGCGGATGTAGACATACTGGCGCGTGAGCGGGTGGTAGTCATCGAATCTGCGCACCCGATCCCGGATCAAAAATCACTTGAAGCAGGTTGCGCACTGCTCGATCGAATGCGCGTTATGCCCGAGGGTAGCCGGGTATTGTTACTGGTATCGGGTGGTGCCTCTTCACTCGCCGAGGCATTACCGAAAGATATGACACTCGAAGATTTGCAAGCCTCAACCGATGAGATGATAGCGGGGGGTAAAACCATTGCCCAGATTAATGGATGGCGCAAACAGGCTTCGCTGATCAAGGACGGTAAGCTGATTGAAGTCTTTAACGGCGTCGAAGCTCGAGTCTATGCGATTTCAGATGTTGAGGGAGATAGTATCGCAACCGTTGGTTCGGGAATTGGAGACTGTCATCGTGCAAAAGTTACAGCGAGGTCGAGAATCATCGCCTCGAATAAGATTGCGCGCGAACATGCCGTGGGTAAGGCGGTCGAACTGGGACTAGCAGTCCGCTTAAATGAAGAGTCGCTTTATGGAGATGTCTTCGAGCTGGCGGCCGTTATTGGCGACAGATTACGTTTTGCCGAACCCGGGGTCTATATATGGGGTGGTGAGCCTACCGTGATATTACCGGAAAACCCGGGCAAAGGCGGGCGCAACCAGAGCCTGGCACTCGCTATTTCCGAGCAGTTTGCAGGAAAGGACAACCTATCTTTGCTGGTGGCAGGAACCGATGGCACCGACGGGCCAACTACAGCAGCCGGCGGACTTGTCGACGGTAATACCTGGAGTGATGGCGCGCGCATGTTTCTGCAAAACGCAGATGCTGGCAGTTATCTGGAGCAGCGCGATAGTCTGTTTGTTACCGGACCGACCAACACCAACGTCATGGACCTGGCCATCGCAATCATCTGTTAGCCAGCGGCCAGATATTGCTGGTATATTGACGAATAGCTACAACGTAGCATTCATTCGCATGCAACCGATAATATAATGTAGGGGAGAAAGCAATGTCACAGCAATCCGTTAAAGAAGCCATTCAACAAACCGCTGCCGCAATAGAAGCCGATGCATCAGCCGGTAAGGTTAAATACGAGGCAACCTCAAAATGGGAGGGGGACGTTCGCTGCACCGCGAAAGTGCGCGACTTCGAGACGATGACCATCGACGAGCCGGCGGCATTTGGTGGCGGTGACGAAGCCATGAGTCCAGCTGATGTCGTCCTCGTGGCGCTTGGGACCTGCCAGGAAATCATGTACGCGGCCCTGGCCTCGGCAATGGACATCCAGCTTGATGAATGCAAGGTCGACGTAACCGCAGATCTCGACCTTAAAGGTTTGATGGGCATGGACGCAGACGTGCCGCCAGGCCTGCTCGCTATGGATTACCATGTACATCTCAAGAGCCCGGCACCCGATGAGAAACTCAAAGAGCTGATCGATGTCGTTGAACGTCAGTGCCCGTTGCTCGATACACTTACTCGCGATATCAAGGTCACCGGAAAAGTAAATATCAACGATCGGGTCGAATATGTTGGAGCGGGCAGTTACCTGGCCCAGCGCGGTTAAAAAACTTTTCACCTGGTTTTTCGAAGGTTCGGTTTAGTCCCGGATTAGACCAGGTCATTTTTCAGGTTATCGATAAATCAAATCTGGTGCCTGTGCACGAGCATCTTCAGAAGTTGAAGTGCAATATCCGCAGAAATGGCATTAAAGCAGTGCTTTGATTTCGTCGAGCGATGCCGGGTCTTCAATCGTGGAAGGAACGACATAATCATCACCATCCACCATCGCACGCAGGGTTTTACGTAATATTTTACCGGAGCGTGTTTTTGGCAATCGCCCAACCACGAGCGCTTCTTTGAAAGCAGCAACCGCACCGATATCCTGGCGCACCAATGCGACCAGTTCATCGACGATTTGGTCGGGTTTGGCGCCCTCGGTGTTTTTCAGCACTACGAATCCCATCGGCAGTTGACCCTTGAGTTCATCGCGACGACCGATGACCGCACATTCAGCCACCATCGGATGCCTGCCGACCACTTCTTCCATTTCTCCGGTAGAAAGTCGATGCCCGGCAACATTGATGACATCATCAACGCGACCCATGATGAACAGGTAACCATCTTCATCGAAATAACCGCCATCACCGGTGGTGAAATAACCAGGATAAGTTTCCAGGTAGTTCGATTTAAAGCGCTCGACATCACCCCAGATTGTGGTCAGACAACTCGGCGGTAACGGTAGTTTGACCGCGATGAAACCTTGTTCATTCGCAGCTAGCGGGTTGCCTGCTTCATCCAGTATTTCGACATTGAAGCCCGGCACCGGCACGGTCGACGAACCGGATTTAACCGGCATCGATTCGAGACCATGCATATTTGCCGCAATCGCCCAGCCGGTTTCGGTCTGCCACCAGTGGTCGAGTACCGGTACCTTGAAAGCATCTACCAGCCACTCGTAGGTTGGCGGATCGAGACGTTCGCCTGCGGCAAAGATGGTTTTCAGGCAGGTTAAATCGTATTGTTTAGCGAGTTTTGCCTCGGGGTCTTCCTTCTTGATCGCACGGAACGCGGTTGGTGCGGTAAACAGGGCTTTCACACCGTGTTCCGAGATAACCCGCCAAAAGGCTCCAGCATCCGGGGTCATGATTGGCTTGCCTTCATAGAGTATCGTGGTGCAGCCATGGATTAATGGTCCATAGACAATATAGGAGTGGCCGACCACCCAACCGACATCTGACGCGGCCCAGTAAACTTCACCGGGTTCAAAATCGTAAATCGCGGTCATGCTGTATTTCATCGCCACTGCATGGCCACCGTTTTCGCGTACCACGCCCTTGGGCTTACCAGTGGTACCCGAGGTATAAAGGATGTAAAGCGGATCGGTACCGTTAACCGGCACGCATGCAGCTGGTTCGGAGTCAGCAAGCGCTTGTTGCCAATCCACGTCACGCCCCGCTTGCATGCGGGCGGTTGCTTGCGGGCGTTGCAGCACTACGCAAGTGCCGGGTTTATGACTTGCCATGTCGATCGCAGCATCGATGATTGGCTTGTATTCAATAACCCGATTGACTTCGATCCCACAAGATGCGGTTAACAAAACCTTCGGGGTAGCGTCATCGAGGCGTACCGCAAGTTCGAGTGGTGCAAATCCACCAAATACAACCGAGTGCACCGCACCCAGACGTGCGCAGGCGAGCATCGAAATCACAGCTTCGGGGATCATCGGCAGGTATATGATGACCCTGTCGCCTTTGTCGACCCCATGATTTTTAAGCATCCCCGCGCACAGAGCGACCTGGTCTCGGAGTTCGCTATAGGTATATTTCTTCTGCTGATTCGTAACCGGCGAATCATAGATCAAGGCGGTTTGATCGCCACGCCCACTCTCGACGTGGTAGTCGACTGCAAGGTGACAGGTATTCAGTTCACCATCGGCAAACCAGCGCTGGATGCCATGTTCGTCAGTACTGAGCACATTAGTAGCAGGTTTATACCAGTCCAGCTGGCTTGCTTTTTCTGCCCAGAACGCTTCTGGGCTATTGATCGATGCCTGGTATTCATCCTGGTATGACATTAACTACCCCCTTTCGCGAACCTCGTTTATGAATTAATTTCTCCGCCAAAACACTCATGCATAATTTCAATGAAGCGCTTCGAGGGTGCCGATAAAAATTTGCCCTTACGGGTAACGATACCGTAACTGCGCTTCGGAAAATACTGATCAACCGGAATAACGCTCATTCTGGTGCGGTCTTCCTCGGTGATGCAGACACAGTTCATACAGGATACTGCCTTCGAACAGGATGGTGTCCATCTCTTCTTCGAGGGCGTGAATTTGGAGCGAAATAGTAGGTTGGCTGGCAAACAGTGATTCTGCAGCCCTGGTCATACTGCCCAATTTCGCGGTCTGGCAGAATGCGAGCAGCTTTTTCAAGTGATTCTGCTTGTAGTATGAATTTGCCATGGACTTGCTCGAGAAGCCGAATTATTGAGTAACTCAATGCGAAAATCAAACTCGATGAGTTTATTCAATTATTAATTCTGGTCACAACCCGTTTTTAAACAAATGATTTCGATTGGAGTCGATCGGTCGTCACAATCGAGTTAAATGTCGTAGCTTCGCTAGTTTTTGTGCAGTTCAGGAGGCAGGATTGGCGTTATCCAGGAAAAGTAGTTCTATTACGATATTCAATAGACAAAATTGAGTAAATTTACTTTTTAAATAGTGAAACAGCTGTATATTTGAAGGTTTGTGGGCCTGGAGCCTAATTTTTTAAATCAATCTATTATGTTGAGAGATACGACAAGATGACGAGAGACGAGCAAATCGCCGCACTTGAGAAAGAGTGGCAGGAAAACCCGCGATGGACCAACGTGACGCGCGGCTATAGCGCTGCAGATGTGGTGCGTTTACGCGGTTCGGTACAACCGGAAAATACGCTGGCGCGAATGGGTGCCGAAAAGCTTTGGCAACAGGTAAACGGCGGCGCGAAGAAAGGTTATGTCAATAGCATGGGCGCAATTACCGGTGGCCAGGCAATGCAGCAGGCAAAAGCCGGTATCGAAGCAATTTACCTGTCGGGCTGGCAGGTTGCCGCTGACGGTAATACCTCGGAAACCATGTATCCGGACCAGTCGCTGTATGCCTACGATTCGGTTCCTGCAATGGTGCGTCGTATCAATAATACCTTCCGCCGCGCCGACGAAATCCAGTGGAGTCGCGGTGTTAACCCCGGGGACGCCGGTTACGTAGACTATTTCCTGCCTATCGTGGCGGACGCTGAAGCCGGCTTCGGTGGTGTCCTGAATGCCTTTGAGTTGATGAAGAACATGATAAGCGCAGGTGCGGGCGGAGTTCACTTCGAAGATCAACTGGCCGCGGTCAAGAAATGTGGGCACATGGGCGGCAAGGTGTTGATACCAACCCAGGAAGCGGTGCAAAAGCTGATTGCTGCGCGCCTGGCCGCCGATGTCATGGGTGTGCCTACCGTGGTACTGGCCCGCACCGACGCCGAGGCAGCCAACCTGTTAACTTCGGACGTTGACGATAATGACAAGCCGTTTGTTACCGGCGAACGCACCGATGAAGGGTTCTACTGTGTCAAAAATGGTCTCGAGCAGGCGATATCGCGTGGCGTATCTTATGCCAATTATGCCGATATGGTGTGGTGCGAAACCGGCACTCCCGATCTCGGCTTTGCCCGGGAATGGGCCGAGGCAGTGCGCGCTGCCCACCCCGGTAAACTACTCGCCTACAACTGTTCGCCGTCTTTTAACTGGAAGAAAAATCTCGACGACAAAACTATCGCCGAGTTTCAGGACAAGCTCGCCGATATGGGATACAAGTACCAGTTTATCACTCTCGCCGGGATTCATAGCATGTGGTACAACATGTTCGATCTGGCATACGAGTATGCACAGGGCGAGGGCATGAAACATTACGTCGAAAAGGTGCAGGAACCCGAGTTTGCTGCTGCCAATAAGGGTTACAGTTTTGTATCGCACCAGCAGGAAGTTGGCGCCGGTTACTTTGACGACGTCACCACGACTATTCAGGGCGGGGCTTCTTCAGTAACGGCGATGGCCGGTTCCACCGAGGAAGATCAGTTCTGACAGTATTTAATTTGCTGGACAAGGAAAGCGCATACGGTTTTACTTTGTGCGCTTTTTTCATGCAGGCGAGAATGCGCAATGATGTTTAAAACTGCAGATCTAAGTGACGCCAACGAGGGCAGGGTACGGGTGATACAGCCCGGCCTCATAAATTTTGGCGGTAAGACCCGCTTTTACGGTGAAATTGTAACGATTAGGGCCAAGGGTGATTTTTCGCAGGTACGCGAACAAGTCAGCTCGCCCGGAACCGGCAAAGTGCTGGTAGTTGATAACGAAGGGTCGCTGAATTGCGCAATGTTAGGTGACCTGCTTGCCGCGGCGGCAGGCAAAAATGGATGGCAGGGGATAGTTATCAATGGCTGTATCCGTGACTCGGTCGATATTGCCGGGATGGATATCGGGGTCAAGGCGTTGGCGACCGTCCCGATGCGCGGTAAGCGGGAGGGCGGGGGCGAACTTAATGTCGAAGTTGAATTTCTAAATACGGTCTTTCGTCCCGGAGATTTTCTCTATAGCGATGAAGACGGGATCTTGCTCAGCGCTACAGCCTTGATTTGAGTTAGCGCGCAAAGCGGATTTTTTGCGGGTAAGGGAAAACGTCCTCGTAAATCCCGGCCTCGATATTTTTCTGCTTTTGAATCCAGAAGTCGGCCTCGAGCAAGTCGCGGTGGTGTTTTAAAAACGCCTGGCGCACGCGGTTATTGGCGAACAGGAAGGACCCGAACTGTTCCGGGAAAACATCGTTTGCCCCAATGCTATACCAGGGTTCCGATGCAAACTCGTCTTCCGGGTAAAGTGCCTCGGGTATTTGACGGAAATTACATTCACTCAGGTAACAGATTTCATCGTAATCGTAGAATACGACGCGTCCCTGGCCCTGTCCGGTTACACCGAAGTTCTTCATCAGCAAATCCCCGGGGAAAATATTCGCCGCGGCCAGTTCCTTGATCGCTTCGCCGTAGCTTTTCATCAATCGTCCGAGGTACTGGTCATCCGCCTGTTGCACGGCCAGGTTCAAAGGTGTCATGCGACGTTCGATATAAATATGTTTGAAAACAATTTGATCAGCTTCCTCGGAAACGCTGTTAGCGCAGGTTTCATAAAGTTCTTCGAGCAAATCGTCGGAAAATCGCGCGCGTGGTAATGCAACATGCGAGTACTCGAGAATATCTGACATGCGTCCAACCCGGTCGTGCATCTTGACCAGTCGGTAGGTTGCCAGCACTTCTTGCCGGGTCGTCTTTTTCGGCGGCGGGAAACGGTCGCGGATCACTTTGAATACGTAAGGATAAGAGGGCAGCGTAAACACCGCCATCACCATGCCCTTGATGCCGGGTGCAAACATCAATTCATCTTCGGAGTGTTTTAAATGATGCAGAAAATCGCGGTAGAAAACGGTCTTACCCTGTTTATGAAAGCCGATCGCAGAATAAAACGATTCTTTGCTCCGGTTGGGCATCAAGCGACGCAAAAAAGTAACGATTGATGAAGGCACCGGGTGGTCGACCATGAAATAGACGTAGGAGAATTCAAACAGCCGATTCAGCCCCTGGGTGCCAATGATAATCGCATCGGCATATATTGAGTTGGCCCCGCTATGAAGTAACGGGATTGCAAACGGAATGTCCTTGTTTGAGTTGATCGCCCGGCCGACTATGTATGCTGCCTTGTTGCGATAGAACACACTGCTTATCACCTGAAACTGAAAATTTAAATGCGCACGACGCGGACGGGTAAAGGTGTGCTTGATCAATGCCTGGGTTATGTTTCTGACGTCGCGATCGATATTTTCAAACGGCAGCTCGATACCGCTGTCGAGCAGAACCTGCTTTATCGATGCCCGAAATCCGCGTTTGGCCGGGTAGTAAACATGATAAGAGGGCTTTTCGGAATCGATGAACTCGGTCGAAACTGCACTGCGCACGAAGATATAGTCATTACCGAAATAGTCACGATGAAACAGCGCACAAAATACCGAGTTGTAAAATGTCTCGGCCAGCTCCGGTTGTAAGTGATTACTGATCAACAGCACGTATTCGCGTTTAACATCAAACCAGAGTTGACTATCGAAGGGCTCCAGATTAAACAGTTTTTGCAGATCGCTAATCGCATCCCTGACCCGGATGTCGTAAAACTCGATGCGATCCCGTGCGGCATCTCGCTCAGCATCCCAGTCCGCTTCCTCGAAGCGTTGCTTGGCCCCCTTGGTGATGGCACTGAAAATGGTAAAGTGCCGATCAAATCCAGTAAGAATTGTGGTCGCAATTTGTATCGATAATACTTTCAGCGGGCTATCATCCATCAAAAGACTCCAGAAAGTTCATTGCTTACGTGACGGAATCTCAAGGCGTTGCCTTTTTTCCCACAGGTTCTTGCGGCTGATACCGAGCATGCCGGCAAGTTCGGTTTCGTTATATTTGGCTTGATACTTTTTAACAAAGCTGACGAAATAATCGTCCAGCGACAGTCGATTTTCGAGTTCGTACAACGGTAACTGCTGATCGGTTTCGAGATTGTTCAACGCCAGGTCCTCGGCTTCGATGCTGCCGTTTTGCTTCAGGATCACTGCACGTTCGATAACATTTTCAAGTTCACGCACATTTCCGGGCCATTGGTAGCGAGACATCTGCTGATAGGCATCTTCGTCAAAAGCCACGGCTTTTCGATGGGTGCGTTGCGCCATCTTCGTCAGAATCGTGTCAGCCAGCAGTCGAATATCACTACCGCGTTCTCGCAGCGGTGGCAGGTTGACCTCGAATACATTGAGTCGATAGTAAAGATCTTCGCGGAAGGTTTGTTGCACAACCATTTGCGCCAGGTTTTGATGGGTTGCGGTCAACACGCGTACATCCACTTTGATTACCTTGTTCGAGCCGACGCGTCTGATCTCGTTGTCCTGTAACACCCGCAACAGGCGAGCTTGCGCATCGAGGGATAGTTCGCCGATTTCATCAAGAAACAGGGTAGCGCCGTTGGCTGCCTCGATCAGGCCTTTTTTCATTTCCAGGGCGCCGGTAAAGGCGCCGCGCTCATGGCCAAATAACTCCGACTCGATCTGGTTTTCAGCAAATGCCGCGCAATTGACGCTAACCAGTGATTGCCTGCGACGTTCGCTTTGAGCATGTATCGCACGCGCTACTAGTTCCTTGCCGGTACCGGTTTCACCGACAATCAACACCGTGGTGTCGGTAGGAGCAACCTGTCGACTACGAGCCAGTACATCGAGCATCGGTTCGCAGTGCGCAACCATGCCATCGATGGGATAGTTCCGGGCGACTTCCTTTTGCAGGATTGTATTCTGATGTTCGATACTCGTCCTCTCAAGAATTCGTTTGACCGTCAGGATCATTTCATCATGATTGAAGGGTTTGGCAATGTAATCTACCGCGCCCTGTTTCATCGCCTCGACCGCCGACTGGACAGTGGAATAACTGGTCATGATCAACACCGGCGTCGGCGCTGCGCGGGAGATTAGCTCGGTGCCGGGTTCTCCCGGTAAGCGTAAATCCGAGATAATCAGGTCGTACATGTTAATCGAATTTTCTTCTGCTTCTACGACCGAGCCCACCCCGGTGACCTCGTGTCCCTGGCGTTGCAACAGGCGCAACAAGCTCTGCTGGATAATGGGTTCATCTTCGACGACAAGAATATTGCTCATACCTCTGCCACCATCGTTGTATCAATACCCGGGAGAAAGATGTCAAAGCGACAGCCAGCCATCGATTTACTGGAAACGGAAATAGAGCCACCGTGCTCCCTGATAATATTGTAGGTCAAGGACAAACCTAGACCGGTACCTTCGCCCACCGTCTTGGTAGTAAAGAACGGTTCAAAAATTTTCGACAAGTGTTTTTCGGCAATTCCGGTACCCCGGTCCTTGACCGATATCAAGACCTGCTCACCACGAATCTCGGAATCGATGGTTATTGTCTGACCGGGTTTTGACGCATCGGTGGCATTGGTAAGCAGGTTCACAAATACCTGCACTAGTTTTTGTGCAAACCCGTTAACCATAACGCCCGTATCACATTGGTTCTGGTACTGCATTTGCTTGCCGGCATGACTGAGCGAAACCAGGTCAATCGCATCATCGACTACCTGGTGCACACCAAGTTTTTCCGCAGGATATACCTCGGCAGCGCCGACACGACTGTAATTGGATAGCGATCCGACGATACGTGAAATTCGTTCGGTTTGGGTGAGGATCTGGTTCAGACCCTCGCTCGCCTGTGACGTATGCTCAAGCTCCGAGTGCAAATCCTGGGCGAGGCAGGCAATGCCCGTGACAGGGTTGCCGATTTCATGTGCGACACCTGCGGCGAGCTGACCAATCGATGCCAGGCGTTCGCTGTGGGCGAGCTTTTCTTCGAGCGAGTAGCGTTCGCTATGGTCTTCGATCAGGATCGCGATACCGCTATTGTCCTCATGATCCCGACTTACTACTGCCTTGAACAGATTCAGGATGCGAACCTGGTTTTTTACCTGAATCTTAAGCTTGCTGATCAAAAACTCTTCGCTAGCGATAAATTCGGCCAGCAATTCCTGCCATGGGGCCTCGAGTTGGTCGATGGATTGGCCAATGGCATCTTCTTGATCTATGTCGGTTAATTTGCTGAGCTGCTTGTTCCAGCTCAGAATCGTACCCGAGTGATCGATCGACACCACGCCCAACGGCAAGTCCTGCAGTACTTGAAAATGAAAGCGCCGTAGCGCATCGAGTTCGCTTGAAACGCCGCGCAGTTCGGTGCGTGATTTCTCCTGGTTATGTCCAACAAATTGGATCGTATTGGCCAGGGCAGATTGAGTCGCACGATCAATTTGCAGATGCTCGTTGACAATCATCCGCGATAGCATCGGACCAACCAGGCCCGACAGGTTTCGATCTATCTGCGCTCGCAACCGGGTAAGGTCGACTTGATTAACTTCACCGGGGACTAGGCCGAGGTCGGCGAGCGCGCGATCAACTTCATCGTGTGCAATCTCATGACCGATGATGGTGCTCAACTGTTGTTCGAACTCGGTAATCGAGACTGCCTTTAACGAACCTTGCGGTATCAGGAAACTCTCACGGCCGCAGGCTTCGGCAACCTCTCTCTCATCCTGCGACTGTTGGCTCAACAGTGAAACTATGACGAAAGTTAAACTATTGAGCATCAGCGACCATAGTGCAGCATCGGTGGTGCTCATCGCGATTTCGGGGATCGTAAAAAATGGCGTTTCGATAATACCGGCGCGTTCAATCAACGGCACAAATAAAGTGAACGCCCAGATGCTTGCGCCGACAACCAGGCCACTGATAAAACCGTTCCTGTTGGCGCGCGGCCAGTAAAGGACCCCGACCACTCCTGGCAGGCATTGTGCGACCGCTACAAAAGATATCAGGCCGAGCCCGGCGAGCCCGGGATTCTGTTGCTGCACCAGGTAAAATATGTATCCGATGCCGACAATCGACATGATGACAAAGCGACGGCCCCAGAGCAGCCATTCGTACATGTTAGTTCTGGTTGATAGCTTGGGTGGGAAGCTCGCGGGCAGTACGAAATTATTCATGCACATCGACGCCAGCGCCAGCGTGGTAACAATAATCATTGCACTGGCGGCAGAGAGTCCACCCATAAAGGTTAATATCGGCAGCACAGACGATCCGCTTTCGAGGGTGATGCCGAGTACGAAAAAATCGGCAGGTATATCCAGCTGCAGTGATTGACCGGCCCATAGAATCGGCGGGATCGATAGATTTAATAACAGTAAAAACAGCGGGAACGCCCAACTCGCGGTTTCGATATTCTTGTGTTTAATGCTTTCTACAAAAATCATGTGAAACTGGCGTGGTAACAAAAACGCAGCCGCAAAGGATAACAGCATCAACGTGGCCCAGGGACCTTCCTGCACGGGTGCAAACAAGGCCGCGTTGGCCTCCGGATGTTGATCCAGGAACTGGTTGAGCTCGCCAAATCCACCAAAAATGCCAAACACCGCGAACAAACCCACGGCCAGCAGCGTGACCAGTTTGACCAGGGACTCAAACGCGATTGCGACTACCAGTCCGCGGTTTTTTTCACGTAACGATATATGTCGGGTGCCAAACAGGATCGAAAATAAACCGACCGTGATGCAAAACATCAGCGCGATCAAATGTTGTTCGGTTTCGCCGGTCATGATTTGCAGTGTGTTGGTGACTGCCTGGATTTGCAGCGACATATAGGGCAGGGTGCCGGTTAACATCAGTAGCGTTACCAGGACCCCGGCAAGCTGGCTGTGGTAACGAAAAGCAAACAGGTCAGCCAGCGACGCCAGACGATAGGTCTCGGTGATTTTGAGTAAGGGTCTGAGCAGTATTGGTGAGGCGACGAAGGCCAGGGTGGTCCCGAGATATATAGTCAGAAAGTTAAATCCTTCCTTCTGGGCGAAACCGACGCTCCCGTAAAAGCTCCAGGAAGTTGCGTATACACCGAGGGACAGCGTGTAAACCAAGGGATGACTCGCCAGTGATTCGGGAATCCAGCCACGGTCGGTTGCGGTTGCGATAACGAATAAAAGGCCGAGGTAAAGCACCCCGACCAGGAATAATTGCCAAAGCTCAAACTGCATGTTTGCGCAGTAAGCGTTGTAGCCAGTACGACAGCAGGATTATGCCTAACCAGACCAGGTAGGGCAGATACCAGGGTGAGTCGATAGAGATCCAGAGGGTAAACAGGGGTGGCAACAAAATCAGTAAGGAGATCAGTAGCACGACGATGGTGATCTCGGTTGGGCGTGTATCTGACGATAAAAGCGACATAGTGTTACCTCTGGTTACCTATCATCTCGCACGAGTGTTACTTATCGTGACGTACAGGTCAATATGCGCGAAATATTCTTCGACGTACATCAAATTTCGATTTGCTGGGGAGAATACGTACCGGCCAATATCTTGTCGCTGGCCAGCGTTTATGTAAGCATATCCGCGGCCACTAATAAAACTAATCATTGAATTCTCGAGGAAGGCGCCATGTCAGATAGTAAAATCTACCCAGTTCCTGCCGAATTTGCCGCGCAGGCAAATATCAACGCGGCTCAGTACGATGAAATGTATCAGCAATCCATTGAAGATCCGGAAGGTTTCTGGTCGGAACAGGCCGAGAATTACCTTTCGTGGTTTAAACCCTGGAATACGGTATGCGACTGGAGTTTTGCCGGCGATGATCTGCATATCAATTGGTTTGAAGGCGCCGAGCTCAATGTCTCCTACAATTGTCTGGATCGCCATCTGAGTTCACGTGGCGACCAGGTTGCCATTATCTGGGAGGCTGATGATCCGGGCGAAGACCGCAAGATAACCTATGCCGAATTGCATGAAGAAGTTTGCAAATTCTCCAATGTTTTAAAGGCACAGGGTGTTAACAAGGGTGACCGGGTTTCGATCTATATGCCGATGGTTCCCGAAGCCGCGGTCGCAATGCTGGCGTGTACCCGAATCGGTGCGATGCATTCGGTCGTATTCGGCGGCTTTTCACCCGATGCGTTACGCGATCGGATCCAGGATTCGGACTGTCAGGTCGTGATTACCGCTGACCAGTCGGTTCGTGGTGGCAAACGAGTGCCATTAAAGGCAAATGCGGATAAAGCGGTCAGTGAATGTCCCAACGTAAAGAGCGTGATCGTGGTACGGCGCGGTGGCGATCCGGTGGAGTGGACCGACGGGCGCGATGTCTGGTACCACGAGGCCATAGCGAGCGCTTCGGCAGACTGCGAACCGGAAATGATGGGCGCCGAGGATCCATTGTTTATCCTGTATACCTCTGGCTCGACTGGTAAACCCAAGGGAGTGTTGCACACTACGGGTGGTTACCTGCTGCAAGCCGCAATGACCCATAAGCTCGTGTTTGACTACAAAGACGGCGAAATATACTGGTGTACGGCGGATGTCGGCTGGGTTACCGGGCATACCTATATTGTTTATGGCCCGCTCGCCAACGGTGCCACCACGTTAATGTTTGAAGGCATCCCGACATATCCCGACATTTCGCGTTTCTGGCAAGTTTGCGACAAGCATAACGTATCGATCTTTTACACCGCACCCACCGCGATTCGAGCCTTGATGGGAGCCGGTGACGAACCGGTCACGAGAACATCGCGAAAATCGCTGCGTTTGCTCGGCACCGTGGGTGAGCCAATCAATCCCGAGGCCTGGTTGTGGTATCACAATGTCGTCGGTAATGGACAATGCCCAATTGTTGATACCTGGTGGCAAACCGAGACCGGCGCGCACATGATGACGCCGTTACCCGGGGTTACCGCAACCAAGCCGGGTTCCGCAACTTTCCCGTTTTTTGGGGTGCAGCCGCTGCTGCTGGACGATGAGGGTAACGAAATCGAGGGTAACCCGGCATCGGGTAATCTTGCCATACGGGCACCCTGGCCTTCGATGATGCGCACGCTATACGGTGACCATAAGCGCTTCTATGAAACCTATTTCGCGCTGTTTAAGGGTTTTTACTTCACCGGCGATGGCGCGCGTCGCGACGAAGATGGGTATTACTGGATTACCGGTCGCGTCGACGACGTACTCAATGTTTCCGGGCATCGCCTGGGAACTGCCGAGATCGAGTCGGCACTGGTCAAGCATGAAAAGGTGGCTGAGGCAGCCGTGGTTGGCTATCCGCATGACATCACCGGCCAGGGCATTTACGCTTATGTCACACTGATGGCGGGCGAAGAGGGGAGCGACCCTTTGAAGCAGGATCTCATCAACCTGGTGCGCTCTGAAATCGGTCCCATCGCCAAGGTAAATATTATCCAGTGGGCTCCGGGGTTGCCGAAAACCCGTTCCGGAAAAATTATGCGTCGCATATTGCGCAAGGTGGCAGCGAATGAAGTCGATAGCCTTGGCGATACTTCGACACTGGCTGATCCCGGCGTGGTCGATAATCTGATCGATAACCGCCTTAACCGATAGGGACGGTTCATCATTTGCATATAGCCCCGCATTAAGCGGGGCTTTTTATTGCTGAAGTTAATTATAATTCGATTTTTAGATCCGGTATCATCATCCCGTGTCAATCTTACCGCAGTTAAAGACACAGACCCGTGTCAGTCAGCTACCAGAGCAATTCTATCAGCGCGTCAGTCCGCAAGCGCTAACCAATCCATACCTGGTTGCATTCAGCCCGGCGGTTGCGGATTTGCTCGATATTGATCCGGTATTGTTTCAGCAACAACAACTTATCGATTTGTTAAGCGGCAATGCAGTTGCTCCGGGCAGTGAGCCAATCGCGATGCTCTATGCCGGTCATCAATTCGGACAGTATGTACCGCAACTGGGTGACGGGCGCGCCTTAATGATTGGTGAAATCTCGGACGCCAGTGGCGGGGACTGGGAGATTCAACTTAAAGGTTCCGGGTTGACGCCGTTTTCACGTATGGGTGACGGGCGTGCCGTGCTGCGCTCAACGATTCGAGAATTTCTCTGTAGTGAGGCGATCGCCGCGTTGGGAATTCCGACCACGCGTGCTTTATCTATTACCGGAAGCAACGATCCGGTGTACCGAGAACGACCCGAAACGGCCGCGGTGTTGACCCGGGTTGCGCCTAGCCATTTTCGCTTTGGAAATTTCGAAGTCTTTTTCTACCGCCAACAATATAACGAACTGAAAATTTTGGGCGACTTCATCATCGAACACTTTTACCCTGAATGCAGTGATGCGGATAATCCCTATCTTGATTTATTGCGGCAGGTTATTGAGCGCACCGCCAAACTGATTGCACAATGGCAATTGGTCGGATTTACCCACGGCGTCCTCAACTCTGACAATATGTCGATGCTGGGGCTTACCATCGATTACGGCCCATACGGATTTCTCGATACTTACCAGTCCAGTTTTGTCTGCAACCATTCTGATGAACAAGGGCGCTATGCTTATGATCAACAACCCCGCATAGGATTGTTTAATCTCTCCTGCCTGGCACAGGCAATGCTGCCGCTAATCGATGAGCAAAGCGGAGAGGCGGCCGCTGAAAAGGCAAAGCAGCTTCTTGCTGATTATCAACCCGCTTATCTGGCCTGTTACTACCAGGGAATGGCATCGAAGCTCGGCTTGCAGGCGTTTCGTGAGGGGGACGAAGAATTAATTAACAACTTGTTTGAAGTGATGGAGGGGCAGGTCGATTTTACCAATTTTTTCCGTGCACTCAGTGATTGCGGGGCTGCAGGAGATGACCATTTGCTGCGAGATAGGTTTGTAGAGCGTGAGCGCTTTGATTGCTGGTACGATGATTATCAGGGTCGAATTAAAATCGAGACAATCGAAAACGAGTTCCGCCGTCGCCAGATGCTCGCCACCAATCCAAGGTTCATCTTGCGAAACTATCTTGCGCAGCAGGCAATTGTGCGTGCGGAAAGTGGGGATTACAGCGAGGTTGAAGTGCTACTCAAACTGCTACAGAAGCCTTTCGACGATCAGGTTGATCTGGCGGAATATGCGGCAGAACCCCCTGACTGGGCGCACCATATCGATCTCAGTTGTTCTTCTTAGCGCTTGCATGTTCTCATTCTTTTCTCTACACTTGATGAGAAGAAAATGAGAAGAGTTATTGAAAATGCTGACTTCACAGGAACAAAAGACACTGCAATTTATTCGTAATTACCTTGCGCAGCACGGGAATGCCCCGAAATTCAAGGAAATCGGAATTGCGATTGGCGTAACTTCACACGGCACTATTCATCGTTATGTACAGTCGCTTGAGGACAAGGGCTATATTGATCGGATTAAGGGTAATTCGCGTGGCATGAGCCTCGTCGACTTGCCACTTGTGAGCCCTCCGACGATTCCACTTGCCGGAAAAATTGCGGCAGGATTGCCAATAGAAGCGGTCGAAGATCAACAGGAATTGAATCTTGCGGAAATGTTTATGGGGCCAGAATTATTTGCGTTACGCGTCACCGGTGACTCAATGATTGATGCCGGTATTCTCGATGAAGACTATGTGATTATAAAGAAACAGCCGGTTGCCAATGACGGTGACATCGTCGTCGCAATGATCGATAAGGCTGAGGCGACCCTGAAGCGGTTTAAACGTAAAGGTGAACGGCAGATTGCGCTGATTCCGGAAAACCCGGAAATGGAGCCGATGATCTATCCAGCCGAGCGGATCAGCATACACGGTGTACTAGTTGGTCAATTAAGAAACTATCGTTAAGTTTTTTGCTTAGTCGTGGATGACACTTGTAGCGCTAACGGGTTTTCCGAGATTGCGATTAGGTCTTCAGCTGTTTTTGGATTATGCGCAGCATATCGGCAATTATCCTCGGATTTCCGGCAACGACTTGACCATTTTCGAGAAAATGGCCATCACCACGGTAGTCGGTAACAAGCCCGCCGGATTCACGAACTATCAATGCGCCGGCGGCAAGATCCCATGCATTGAGCCCGGACTCCCAGTAGCCATCAAGGCGACCTGCCGCAACATAGGCCAGGTCTAGCGCGGCAGAGCCCGCACGCCGAATATCGCTGGCCGAGGTAAAAAAGGCATTAAACAGTTTTAGAAACTCGTTGAGTTGAGCAGGATTTTTAAAAGGAAAACCGGTTGCGATAAGTGCCCCCTCGATTGTTTTAAGATTAGTGACACGGATTCGGCGATTGTTGAGCATGGCACCGTCTCCCCGACTGGCAGTGAATAGTTCCTGTTTGAAGGGATCGTAAATCACGCCATGTTCCATGCGTCCCCGATGTTCACAACCTATCGAAACCGCATAATGTGGAAAGCCATGCAGATAGTTGGTGGTGCCATCGAGTGGGTCGATGATCCAGCGGTATTCATCCTTGCCTTCGATGATTCCAGATTCTTCGGCCAGGATACTGTGGCCGGGAAACGCTTTTATCAAATCCTCGATAATTCGTACTTCAGCTTCCCGATCGACTTCGCTGACGAAATCGTTAAGGGCTTTTACTTCGACCTTTAAGTCAGGTAGCTTGTTGATTTTGCGAACGATAAAATCACCAGCATTGTGGGCCGCTCGAATCGCGATATTGAGCATTGGTTGCATTGATGGATTGTGTCGGGCAGAGAAAGGCGCGCAGTCTAGCAAAGGGCCTGACCAGAAGTAAACCTGATGATGGCATCGTATATTAACCCGGCGACAATATATATTGTCGCCGGGTTAATAGGGTACCAGGATAATGAAACTGCAGAATATCAAGATAGTCATGGTCGGCACGACGCATCCGGGGAATATTGGTGCTGCTGCCAGGGCTATGAGCAACATGTGTTTTAATCATCTGACGTTGGTCGATCCTCAATGTCAAGTTGGGGAGGTTGCCTATGCCCGAGCCTCGGGCGCAAACGCGATACTCGACAATCGTGAAACCTGCAGCGATCTCGGACAGGCGATTTCGGATTGCAACCTGGTAGTCGCTACCAGCGCTAGGCGTCGTTCGTTATCCTGGCCCGAACTCAGTCTTCCAGAATTGACTGACAAGTTGATTACTATGGAGGAATCATCCCGCATAGCGCTAGTGTTTGGTCGCGAACATTCTGGATTGAATAACGAGGAAATGCAGTTGTGCAATTACATGGTTTGCATTCCTACCAATCCGGATTTCAGTTCACTCAACCTGGCCTCGGCAGTCCAGGTATTGTGTTATGAGATATATAGTCGTCAACTTGATACCCTCCGGGTTGGAAAAATGCCCGAAGTACAGGATTTACCTGCGCTGAGCGCCGAAGTAGAAGGCTATTTCGAACACTTGCAAAAGGTTCTTGAAACCAATGGTTTTCTGGATCCGGAACAGCCGGGTCTGATCATGCAACGCCTGCGACGCCTTTACCTGCGCAGCGAACTTACCCGTAACGAGATTAATATTTTGCGTGGCATGTTGACAGCAATCGAAAAACAACAACATTGAACGTTACAAACTGTTACAAATCGTTACGCGACTGAAAAGCTTTGTAACCGACAAATCCCTAGAATTTGTCTCCGTCATCAACTAACTACGGAGATAATCCATGAAACTTTCTACCAAATTAATAACCGCTGTATTACTCATCGCCGGCAGCACGGGTGTGGTCTATGCGTTTAGCAAACATAACGACTGGGGCATGTCTCCCGAAGAAAAAGTCGAGTTTGTGACCGATAGAGTCACGAAAAAACTGGATCTTGACAACCAGCAGCAACAAAACTTTGCCCAGTTGGCAGAGACCGTTACTCAATTAATACTGGATGCGAAATCAACCAGGGAGGAGCATGTCACTGAAATTGGAACCTTACTGCAGGACCCGAGCTTTGACCAGGCGCGCGCACTCGAAATGGTGCAGCAGAAAACCCAGATGATTAACGAAAAGGCTCCGCTTGTGGTTGCATCGTTGGCCGTATTTCTGGACTCATTGAACGCCGAGCAAAAGCAGCAGTTACAGGACTTTATCCAGAATCATCGTAAACATCATCGACATGCTGAAGGTCACTAATCCTGATCTTAATCCGCAACGCGGCTTCTCAATGAGGAGTCGCGTTGTACAATGTCAGCCTATTAACGAACCGGAAATCCGAATGCGTAAATTATTGCTGATTGACGATGACGAGCGACTTGCCGAACCGTTGCAGCAGTATTTTGCCAAATTCGAAATGTCGCTCGACAATGAAACTAATCCCCTGCAAGCAATTGAACGCATTAAACAGAAAAATTATGACCTGGTAGTGCTGGATGTGATGCTGCCACAAATTGATGGGTTTGAAACCTGCCGTCGAATTCGACATTTCAGCGATATCCCGATCGTGATGCTGACCGCCCGCGGCGAAGTGATGGATCGGGTCGTTGGGCTGGAGTTAGGTGCCGACGACTATCTGCCCAAACCCTTTGAGCCACGCGAACTGGTGGCACGAATCCAAAATATCTTCAGGCGCGGTAAAGCGGAAACTTCTGAGGCTGTTTACCAACTGGGTGAATTGACAGTAGACGTAGATAAGAAGCAACTCACACGTAACGATCAAGTATTGTCAATTACCGCTACCGAATTTCGATTACTGAGCCTGCTGGTACAAAATCAGGATCGCGTATTGTCACGTGATGAAATCATGCAGGCATTGCGAGGTCTCGATGCCGATATCTACAGCCGGGCGATCGATGTCCTGGTAAGCAGGCTCAGGCAAAAGTTACAGCGCCCCGAACTGATACGTACCGTACGTGGTCAGGGATATCAGCTTGTGAATCGATAATGTGGTCCTATTTGCAAACCAGGTGGCAAAGCCTGATTTTCAGGCTTTTGTTTTACTTCCTGATATCGATGCTGGCACTCGCCGTTATTCTGTCGATAAGTTTTGCACAACGCCTGAAGCCACATGTACAAAATGAAATCCTGCCTAATGTGGAACGCTATATCGAATATCTGATTGACGATATAGGAAGGCCTCCAGATCTGTCAGTTGCCCAACAACTGGCTGACCAATTACCGTTCGAGATCAGGATTGAGGGCCAGGGTATAGATTGGGCATCGAGTCCAAAACTAAAAGTCGTCGCGAGTTATGACTTCGAACCGGCACCACCGCCATACGATAATGTTTATTTCAGCCATCACCGACGCGACCAGTACCTTTTGATTCAAAAGCAGGATTATCAGTATTTATTTGCTGTCGATAATAGTTTTCGCAAGGGGTCTGAACGTCGCCACTGGGTATTGTTTCTGTTGCTCGGATCGATTTTATTGTTTCTGTATTTTGTAATACAACGCATGTTCAGACCCATCGAAGCGATGTCTGAGCAGGTCAGGAAAATAGGCGAAGGTGATCTTATGCAAACGATCGAACCCGGGGGGAAGGGCGAGTTGGCGTTGCTGGCAGCAGGTATTAACCGGATGTCGGGGCAGATCAAGGCGATGTTGGAAAGTAAATCGGGTTTGTTGCTGGCAATCAGTCACGAGCTGCGTTCACCGATTACGCGTATGCGTGTCAATCTCGAGTTACTCGATAAGAGTGAAATACAACAAAAACTGATCGACGATGTACGTGAAATGGAAACGCTGATTGCAGCGATACTCGAATCAGAGAAGTTGAATCGCAGCCACGCTCCACTAATGCTGGAGCGATGTGAGTTGCTAAATCTTATCGAGGAAGTTGTCCAGGTTCATTCCTGCAGAAATCGAATCAAAACCAGCATGTCCCCGGTCGAGCTCGAGGTTGATCGAATGCGCCTGAAATTACTGATTAAAAGCGTGATTGATAACGCCTGCCATTATTCCAGCGAAGATCGGGACCAGGTTCAAATAAACCTGCACCATGATCAAGAAGCGGCCTATATCGAAGTGCAAGATCGAGGTGTTGGAATTGACGCCGAGGATCTTTCACGGGTGACCGAGGCTTTTTACAGGCCTGATATCGCCCGGCAGCGGGATACCGGTGGTTATGGTCTCGGATTGTATCTGTGTAAGCTTATAGCCGAGGCTCATAATGGAGAAATTGTGATCGAAAGCGAGCCTGGAAATGGTACAAAAGTAATAGTCAAACTACCCTTTGATAATAGTTGACCATTTTAGTCAGGATTGTATACTGATCCTGTTTTACGCCAACGTTTTCCGCGATGCGACTATCCACTAAAAGCAGATATGCAGTGACTTCATTGCTCGATCTTGTAATGCACTCTGACCAGGGTCCGGTTTCGCTTGCCGATATCTCGATTCGTCAGGGAATTTCGCTTTCTTATCTGGAGCAGTTATTTGCCAAGATGCGCCGTAATAAACTGGTTGTCAGTACTCGCGGTCCTGGTGGCGGCTATAGCCTCGGCGGCTCACCTGACCAGGTTTGCATTGCCGATGTGATCAATGCGGTAGACGAGGAAGTACAGGTAGCAGACAAGGATGTTATCAATGGTTCACCTGGCTACGAACCCTGCCTGACCGAACAGTTATGGGAAGAACTGAGTGCCGAAATTGAAAATTACCTGACTACGATATCGCTCGCCGACATGATGCAAAACGATGAGGTGCGGGAGCTCTCTCGCGCTCACGATTTGCGGCAAAATCAGCATAATCTCAGCTAACACCATGCCCATTTATCTCGATCATAATGCAACCTCGCCGATGCATCCGGAAGTAGCCGATGCGATGATGCCGTATTTGAAAAATCCTACCGGTAATCCTTCGAGCCTGCATAGTTATGGTCGCATGGCGCGTTCCGCAATCGAATCAGCACGTGCTGAAATCGCAAAATTAGTGGGTTGTTCGAGCGAAGCCATCATATTCACGTCGGGCGGAACCGAAGCAAATAATATGCTGCTGAAAGGCTATGTCGACAGAGGCAGCGAACGGCCGGTTGTCAGTAGCGAAATCGAGCACCCCAGTATTCTCGAACCCCTCAAGCAACTGCGGGCCAACGGGCAGACAGTAATCATGTTAAAGCCTGATCAACATGGATTGATCGACCTTGACGCAGCCAGCTCAATTCTTGCTGAAGCCAACGCCCAGCTGCTGTCGGTTATATATGCCAATAATGAAACCGGGGTATTACAGCCAGTCGCAGAACTAGTCGCGATGGTCGATCGTGACTCTTGCCTGGTGCATAGCGATGCCACCCAGGCAGTCGGTAAGATTCCCCTCGACATGTCACAGCTCGATGTTGATGCAATCAGTTTTTCAGCACATAAATTGCGCGGGCCGCAGGGTGTCGGAGCCCTGGTCGTGAATCGCAAACCGAAACATGTTTTGATCAGTGGCGGTTACCAGGAAAACAGGCGTCGAGGTGGTACCGAGAATGTCGCCGGCATAGTAGGGCTTGGCAAAGCGGCCCAGATAGCGGGACTTGAAATGGACCACAAGAAACACCATCTAGAACAGCTAAGGAGCATTTTCGAATCGAGGTTGGCAAACATCCCCGACAGCGTGGTATTCGGACAGCAGGTGGCACGGTTACCGAATACAACCTATTTTGCGCTTTCCTATTACCATGGTGAAACCCTGTTGATGGAGCTGGATCGGGCTGGTTTTGCACTTTCCAGCGGTTCTGCCTGCCACAGTGCAGTGACCGAGCCCAGCCATGTTCTCAGCGCCATGGGCGTTGACGAAAACCTCGCCTTGAATGCGATTAGGGTTAGTTTTGGCATGGACAACAGTTTGCAGGATGTGGAAATGTTGGTTTCGAAACTTCAGGAATTGGTAAATAAACTGCCTGCGGTTATCCGTCAGGCTGCGGTGTAGAGAGATATTAATGGCGATTCAACTTAGCGACGTTGCGGCATCACGAGTGCAGAATTTTCTAGCCAACCGCGGCAAGGGCATAGGGTTGCGACTGGGTGTTAAAACCACGGGTTGCTCGGGACTGGCTTATGTTATTGAATTTGTCGATGAACTTCAGGACGACGACGAGGTTTTCGAAACCAAGGGCGTCAAGGTTGTCGTCGATAAGAAGAGCCTTGTTTTTCTTGATGGCACCGAGGTCGATTTTGCCAAGGTTGGGCTCAACGAAGGATTCCAGTTTAAAAATCCCAACGCCAAGGATGCCTGTGGTTGTGGTGAGAGCTTCACCATTTAATTTTATCTACTAGTCCTATGCAGGCCCCCGATTTTAGCCAGACTTACTTCGAGCTATTTGGCTTAAACCCTGTGTTCGATATTGATCGCGAGCGTTTACAGGCTAAGCAGCAGCGTCTGCAGGCGACCTATCACCCCGATCGATACGTAAACGCCGATGATCGGGATAAACGAGTATCGGTACAAATAGCCTCATGGGTGAATCAGGCGTATGAAATCCTGCAGGATCCGGTCAAACGGTCACGTTACTTGCTCGAAATTAGCGGTGCCACAATCCCTGACGATTCGAGCACCACTTCAGATACCGAGTTTTTAATGGAGCAAATTGAATTGCGCGAAGAAGTCGAGGCCTGTCGGCATGGCGAGGATCCCTTGCGAAAATGTGAGCAGATCGAGACCAGGCTGGCGCAAAGAGCAGATCAGCTGGCAGCTGAGTTTGTTACTCATTTCGAAGCCCGAGATCTCGATGCGGCTTTGCTGAGCAGTCGAAAAATGCAGTTTATTCAGCGTATTCAGCAACAGCTATCTGAACTCCAGTTCGAGTTAGAAGATTTCTGATGGCACTGTTACAAATATCTGAACCAGGCGAATCCAGTGCACCTCACCAGCACCGCAATTCGGTTGGTATCGACCTCGGTACTACGAATTCGCTGGTGGCTACTGTGCGCAGTGGAGAAGCTGTTTGCTTGCCCGATGAGCAGGGACGCTGTTTGCTGCCATCGATAGTTCATTTCGAAAGTGCCTGTGCCCTGGTTGGGTACCAGGCGCAGGCGCTGCAAATCAGCGATCCGCTGAACACTGTCGCCTCGGTAAAACGACTGATGGGTCGAGGTCAGGAAGACGTGATTCAGCTTGGCAAAGTCTTGCCTTACGAATTTGTTGCAAGCGAAGGCAGTAATGTCCCCAGAATCCGCACCAGGTGCGGTGATTTGAGTGCCGTGGAAATCTCCAGTGAAATCCTCAGGACATTGGCACAGCGTGCTGGCCAAAGTATCGGCGGAGATCTTGATGGGGTTGTCATTACGGTGCCCGCTTATTTCGACGATGCACAGCGCCAGGCTACCCGTGATGCGGCGACATTGGCAGGCCTGAATCTATTTCGTCTTTTAAACGAGCCCACCGCGGCCGCAGTTGCCTACGGCCTGGACCAGAGTGTTGACGGACTGATAGCGGTTTACGATCTCGGTGGCGGTACCTTCGACATTTCGGTACTGCGGCTGAACAAGGGCGTGTTCGAAGTGCTCGCTACCGGCGGTGATTCATCGCTGGGTGGTGACGATATGGACCACGTGCTCGGAGAGTGGATAATTGCAACAGCTGGATTCAGCGATATCGGCGCCATCCTGGCGCGCAAGATACTGATTGCCGCCCGTACCGCCAAGGAACAACTGACCATCCACGAGGTGGCTGTAATCACGATCGACCACGAGCAACAATGGGGCCATGAGATTCACCGCAATGAATTCGAGGAACTGGTTCAGCCACTGGTTAAAAAAACCCTGTTGGCCTGTCGTCGTGCGCTACGAGACGCCGGTGTCGGTAAGGACGAAATTGATGAAGTCATCATGGTTGGCGGGTCAACCCGTGTGCCCCTGGTGTTGTCAATGGTAGGTGAGTATTTCGAGCGTAAACCCATGTGCGAGTTTGATCCTGACAAGGTAGTTGCGGTGGGTGCCGCAATCCAGGCGGATATTCTTGCCGGCAACAAGCCCGACAGCGATATGCTATTGCTCGATGTGTTGCCTTTATCACTGGGAATAGAAACCATGGGTGGTTTGAGCGAAAAAATTATTAGTCGTAACACAGCTATCCCGGTCGCGCGCGCGCAGGAATTTACAACCTTTAAAGATGGTCAAACCGCAATGTCGATCCATGTAGTCCAGGGCGAACGGGAACTGGTATCTGATTGTCGATCCCTGGCTCGATTTGAGTTGCGTGGATTCCCGCCGATGACGGCTGGTGCGGCGCGGATACGGGTGACTTACCAGGTGGATGCCGATGGTTTGATGTCAGTTAGCGCGGAGGAACTCACCAGCGGTGTAGCCGCAGATATTGTCGTCAAACCGTCATACGGCTTAACCGATGCCGAAATTGAAACGATGCTGCGTGCCTCGATGGAGCATGCACGTGAAGATATTGAGTTGCGCATGCTAAAAGAGCAGCAAGTCGAAGCCAGAAGAGTGGTCGAGGCAATAACTGCCGCTTTGGCACAAGACGGTGAGTTGTTGTTGAGTGAATCTGAACTGGCGAAGATTTACGAACATCGTGACAATCTGGAAGCGGTTATCGAATCGGCATCAACCGATGAACTGAAGCAACTGATCAAGGCGGTAGAGGACGCGAGCAAGTACTATGTCGCTAAACGCATGGACACGAGCGTAAAACAAGCGCTTGCAGGAAAACAAATAGACGAGGTTGATGTTAGATGACTAGGCTCACCATAATGCCGCATGAGGATATTTGCCCGCAGGGCGCGGAAATAGAAGTGGAGCCGGGTATCAGCTTATGCGATGCGATGTTAAGCAATGGCATCGAGATTGAGCACGCCTGCGAAAAATCCTGCGCCTGCACAACCTGCCATGTGTACGTACGTAATGGTTTTGATTCACTGGAGGAATCGACCGAGGACGAGGATGATTATCTCGATAAAGCCTGGGGGCTTGATATGGATTCGCGCTTAAGTTGCCAGGCCATAGTTGGCGATGAACCTTTGACGATAGAGATACCCAAATACACCATTAACATGGTGTCCGAAACTCACTAGGAGCAAATCATGAGCCTTAAGTGGACAGATACGCTGGATATAGCAATCGAACTATCTGAAACTCATACCGATGTAGACCCACAGTATATCCGTTTTACCGACCTTCATGCCTGGGTATGTGCGCTTGACGATTTTAACGATGATCCCAATCGATCAAGTGAAAAGATCCTCGAAGCGATTCAAATGACTTGGATTGAGGAAGCTGATTGATTGGTCAGCTTCTAGTCAAAATTTTGACATGCTTTCGGCAGAGTGCTGGTACCTTTCCTGTGAGTAATCAATTACTTTCAGACTGTATTTAACGTGGTTTAAACATTTTTATTAAAAAAAGTGAATTATTTTTACGATAAATTTCTCGTCGATTAAATCTATTATTTACAATAATTTAAGAAATTAACTTAAAGTGCTTTCTCTCCAAGAAACTGTGAAGGTAGTCACAGTTCGCTTGCAATCATTTCCTGTTTCGGTAAATTGATGTTCATAACCCACGAATTAAATAATGCGGATAAAGCATTAAATAATGTGGATAAAGTCCTGAAACGAAAGCAAATTCGTTATCAGGGCAAATAAAACCAAGGCTATTCCCGAATGCAATATTTGGGTACACGACATCGAAAATCTGGAGAGAGATTATGAGCAATGTAGCAGTATTGGACCGTTCCGTTTATGCAAGAGGCGAAAGCAATAAATCCAGGCAACTGAAGACACATTATGATCCTAAGTACAAGGTGTCCTGGTGCTTAATGAGATCCGAGCCTCGTCCCTGTTTCACCAACCAGCTTCTTTCCGAGTTTCATGAGTACATTCGTGTAGTGAAAGAAGAAATGCGGGCCAGCCAGGGAGAGAAATACAATTATATTGTGGTTGGATCAGACACAGAAGGGGTCTTCAATCTCGGTGGTGACCTGGGCCTGTTCAGGAATTACATCGAAAGTAACAATCGCGACGGTTTGTTTAACTATGCGATAAATTGTATCGATATTCTGCACGAGAATATTAATCACCTTGAATGTGACCTTACTACCATCGCGCTAGTTCAGGGAGACGCTTTGGGAGGCGGCTTCGAGTCCGCGCTTGCGAGTAACGTGGTGATTGCAGAAAAGGGCGCAAAAATGGGATTGCCGGAAGTTCTGTTCAACCTGTTCCCGGGCATGGGAGCCTATTCTCTGTTGTCACGCCGGGTCGGTACCGCAAAAGCTGAAAGGATCATACTAAGCGGGAAGCTTTATACAGCAGAAGAACTCTATGATATGGGCGTGATCGATATTCTGGCCGAGAAGGGCGAGGGTGAGATGGAAGTCTATAAATATATCAAGGCCGCCGATCGATATTCGAATAGCTATGGTGCTATCAGAAAGGTTCGTGACATCTGTAATCAGATCAGTTATGACGAATTAATCGATATCGCCAAGATCTGGACCGACGCCGCCTTAAAGCTGACCGCCAAGGACCTAAAAATGATGGGACGCTTGATAAAGATGCAGGAGCAGAGGTTGTAACGTCACATTACCCGTAAGGAAATCATGCCAACCGGATAATCTCTCCTCAAGGTTGTGCAATATCCTGTTTCAAAGCATTGCTCAGTGCTGCGGAAGTTTTGAGAAATATTCTCTGGACTTCCGCAGCCATTTTTTTACTTGCATCGCCACCAATGTCGTAAGGTTTTAAAGCTTCTGCTTGCTGACAGGTATCGGCGAGTGGTAGCGCACCTAGTTCGATAGATGATCCCTTTAACGCGTGCAAGGCATCACGATATTCGGGATAGTCGTTCTCCGCTGCATCGTTAATGCGCGCAACATGCTGGACACCGTCCCGATGGAAACCCCTGATCAGATCATGTAAAAAAGCATAATCACCTAGAGCAGACAATTCTCTGATAGTCGACTCGTCGTACCACTGTGATCCGCTAATTCTTTTTTCAGGCTGTCTTTTGCCCAGATGACTTGCGATATTTGTTGCTTTGGTTTCAAAGCCATCATCATCCTTCGTTATATCCCGTGACAAAGATGCAATTCGGTCCAGCAACGCACGTGCATTGACAGGTTTGGTTAAAAAGGCGTCTGAACCGGCATCCATGCTCGCCACCTTGGCTTCGGGCGTCGCATCGGCAGTTAACATGATGACTGGCAGTGTATGGCGCGTATCCATAAATCTAATGGTCTTTATGACCTCTAGACCACTCATCTCCGGCATGTTCATATCGAGAATTAGCATATCAACCGAGTCGGCATCGGAATCCAGGATATCGAGTACTTGTTCTCCATTCTTAACTAGCCGCACATTGTGACCGGCATGCTTGAGAAGTCCCTGGATTACGCGTTGATTAACACTATTGTCTTCGGCGACCAGGATGTTGAGTATTTTAGCTCCGGTCTGCCTGCCGTAGTGTTCGGCCAGAGTAACAACTTTTTCATCGGATGCATGGGCACTTTGCGCGGCGTGTATCGCGTTAAAGAGAGTTCTTTTGTCTTCGGGTTCAAGGATTGTCGATATGTAGTATTGATTGACAGCATTAATGTTGATCATCGTATCGGACGAGTTCACCAGAATCAGCGCGATGTTTTCAAGCAGTTTTTCGGATCGTATCATTTGTGCAAACTGCTCGGCGTTGATGTCGTTCAGGCAATCCTGATCGACGATTACAGAGTGATAGTTATTTCCGTGTTCAGCCGCCTGCAGTAAAATTGAAAACGCTCGTGCGGAAGATTGAACCCAGTCGAAATCTACGTTCCAGCCCTTCAACGAAGGCCTTATGACAGCAGCCGTGTCTTCGCCTGCCAGCAACAGAATATGGTTCGATGAAATTATGCGATCGTTGTGCGGCAAAGCTTCAAATGGCAGTTCGAACCAGAAGGTTGAACCTTTATCGAGTTCGCTTTGTACGCCGATCTCGCCTCCCATCAATTCAACCAGCTCCTTGGAAATGGCAGTACCAAGTCCGGTACCCTCGAAGCTTCTGCTTGAGATTTGTTCCGCCTGGGTGAAGTCGTCGAAAATCGTTTTCAGGGATTCCGCGGGAATACCGACTCCGGTGTCGGTTACTTCGAAACGAATCCGGGGGCTACTGTCATTGTCTCCGACTCTAAATACGCGCAGGTTTACCGAACCGTCATCGGTGAACTTGATTGCATTGCTGACCAGATTGATCAATACCTGGCGAAGATGCTGATGATCACCCTTTAACGAAAATGGTGTACCCGCATCGATGCTACATGAAATCAGCAGATTCTTGGCTTCCCCCGTGGGAGAAAGCATATAAATTACCGCGTTTACAACCGCATAC
Source organism: uncultured Gammaproteobacteria bacterium (assembly GCA_964194715.1). Lineage (GTDB taxonomy): Bacteria > Pseudomonadota > Gammaproteobacteria. The sequence continues at coordinate 59,173 of CAXMNA010000053.1, forward strand.
AAGTCTAGAGGTTTGTTCTCGATATTGATCTTGCCGGCTTCGATTTTGGCAATATCAAGTACGTTTTCGATCAACTCGAGCAACGAATAGGCCGAGCTATGCAGAGTACCTACCAGTTCATGCTGTTCGTGACTTAGCCGGGTCTCACGGAGTAGATCGCCCATACCAATTACACCATTGAGCGGTGTTCTCAGTTCATGTGACATGTTTGCCAGAAATCGACTTTTTGCTTCGTTCGCCTGCTTAGCGGCTGCAATCGCTGCATGCAACTTTTCTAGTAAAAAAGCCGCATAAAGTGGCAACACCAGGAGTATTAATAACAAGCTGAAAGCAAAAGAACCATGCTCCTGCCAGTACTCACTGCCTATCGTGACGAGCGTAAACCCGACCAGGCTGACTCCAAAAGATATGTACAGGTACCTGGTGCCATATCTGAAGCCGTTACCCAGTGTAACCCATAAGTAAAAAACAAATAATGGGACATGATCACCGCCAGTCCAGTACATCACGATAGACAAGGAGACCATGTCTAGCAAAATGCCGCATACCCGTCTAACGGGAGAAGGGCGTGGGTTTCTGACGATGGCAGCGAAGATCAGTAGGGCGATACTGGATGCAACCACGATAATGATATTGGGCGTCGAATCGAAAATATCGATAAAACGCTCATTTTCTGCCCAGGGCACACAGAAGTAGATGATCAGGATAGCTACGATCAAGAGCCGCAGTTTCGCCTGTTCAGGTTCCGTATCGCCGGTTCCCTTCAGCCTTTCGTTGAGCTTTCCGAGCAAACTGAATTTCGTCTCAGTTACTTCCATTCTGTGCTTTGCGGTGAGGGCATTTAGCCGTCACTGAATGTTTTATAGAAACTGGTTATATTGTCGAGACGTTCAAAAAAGGCTTCAACGCAAATTGGATCGAATTGAGTGCCCGCGTGCTTGTGCAAATAGTCCTGGGCATCCTTGGCTTCCCAGGCACGTTTATAGGGTCTTGCTGAAACCAGCGCATCATAGACGTCAGCTACCGTAACAATACGCGCCACTAACGGGATGTCTTTACCGGATAGTCCGTTTGGATAACCGCTGCCGTCAAAACGTTCGTGGTGATTGAGTGCAATGATCGACCCAGTTTGGATATAGCGCGACTGACTATTCGATAATATCGCATGTCCAATTATTGTGTGCTGCTGCATCGTCATCCACTCGTTCTGTTCGAATTTTCCGGGCTTGAGCAGGATCTTGTCCTGGATTCCGATCTTACCGATGTCGTGCATCGGCGCGGCATATTCGATTTCATCACATTCCTTTTCACTCAAGCCGAGAGCTTCGGCGATTTCGCGCGAGTACCTGGCCATGCGTACCACGTGATTCCCGGTTACCTCATCGCGATATTCGCCTGCTTTGGCGAGCCGCAGCAAGGTTTCATGCTCACGGGCGACGATTTGCTGGGTTGCAACTTCAACCTGTCGTGCCAACCAGTCAGCTCGATCCTGGATGATGGATTGCTGTTCATGCAGCTTAAGCAAGTTGCGACAACTGGTACGGCACTCGATTTGATCGATAGGGCGCGTCAGGAAGGCGGTGGCACCGGCTTCAAGTGCATCGTAACGCACCGACTTTTCACTCACCACGGTAATCATCATTATCGGTATATCCTGGCAAGCTGTCTTGGCTCGAATTTTCCTGGTTAACTCGACACCATTAATATCGGGCATGCGGTAGTCAGTGATGATTAAATCCGGATGGTTGTGGTCCAGCCATTGCAACGCTTCGAGCGGATTGTCGAACGACTCGACAATGACATCTTGTTCGGCTTGCTGAATTATTTTTGCGAGGATCGTCCGACCAGTCGATTCATCGTCGACGATTAAAACCTTACGTTGCCGCCGGAGGATGCTGAGCCGACGAGCATTTTCATATGGTTCTACATTTGAGTCCTTTGGAAAATCAGTTTTATTATCGGTGCTCGAAATCAACACTTTCACCCCACATTGACCCAAAGAAGACTGCGCATAGTAGCAATATCAATAACTTATGTCGCTTTTTTAAATCTTATTCAATGAGCTTGGTTATAATATTTTGATTTGAGGATTGAGTTTATTCAATAAAATCAAATTACTATGAGACATAGATCTCAATCTAGATGAAAAACTAGTAAGATCGGTAAATATGTCACTTTGGTATTGTTTTAGCACAAAATCGGAAAACCGGGCGCTGGCGGCTGTATTTTTTTTGATTTTTAGCTCAGTTCCCTTTGCTTACGCTTCGCCCCGCACGATTGAAATACAGTTGGGACAAGCAAGCTACCAGGTTGAAATTGCCCTGACGCCGGCACAACGCCGGAAAGGTTTGATGTATCGAGACCAGCTCGCGCGCAACGAGGGTATGTTACTGGTGTATGCTCGATCCGGCGACCATCGCGTGTGGATGAAGAATATGCTAATACCATTACGCGTTGTCTGGATTGACGACAGGTTTACGGTGTTAAGCGTGCAGCGCCTGGATCCCTGTCAGGCGTCTCCATGCCCGGTGTTCTCGGCGCCATTGCCGACACGTTACATTCTCGAATTGAACGATGACGATCATGCCGTTAAGCCTGGGGATAAGGTTGAAGGACTCAATGATCTGTAGCTGCCAGGCGGTGTTTGTTGATGAGCCACAACCAGATGTGTGCCAACGCAAGCTGTATATGGAATCAAAAATAAGCGCGGGCGTAAAAATATCCATGTTGATGCGATTACCCGAGGACATATCGGTATCATGCCGATGGCGTGCATACCAATAACCTAGTGCTACGATGCTGAATATCGGGAAGATAATCGCCAGGATGCGATAGATTAAATCCACTTGTGACATCAAGAGTTAAAAGTGAAGTGAGAGATCCTTATGAACGGCGAGGCAGTCCGCTATCGATTCGGCCTGATCGGCAGTAAAACGCGCCTGCATGCGCATACCGATTGTGGAGGCAATCACCTGATCATAGGTTTCAAGATCGGCGGCGAGTTCACGCGCTGCGCGCTGACGCCATGCGATTTCTTCATCCATCAAATCCGCAGCCAAATTTGCCTCGGCAATCGCTTTTACCAGGTCCGGGGAATCGCCCCGTAAAACACGCTTGGCGCGCGATAACTTGGCATTAATGCGGTGGGTTTCGGTAAGCAAGTTGATTTCTTGCTCCAGTGCGCTTATTGCTTCAAGCCCCTCGATAGGTGTTTGACGGCTAATGATGTCGACTAATGGCGCAAACCGTTCTTTCAATCCTGCCAAGGTTTCGGCTTCCGCAATAATACGACGCACGGTGACAATCAGCTCATAGCTTTCATCCACGTTTTGTCGGTATTTTTGCCGGGAACGTTTTTCCGCCTGGGCGAGTTTTTTGAATTCGGCGTGCACATCTTCCCAGTTAGCCGGGATGCTTGCTGCCAGGGCGTCCTGCTCTGCTTTGAGACCGCTAATACTGTTTACTATTTTTTCGATACGCTTTTCAGTCACGGACTCGTCGTCGGCGAGACGTTGGCGATCTTGTTCAAGCTCCTCGATGCGACGCTCCAGCTTGCGAATCTTTTTCTGGATACGACGGACTTGAACATGCATAGGCCGGTATTCAGGTGAATATTCATCCAGGTTCCTGGAGTCCTTGCGAATCGCGTCGACCAGCATAAAGGCGTCGTTTGCCTGTTGATAACTCTCGTTCAAGCGTTCCCGGTATTCCTCGGGCAAGTAGGCCAGGTTGGCGGTTTTGATGCGTTCGATGCTGGCTTCGATCGTGGCCCGATTATTGTCATAATCGTTAAATAAATAGTCTTCCAGGCATTCCTGTAACTTGGGATTGCTTGGCGGCGGTGCGGTCTCGGAAATCAAATGCATCTTGTTCGGCAGGTAGTTAACCAGGCTCGGGAACGTGCCGGCGATCGCAAGGCCAGCCAGTTGCAATACGATAAATGCCGCCGCACCTTTGTAAATCTGTATCGTGGTGACGCCTTTGGGCGCAACACCACGCAGGTAAAACAACGAAAATCCAAACGGTGGCGTTAAGAACGAGGTTTGTATATTCAAACCCACCATTACGCCGAACCAGACCGCGGTGACATTGGCGCTGGGATCAGCCAGCAGGATTGGAGCGACAATGGGTACCACGACCACGGCGATTTCGAGAAAGTCGAGAAAGAATCCGAGCAAGAAGATAACTGCCATGACCACGACAAACTGGGTCCAGAATCCGCCGGGCAGGCTGGTTAAATGCTCCTTAACCAGTTCTTCACCGCCGAAGCCGCGAAACGCGGAAGTTAACATCGCCGCACCCAGCAGGATGATGAATACCATCGAAGTTGTCTTCGCGGTATCCATCATGACGCCGCGTAGTGTATCGTCGATGCTAAATGCGCGCCAGGTCGCCCAGCCGATGGCGCCGATCAACACCGCCACGGCGATACAGGCCAGGCCGATGCCAAAGGCGTCGTAACCACTCTTGATGTTTTTGATATTGAGGTCGAACAGGCTTAGTAATATTACGATAACGACAATCGAGCCGATCGTCAGAATCGCGGGATAGTAAGCGCGCGGTTTGCCCTCCAGCAGGCGATAACTGCCCATGATCATTGCGCCGATGGCGCCAATCGCTCCGGCCTGGTTGACGGTCGCCACACCGAGAATGATCGAGCCGAGCACCAAAAAGATCAATGCCAGCGGCGGGACCAGCGCGAGTAGCACCTGTATGAAGAATTTATGGTCGTATTTCCCTGCAAACGATACCGGCGGCGCGTTTTCCGGTTTGATCAACGCGGAAATCAGGATGTACAACATGTAAATGCCGACCAGGATCATGCCTGGGATAAAAGCGCCCATGAACATATCGCCCGCGCTCGCGGTTACCACATCGAAATCCCCGGGCATCGAAAATTCACCGGTGGCTTCTTTGTACTCAGCCTTGCGCGTGGTCGCGGCCTGGTTCGCGGCACTCGATAACTGGTCGGCGAGGATAATCAGTACGATCGATGGCGGGATAATCTGTCCAAGGGTGCCGGACGCGCAGATCGTGCCGCAAGCGAGCGATTTTGAATAGTTGTTGCGCAACATCGCCGGTAGCGAAATCAGTCCCATCGCGATGACCGTGGCGCCGACGATGCCGGTGGTGGCGGCGAGCAAGGCACCGACGAATACTACCGAAATGCCCAGGCCGCCCGGAATCGGGCCGAACAGTTGCGCCATCGCCACCAGTAGATCCTCGGCGATCTTGGAGCGCTGTAGCATGATACCCATGAAGATGAACAGCGGGATCGCGATCAGCGTGTCGCGTTCAACTTCCCAGTACAAACTTCGGTAATTGGTTACCCCGGCGCTAAGCCATTGGTTGGGACCACCGAGCACGAAATATGCATCGACGTTACCCTCGAAAACCCAGCCACAAAATGCGGCGATCGCAATGGTGGCGATGGCCGAGCCGGGTAGGGCGAACGCAACCGGATAACCCGAGGTCAGCGCGAACACCATGATCGCAATCAGCAGGACGAGGAAATAAAGCTCCATGACTAGCTTTTGTTCCCGGTAATTAACTGTTGATAGGTTACATTGTCCTCATGCTCCCCATGATCGAGTAGCTGCGAAATGTTATATAACAGGTAACTGACGAACTGGATCAGCATCGTTACCGCGAACACGATCAGGAATGCCGCCATGATATATTTGATGTACATGCCATAACCGCTTTGTGAAACCTCGAAGCTGAGCAGGGGACTATTGATACTGTTGCCGCGGCCACCCATACCCTGCATCAAGATGACCCAGCAAATCGGCATGCCGAGAAACAAGCTACCTATCGAATCGAACAGGGCCTTCTTGCGACGCCTGAAGCCGGTATAGAGTACGTCGACCCGCACATGACCTTCCTCAACCAGGGTATAGGCGCTGGCGAACAGGAACAGGGCGGCATACCAAAAACGCACCACGTCACCCATATAGGCCTGTTCGTACGAAAAAACAAAGCGGGTGATTACGATTAGAAATTCGGCCAGCACACACATCAGGGCTAGCCAGGTAAAACTGATATTACGCAACCGGGCGGCGACGAAACAAGCGACGATTACCAGCGGGTAGTGGATATAGGTGCCGCGGAAGATCGGGCGTCCCAGTTGCTGCGTCAGCCATTTCCCGGCAATCGGTTCGAGCAGGTTTTCCACCCGCAGCAGGGAGATAATCATGTCGGCAAAGCCAATCATCAGCACCGACCAGAAAGACAGTCTCACGATGTAAGCAGACAGTGTAGCGAAGCGAATACTTTCCTCTTCCAGGCTGCGCGAATTGGTTTTTACCACGTAAGCAATACTCGCCGCCAGCGTCACCAGGTAAACTATGACCTGGCCCCAGCCCTGGCTTACCCGGGTGCCGCTTAAATCGTCGGCCTGATCCAGGCCAAACCATCCATAGTGCAAAAACAGCGCGTAAGGGCCAGGGAATTCCTGCCAGTAGACAAGGTAGTTATTGATCAGGTAGAGAAACACCGAGCTGACCATCACATAGGCGAATCCGCGACCGACCAGGGGAAGATTTCTACCTAACATTTGCTAACCGAATTAGGGGCGAAAGAAAACTGGGGTCCGTAGACTCCGTTTCAGTTTGTTCTCGGACCGAGTATTAAAGTCCAAGTACGCGGTTACGTTGCGCCACGTAAGCCTGGTCAGAGATCTTGGCCCAGGCGCCAACCTCGTCGCGCGAGGCAAGAAAGCTCCGATGAATTTTCTTGGCCAGCGGGCTGTGCGCTTCGACTTCCGCAAAAACTTCAGCAGCCGCGTCACCAAAACTGTCGTAGGTATCATCGCTGAAACTGCGCAGTTTAACGCCCTGGTCAGAAATTAATTTAGCTAGTGCTGCGCCGTTTTTAGCATTGTATTCGGACATCATTACCGAGTTTTCAGTTTCTGCCGCAGCCGTGATGATGGCCTGGTCGGATTTACTCAATCCATCCCAGAATTTTTTGTTTACACCCAGCGACAACTGCGAACCCGGTTCATGCATGCCGGGGTAATAGTAATATTTGGCGGCTTCATAAAATTTATAAAAGCTATCGTTCCAGGGACCTACCCACTCGGTCGCATCGATCGAGCCGGAAATCAGGTTTTCGTAGATTTGACCACCCGATAGCGATACCTGTGAGGCCCCCATTTTGGCGATAACATCGCCACCGAGGCCTGGCATCCGCATTTTCAAGCCCTTGAAATCGGCAGCAGAACGCATTTCTTTGCGGAACCAGCCACCCATTTGCACCCCGGTATTGCCGCAGGGCAGGCACTTCAAACCATAGCCGGCAGCAATTTCATCCCACAGCGCCTGACCACCTCCAAATTGAATCCAGGCATTGATTTCGGTGTAAGTCATGCCGAAAGGTACGCCGGTAAAATAAGCCCAGCCCGGGTGTTTGCCTTTCCAGTAGTAGTCGGCAGCATGATACATTTGCGCGTTACCGGAAGCGACTTCGTCGAAGGCGTCAAATGCTTTAACGCGTTCGCCAGCGGCAAAATAATTAACTTTTATGCGACCGTCGGTCATGGCGGTCAGACGTTTTGCGAAGCGTTGCGCACCGGTCCCAAGGCCCGGGAAGTCTCTACCCCAGGTTGCTACCATGGTAATTTCAATTTTGTTAGCAGCGATAGCAGGTGCCGAGACAGCAGTTGCTCCGGTTGCGAGTGCGGCGGCGACGCCACCTTTGATTACATCACGACGTTTCATTGCTGATTCTCTCCGTTTTGGATTTTAATTGATATATTTTTATAGTGACCGGAAACCTCTAATGCTGGCCCCTCAATACAACGCAATCATTCTGTGCTTTCTTTACCGACATTTCAAGTTTTTACACTGACATGATCACCCGGCGAACCCTGTTTCTGGTGCCTCTTAAGCAACTCCCAGGCAGCCTTGATTTCGGGATTTATCGTTTCACAATTAGCGGCACTAAATCGATCGGGGATAATTTCCGGATGCAACACTCTGTCAGGATGGCCTTTGGGAAATTCTGCGCTGCGATTGAAGAACAGGTAGCCCTCAAGGTGAGCGTTGCCAGTAAGTAACTTTAGCGAGGTAAGCTGATTTTCCAGCTCGAACAGCGGGTTTACAAATTTAAAGCTTTTCTGCCCGATTAACTGGCTCCATTCCGAAATATGTTCGGCGCAGAATATGTTGCCGCCATAGAGTTTGTAGGAAATCAGCAGGATCGAATCCGGGGTTAAAACCAGGCGATCAATATTGAAGTAGCCATCGAGCCCGTCGGAACAGACCAGGTTGCGGATTTGATCACAACCTATTTGTTTCAGGATGCGCTGAATGCGCCACTCCCTGACGCGTACCAGTATACGCTTACGGTTCACTATCAAGAGCAATGCGATCAAAAGCCCGACAAGCGCCAAAGCAACGGCTACAGATTCCAGTTTCAGCTGGCTTAAAATGTCATTTACATTCATGTACAAGAACAGTAATCGAACTCACCCACAATGCCATTGCCGTTTGCTATCGTCAATTGTAAAAATTACACTAGTCCGAGCCGATTCGGGAGCCAATCTAAAATGACCACACCCCATCTCACCGTTAAACAGCTGTTCGATCGTGAAAGCTGCACCTATACCTACCTGTTGATCGATTCCGATACACGCGAGGGCGCTATTATCGACGGAGTGCTGGAAACCTTCGATCGCGATATGCAAATTATCAATGAGCTCGGGGTTGAATTGTTGTATGCAATCGAGACGCACGCACATGCGGACCATATAACGTCGGCCGGTAAAATACGCGAAATGACCGGTACCAGGTTGGTCTACGGGGAGAGCTCGGGTATTGAGGCGATTGATATCCCATTGAAAGATGGCGCCAGCATAACTCTGGGTCACTACCAGATAACTGCGATTTCGACGCCCGGTCATACCAATGGCTGCACCAGTTATTTCAGCGACGGTATGTTGTTTAGCGGAGATACCATATTGATCCGGGGTTGTGGACGCACCGATTTCCAGCTTGGCGATCCGGGTGCGCTTTACGACAGCATCACGCAAAAATTATTTGTCCTCAGTGATGACACCATTGTTTACCCGGCACACGATTATAACGGTCGGACCTCGTCGACAATTGGGGAGGAAAAAGCCTGGAATCCAAGGCTGGGTGGTAATCGTCCACGCCAGGAGTTCATCGATTTAATGAACAACCTGAACCTGGACCTGCCAAAAAGAATTAACGAAGCAGTACCGGCGAACATGAGCGTTGGCATCAAATTCGACCCAAATCGGTACCTGCTGCGCGACTTTGACATGAATGACTTGCACCAGGCCTGGCAGGATCTGCCTGTAAACACCCTGGTTATGGATAATCGTACACCCGAGGAGTTTGCCCGCGGTCATGTGCCAGGCAGTCGAAATATTCCGATGGGGACCGAGAATGCTCATATTGATGAGCTAAAGCAATTCGACCAGGTATATCTTTACTGCCGCTCCGGGCGTCGCGCCCAAACCTCGACTACCAATCTGAATTTCCAGGGGCTAAACCATATCGTTTGCATTAGTCATAGCGGCATGCCGGACTGGGAGAAGGCAGGATACCCAGTCGAAACCTAGAATGCCTCCCTTCGAAGGATAGGCTAGCGACGCTTTCAACCAAACTGCTTGGATATCACGGTGTAGGCGTGAACGTAGTCCATGCCATGACCGTCGGGATTATCCCGTACCATATCTCGATAAGTTCCATAATAGTCTTCGATTATTTGTCGACGCTCATCCAACGGTCGAGCCTCGGATAAGGCGTTGAAGAAAATACTTTCGTTCCAACTGCGAATGGTAGGGATGTACTCTTCGGCGAAGCGGGCCGCATCGCCATGTTGTGTGAATGATTCGGCGAAGGGACATTTTACGACACGGGTGTCGATATGATCGAGACGCAAACCGGCCTGGTAGACGGCATCATCGGGATCCTGTAACGGTGTACTGAATTCTTCAACCGTATTGTAATACTGCGGCAGGGTCATATTTTCGTATTCCACGCGCGTAATCCGATTCTGGTCGAGGAAGCTTTGCCAGATACGATTAAACTGGTCGAACATATTGACGCCGCCGGTGTTACCCAGATAACGACCCTTCTCATCCCGTGCAAAGTTGATCAGCACCAGCTTACCGCCTGGTTTCAATTCATGAGCGCGGTGTAACAGGATTTCGCGCCAGTCTCGATGCGCCTGGGCTCGAAATGCATCGAGCTCTGCACCTTCTGCGCCGACCGCCTGGACATGATTGGAAATGTTGCAAACCTTGGTGCTCAACCAATGCATCGCGGTAGCTGAAAATCCAATATCCAGCGTTCCGGCTGGAACAATCTGTTGGTAAAAAGTGGTGCCCGAAACCAGGGGAAATATATTGTCGCGACGATCGATATAGCTCTCGAAGGGGCCAAGACCGTAAACATTGGTAATCAACGCGTTGAAATCGTTGCGCGGCTGATCCGAGTAAATGATAGAGATCGGTGCATTCGGAACGCGTGTGGAAACCGCATCGATTGCAGCGGCAACCATAGACAAAGAAGTTCCGGCATCGGCGGTTCCCATATCGGAGAAAGTGAAGCCCGCTGCAATCGATTCCTGTGAAAGGCTATTAATCGCATCTACAACCATTGGAGTAGCCGCATCGATTACATGTTTTGCGCCGATGGTGGCAAGCGAATAAAGACCGCCACCACTCATGGTTATGCCTTCTGAATGTCCTCGACTAGCCATAACTTCTCCGACGACTTACTAAGTAGTTTGCTGAGCCAGCAGTGATAATACCAATTGTGCCATATTACGCGCGCCATCCCCGACACCAAGATTTTCGCTAACCCTTTTGAGTCCGTCTTTGACTTGCTCTCGATACACCTGATTTTCAAGCAACTCGAATAATTCGCGACTCACGTTGTCAGGATTTGCGTTCCCCTGTAAGAATTCTCTCACTACGGCCTTGTCGGCGACAATATTGGCCAGACCGATATGCGGGATTGTTATCAGGCGGCTCATGATCAGGTACGAAAGCCAGGACATCTTGTAAAGAATACACATCGGTACGTTAAGCAGGGCTATTTCCAGTGTCACCGTTCCCGAACAGGTGGCGATCGCATCACAGCAGGAAATTACGTCATATATATCTTCCTGACTGATAATGATATCGAGCCCGCTGTTCTCGGAGCGGCGGGACAAATCATCAATATCCAGGCTGGAAGCAACCGGTAATAAGAATCTAAGTTTGGGCTCGCGTGCCTGCATCCGCCTCGCAGTAGCAAACATCAAAGGTAACAGGCGAGCGATCTCACTTTGGCGACTACCTGGAAACAATCCGACGACCTTTTCCTGCGGCGAAATTCCCAGGTTCGCACGGGTCTTTTGGGCATTGGCACCGGCCTTTACCTTGTCGACGAGGGGATGTCCGACAAAACTGACTGGAATGCCGGCATTTTCATAATATTGCTTTTCGAACTTGAAGATCACCGCCATATGATCAATCAGGCTACCGATTTTATGAATCCGCTTCGGTCGCCAGGCCCAGACCTGGGGACTGATATAAAACAGGACCTTGATTCCGAGTCTGCGTGCATGGCGTGCCATTTTAAGATTGAATTCGGGATAATCCACCAATACCAGCAAGTCAGGGCGGGTTTGATCAAGCTGTTGCTTTACGATCCCCATTGCTCGCTTGATATCGCCCCAATGCCGCAGCACTTCGACCAAACCGACTACAGCGATAATCGATGAATCGAAAAATACGTCGACGCCAGCGTTTTTCATCGCCTTGCCGCCCATGCCGCTTAATTGCAAATCGGGTTGTTCAAGTTTCAGCAGTTCGACGAACTCAGCCGCGTGTGCATCACCGGATGCTTCGCCGGCCAGAATCATGACATGAGCCGGCTTCATTAGGCAGCCAGTAGCGCCTCGCAAACCGTTTCAATCTGCTGTGTAGTCATTTCCGGATAAATCGGAAACGACAGGCAACGTCCGGCGGTTGATTCGGTTACCGGCAATTCTGGCTGTTTAGTATCATGGAAGGCTTGCTGTTGATGCAACGGGATAGGGTAGTAGACCGCGCAGGCGATATTCCGCGCCAGTATGGTCTCACGCAACTCGTCGCGCTCGTCGCAAAGCAGAGTGTACTGATGAAAGACGTGGTCGCGATCGTCCGGAATATGGGGCGTTGTAAAACGACTCCCTGCAAGCAGTTGATTGTAAGTTCTGGCCACCTCCAGGCGCTTCCGGTTGTAGTCGTCAATATGTTTGAGCTTGATCCGTAGGACAACGGCCTGAAGTTCATCCAGACGACTGTTAAAACCGATAACATCATGGTGGTACTGCCTGCTGCTGCCATGATTGCGCAGCATTTTTACCCCGGCGGCGATATCGTCATCGTTCGAGGTAACCATACCGCCATCGCCATAGCAGCCCAGGTTTTTGCTCGGGAAGAAACTGAATGCTCCAACGCAGCCAATGGTACCGGTAGTCATCCCCTGGTAGCGGCCACCGAATGATTGCGCACAATCCTCGATGATCAACAATCCGTGTTCATCTGCAATTGCCTGGATTTCATTCATATCGGCAGCTTGTCCGAACAGATGCACAGGTAAAATAGCACTGGTTTTATCGGTTACTGCTTCCCTGATCCTGTCAGGGTCGATATTGAAGCTGTGCGGTTGGATATCGACAAAAACCGGCACTGCGCCGATGTAACGGATAGCTTCCGCTGTCGCGATGAAAGTGAATGCACTGGTGATCACTTCATCGCCCGCTTGGATACCGGCTGCAAGCAAAGCCAGATGGAGTGCATCGGTACCGTTGGCGCAGCTTATCGCGTGCTTGACGCCCAGGTATTCAGCCGCCTCCTGGTCAAAGGCCTGGACATTTGGACCCAGGATAAATCGAGTTTCGGAAAGCGCTTGCAGGATGGAGTCATCAATTTCAGCTTTTAGCGTCTCGTACTGACCTTTAAGATCAACCATTGGTATGTTCATAATGATTCTGCTATTTGTGAAGTAATCGCGATGGCAGTTTCAAGTGCCCGTTTACCATCTTCGCCGCTGACCTTCGGTTGCCCGCCGGTTGTTATTGCGTTGATAAAGTCGAGAATTTCAAGGTTCAGCGCATCGTTATCTTCGAAGCGCTGCTCGCTGTGAGTGATATCCTTGAATCCTGCTTCGTTATCGGTTTCGCCTTTGCGGTTGACCGCGAGCACCTTATCCTGAAAGTCGGCCGACAGGTATGCATCTTTCTGAAAGATACGCAGTTTACGCTCACGCTTGTTACTGATACGACTGGCAGTTACATTGGCGACGCAATGATTCTCGAACTCGATGCGTGCGTTGGCGATATCAACCGTATCGGATAACACCGATATTCCACTGGCCGATATTCGCTTGATTGGACTTCCAATCAGATCGAGGATGATATCGATATCATGGATCATCAAATCGAGAATAACGCTGACATCGGTGGCGCGCAGTGTGAATGGAGCGAGTCGAGTCGATTCAAGAAACTGGGGTATTTCGATATGCTCTTCGATCCCGATCATGACGCTATTGAAACGTTCGATGTGTCCAACCTGCAATACCAGGCTCTGGTCGCGGGCAATTCCGATCAGTTTTTCAGCATCTGTGATCGATTCAGTGATTGGTTTTTCGATCAAACAGTGAATTCCTGCTTCCAGAAACTCTCTAGCAATTTTATAATGCAGGCTGGTCGGCACCACCAGGCTGATCGCATCGACCAGCGGAATGATGTCGCGATAGTCGGAGTAAGCGTCGGCACCATGTTTTTGCGCGACCTCCTGGGCATTTGCAGTATTGCTATCCACCACTGCAACCAGTTCACAATCGGGTGCCGCGGCGTATTTGTCTGCGTGCCATTTGCCGAGGTGACCGACACCGACAACAGCAACCTTGAGTAATTGAGACATAGTGTTAAAGGTAAATTTCGAACGGCGCATTATATATGGATGAAAACCCAATTGCTAAGCTTGTCGCTGGCGTGGACGAAGCAGGGCGTGGACCACTGGCTGGGTCGGTTGTCGCTGCCGCAGTAATACTAGATGAAAGCTATCCCATTCTCGGACTAACCGATTCCAAGAAATTGTCGGCAACGCGCCGCGAGACACTTGAAACCGAGATAAAACGAAATGCCAGGGCCTGGGCAATCGCCGAAGCCAGCCATCATGAAGTCGATGAAATAAATATCTTGCAGGCCAGTCTGTTGGCGATGAGGCGTGCGCTACTGGGACTGAGTTTGAGACCGGGACTAGTACTGGTTGATGGAAATCGTTTACCGCGTCTCGAAAATTACCAGATGCGGGCAATTGTCAAAGGTGATTTATACGAACCCTGTATTTCGGCGGCTTCAATTCTGGCCAAGCAGTATCGCGACCGGCAAATGCTTGAACTCGATCGATTGTATCCCGAATACCGGTTTGCCCAACACAAGGGCTACCCAACCGAATTGCACCGAAAACTACTAAAGCAGCACGGCGTATCGCCAGCGCATCGTCGCAGTTTCAGACCGGTCAGGGAATTACTCTGAATGAGTAACCGTTTCGTCCACCTGCATGTGCATAGCGAATATTCGTTGCAGGACAGCACTGTAAGGTTAAAACCGCTGGTGCAACAGGTGCGCGAGCGCGACATGGGTGCGGTCGCGCTAACCGATCTGAACAACATGTTTGCGGTCGTAAAACACTACCAGGCAGCGACTGCAATGGGAGTGAAACCAATATTTGGTACCGATGTATGGGTTCATCACCCGGAACATAAAGATGCCTTAAGCCGGTTGGTTTTGTTGTGTCAGAATGACCAGGGATATCTAAATCTGAAAAAGCTGATTTCGCGCGCTTACCTGGAAGGTCAAACCGCCGATCGTGCAACCATCGAGATAGATTGGCTGCGCGCGGCCAATGACGGTTTGATCGCTTTATCGGCTGGCCTGGAGGGCAATGTTGGATTGGCCTTCAGGATGCAGAATATCGAACTGGCTGAATCCTGCCTGCAGCAATGGCTGGATGTTTTCGGGGACCGTTATTTCCTCGAATTACAACGCACCGGGCGCGCACATGAAGAAGCCTATATAACCCAGGCGGTTGCCTGGTCAAGGTCATTGCAAGTACCGTTGGTGGCTACCAACGATGTCCGCTTTATCGATGCAGATGACTTCGATTCTCACGAAGTCAGAGTTTGTATCTGCACCGGCTTTACCCTCGAAGATGAGCGTCGTCCGAGGCTCTATTCACAGGAACAATACCTGCGCTCGGCAGATGAGATGGTCGAGCTATTCGCGGATATTCCCGAGGCCATAGAAAATTCCGTGGCGATTGCGAGTGCCTGTAATTTACGCCTCGAGCTAGGCGAGGCATATTTGCCCGAATACAAGGTTCCGGACCAATACACGACGGATAGTTATTTCCGCCATGTCTCCGAGCAGGGTCTCGAACGCCGCCTTGAATTCCTGCAAGATCAACTTGCGGAAGGCGAGGATCTTGATCGTGTACCCTACGATCAGCGACTGAAAACCGAACTAGATGTCATCATCGAAATGGGCTTTCCGGGGTATTTCCTGATCGTTATGGATTTCATCGATTGGGCCAAGAATCACGCAATCCCGGTTGGACCGGGGCGCGGCTCAGGCGCGGGTTCGCTAGTTGCCTACGCGTTGAATATTACCGATCTCGATCCCCTTGCATACGACTTACTGTTCGAGCGATTTCTTAATCCGGAACGGGTATCAATGCCCGATTTCGATATCGATTTTTGCATGGATCGACGCGACGAGGTAATTGAATATGTCGCTGAGCATTACGGGCGGGACCAGGTATCACAAATTATCACTTACGGCAGCATGGCCGCAAAAGCGGTGATCAGGGATGTTGGAAGGGTAATGTCACATCCCTATGGGTTCGTCGATCGAATCGCCAAGCTGGTACCGTTTGAGGTTGGTATAACGCTCGACAAGGCACTGGAGCAGGAAGAGACACTGCAAGAGCTTTACCGAGAGGAAGAAGAGGTCACGATGCTGATCGATATGGCTCGTTCGCTCGAGGGATTGACGCGCAATGTCGGCAAGCATGCTGGGGGAGTCGTGATTTCACCAAGTAACCTGACTGACTTTACCCCGATTTATTGCGAACCAGGTGGTTCCGGCCTGGTATCTCAGTATGACAAGGATGACGTCGAAGCGGTGGGCCTGGTTAAGTTCGATTTTCTCGGTCTGCGCACCCTGACGATAATCGACTGGGCGGTGCGTGCGATCAATGCGCAAAATCCCGACGCCAAACTCGAGATAGAACGTATCCCGTTAGACGATCCGGATACTTTCAAATTGTTACAGGCCTACCAGACCACGGCAGTGTTTCAGCTTGAATCACGTGGCATGAAAGATTTGATTCGGCGTCTGCAACCCGACAGCTTCGAGGATATCATTGCGCTGGTAGCACTGTTTCGACCGGGGCCATTGCAATCGGGTATGGTCGATGACTTCATCGATCGAAAACACGGCCGCTCTCGGGTCGAATATCCGCACCCGGCGCTGGAAACCATTTTGAAGCCTACTTATGGCGTAATTCTCTACCAGGAACAGGTGATGCAGATTGCCCAGGTGCTGGCAGGATACACGCTCGGTGGTGCCGATATGTTACGTCGCGCGATGGGGAAGAAAAAAGCGGAAGAAATGCAACAACAACGCGCTATTTTTACCGACGGTGCGCACGCCAACGAAGTCGAATCATCCACCGCAACTTATATTTTTGACTTGATGGAAAAATTTGCCGGGTACGGTTTCAACAAGTCTCATTCGGCCGGTTACGCCCTGATTTCATACCAGACCGCATGGCTGAAAACGCATTACCCTGCCGAATTTATGGCCGCGGTACTTTCGGCCGACATGGACAATACCGATAAAATCGTCACGCTGATTGATGATTGCCGAAACATGAAGCTTGATATTCATCCGCCCGATATTAATCGTTCCGTGTACCAGTTTACCGCTGGCAAGGATGGGGTAGTCTACTATGGGCTCGGCGCGATCAAGGGTGTTGGGCAGGCGGCAATAGAAAGTATTATCGAAACTCGAGCGCAGCAGGACTATCGGTCACTGGATGACTTCTGCAAGCGGGTCGATTCGGCAAGATCCAGTCGCAAGCTGCTGGAGGCACTGATAAAAGGTGGTGCAATGGATTGTTTCAGCGACAACCGGGCGGCACTTATGGCGCACCTTCCCTACGCGTTGCAAGCGGCGGAACAACAGCAGCACAACCTCAACGCAGGTATTAACGACATGTTCGACAGTATCGCACCGGCGAGTGATGAAGAGCCTGCACTACCCGAGTGTGAGGCCTGGGACGAAAAGCAGCGCCTGGTGCTTGAAAAAGAAGCCCTGGGTCTGTTCCTGACCGGGCACCCGCTGACAATGGTCGAGGCTGAAATCAGGCAGTTCGCCCCAACCCGGCTGGGGCAGTGGCTGGAGCGGCTCGATAATGGTGGTAACGGCGAGAGGTTTCGGCAAAAGGAACAGGACGCCAGGGTTTGCGGGCTGGTAGTTGATATTCGTATGCGTAACAGTTTCCGGGGACGCGAGGCTTTCGTCACGCTTGATGATCGCAGTGGGCGGGTCGACGTGCGCGTGCCTCCCGATATGTTGGCGCAAATCGAACCTATCGTGCAAAAAGACCTGGTATGGGTCGTCGATGGCGGTATTGCCTACGATGACTTTAACAACGGTATCAAGCTGCGGGCGGCTAAAGCTCAGTTGCTCGATGACTACCGTGCCGAGAATGCGCGCGCGTTACATATAGAGTTGAATGGACATGGCGAGAGTGAACTCGATGCGATTATAAGCCTGTTGGATGAATACCAATCAACCGATGCGATGCCGGTGGTATTTCACCTGCGCCGTGAAGACTACGAGTACCAGCTACGTACTAATGGAAGCTGGTCTTTAAAACCTGACGAGCAGTGCCTGTTGGCGCTACAGCGTTGCCTCGATCAATCTGAATTTTATTTCGAGTACCAGTAGCGATGGTAGTTTTTAAAACCTGATAGTAAGGTTTAACCCCTGGGAACATATTTAGGTTGATGGCGTAAAATTTTCCCCGTTTTCGTGCGCTTCATCGCTCATCAAGTAAAGGAAGGTATCGATATGATGCTCAGGCGTCGGCAACTGGTCATTTGCATCGGCGGCGGGGTAGGCACGAACATGCAAAGCGGTACGGGTCTTGCCCGGGTTGAAGCAATTGACGCGCAGGTTACTGCCCTCATATTCACGCGCCAGTAAGCCGGCCATCGCTGCGAGAGCCTGCTTACTAACCTGGTAGGCATCCCAGTAGGCACCGGGTTTATCGTCCGTCATGAATAATATCGAGCCGTTATCAGATCGAATCAACAGAGGCAGGCAGGCACGGGTTAACAAATAGGGGGCATGTAGGTTAACCTGGTGTACCTGGTACCAGGTGGCGGCATCGCTTTGGGCAAACACTGTCGGAGCACCGAGGATCGCGGCGCAATGAATCATGCCGTCCAGGCGCATTAACTGGGTATCAATGTTGTTGGCAAGTTCAAGGTAGTCGTGTTCGCTGGCGCCCTCGAGATTCATCGGGTAGATCGCAGGAGTAGGGTAACCAGCCTGCTCGATTTCATCGTAAAGCGATTCGACCAGCCGCAGATTCCTGGCGACCAGAATCACAGTAGCGCCATGCCTGGCCAAGGCGATCGAGACGACTTTACCGAATCCACCGGTGGCACCGCTAACCAGGACAACCTTGTCCTTGAGGATATCGTCTGCCGCGCGAAAACTTTCGGGAACGGTCTTCATCGGGTTGTCATTAACGGGTGTCGCAACAGGTCACCAGGTTGGTCGATCAAGCCGTCGGCATCCCAGGCTTCGACACTGGTGCCATCTTCGATATATCCATAGGTGGCGACCAGGGTTTTCATCCCTGCTGCCTTACCCGCAACGACATCGCGCTCGTCGTCGCCGACATAAACGCAGTTTTTACAATCGACCTGCAGGCGTTCGGCCGCAACCTGCAATGGCAGGGGATGGGGTTTGCGATGTTCCAGCGTGTCACCACCGATAACAACGCCGACACGACGCGCGAGACCAAGCTGTTCCAGCAGAGGCAGGGTTAACCACTCGGGTTTGTTAGTCACTATGCCCCAGGGAATAAAGCGTGCTTCGAGTTCACTCAGGATAGCCTCGTATCCCTCAAACAACCTCGATTGATCCGCAACGATCGTATGGTAGTGTTGTAAAAAACGCTGACGTAGCGCTTCGATTTCCGTTTCGGAGACTTTACCGCCGAACCCCATTCGGGTTAACACCAGGCCGCCCTGTGACACGTACGGACGTATTGAATCGAGTGGTAACGGCTCGAGGCCTTCCTCAATCATCAAGTTATTAAGTGCGCCACCCATGTCGGGAGCGGTATCGACGAGGGTTCCATCGAGGTCGAACAAAACGGCTTCAATCATCGAAGCGAGCCGTCATCAGGTAGTTAACATCAGTATCAGGCCCGAGCGTGTAGCGCTTGGTGATCGGGTTGTACCTCATGCCGGTTGTATCGGCGATCCGCATGCCAAGCTTGCGCAACTGCGCAGCGATTTCCGAAGGCTTGATGAATTTCCTGTACTCATGGGTTCCGCGTGGTAATACTCCGAGGATGTACTCAGCTCCCAGTATCGCAAGCGCAAACGACTTCGGGTTACGGTTGATCGTAGATAGGAACATTATGCCATCAGGCTTCAGCAAACGCGTTGCCGCAGTAATGATTGAAGCGGGGTCGGGGACATGTTCGAGCATTTCAAGGCAGGTCACGATATCGAACTGCACTTCATGCTGATCGGCAAAGGCTTCTACCGTCGAGAGTTGATAGTCAATATCGAGCTTTGATTCGTGGAGGTGCAACCTGGCCACTTTAAGCGATAAATCGGCCATGTCGATACCGGTGACCCGGGCTCCTTTCAGTGCCAGCGCTTCGGCCAGGATACCGCCACCGCAACCAACGTCGATGATACTTTTTCCCTCGAGACCACCGGCCTGTTTTTCGATATATGAGACCCTCAGAGGATTGATATCGTGCAGGGGCTTGAACTCGCTTTCACGATCCCACCAACGACTTGCAATCGACTGGAATTTATCGATCTCGCTTGGATCTACGTTTGGTTCTATAGACATGATTAGCCCTTGATTTTCTGGGCCCAAGATGAGGCCCTGGCAATGATTTCACGACTATCCAGGTTGCAAAGCTCGAAATCTCTGAGCTGAGCAACACCGTCGATCCAGACATGTGAAACCTGGCGGCTGGCTGCAGCGTATACGATTTGCGTGACCGGTTCATAAAGTGGTTGAGTATTGAGACTCTCCAGATCGATGGCAATTAAATCGGCACACTTTCCCACCTCGATACTACCGATACGGTTTGCCATGCCTAAAGCCCTGGCGCCATTAATCGTCGCCATTTCGATAGCCTGCCTGGCATTACAGGCACTGGCATTGCCACTGCTACCCTTGGCAAGCATCGCTGCGGTGCGCATTTCACCCAGCAAATCGAGATCATTATTGCTGGCCGCACCGTCTGTACCCAGGCACACATTAATACCTTTCTCGAGTAAGGCTGCGACGGGGCAAATACCACTGCCTAGCTTGAGGTTTGATTCGGGACAGTGCGCGATATTGACACCGGCTTCGGCTACCCGATCAATCTCGAACTCGTTCAGTTCCGTCATATGTACCGCAATCAGGTTTGAGTTCAACAGGTTTAGCTGATCGAGCCGTTCTAACGGACGCTGGCCAGTCTTTTGCTGGGCTTCGGCTACCTCTGCAGCGGTTTCGTGGACATGCATGTGCACTGGAATATCGAGTTCATTACTATACATCGCTATTTGCTGCAGCGATTCGTCTGAAACCGTATAGGGTGCATGAGGTGCCAGGGCACTGCTTACCAGGGAAAATTCCCGGATTTCATCATGCACTGCGAGTGCCTTATGTAGATATTCCTCGGCGTTTTGAGCCCAGGGACTGGGGAAGTCGAGTACGATTAAACCGACTACACTGCGCATTCCGATTTGTTGTGCGCAGCGTGCAATTTCATCTGGAAAATAAAACATGTCACTCAGACATGTAGTGCCAGAACGAATCATTTCGGCTGCGGCCAGTTTAAAACCATCAGCAGCGAATTCGGGATTAACCCAGCGCGCCTCGGCTGGCCAGATATGTTCAGTCAGCCATTCCATCAGGGGTAAATCGTCGGCCATACCGCGGAACAGGCTCATCGATGCATGGGTATGGCTATTCACCAGGCCTGGCAGTAGTGCACAGTTAGGCAGCTTGACGAGTTCGGCCTCGTTATAACAGGAAAGTTCAGCAATCTCATCGATGTTGGTAAGGCTCTGAATTTGATTGTCTTCGATTACAACGGCGAAATCCTGCAATACCTCGAAGTCGGGGTTGACGGTGATAACCCAGTCAGGCTGGAGGATTTGATAGCGATGTTGCATAGCCGAACCTTACAAGATTTAACAACCACTGAAAACGAATATTGCCAGCCGCAGCAAAGCATGTCGCGGTTTCGTCTTAGTACCAGTCGAAAACTCTCAAATCCGCTTATTTTAACGCTGACGAGGCGATCTTATCGGTAGTGTTAACCCCTAGGTTTGTGATAAAATCGCGGAGATTCCAAATAAATCGTTCCTGCGACATTTTTAAGCACTGAGTATCGAGTTTTATGGCTGATATTGCCAAGGAAATTTTTCCTGTAAATTTAGAAGACGAGATGCGTCAATCGTATCTCGAATACGCGATGAGCGTCATTGTCGGGCGTGCCTTGCCCGATGTGCGTGATGGCCTGAAGCCGGTTCATCGGCGAGTCTTGTACGCAATGAGTGTACTCGGCAACGATTATAACAAATCGTACAAGAAGTCGGCCAGGGTAGTGGGTGACGTCATCGGTAAATATCATCCGCATGGCGATACCGCGGTCTACGACACCATAGTACGGATGGCGCAACCTTTTGCTATGCGTCACATGCTGGTTGATGGGCAGGGTAACTTTGGTTCGGTCGATGGAGATTCGCCGGCAGCGATGCGTTACACCGAGGTGCGAATGTCGAAAATTGCGCACCAGCTATTGGCGGACCTCGACAAGGAAACGGTCGATTACCTGCCCAACTACGATGAATCGGAACACGAACCAATCGTGTTACCGACCAGGGTCCCGAACCTACTGATTAATGGTTCCTCGGGTATTGCAGTCGGTATGGCAACCAACATCCCGCCGCATAATCTTGCCGAAGTCGTAAATGCCTGTGTCCTCCTGATTGACGATCCCGAGGCGGATGTCGAACGTTTGATGGAAATTATCCCGGGCCCCGATTTTCCAACGGCTGGCCACATCAACGGTGCCAGAGGAATTCGCGAAGCTTACCGTGGCGGTAAAGGCAAGATTTATTTGCGTGCTAAAACCCATTACGAAGAAGACAAGTCCGGACGGCAAAGTATCATCGTCACTGAATTACCCTACCAGGTGAACAAGGCGCGGTTGCTGGAAAAAATTGCGGAACTGGTCAAGGAGAAGCGACTCGAGGGCATCACCGGCCTGCGCGACGAATCCGACAAGGATGGCATGCGCATGGTAATCGAACTACGTCGCGGTGAACTTGCCGATGTGATATTGAACAATCTGTACAAGCAAACCCAGATGCAAAACGTGTTCGGTATCAATATGGTTGCGCTGGTCAACGGGCAGCCGCGGCTACTCAATTTAAAACAGATTCTCGAAGCTTTCCTGGTACATCGTCGCGAGGTCGTTACTCGGCGCACGATATTTGAATTGGGTAAAGCTCGTGATCGCGCGCATATTCTTGAAGGTTTAGCGGTAGCGCTGTCCAACATCGATGAAATCATCGCGATGATCAAGCGCTCTTCGAGTCCGGCGGTTGCCAAGGCCGGGCTACTCGAAAAGCCGTGGGCGCCGGGTGTGGTTATGGAAATGCTACAGCGTACTGGCGCAGAATCCTCGAAGCCGGAAGCTGTGGGCGACAACTTCGGATTGATTGGCGATAAATATAACCTCACTGAGAAGCAGGCACAGGCAATTCTGGATTTGCGCCTGCACAAGCTGACCGGCCTGGAACAGGACAAAATTATTTCCGAGTATCGAGAAATACTAGAAAAGATCGAGGATTTACTCGATATTTTGAATCGTGATGAAAGGCTCAAGCAGGAAATCCGGCGCGAGCTTGAAGAAATTAGAGAAGAGTTTGCCGATCCTCGGCGCACCGACATAATAATCGATCACTCAGACCTGACGGTCGAGGATTTGATCAGCGAAGAAGATGTGGTGGTAACGATTTCACATCTCGGCTATGCCAAGGCGCAACCGTTGGAATCATATTCCGCCCAGCGTCGCGGTGGCAGAGGTAAAGCCGCTACCAAGGTAAAAGACGAGGATTTCGTCGAGCAGATGTTCTCGGCCTCGACCCACGATACGCTGTTGTGTTTTTCCACACGCGGCAAGGTTTATTGGCAAAAGGTCTATCAGCTGCCGATTGGTAGCCGCACGGCACGTGGTCGACCGATGGTGAATCTACTGCCACTTGAAGAGAACGAGCGCATCACCGCAATCCTGCCGGTACGGGAATATCCTGAAGATCGGTTTATTTTCTTCGCCACAGCCAGCGGTAAAGTCAAACGGACTTCCTTGTCCAATTTTTCACGCCCGCGGGCAAACGGTATTATCGCACTTGATTTGCGCGATGAAGACAGCCTGATTGGCGTTCAGTTAACTGCCGGTAAGTCTGACATGATGTTGTTCACCAGTGCTGGTAAAGGCATTCGTATTGACGAAAATGATGTGCGGGCGATGGGCCGAACCGCAGCCGGTGTACGGGGTATCAAAATCAAACCCGGGGACGAAGTAATCTCATTGATCGCGGTTGATACTAATGAAGGGCAAATTCTGTTTGCGACCGAGAATGGCTACGGTAAGCGTACTCGAGTCGAGGACTTTTCAGTGCAGGGTCGAGGTGGGCAAGGGGTCATATCGATTCAGACTTCACCACGCAACGGTCGAGTCGTGGGTGCGATCAAGACTAACGGCGATGAGGAAGTCATGCTCATCAGTAACAGTGGCACCTTGGTGCGCACGCCGACAGATGACATATCTGTGTTGGGCCGTAATACGCAGGGAGTTACCTTAATTCGACTTGGTAAGGAAGAGCAATTGGTGCAGATCGAACCCGTTGCGGCCAGTGTAGACGAAAATCCAGATAGTGACAGCTAAGAAGCATTCATGACTGATGATGCATTGGAGAAGTTACGCAAACGCATCGACGCGATTGACGAGCAACTACTCGAACTGTTTAATCAACGCGCCAGTTGTGCGGTGGATGTTGCCACCGTCAAACGGGCGTTAAGCGAGGCAGTCGACGAGGGTGTCGATTTTTTCCGGCCCGATCGCGAAGCCCAGGTCATCAATCGACTCAAATCGTTAAACCAGGGTCCACTCAGCGGCGATGAAGTAGGCCGATTGATTCGAGAAGTCATGTCAGCCTGCCTAGCGTTAGAACAACCATTAAAAATCGCCTATCTGGGTCCCGAGGGCACTTTTACCCAGAGCGCGGCGCTCAAACATTTCGGCCATTCCGTGTCGACTGCTCCGATGAGTAGCATTCCGGATGTATTTAATTCGGTTGAGTCCGGCCATGCCGACTATGGCCTGGTTCCGGTCGAAAATTCGACCGAGGGTGTGATCAGTCATACGCTTGATATGTTCATAGACTCAAAGCTCAAAATATGCGGTGAAGTCGAGATTCGAGTTCACCATCATCTGGCGTCCAAATCTCAGAATGTATCGCAGATCAAACACGTTTATTCACACCAGCAATCTTTCGCTCAGTGTCGTCGCTGGCTTGATCAGAATTTTCCAGGGATCGAGCGAATTCCAGTCAGCAGTAACGCCGAAGCGGCACGACTGGCGAGCATTGAAAATGATGCTGCGGCTATTTGTGGCTTGCCGGCGGTAGAGATATTTGGGTTGAAGATTTGCTTCGAGAATATCGAAGACCTGTCCGACAATACCACGCGATTCGTTATTATTGGTAGTCAGGCTGTCGGCCCCAGCGGTAATGACAAGACGTCGCTATTGGTTTCAACCAAGAATATACCCGGCGCGTTGTTGGGATTATTGCAACCACTCGCGAACCACGACATCAGCATGAACAAGATCGAATCTCGTCCGGCGCAGGGGCACAAGTGGGCTTACGTGTTTTTTATCGATATTGATGGCCATCAAAACGATAAAAACGTTACCGAAGCGTTAAATGAGCTGCAACAGCAGGCCGCGTTGTTTAAAATATTAGGTTCATATCCAAAAGCTTCGCTCTAATGTCTGTTATTGATTCCGCGCTGTTGCAAATCAAGCAATTGCACCCTTACTCACCTGGAAAGCCTGTTGAAGAGCTGGAACGGGAGCTCGGCATTAGCAACGCCATCAAGCTTGCCTCCAATGAAAATCCATTAGGGTGCTCACCTCTGGTCAAGGATGTACTGGCCCGGGCGAGTGAACATATTGAATTCTATCCGGATGCAAACGCCTTTTACCTGAAACAAAGGCTTGCACATAAGCTTGGTGTCGACGAAAACCAGATCACCATAGGTAACGGCTCAAACGACGTTCTCGACTTGGTAGCTCGCAGTTTCCTCGACAGCGAGGGGGAAGCCATATATTCACAATATGCTTTCATGGTTTATGCGATGGTTACTCAGGCTTGTGGTGCGCAGGCAAAAGTGGCTGAGGCTTTCAGCCCAAATGCAGGGCAGCCTTATGGCCACGATCTTGATGCGATGCTGGCATTAGTAGGGGACAATACACGTTTAATTTTTATTGCTAATCCAAACAATCCGACCGGGACCTGGTTGGAAAACGATGAACTCAAAGCTTTTATCGAACAAGTGCCCGATCACATCGCTATCGTCATCGATGAAGCCTATTTCGAATATGTGGATTTTGAGCGGTATCCAAATTCGATGCTGTGGCTGGATCGGCATCCAAATTTAATTGTGACGCGGACCTTTTCGAAGATTTATGGGATTGCCGGGTTACGTATTGGTTACTCAGTTTCAAGCCCCGAAATTTGTGATTTATTGAATCGTATCAGGCAACCTTTCAACGGTAACGCGCTTGCATTGTCTGCTGCTCGCGCCGCTCTCGATGATGAAGGCTTTGTCGCAAATAGCCGGGTTTCGAATCGTCAGGGCCTGCAGTTGATGCGGGACTGGTTCGATCAGCGGGGAATCGAGTATATACCTTCGGTTGGAAATTTTTTAACTGTACACTTTGGCGACAGCAGTAATCAGGTTTACCAGGGAATGCTGGAACGAGGCGTCATTGTCCGGCCGCTGGCGAACTATAATATGTCGGATTTCTTGCGCATAAGCGTCGGTAGCAAATCCCAACTTGAACAATTATTCGCTGTACTGGAAGACGTTTTATGATCGATAAACTCGCGATAATCGGGGTTGGACTAATCGGCAGTTCACTGTCGCTGGCATTGAAACAGGCTGGTACTGTTGGAGAAGTAATCGGTTATGGCCGCAACCAGAAAAATCTTAAAAAAGGCGTTGAACTCGGAGTCATCGATGGTTTCGAATCTACTATAGAGGCCAGTGTCAAAGACGCAGGTATTATCGTCGTAGCGGTTCCGCTGGGTGCGATGCAGCAAGTATTTGCTGAGCTGAAACCAGCCGTTAGCGAAACCGCAGTTATTACCGACGTTGGCAGCGCCAAGAGCTCCGTGGTGGCGGCGGCACGCACAGAGTTAGGCGAAGTGTTTTCTCGTTTTGTACCCGGTCATCCGATCGCCGGTACCGAGAATAGCGGTGTCGAGGCCGGTTTTGCCGACCTGTATCAAAATCGTCGTGTTATTCTGACCCCGTTAGAACAAACCGATCAGGGTGCAACATCAACTATCGATGCCATGTGGCGTGACTGCGGTGCAATTATCGAGTACCTCAGTGTGGAACATCACGATAAGGTGCTCGCGGCCACGTCGCATTTGCCGCATATGCTCGCTTATGCATTGGTACATTACCTGTCAAATTTAAACGATCACGAGGAAATTTTTCGCTATGCCGCCGGTGGATTCCGCGATTTTACCCGTATCGCGTCAAGCGATCCCGTTATGTGGCGCGATGTCTGTATTTCGAACGGCGATGCTTTGGTGGGTCTGATCGAGCAATACCAGCAGGAACTCGACCGGGTCGCAGCAGCGATTAGCGCTGGCGATACCGATGAATTACTAAAATTATTTGGGAGAGCCAAGTCGGAACGTGATTCACTGATAGGTAACTGCTAATGACACAATTCATTTGCAGATCCGGTGGTAGCGTCAGCGGAGATATCCGCGTACCCGGTGATAAATCAATTTCTCACCGATCAATCATTCTGTCTTCCATAGCGGAGGGTATCAGCCACATATCAGGTTTTCTGCAGGGTGAAGATAGTCTCAACACCATCAAGGCATTCCAGCAGATGGGGGTTTCGATCGACCGTGATCTGGATCGGGTCAAAGTAATCGGTGCCGGTTTGCACGGTCTTAACAAACCCGATGGTGATCTCGACCTGGGAAATTCGGGCACCGCCATGCGCCTGGTACTTGGCCTATTGGCTGGACAGACTTTTAACACCCGCCTGGTGGGAGATATTTCGCTCTCGTCGCGACCCATGCAACGGGTAATCGAACCGCTGCAGTTGATGGGCGCGTCAATCGAGAGCGAGCCCGGTGGTCGTGCTCCGTTAAAAATCAGTTCAAGCACTGGCTTGAAACCGATCGATTACGATATGCCGATGGCCTCGGCACAGGTGAAATCCTGCCTGCTACTCGCCGGCCTGTACGCTAATGGTGAAACCAGCGTGCGTGAACCGGCGCCGACACGTGATCATAGCGAGCGAATGCTGCGCGGATTTGGCTGCGAAGTGCTTAGCCATCAGTCAGAAATTCGCATAAGAGGAGATCAAACATTAACCGCTTGCGATATTGAAGTACCTGCCGATATATCCTCAGCGGCGTTTTTCATGGTTGCAGCGTCAATTGCAGGCGATAGCGAAATTACGCTACGGCATGTCGGTGTCAATCCTACCCGCACCGGCGTGATCGATATACTTAAATTGATGGGTGCCGACATTAAACTTAGCAATCAGCAGGATATCGGTGGCGAGCCGGTAGCCGATATCAGAGTACGCAGTTCAGAGTTATCCGGCGTCGAGATTCCGTTAGATCTGGTGACATTGGCCATTGATGAATTCCCGGCACTGTTTATTGCCGCCGCTTGCGCGCAAGGGACGACTCGGTTGCGCGGAGCGGGAGAATTGCGTGTCAAGGAAAGCGATCGTATCCAGGTAATGGCCGATGGTCTCATGACCCTTGGAGTCGATGCGCAAGCACAAGCCGATGGAATTGTTATTCGGGGTGGCGACCTCGCTGGTGGCGAAGTCGAATCCCATGGCGATCATCGCATAGCGATGGCATTTGGCGTTGCTTCATTACGAGCAACAGATGAAATTCGCATCAATGATTGCGCTAACGTAAACACTTCGTTTCCGGGATTTGTAGAATTAGCTCAGCAAGCTGGAGTCAGGATCGAAGTCAGTGACAGATAAAGATGCTTATGTCGTAGCTATCGATGGCCCCAGTGGGTCGGGGAAAGGTTCGCTCGCACTTTATGTTGCCTGCGAACTGAAATTACATTTACTCGATAGCGGCGCGATTTACCGACTACTGGCACTCAAGGCAATACAGCAGGGTGTCGATTTGGAGCAGGAGAAAGAGGTCATCGAGGTTCTGGATGATTTCAACATTCGTTTTGCAATGGGCGATG
The DNA here is from genome assembly GCA_964194715.1 of uncultured Gammaproteobacteria bacterium. Lineage (GTDB taxonomy): Bacteria > Pseudomonadota > Gammaproteobacteria. The sequence continues at coordinate 88,057 of CAXMNA010000053.1, forward strand.
AATTGTCCATTCCATATCTGGATGATCAGGATGTAACGGCGGAATTACGTCTGGAAACTACCGGTGACGCGGCTTCTATAGTTGCTCGCCATGCCGGGGTTCGTCAACGCTTGCTGGGCTTACAACGCTCGTTTTTAAAGCCTCCTGGCCTGGTTGCCGACGGACGCGATATGGGTAGCGTAGTGTTCCCAAAGGCCCGATTTAAGTTCTTTTTGAACGCAAGTATCGAAATTCGCGCGCAAAGACGATATAAGCAGTTGATAAATATGGGTTTATCGGCTAATATCGCGAACCTTCTTGCGGACATAGCCGAACGTGACGAACGCGACCGGAGTCGCAGCACCTCACCGCTAAAGCCTGCAGAAGACGCATGGGTCGTGGACTCGAGTTTACTTGACCTGGCACAGGTCGCGGAACTGGTCCTGAGTCATATTAGAGAAAACCTCTAAACGACCATGTATTAGGCCCCTGTAGACACAATGTCTCCAGGGTTTTTTAACTAAACGAGATAGCTGATTGTATCCAGGTTAGCTATCGAAATACTCTTTTAGGATTCTTCCATGTCTGAAAACTTTGCAGAAATGTTTGAGCAAAGCATTACCCAAATGAATATGCGTGTCGGTGAAATCATCACCGGCGAGGTTGTCGATATTAACCGGGATGTCGTGATCGTCAACGCGGGCCTCAAGTCTGAGGGCGTTATCCCAGTCGACCAATTTTACGATGAAAACGGTGAACTCGATGTCAATGTTGGCGATACCGTCGAGGTGGCGCTGGATTCGTTCGAGGATGGCTATGGCGAGTCACGCCTGTCACGTGAAAAAGCCAAGCGCGCACGCGCCTGGACAAGACTCGAACAGGCCCAGGAAGCAGATGAAATTGTTACCGGCCGTTTCACCGGCAAGGTCAAAGGCGGTTTCACTGTTGATATTGGTGAAATTCGTGCCTTTTTGCCGGGTTCACTGGTCGATGTTCGTCCAGTTCGCGACACAGCTTATCTCGAGGAGAAAGAACTCGAATTCAAGATTATCAAACTCGATCAAAAACGTAACAACGTGGTGGTTTCACGCCGTGCGGTAGTTGAAAAAGAGTTCAGCGAAGAACGTGAGAAGCTGCTCGAGACATTGAAAGAAGGCGAGCGCGTTAAAGGTATCGTCAAAAATCTCACCGATTACGGTGCTTTCCTGGATCTCGGCGGTATTGACGGCTTGTTACACATTACTGATATGGCATGGAAACGCGTCAAGCATCCATCCGAGGTTGTTGAAATTGGCCAGGAAATAGATGTAGTTGTACTAAAATTTGATCGTGAAAAGAACCGCGTTTCACTTGGTCTGAAGCAAATTGGTGACGATCCCTGGGAAAACCTCATGCGTCGCTATCCGGAAGGACAACGCCTGTTCGGACATGTCAGCAACATTACCGATTACGGTTGCTTCGTTGAAATTGAGGACGGTGTTGAAGGCCTTGTTCACGTTTCAGAAATGGATTGGACTAACAAGAATGTCAATCCGAATAAGGTGGTCACCCTGGGCGATGAAGTGGAGGTTGTTATTCTTGAAATCGATGAAGAACGTCGACGTATTTCGCTGGGAATGAAACAATGCAAACCAAATCCATGGGAAGAATTCGGTACCACGAGTAACAAGGGCGATGTTATCTCTGGAAAGATTAAGTCCATAACCGACTTCGGTATCTTCATCGGGTTGGAAGGCAACATTGACGGTTTAATCCATCTTACCGACCTGTCGTGGAATAAACCGGGCGAAGAAGCGGTTCGTGAATACCAGAAGGGACAGGAGCTCGAAGCCATGGTATTGTCGATCGATCCGGAGCGTGAGCGTATCTCGCTCGGAATCAAGCAGATCGAAAAAGATCCGTTTGCGAGCTTCATCGCGGATAGGCCAAAGGGTAGTATAGTACCAGGTACCGTAATATCGGTTGACGCCAAAGCGGCAGTAGTCGACCTTGGGGATGGTATCGAAGGCCTGTTAAGGGCTTCTGAAATGGCTAAAGATCGGGTTGAAGATGCACGTTTATTTATAAATGAGGGTGCTCAAATCGAAGCCAAGATTACCGGGATGGATCGTAAGGGGCGCAGCATTTACCTTTCGATCAAGGCCAAGGATAGCGATGAAGAACAAGAAGCATTGAAGGACTATGCAGCAAGCGGTGACGCCAAGGGAACAACCACCAGCTTTGGTGATTTGCTCAAGGAAAAAATGGATTCCTGATCCATAATAGGGTGGCGGGTATAAATCCGCCACCCATCTAAATAAACGGGCCTTGTGATGAATGAAGCAGAATTTGTACCCTCGATGACAAAATCGGACCTGATCGATAATTTATCGAAAAACCAGGGGCATCTTGCATATAAGGATGTAGAGTTGGCGGTTAAAAGCCTGATCGAAATGATGAGCAGTGCATTATCCAACGGCGAACGTATTGAAATTCGGGGTTTTGGGAGTTTTAGTTTGCATTATCGTCCCCCGAGAATCGGCCGCAATCCCAAATCCGGCGAGAAAGTGGATTTACCCGGTAAGTATGTACCGCACTTCAAACCGGGCAAAGAACTGCGTGATCGCGCCAACAACCAAAAATAGGCTTTACCTCAATCAGTCCGAGCCGGTCATCAAACTATGGATATCTGGCTATTCCTGCTAGTCCTGGTAGCCATATTGATCGGCTGGTTACTGGGCCGCTGGCAGCCTTTTAAAAAAACCCGCAGCAGTCAAAATTCCGACCTTTTCACAGAGAGATACGCCAAGGGCTTGAACTACCTGCTCGCTGATGACTCGGACAACGCGATCAAGATTTTTACCGATCTGATCGAAGTCAATAAAGACACGATCGAAATTCATATTTCTCTTGGCATCCTATTTCGTTCGAAGGGAGAGGTTGATAGAGCCATAAAGGTACACCAGAATCTGCTGGCCCGTCCAAATCTAACGCGTAAGCAACGCCACATGGCAATTGCGGAACTGGCAAGTGATTACCTCAAGGCCGGACTGCTCGATCGGGCGGAGAAGCTTTATCGCGAGATGATCGAACTCAATGCTGAACCTAATCTGGCCTATCATCGTTTACTAGATTTATATATCACTGAAAAATCCTGGCAGGAAGCGGTCGATTGTGCCCAGGTGCTGTTCAAAATGGGCGAAAATGAAGCGGGACTGATTTACAGCCAGTGCTTGTGTGAAATCGCCAGTAATGCAATTGCTAGTGGTAATCATCGCCTGGCACGTAAGAGCCTGGATCGAGCGCTTGAGGTTGATACCAGTTGTGTGCGCGCAGGTTTATTGTTAATCGATTTGCATGTAAAAACCGGTAATCTATCAGAGGCCAAGGGCATTTTTCAGCGCCTTATTCGCCAGAATTCTGAATATATGGGTTTGTTCATCGAACCGGCGCGGCAAATTTATCTTCATAGTGAGGATCGGGTTTACCAGGAATTTTTACAAAATCAGTATCAACAGCATCCTTCAACTCGCATGGCGATAGCGTTGCTCGAAAATTACGCCCGCAATGATGAGATCGAAAAGGCGCGTCAGTTTTTATCAGATATATTGCAACAGTCACCATCCTTTGAAGCTTTTGAGTTTGCGTTACGATTCCTAAAGTCAAACCCTGACCAACTCGGTGAAACCTGGGAAACCTTATCAACATTCCTGAAAACCGTGCAGGACAAGAAAACCGAATATGTTTGTTCACTTTGTGGCTATGAGAGCCATGCCATACAATGGCTTTGCCCGAGCTGTCGAAACTGGGACTCGATGAAACCAGTCAAAATATGAATGATCCCAAGATTATTGTTGCACTTGATTTCTCTGACCATCGGCAAGCCATTGATTTTTCGCGTAAGACCACACCAGATCAGTGTCGCCTGAAGGTCGGTAAAGAACTATTTACCTGCGCGGGGCCGGCGCTCGTCGAGGAATTGGTAGCCAGTGGTTACGACGTGTTTCTCGATTTGAAATTCCACGACATACCTAATACCGTCAAAAAGGCGACTAGCGTTGCGGCAAAACTAGGGGTCTGGATGTTAAATGTACATGCACTGGGTGGTGCGTCAATGATGCAGGCAGCTCGCGAGGGCATTGAAGTTGTTCCTCGGCGTCCTTTCCTGATCGCAGTTACGGTATTGACCAGCATGACAGCAAAGGATTTACAGGAATTGGGGATTGATAAACCCTTGCCGGAAATCGTCGATCAATTGACTCGGTGTTCAATTGAGAATGGTCTCGATGGGGTAGTATGTTCGGCTCAGGAAGTACCTGCACTGCGTGCTAGTGTCGGCGAATCCGCACTTCTGGTGACGCCTGGTATTCGACCGGAGTGGGCTCAGGCCAATGATCAACAGCGCATTGTTACGCCTCAACAAGCGCTTGCGGATGGTGCCAGTTACCTGGTAATCGGCCGACCCATAACCCAACATGAGAATCCGGCTCAAGCATTAAAGATGATTTCCGAGTCAATTTCGGAGCTAATTTAAAAAAGCGTGGATGACAGCATTTTACTGAATCGTTAAACTAGTATCAGATTCGATTACCCGACAGCCTTAAATGGATCCAAATTTCTTAGAATTCGAACAACCAATCGCTGAACTCCAGGCCAAGATTTCAGAACTGCGCTATGTAACCGATGATTCGGATATCAACATTAGCCAGGAAATACAGACCCTGGAACGTAAGGCCGACTCTCTTACCAATTCGATTTTCGGCAAGCTTTCGGCCTGGCAGATTTCACAGTTATCGCGCCATCCGAATCGGCCTTATTCGATCGACTACATCGAACGAATTTTTACCGACTTCGAATACCTTCATGGCGATCGTGGTTATGCCGATGACAATCCCATGATTGGCGGTGTGGGACGTCTCGAAGGTAAGCCAGTCATGATTATCGGACAGCAAAAAGGGCGCGACACCAAGGAAAAAATCAAGCGTAATTTTGGTATGCCAAGACCCGAGGGCTACCGTAAGGCACTGCGCCTGATGAAAATGGCTGAAAAGTTCAAGATGCCTCTGCTTACTCTAGTGGATACACCGGGAGCCTATCCGGGCATTGGCGCCGAGGAAAGAGGGCAGAGTGAAGCTATTGCCAGGAATCTATTCGCGCTTGCCGAGTTAAAAACACCGGTTATTTGTACCATTATCGGCGAGGGTGGCTCCGGCGGTGCGCTGGCAATTTGCATCGGCGATCGTATCAATATGATGCAGTACTCAACCTACTCGGTCATATCGCCCGAAGGCTGCGCCTCTATTCTCTGGAAAAGCGCGGACAAAGCTGCCCAGGCTGCAGAAGCCATGGGGATCACCGCCCAACGCCTTTTCTCTTTGAAGCTGATCGACAATGTCATTGAGGAGCCACTTGGTGGCGCTCATCGCGACTATGATCAGGTCGCAAATTCGCTAAAGCAATACCTGCTTGAAACCCTGGAGGTTCTTGAGGCCATCACCATCGACAAGTTGCTCGATCAAAGATACAAGAAGCTAATGGCTTTTGGCCAGTATCGGGAAGCCTGATAGGATATTAGCTTTTATCACCCGGCTGGTCGCATGCAATCATGTCTGGATATAATTCCCGGCGATGTTCAAAGGGTGTTCGTGGCCTATAGCGGCGGCCTTGACTCATCCGTATTGTTACATTTGCTGGTTTCAAAAAAACGCAACTTACAGATTATCCCCTGGCATTTTAATCATGGGTTGCTCGATGTTGCATCTCGTATGGAAGCGTTTTGTATTGAGCAAGCACGTAGTTATGGTCTCGAGATTCGCGTCGATCGACTTGAACTGGGCGAGATCGATAGCAATATTGAAGCTGAGGCTCGTCGGCAACGCTATCAAATGTTTGCACAATATACCCAGGCAGGTGATTGTGTCTTAACTGCGCATCATGCCGATGATCAGGCTGAAACTTTCCTGCTGAATGCCTTGCGTGGTTCCGGTAGTGCGGGATTGCGCGGTATTGCCAGGCAACGCATGCTAGGTGAAACCTTGTTATTACGACCAATGTTGCGTTTTAACCGCGACCATCTAGAAGCATATGCGGCTCAGCAGGAGATTGCCTGGTTTAATGATCCCAGTAATCTAACGAATCGATTTGACCGCAACTATTTACGTAATCAGGTCATTCCATCAATCAAAGCACGTTGGCCACACTTTCAGGGTGCATTCACTGTCGCCAGCGAGTTACAGTCTGAAACCCAGGAACTGCTCGATGAAATTGCGGCGCTTGATTATGACAACCTGGAAACAGCTTCATCGGGAGGGCTTGCTACCTTGGATCTTTCAGGTCTGTTGCAACTTTCTCTCGGCCGACGTAAGAACCTGGTGCGTTATTGGGTAGCAGGCGCCGGGCTGTCGGCAGTTCCCCAGGCACGCCTACAGGAATTGATGAATCAGCTGCATGCGAAACCGGATGCGACGCCTGAAATCGCAATGCCCGAATATTCGATCAGGCTTTATGATCAGCGCCTTTATCTCGTAGTTGAAGGCCGAGTTCACAGCTATTGCGGATCATTTGATTTTGGTTTGGACCAGGATATAGAAATTGAAGAATTTGATTTGAGATTACAACGTGAGGCTATTTTCGGGCAACTTGAGCTGGAAGATCAAGGTCAGTCATTAACGCTCAAGTTTAGGCACGAAGGCCAGAAGAACAGCGATCGCCACCGTCTCAAGCGATTGTTTCAGAATCATCGAGTGCCGCCCTGGGAACGTTCCTCGATTGCGCAGATATACCTCGATGGGCAGCTTGAAGGACTATTGTTATGAGTCGTGGAACAAGCAAAGACGAGGTTTTTTCTAAGCGTTTAAGCGATGTGAAGCCTTTCGAATTCGACGAAAACGTTGCCAACGTGTTTAGAGACATGATTTCGCGCTCGGTTCCCGGTTATGCATTGTTGCTCCGAATGATAGGCTTGTATGTCGATGTTTTTGTCCAACCGGGTAGCCGTGTCTTTGATCTTGGATGCTCGCTCGGAGAGGCGAGCCTGGTAATTGCTGATCGGACCGACGCAGTCGATTGTGAAATAGTTGCGGTTGATAACTCGCCCGCAATGATCGAAAAATGCAAGCAGCACGAATCAACGCAGAAAAATATCGAGTGGCGCTGCGAGGACATTCGGCAAACCGAGATTTCCAATGCTTCGATGGTGGTGTTAAATCTGACGCTGCAGTTTCTGCCCCCCGAAGAAAGGCAGACATTACTGGGGCGGATTTTTCGAGGCCTCAGTTCCGGGGGCATATTAGTACTGTCGGAAAAGGTGGTGTTTGAGGAGGCGGCTGAAAACAAGCGCATGGTGGAGTTGTATCAGGGCTTTAAGAAAACAATGGGTTATAGCGATCTCGAAATCAGTCAGAAACGTAACTCTCTTGAGAATGTCCTAATTCCTGATAGCGAACAGCAGCACTTTAATCGCCTCAAGTCTATTGGCTTCGATGAAGTCTACCAGTGTTTCAGGAGCTTTAATTTTATCTCTTATCTGGCGATTAAAAAGTGAGCTGGGAAGGTTTGATCGACTACTTCCGTGGTCATGGCCTCAATCGATGGGCGCAGCAGCTCGAGAATGAAAGCGATGGCTGGTTAGTCAATCATGGTGATTATCCACGCTGGTCGGCAGCCCTAAATGCGTTGCCTGAAATTTACAATCCTCGAATATCTCTTGATACAGCAACTATTACCGTAAATGGCGATTGCAATGATCCAGCAACACTGCGACAGGCACTTCGAGACTTAATGCCATGGCGCAAAGGACCTTACCAGGTTGCCGATGTGTTTATCGACTGTGAGTGGCGCTCTGATTTCAAATGGGATCGGGTGTCACCTCACCTGGCGCCGCTCGAAAATCGACGTATTCTTGATATTGGCTGTGGTAATGGTTATCACTGTTGGCGCATGCTCGCGCAATCACCCGAACTGGTTTTAGGTATTGAACCTTCGGTTTTGTTCAACATACAGTTTCAAACCTTACAAAGATACTTGCAACGAATGGATATCCACCTGCTGCCAATTGGCGTAGAAGACATTCCAGAAGATTTAAACTGGTTCGATACCGTGTTTTCGATGGGCGTACTATATCACCGCAGAAGCCCGCTCGATCATCTGTATCAACTCAAGAATTTTCTCGTGAACGGCGGCGAGCTATGTCTCGAGACCTTGGTGATTGAAGGCGAGGCAGGTCGGGTACTGTTGCCACAAGAGCGTTATGCTCGAATGCGTAACGTCTGGTTTATCCCGTCATCGGCTGAGTTGGTAACGTGGCTGCAGCGCTGTGGATTCATCAACGTAAGGGTCGTCGATGAATCGGTAACCAGTATCGCTGAGCAGCGTGTTACCGAATGGATGCAGTTTGAATCACTGGAACAGTGCCTTAGCAAGGAAGATTCAGCTCTGACAGTGGAGGGATTGCCGGCACCGCGGCGCGCAGTGCTCATTGCCAATAAACCTGGCTAATCGAGGTCTACGAAAACAACTCGGTTGCGGCCATTTTCCTTGGCTGCATATACGCCCTTGTCCCCGGCACGGAACATGTCTTCAAAGTCCCCGTTAGAGCCGACCTCCAACGAGGTGGCACCTATGCTAGTGGTAATATTCAAGCCTTCGGGTTTCATTCCTTCGATTGCAATGCGGAGTTTTTCCGCCTTTATCCGTGCATTTTCACCATCACAGTGTGTCATCAATACGACAAATTCTTCGCCACCATAGCGCGCAACCAGATCGCCATCCCGAAAACTTTCATTAAGCAGGGCACCAGTTAATTCCAGAACCACGTCACCGGTAGCGTGTCCATGGTTATCATTAATTGCTTTGAAATGATCGAGATCGATAACCAGCAAGCTGACCGGGTACTCGTGGCGCGTGGCCTGGGATATAAACTTTCCAGAAAACTCTGTCAGGCTATGACGATTATGGCAACCGGTTAGTTTATCGGTTGTCGCCAGGGCAAATAACTCACGGCGTATGTCATGTACCTTGTCAAGAAGACGCTTGTTGGTAATCAGATTGGCGATACGAACCTGCAATTCTTCATGCAGAATTGGCTTTGGCAAAAAATCATTGACACCTGCCCGGTAAAGCGAAATGCGCCGCTGGTCGTTATTTTTGTCGGGAATCGCAAGAATCGGGATAAACCCACGGCCATCCTCGTAAGAACGTATGCGAGCGACTAAATCATCGCCTTGCATCCCAGCTTTGAAAATTATCTTGGTTACGACCAGATCGTAGGCGTCGGCATGCGATCCATAGACGGTGACCGCGTCGAATTCCGCGCTCGCTTCTTGCGCAGTTTTAAAATACGAAACCTGGTATCCGGTCTGTTTCAGTTGGTTCAGTATGTCCGCGGCAACCTCATCGTCATCTTCGACAAACAATATCCTGCCCTCAAAAAATACCGGGTCTAGATGAAGGTCGATGAAATGGACGATCTGATCTTCAACCTGGTTTTCATTGAGTTCATGGATCACACCGTCAACTCTGACTGGAATTTCATCGGCAGCCAATTTGGCATTTTCGGTTAGGAGCAGTAACGGGGTATCTTTTTGGCGTTCATGATCGTTGCAATAGGCGACGAACTCTTCCCCGGAACCATCCTTCAGATTCTGGTTAACGCAAATGATATCGTAGGACTCAGAATCGGCATAGAATCGGGCGGACTTGACGCTATTACCAGTATCGGTGTGGAAACCTTGCTGCGTAAGCGTTTGCTCGAGCATCTCCCGATAAGTATTGTTATTCTCTATTATTAAGGCGCGCATAACTCTGAATATAGAATAGTGGGGCTGGTTTGTTTTCGAATATTTAAGCTATCGGCTACTCTCTTTATAAGTTTAGATTTTTTCTCAATTTGAGCATTATTTTCTGCGCGCCGATTGTCTTCAAAATGCGATTCTGCTATCGTTTCCTTCCAACCTACGTACCCTACGTGCTTTCAACTCGGGACCTATGAGCCGATTCATATTTATTACTGGTGGTGTTGTTTCATCACTGGGCAAGGGCATTGCATCTGCCTCATTGGGTGCCTTACTCCAGTCGCGTGGGTTGAGTGTCAATATGATCAAGCTCGACCCGTATATCAACGTCGACCCGGGGACCATGAGTCCATTCCAGCATGGGGAGGTCTATGTTACCAATGATGGTGCCGAAACTGACCTGGATCTGGGGCACTACGAGCGCTTTGTTGGAATTCACTGCTCTAAGAGCAGCAATTACACCACGGGCCGAATTTACGAAAATGTAATTGCCAAAGAGCGTCGCGGAGATTATCTCGGTGCCACGGTACAGGTTATTCCGCATATTACCGATGAAATCAAGAATTCGGTGCTCAATAGCACCAATGGGGCTGATATTGTGTTGGTCGAAATCGGTGGTACCGTGGGTGACATCGAATCCCTGCCGTATCTGGAAGCCATTCGGCAAATGGGTTTTGCGCTTGGCCACGAAAACGTACTCTACGTGCATTTGACCCTAATCCCTTATCTGCCGGCAGCAGGTGAAATCAAGACTAAACCGACCCAGCATTCGGTCAAGGAATTGCGGTCGATCGGAATTCAACCCGATATCCTGTTATGCCGTGCCGATCGACCTGTCCCTGTCGAGGAACGTCGCAAGATCGCCTTGTTTACCAACGTCGCAGAGGAAGCCGTAATCTCTGCGGTTGATGTTGATCATATATACAAGTTACCACGTGAGCTTCACGAGCAGGGTCTCGACGATATCGTAGCCAAACATTTCTCGTTAAGCCTGCCACCTGCGGATCTGTCCGGTTGGGACAGGGTAGTGGAGGCAATGGAACACCCTGATAAAGAAGTTTCTATCGGTTTTGTCGGTAAGTATGTGGAGCATACCGATGCCTACAAATCGCTAAATGAATCGCTTGCTCATGCCGGTCTTCACACTCGCACCAAGGTCAATATCGTTAAAATTGATTCCGATATTATCGAAAGCGATGGAATCGATGCACTTAAGGATCTGGATGCGATACTCGTGCCTGGTGGTTTCGGTAGCCGCGGTATCGAGGGTAAGATCGCAGCGGCCAACTACGCTCGTACCAATAATGTACCTTACCTTGGTATTTGCCTTGGCATGCAAGTTGCCGTTATCGAATACGCGCGTAATGTTCTTGGGCTTAGCAAGGCCCATAGCTCCGAATTTAATCCGAAGACTCCGGACCCGGTAATCGCGCTGGTAACCGAATGGGTGGAGCGCGATGGCTCGGTTGAAACTCGTGATGAAAATACCGACCTTGGCGGTACCATGCGTCTCGGTGCTCAAACCTGCAAACTGGTCCCCGGAACCAGGACCCGGCGCGCTTACGGCCACGAGGAGATCAACGAACGACATCGACATCGTTACGAATTCAACAACAATTATCTACAGAAACTGCAGGATGCGGGATTGGTTATATCGGGACTTTCAGTCGACAATGAACTGGTTGAAATGGTCGAACTTTCCGACCATCCCTGGTTTATAGGCTGTCAATTTCATCCGGAATTTACTTCACAGCCGCGTGATGGCCACCCCTTGTTCAACAGTTTTATCACCGCAGCAGGCGAGTATCACAAGGCCCGGTCAAATGAAGCTGTGTGATTTCGAGGTAGGACTGGATCGACCGTTATTTTTGATGGCCGGGCCCTGCGTGATCGAGTCGGAGCAATTGGCACTGGATACGGCAGGGGAATTACAGCAAATTTGCAAGGTTTTAAATATTCCCTTTATTTTCAAGTCGTCTTTCGACAAGGCCAACCGCTCCAGTAGTAAAAGTTTTCGTGGCCTCGGGATAGAAAAGGGGCTCGCGATACTCGAAAAAGTGCGCGCTAGCCTGGGAGTACCGGTGGTTACCGATGTGCATGAAGATACCCCGCTCGAAGAAGTGGCCAGTGTCGTAGATGTGTTGCAAACCCCGGCCTTTTTATGCCGGCAAACCAATTTTATTCAAAGCGTGTCGTCCCAACAAAAACCGGTAAATATTAAAAAAGGTCAATTTCTTTCCCCGTGGGATATGCAACAGGTAGTCAACAAGGCACAGGAGACCGGAAACCAGCAAATCATGGTTTGTGAACGTGGCGCTAGTTTTGGTTATAACAATCTGGTGTCGGATATGCGCTCACTTGCGGTTATGCGGCAAACCGGATGCCCGGTTGTTTTTGATGCCACGCACTCGGTGCAGTTGCCGGGCGGGCAGGGTAGCTCCTCGGGCGGGCAACGCGAGTTTGTACCGGTACTTGCGAGAGCTGCAGTGGCAGCAGGTGTTTCCGGAGTATTTATGGAAACTCATCCAGACCCTGACAAGGCACTTAGCGACGGCCCCAATGCCTGGCCGCTGGCTAAAATGCAATCCCTACTCGAAGTGTTGACTGCATTGGATCAAGCCACCAAGGGATCTGCCATGGCCGAAAACGAATTGCTGAAAGTGAACTAAGGAAAACCTGGAGTAAAAATGTCCGACATTAGCAAGATCTTCGGTCGAGAAATTCTGGACTCCCGCGGAAATCCAACCGTCGAGGCCGAAGTGACGTTGGCAAGCGGCGTAACTGGCCGTGCAGCAGCACCTTCCGGTGCTTCCACCGGTGAACGCGAGGCTATCGAGTTGCGCGATGGGGATAACAACCGTTATCTCGGCAAGGGCGTCACCAAGGCGGTGTCACACATCAACAACGAATTAACCGGTGTTGCCGTAGGACGCGATTGCAATGATCAAGCCGGGCTCGATCAAGCGATGATCGATCTCGATGGCAGCGATAACAAAAGTAATCTTGGTGCCAATGCATTACTCGCGGTATCGCTGGCCAATGCTCAAGCGGCCGCGCTCGATGCGGGTCAGCCGTTGTTTCGGTTCATGGGAGGAGAAAATGCCAACCTGCTACCGGTACCGATGATGAATATTATCAATGGTGGCGCACATGCCGATAACAGCGTTGATATGCAAGAATTCATGATTTTACCGGTCGGTGCACCAAGCTTCAGCGAGGCATTGCGTTATGGAGCGGAAGTATTTCACGCTTTGAAATCAGTGTTAGCCGCTAAAGGAATGAACACCGCGGTTGGGGACGAAGGGGGCTTTGCACCTGATTTATCTTCCAACGAAGAAGCAATCGAAGTGATATTAACTGCGATTGATAAGGCAGGTTACCAGGCAGGTGGTGATATTTGTCTTGGTCTCGATGTCGCCAGTTCCGAGTTTTATGAATCCGGGCAATATGTACTAGCATCGGAAAGTCGTTCATTTGATGCTGCAGGATTTGCCGACTACCTGTCAGCCTGGGTGGATCAATACCCGATCATCAGTATTGAAGATGGTATGGATGAAGGTGACTGGGAAGGATGGGCCGTTCTATCCGAGCAACTGGGTAACAAAATTCAGCTGGTCGGTGATGACTTGTTTGTAACCAATACCAACATCCTGTCGCGGGGAATCGAGCAGGGAATAGCAAATTCCATCCTGATAAAGTTCAATCAAATCGGCACTTTGAGTGAAACCCTGGATGCAATTTCGATGGCGCATGAAGCAGGCTATACAACAGTTATTTCGCATCGTTCAGGCGAAACCGAAGATGTCACCATCGCCGACCTGGCGGTTGCAACCGGTGCCGGCCAGATAAAAACCGGCTCCCTGTCGCGTTCGGATCGAGTTGCAAAATATAACCAGTTGCTGCGTATCGAGTCGATGTTGGGTGAAGCCGCAAGATTTCCGGGAAAGTCGGCTTTTAAAAACCTCTAGGGTACAGCCAGTGAACCGATGAAGATTCTGATTACCATATTAATCCTGGTACTCATCGGCTTGCAATATAAATTATGGTTCGGTGACGGCAGCTTGTCAGAAGTCGTGCAACTCACGCGCGAACTTGAGTTCCAGAAACAAAGATTACATGAGCTTGAGAGGCGCAATAAGATTCTCGAGGCGCAAGTGCTTGATCTGCAAAATGGCCTCGATGCCTTTGAAGAAAAAGCGCGCAACGATCTTGGCATGATCAAACAAGGAGAAACCTTTATCCAGCTCATTCCTGAAGATGGTGGGACTGCTGATGGGCAATAGCATTCCCGTCTGGGCTGTAATTCCGGCTGCTGGTACAGGTCTTCGAATGCAGAGTGACATCTCCAAGCAGTATCTCTCTTTCCAGCGCAAAACAGTGATTGAACATTGCCTCGACCGACTGTTATCACACCCTGAGATTGATGGTGCAGTAGTCGTGTTGCGGGAAGACGACAGCAGCTGGGAGGCGCTTGGCTATCTTGCGGAGAAGCCTATTTTTACCACTACCGGAGGGAAAGAACGCCACGATTCAGTCTATAGCGGACTTACTACTCTGCAATATCGAATCGGAAATGATGCTATTGCGCTGGTTCACGACGCGGTTCGACCCCTGGTCAACCACCGGGATCTCAGCGACGTTATCGATGCCGCAAGGCAACATGCGGCAGGGGCGATACTGGCGTCGCCAGTTACCGATACCTTGAAGCTGCAAAACGATAATCTTGAGATTGCCAGTACACTGTCTCGCGACAGATTGTGGCGCGCCTTAACACCCCAGGCTTTTCACTTACAGCCCCTGCTTAATGCACTCAAAAGAGTCATCGATGAAAATCTGGTGATTACCGATGATGCCCAGGCAATCGAAATGATGGGCTATGCACCCATGCTGGTGCCGGGGGATGGTGACAACTTCAAGATTACCTCACCTGGGGACCTGGCGCTTGCCGAGAGAATATGGCTAAACCAGCGCGATCAGCAGGATGATAAATAAAATAACCACTGACATCGGCACAATATAACCCATCCAGTCTTTCATGCTTCCCTTGGGCGAATTTTCAATTGCATGCTTGGCGCGGGGGAAGAGAAAAATAATCATCGCTACCAGGAACAGTGCTGAGCCAATTTTCAACCAGTCCACTTAAATCTCCAGAAAAAAATAAGCCCCGCGAACGGGGCTTATTAGTTAAACGTGACGGCAGGTATTAGTCGTTGCCACCAAAAGCTCCCAGCAAGTGCAGCAGGGCCTGAAACATGTTTAGAATCGATAAAAACAAGCCCGCGGCTGCCATGATGTAATTGGCCTCACCGTTGTGGATCAAATTCGAAGTTTCCCACAGGATGAAAGCACTCATAATCATCACCACCGCAGCATTGACCGCGAGGAACAATGCCGGGATGCCCAGGAAAATATTTAATACAGCCGCGCCGAGTACAACCAGCATACCGACCATGACGAAACCACCGAGGAAGCTGAAATCCTTGCGTGTGGTCAAGGCATAACCTGAGAGGCCCAGGAAGATTGCGCCAGTGCCGCCAAGAGCGGTCATAACGATACTCGGATTAACCGCCAGGTAATAATTGAGCACCGGGCCCAAACCAAATCCAAGTAAACCAGTAATCCCGAACAATACAGGAATGCCGGCAGCAGAATTAGCAGTCC
Organism: uncultured Gammaproteobacteria bacterium; assembly: GCA_964194715.1. Classification (GTDB taxonomy): domain Bacteria; phylum Pseudomonadota; class Gammaproteobacteria. Next base: position 103,467 of record CAXMNA010000053.1, read on the forward strand.
GTGGTAACACAAACCAGAGCATCGCGATGCCGGCGATGCTAGCGACCAGTGCCGCCCCGTGGCCAATTCCCGTAATAACGCCTAAATATGCGGCGAAAGCACTGAACAGCAGCGACATCGACAACAATATGTAGGTGTTCTTGATGACCTTATTGGTTGACAATATCGCTTCTTGAGAGCGGGTTACAGCAGTATTCAATTGCATTACTATCTCCGTTACTTAATTTTGTCTAGTATAGACCAACGCGTGTCATTTTAAGTTCATGATCAACCTATAGCAAGCCCTTAAAGAGTAGGGTTAAAAGCTGACTACAGCATTGTCTGACTTGCTTATATCTGTGGTCAGAAAAGCGAAATTCAAGCAGGTTTTGTTCAATTTGCTAATGACTAGTAGCCTGAAACGATTATAATACGCCCGCGTTGCGTGGGGGTGAAAGGCTCGGCACTCACGTAAGTCACGCTATTTAGGTAAATACAATACGTTATATCAGGAGAGCTGGCAGAGTGGTCGAATGCGGCGGTCTTGAAAACCGTTGACCCGAAAGGGTCCGGGGGTTCGAATCCCTCGCTCTCCGCCAAATGTAAGCCTTAAGTATCGAATACTTAAGGCCTTTTTGTATGATAAAATTACCAAGTGTACGGAATAGTGTACGGACTTGCTTCTATATACACTAATATTCAGCGCCGTCGAAGAACCTGGAGGTAAAATATAACCGAAACAAAATACCTAAGCAGCCTTATAGTCCTCGGCATCCACGTCCGGTTAAACAAAAAACCTAATTTAATCTACTTTTGATGTGCCAAGTCTACTCAATCCATCTGACAATGGTCATGTTGATGGCCTATACATGATCCATCATTTGCAGTTTTAATGGTTCAATCGCAGAACTATGGTTTTCCCAAAAGCAGACGCTCGTAATTTAAAAATGGGGGTCTGCTATCGACCCAACTGAGACACTCGGCGCTGGCTAAATGGAATACATTACTTTTATCTCGGCACGATAGGTATAAAGAGAAGCGATAGTCTGTGGTTAGCACGCGAGTAACATAGTGTTTGTATCTCTAAGACTAAGAACTAACAATGGGGGCCTCATGAAAAAGCTGATAACCACGACTTTCGCCGCTGCGTTACTCGCAGCCTGTGCTGTGCCTGCATCTAACGACGGCAATGAAAAGACCATTTTCGTCACCAGTGTGAGTTTCAAGGGCAATCTTGGCGGTCTAAAGGGAGCCGACGCCAAATGTCAGGCGGAGGCGGACGGCCCGGCATCGATTGTTCCTTCCGGAACTTATATGGCTTGGCTATCCGACGGAACAAATAGTCCCAACAGTCGTTTCACCAAATCTTCCCATCCTTACCTGCTGCCCGACGGAACCAAGATCGCCGAAAATTATACCGATCTAACGGACGGATCCATCCAACACTTTATCAACATCGATCCCACCGGCAAAACTGTAGCACAAAATCCTTTTTGGACGGGCACAAACGAAGATGGCACGACCGCCCAGCCATTTCGCACATGCACCGGCTGGATGAACCCTATACCCAATGCTTATGGAATGATTGGAAGTACTGGTCATACATTAACCTCGTGGTCCTCCCAATCTCTGGGTAGGTGCAATATCCAACGTCAAAGATTAGCCTGCTTTCAGCAGTAATAGGCGGTTGCAAAATAGATTAGAATTTCGGCACAACAAGTG